>NZ_CP013747.1:3782817-4413287 GCF_001484605.1 Pseudarthrobacter sulfonivorans | reverse complement strand
GAGCTGCTTCCAGGACAGCACCGGTCCCAGGGCGAGTTCGCGCAGGGTCTCCAGCGTGGGCACTGCACCTGCGATGGCCGTGGGCCGCAGCGCGATGGCTCCCCCGAACAGGAAGTAGGCCACTGTTGTGGCGCCGGCTACCGAGAGGATTCCCCACCGCCAGCGCGCTCCCAGCAGTGCAACGCCCAGGCCCAGGAAAGCGCCTCCGAGACCGGCAACAAGGTAGTCAGCACCTTCGAACACACGGCTGAAGCCGAGTGTCCCGGTGGCCAGAAGCAAGAGGAACAAGCCGAGCTGGACCAGGTCGCTGATCAGTGTCCCTGGCTCCAGTGCCCGGCGGGAAGTGGCTGCCTGTGTCATTCGCCGACCCTCCGCACTCCGCGGGAGAGGTCCTCGAGGTGCCCGAGCGTGAGCATGGAAGCTCCAGCGATGCTGCGCAGTCCCAACTCTTCGTCCCGGACACACCGTATGACAGTTGTACGGACACCATGGGGAATTTTCCGAATCGCTGCTTGAATCTCTCTCATGTCCACACGGCCACCGAAAATGACTGTAATCACCGAGGCATTGGCAACATCCGTTGCCACTTTCTGTGCGAATGCGCCCGGGGCAGAGTGGCGCGGCTTCGCAAAAGCTGCATCGAACGCGTCGACTGCAGCCAGTCCGTCGAGGAGGCGTTTGCCCGTGGGGGACGGGACCACGTTGTCGTGGGTTACGACCGTGACCTCCTTCTCTTCCCGCAGGCTCTGGAGGGCAATCGATCCGCACACTGAGATGGCCAGCTCAAACTCGACATCGTCCTGGTAGTGCTCCGGGTTAGTGGACAGTGCGACGGCCAGGTGGGATCGCCGCGTCTCTTCGAACTGCCGGACCATCAGCTTGCCGGTGCGGGCACTCGACTTCCAGTGGATGTAGCGCCGGTCGTCGCCTGGCACGTACTCGCGGAGCGCGTGGAACGAGATGTCGTCGCTCGCCAGATCCTTGGTGGGCAACCCGTCAAGATCCCGGAAAAGGCCTGACGATGAATTGCTCAGTGACGTAGTCCGCGGGTGGACAAACAGCGGCACAGCCTCTGTCCACGCCAGCTGGCGGCGAAGCAGTCCCAGGGCGTCGCCCCTGATTGACCTGACGGGCCCCACCGAAAGGACCGTTCTGCGGTTTGTCGGGATGGTAAACAGCTCTTCATGCGTTTCGCCGGAGTCAAGGCCAGGCAGGTGGAATGAGGCCAGGCCCTGTCCAACGGGCAGTTCAATCCGTGCGGGCAACAGCCTGTGCTTCGCAGTGTTTTCCACGTCAACCCGGCCCACCGCCCGTTCACCGACAACAACCCGGTTGCGGGCGAGATCGAGGGTGACGCGGTACGAGAGCTTGCCCAGCACAAACGGCAACGCCACTACAACGAGCGCGACGGCGATGAACGTCCAGGTGTTCAGCTCCTGCCACCCCCAGGCCACTGCCCCCGTGGCCGACAGGGCGGCCACACCCATAACGGCCCAACCGAACGACGTGGGCACTTTCAGCAGGCGCGCTGCGGCCGCCGCTGAAGGGGAAACGAAGGGTCCCGCGATCCTGCCGATCGGAGCACCGTAACGGCTGACGGCTGACAACGCCGTTCCGATCCTTCTCCTTGCTGCTGCCGCTCCGGACGATGCTCCCCGCGCGGCGGCTGCGACCGCTGCCCGTGCGCTTTTCGCGCCGGTGATGACCTGGCTCATCCAACCGGCTGCTTGGCCAGTGGCGCAGCCACATCGGCGAGCACCCTGGACAGCACCTTTTCCGCGGTCATGCCGGTAAACTCGGCCTCCGGGTCGATGGTGATGCGGTGCGTCCAGACCGGTGCGGCGAGCCGCTTGATGTCGTCCGGCAGGACGTAGTTCCGGCCGTTCGCTGCCGCCCAGACCTTGGCCGCCCGGATCATGGCGAGGCTGCCTCGAATTGAGACGCCGAGCTGCGTTTCGGGCGCGTGGCGGGTTTCCTGGGCCAGTTGGGCGGTGTACCTCAACACCGCGCCGTCCACGTGGACCCGCGCGGCCAAGTCCGCCATGTCTGCAACCGCCTTGGTGGTGACTACGGGGCTCAGTGTTCCGGCGGGGTTACGGACCGCCGCGCCGGCCAGGATCTTCTCGGCCGAATCGAGGTCCGGGAATCCGATGGACGTCTTGATCAGGAACCGGTCAAGCTGGGCTTCCGGAAGCCGGTAGGTGCCGGCCTGCTCGATCGGGTTCTGGGTGGCGATGACCATAAAGGGCCGGCCCACCTCGTGCCCCACACCGTCTACGGTCACCCTGGATTCCTCCATGACCTCCAGCAGCGCGGATTGTGTCTTGGGCGATGCACGGTTGATCTCATCGGCCAGCACAATCGAGGCGAAGATCGGCCCCTTGTGGAAGTCGAACTGCCGGGTCTGCTGATCGTAGATGGTCACGCCCGTGACGTCGGATGGCAGCAGGTCAGGCGTGAACTGGATGCGGTTGTTGGTGCCCTGGACACTGGCCGCGAGGGCACGGGCGAGTGACGTCTTGCCCGTACCGGGGGCGTCCTCCAGGAGCACGTGCCCTTCAGCCAACAGGGCCGTGCAGACAAGCCGGATGGTCTCGGGTTTGCCCAGGACAGCCAGTCCCACGTTGTCAACAAGCTTCGCAAACGTGTCCGCAAACCACGCGGCGTGTTCCGTTGTCAGTGCCATTTCGTCGTTCCTTCGTTTGATGTGCTGCCGTTGAAGATGCGGCTGTGGGCCATGGGGCGGGGCATTACCATGCGCCCTGACCCTGGTAGCGGGTGGTGGTCATGACGCCAATAATTTCGACCTCAATCCACTCGTGCCCTTGCCCGCCATAATCGGTCCAGCAGTTCAGCTGGACGGAGCCGTTAGCGGGGAAATACACAGGTGCCATGTTGGTGCCGTTCGGCCAGCCGCCCGGCGAGCCGTCGGCGCGGCACGTATACCGGTAATTACCTGCAGGGAAGTTCCGCGTGTTGACAACAACGTTGTACGCATTTCCTGTATAGTTTTGGCCCCTCGAGATCCACGCTTCCTTAGGCGGCGGGTCCTGGCTTCGGGCGGAGGCCGAATTTGTGCTCGACTGGCCGGCGGCGTCGGTGGCACGTACCTGGATGCTGTGCGTTTGTGAATAGCCGTTGCCGACCTCGCGGCTGCCGCTGCCAACACCGACGCCGGACCAGCCGCCGCCGTCCACGTTGACCTCCATGCTGACGATGTCGCGGCCGTTCCGGGCCGGGGCTGACCAGTTGAACGTGACGGTCTGGCTGTTGCCGTTGGCCGTTACGCCGGGCTGACCTATAGGCCCGTAGGGGGCAACAGAATTCGACGGCGCGGAAGGTGAACCCTCGTAGCGTTCGCCGTCGAGCGTTGTGACGCCGCGGACGGCGATGGAGTACTGCCCGTTGTTCGGCACTCCGGCCGTGATGCGGTTGTTCACCCAGTCGGACCGCCAGGCGCCGCCGCTGACACTGAACTGGTAGCTGATTTCGTTCGCGTTTGCTCCGTTGGCCGATCCTGGCGTGTACGTCACGGATACCTGGTTGTCTCCCGCAGTGGCCACAACATTGGTGGGAGCTCCGGGTGGCACAAAGGCCCGCCGCGGTGCCGACGGAGCGCTGGCGTTGGAGGCCCCGGCCTTGTTCCGGGCGGTCACGGTGAACGTGTAGTCCGTGGAGGATGTATCCACGGAAACCGCCTGTGACAGCTGGCCGGCAGGAACGGCCACCGTCTGAACTACGGCACCGCCTCTCAGCACGTTCAGGGAGTAGCCGGAAACCGGGTCACCATTGGGGTTGGCGGCGGCCCATGAGACCCGGAGCTGCGCCTGGCTGCCCACAGGGCTCAGACGTTCAGTGGTGGGGGTTCCCGGGGCACCGGGGATGCCAGCCGGAACACTGTTCACGGGGTCCCCGCCGTAGGGTCCCCACTCTGAGGGCTGCGGGGCCTTGTTATGGGCCTGCACGCGGAACTGGTAGCTGGACCCGTTGTCCAGTCCCGTCCAGGTCACCGAATTTCCTGTCGCTGTGCGCTGCGAGGCACCCGCAAAGGCACCGGAAATTTCTACCGTGTAGGAAGACACAGCGGAGCCGGGGCTGGCGGGCGTGGGCCAGGACACCTCGATCTGCTTATCTCCGTACTTAAGCGTGGGCGCCGCAGGCGCTGTTGGCCTCGCATCCGGTCGGGCAGGGGCGGACGCGGGAGAGGGCTGCGACTCCCCTACTGAGTTCTTGGCCGTTACCGTGAAGGTGTATTCGACGTCGTTTGTCAGGCCGCTCAGGGTGCACGTAGTGGTGGCGCACGCCTGGCTGAATCCCTGCGCGGACTTGACCGTGTATCCCGTGATTTCCGCGCCGTTGTTCGACGCCGGCGCCCAGGACAGGACAACCGTACGGTCCTGGATCGAGGCAACACTCGGCGTTGACGGCGCATCGGGTTTGCCCTTGACCGTCAGCCTAATGCGGCCATCAACCTCGCGCTCGGGATCTCCCGTGGCGTCGGCGATCCGGTACCGCACCACCATGGTTCCCACGAAGTCACCGCCAGGAGTCACCACAACCTCGGTTCCCGAAACGGTGGCCGTCCCGGTACCGGTTTCCACCATGGCGGACACGAGCTTGAGTGCCTGGTCCGGGAACGGGTTGGTGTCGTTGGCCAGCACAGCAACGCTGCTCGGCTTGCCCTGCTGGGCGTCGGTGAGGACATCGTCGGTTGCCGTGGCCAGCGGCCGGGTGGAACCTGTCACCTTGACTTCCACAATGCCGGTCACGGGATTCGACTTTCCGTCGGTCACTTCAATCTGGATGGTGCCCGAGGTCCCCTTCGACGTTTCCTTGGCCGCACTTACCAGGAGTTCCTGGCCTTCGACGGCGGCGGTCACTCCGGCTGGCACCCCACCGGTTACCTTGAAGGCCAGACGTTCCAGGTCGCCCGGATCGTTGTCCTTGGACATTGCAGCCAGGCTGACTCGCTGGGCCGATTCACCGGGAGCCACTTCGACGCTTCCGCCAACGAACGTGGGCGGCCTATTGGACGGGCTCAGGACGGTGATGGGCAGCGACAGCACAGCTTTTGTGCCGGTGGGATCGTCCGGTCCGTTGCCGTCGGTCACTTCAAAGCTGACGGCGTCCGCTCCCGCGTAGTCCTGCACTGACGTGTACACGAGATGCGACTCGTCCTTGACCAACGGTTCGCCGTTGGAATGTGCGGCTTTGACGCTTTCGGCCACAGTGATCCGCGGCGTCTTTCCCTCTCCAACGTTGACGTAGTCGGCGAGGCTGATGGTGACGGGCTCGCCACTCTTCACTTCAACCGGCTTGATCGGCAGCTTTAGGCTGGGCCTGCTGCGGTCTGAGCCCGGGACGAAAACGAAGGCGGAAGCCGTGAGTCCGTCCGCGTCTGTCACGGTATACACGACGGTCTGTGCGGTGGGCTGGAGCTGGACTTCCACCACTCCGTCAGCCAGCACCGTTGCCGACGCATCCTTGACGCCCACCCTGAGCTGGGAGGCCACGCCGTCGGGATCTTCATCGTTGGCAAGGACCTGGACGGTGACAGACTGCTTTCCCGCAATCTCTGCGGCCGGGACACGGTCGTCCCTGGCGATCGGAGCTTCCAGCTTGGCGTCGGCAGAGACGGTCACCTGCAAAACGCCGTCGGCCTCGGCGCCCCAGGTGTCCTGCACCCTGTAACGGATGGTGAAGATCCCTGGTGATTCCGGGGCGTCAACAAGGACTCGGCTTGAGACCACCCTGGCCTGCATGCCGGCCGGGACGTCGAGCCCATCTGCCACGAGCGACAGCACGTCACCGTCAGGATCTGTGTCATTGACCAGGACCGGCACAACCACTTGGCGCCCCGGACGGACAGTGTAGACGTCCTTGACCGGATAGGGCTTCTGGTTGCTGGCCGAAGGCAGCGAGATGCCCACCAGAACTGTGGCCTGCGCTTCCGCGCCCAGTCGGTCCCGCACCGAGTACGTAAACGTATCTGTGCCTGCCGAGTCCTCGAAGGCTTCATAGACCAGCCAGCTCGCACCGACCTCGACGATTCTCCCCTTGACCGGTGCCGACACCTGTCCCAGGAGTTCCACTGAGTCCCCATCAGGATCGATCTGGTTCATGGAGATGGGGATGCGGACAGTGCTTCCGGCCAGGACCCGAGCTGTCGCGTCAAGTGGCCGCGGCGGTGTGTTGGTTTCCGCGTTCGGGCCAACGATACGGATGGTCACGTAGCCGGAATCCTTCTGGCCTAGTGAGTCCACCACTTCGTACGTGGCGTACACCGTTTTGGCAGTGTTTCCCGCCCGGAACTTCAGCGAATTCTCGGCGATGAACATGTCGCCGTCGTTCGGATCGATAAACGGCTGGATAAGGTCGGGATCAAGGGAGATGGTGTCCCCGTTGGGATGGTGGTCGTTGTCCAGCACCGGGATTGACACAACATCGCCGGCCCGGACAGTGGCGGTGTCGTCAACCGCAACAGGAGGCTGAAGCTTCGACGGAGCCGGGACTGGAATAACCAGTACCTCCCCCTTGGCTGTCAACGCGCCATTCGAAACGGTGTAGCCGATGCTCGTGGGGCCGGCGATGCCGGAGAGGTCTGAAATCCGCAGGACCCTGTGTTCGAGCACGGCGACATTGAGCCCGGACTGAGCGGGTACGGAAACAGACTGGACCACCAGGATGCCGCCGGCAGGATCAGAGTCATTCTGCAGGACGTCCACCAGAGTGTCGCGGCCAACGGGCAGCAGTGCCACGTCCCGGACCGCGATCGGCGGAAGGGATCCGGCGCTGGCCTCCTGGACATCCACGCGCACCAGGCCAAGGGCGGATCCGGGTCCGTCAGTGGCCAAATACTGGACGTAATAGGTTCCGGGCGAGGCAGCAGTCACCACGAATGTTCCTGCCGAGTAGTCCGGGGTGAGCGTCAATCCGGCGGACTCATCCACTTTGGCCAGCCTCAGCGGGCTCCCGCTTGGGCTGACATCGTTGAGCAGTGGGGTCACTGTCCCGGCCTGCCCGGCGATGATCGTGACGTGATCGGGATTCGCGATGGGTTTGGTGGTGCCCACTGCCCGGACATCAACGCGCATGGTGCCGTCGCTGCTGTCCTGTCCGTCAGAAACAACGATGGACATTTCCTGTGGCCCGAGGACGTCACCGGTGGCCTTGTATGTGACCACGCCGTCCGCGCTGAACTCTAGATCGCCTGTGCCCGACGTGGCGGCGGCGGCGAGGAACAGGTCGTCGCCGTCGGGATCCGTCCAGTCCCCCAGCACGTTCATGGTCCCGGTCCCGCCCTGCTCAAGCACGAGGCTTGGGATGCGCTTTTGGACAGGAGCCTTGTTGGAGCCGGCAGCAGTCACTGTCAGGGAAACGGATGCTTCCGCCTCGCCACCCCGACCGTCGGAAATTTTGTAGCGGAAACCATCGGTTCCCGAAGCCTCATCCCTGACATCAATCTGCAGCGCCTTGCCACCATAGATCGGTTGGACCGATCCGATTTTCGGACCTTCGCCTACCACTCTTGCTGTCAGGAGGTCTCCGTCAGGATCGTTGTCGTTGTCCAGGACTGACAGGATGATCGTGCGGCCCGGGCGTACGCCCAGCTGGTCGTCCTGGGCCACGGGAACCCGGTTCTGGTCCTCGCGTTTGGGCAGGGAATTGGACAGAGACTCGGTGGGAGAGTCCTCCTCCTGTTCCTCGTCGTCTTTGTCCGGCAGGGGTTTGACGTCGTCCCAGTTGTTGGCCATAACCATGTTCTGGTTGACGAGCCACACGACACCGCTGGAAAGGTCGTTCAGCACTACAACATCCCTGTTGACCCTGAACACCAACTCGCTGCGGGTTTGAGTCTTCTCAAGGTCCTTGAGGAGGTCATCGCTTTCGCCACGGCAGTCGCGGACATACTTTCCGGAACCGTTCCAGGCGGCGTATGAACAGCCGCGCAGGTGGACCGGAGCAATGGCGCTGCCCTTGGCGCCGGTGTCCGTAATGACCGCCTGCCCACCGTCGAGTGGCTGTGTGACGAGGCCAGTGGCGGTGGCAATCACAACGGAGTCGTTGTCCGGGCCACTCTGCTGCAGGACGGCACCTTCGGCGTTGTCCACTTTGACTGACTTGCCGCCCGGCAGGAAGAGGGTGGACGTGTGGGAATCGAAAACAACAGTCTGGCTGCCCACAGCCGCGACAGATAGCTTGGATTCCGGAGTGATTCCCTGGAGGGTCTCCTGCGACGGCGCGCCAAAGGCGCCTTGCCCGGTTACGGGGATGGTCATTACTTGACCGTTTTCGCTGGATGCAGCCCGGATGGTTCCGTCAGTGCCGACGGTGATCGTCGCATTGGCCCCCAGCTCCGCCAACGGTTCAGCGCCGGTGTCCATGGTGAGCGATGAGAGTTGATCGGCAACGGTGGAGAAGATCTTGCCGGTGGCGGCGTCCAAGGCAGCGACTGTCTGCCCGCCGAGGGCAAGTACGGCGGACGGCGAAACCTTGATATCCGTGCCGAGAATGACGTTGGCCGGATCAACGGCATTCAGGGTGGCATTAGCGCGGTCATGGGTGAGAACCGTATTGCCGCTCTGGAGGAGTTCCACCTCGCTGGATTTTGATTTGAGCCCCGAGTCAAGGACCTGGGCCTGGTAATTGAGGTGACCGACGAGGAGGCTGGCCGGCTTGGTTACCCACACGCCGCCGTCGTTCAGTTCAACATCTGTGGTTTTGTGACCTTCGTAGATAAACGCACAGAGCGTAATAACCAGGCTTAATGCCGTCAGTAGCGCGACGGCGCACAAGGACTTTCCACGCGCACCCAAAAAAGACAATCGTTCCCCCAAGCTGAATGCCCCTGGTCAGCGCAGACTTACCGAGTCCGTCCTCCAGATGATGGGGAAAATGTATCACCCGGAAGTTCACGAATTGGCGGCAATTTTCTCTGTTGCACATTTATGACGCAATTGCGAGTCAAATGGGACACGGCTCTCAGAATGGTGCGGGGAACTGCGCGGAATGGGTGCGGTAATCTCCGGCACCGCAAGATTCCCAAGCATGTTCACATATCCGGACCTTCAAAGCCCAGGTCTGGGCATAAGCCCCGGACTTTGCTGGGTACACAAAAAATCCGCCGGAATCTTTCGATTCCGGCGGATTATCCGGTGGAGCTGAGGGGACTCGAACCCCTGACCCCCTGCATGCCATGCAGGTGCGCTACCAGCTGCGCCACAGCCCCGGACCTTCGTTACTCCGCGGTCTCCCCGGAGCAACTCAAATATCTTAGACCATCTTTTCCGAAAATTCCAAATCGGGCATATTCGGGCCGGCAAGGCCTGCTATTCGGAGTCGGAGGCCGCCGTCGCCTTGGCTGAAGTGTCCTCGCCCAGCTGCAGGTCAACTACCGGGCAGTCCTTCCACAGGCGCTCCAGGGCGTAGAAAACGCGGTCCTCTTCATGCTGGACGTGGATGACGATGTCCGAGTAATCCAGCAGTACCCAGCGCCCGCCGGAGCGGCCTTCGCGGCGTACCGGACGGAGGTCCTGCTTGGAAAGTTCTTCTTCGATGCCGTCAACGATGGCGTTGACCTGGCGCTCGCTCGGCGCGGATGCGATGAGGAAGACGTCTGCCAGTGCCAGCCGTTCGCTGACATCGAGGGCCACAATGTCGTGGGCAATCTTGTCCGCGGCTGCCTTGGCGGCTTGGCGGGCTATGGCGATGGATGAATCTGTTGCAGTCATGGGACTCCTTGTAGTTTTCTAAAGCTTCGTAAAAGGGCGTTGCGTGGTCAGCTGGAGATGCCGCTGACGATGAGGATAACGCCGGAAATAAGGGCCACGATCCCAAAAGCCAGGACGAGGACCTGCATAAGCCTGAGCCGCTTCGCACGGGCCAGGCCGGCCGTTGCCGCATCCAGCGGCTCCAGCCCGTGTGCTGACCGTGCCGGGATGCGCGGCAGGTCATCGAACAGATCGTCCGGCTCCCCCATTGGTGTATCGGCCACGGTGGGCTGGACGGGGACGACGCGCTTCGGTGCCGCGGCGGCCCTGGCAGCAGCTTCCGCACGGGCGATCACCCTGGAACGGCCCGAAGCGGCCGCCTGCGCAGAACCCGCGGCCGGCTCTTTGGACGTAGTGGACGGCCGGCGGCCCTTGCCGCCAGGCCGGACCTTAGGTCCGGCCTGGGTCGCCAACGGCACGTAGGAGGTCGCCGGGGGTTTCATCACAGGACGGTCGACGCCGGGTACCTGCACGAATTCCAGCGGCGTGACCATGGCCAGGTTGTCGGCGGTGGCCGGGCCCGTCTGGGGAACGGATTGGGTGGCCGCGGCCTGCGGATTGGCAGCCTGCGTGGGTACTGATACTGGCTGTGCAGGGGCGGCCTGCTCGGCCAGCTTCCGCTTGGCCATCGCCCGGCGGTTCAGCACCGCCGCGCGCTCGGCCAAGGCGATCTGTTCCGCAAGAATGTCCGGATCCACTGCTTCGGGGTCCAGCGAGGCGATGTGTTCCATCTTGGCCAGCTGATTCTTGGCCTGCTCGGCAATGAGCGTGCGGGCTGCGAGTGCCTGCTCCACGCTCATGCCAGCCGGAACACCTGCACCGTTCGCCGGCGCGGCGGGCCCGGCCATATCGGCGGATACAGCAGTGTCTTGGCCTGGCTTCGTTGGGGCTGGCTTCGTTGGGGCCGGCTTGGCTTGGCCTGGCTTAGGTTGGCTCGGCCCAGATTGCCTCGGCGCGGGTTGGCTTGGCAAAGGCTGCCCCATGGGAGCGGGAATGATGGGATTGGCCGAGGTGACGGCCTGTTCCTTCAGCTGCTGAAGCCGCAACTGCCTGCGCGTGGGAGGGCCTCCTGCGGAAAGCTGGCCCTCTTTCTCCTCGAGTTCCTTGATGGCACGCAGCGCCGCGCGGTCGCGGGCCCGGATCTGCGAGGACCGCTGCGCTTGGGACTGCTCGGGGACGGAATCCACCGGGGCGTCAGCCGCGCGCCGTTGTTTTGAGGCAGGCGAAACCTGGCCCGGGCCGTTGGACCCGGGAGCCGTGTTCTCATCTCTGGCCTGCCGCAGTTCGCGGCGGCTGCGGACGGGGGGCTTTTCCTGACTCATTGAGGACTCATTCAGTACTGGCTGGCTCGTCTGTTTCGGTAGTTCGGACGTCCTCGGGATCTGATCCCTCGGCGTACAGACCATATTTGGCGATGTATTGGACCACTCCGTCCGGCACGAGGTACCAGACGGGGTTGTTTCCGGCTACACGGACACGGCAGTCCGTGGACGAGATGGCCATGGCCGGCACCTCGAGGAGGCTGACGTCCTTGCGGCCCATGCCATCAAGCACATGTCCCGGCCGTGTCACACCGACAAAATGGGCCAGTGACCACAGCTCGTCGATGTCCTTCCAGGACAGAATCTGCGCCAGTGCATCCGCACCGGTAATGAAGAACAGATCCGCATCCGGACGTTGGGTCCGGAGATCCCGCAAGGTATCAATGGTATACGTGCGACCGGGCCGGTCAATATCCACCCTGCTGACGGTGAAGCGGGGGTTCGATGCCGTGGCGATCACCGTCATGAGGTAGCGGTGCTCAGGCTCACTGACCTGCTTGTGCGACTTTTGCCACGGCTGCCCGGTGGGGACAAAGACCACTTCATCCAGGCCGAACTTGGCGGCCACTTCGCTGGCTGCAACAAGGTGGCCGTGGTGGATGGGATCAAACGTCCCGCCCATCACGCCCAGCCGCAGCCGCCTTTGCGCACCGTCACGGTGCAGAACACGGGAAATTTCAGTGGCCTTGGCCGTGGTCGTGCTTGTTGGGGTGCTGGCGGTGCGGATCGGCGTGCTCATCCGTTACGGTGTGCCGGTTGCCCAGGTTCGAGTAGGAGAGCGTAACGAACATCATCACCAGCAGGATGGCGAAAATGGATACGCCGAACACCCACGGCTCAGCCCAGATCGGAGCGGGTGCGTGTTCTCCGCCTTCGGCAACGGTCATGGCGATCTGCTGGAGCAGCATTTTCTCCCCTAAGGTTCAAGGATGTGGCAGCGGATTGTCCCGCCGTTCCGGACTTCTGTCTATATTACCGCGTTGCTACCCGCGGACCTGGCCCTCGCCCTGCACGATCCACTTAGTGGTGGTGAGCTCTGTCAGTCCCATCGGGCCGCGGGCGTGCAGCTTCTGCGTGGAGATGCCAACCTCGGCACCGAGGCCCAGCTCGCCGCCGTCGGTAAACCGCGTGGACGCGTTGACGATGACCGCGGCAGAGTCAACCTCGGCGATGAACCGCTCCGCGTTGGCCAGGTCGTTGGTGAGGATCGCTTCGGTGTGGCCTGTGGACCAGGTCCGGATGTGCTTGACGGCGTCATCCAGGCTGTCCACCATTGCGACGGCGAGGTCCAGGTCCATGTACTCGGTTCCCCAATCCTCATCCGTTGCCGGCACGGACTCAACAGATGAAGGCAGCGCCGCACGGATGCGCTCGTCAGCGTGGAGGGTGACCCCGGCTCCGCGCAGCGCGGCGGCGACGGCGGGCAGCACGGTGGACCGCGAATGGACCAGCAGCGTCTCCACGGTGTTGCAGACACTGGGCCGCTGGGTCTTGGCGTTCAGCAGGATCTCCACCGCCATGTCCTCGCTGGCGGATTCGTCGATGAAGATATGCACGTTGCCCTCGCCGGTCTCGATGACCGGCACGGCGGCGTTCAACACCACGGACTGGATCAGGTCCCGGCCCCCGCGCGGAATCAGGACATCAACCCGGCCGCGGGCCCGCATCAGCGCATTCGCGCCTTCCCGTCCGTACTGGTCCACTGTCTGCACGGCATCGGCGGGAAGGCCCACACCGTCCAAGGCTTCGCGGAGAACGTGGACCAAGGTGTCGTTAGTGGCTGCAGCGGCGGTGCCGCCGCGGAGGATAACGGCGTTGCCGCTCTTGAGCGCGAGACCGGCGATGTCAACGGTGACGTTGGGCCGGGCCTCGTAAATGGCTGCGACGACACCCATTGGCACGTTGATTTGGCGCAGGCGGAGACCGTTGGGCAGCGTCTGGCCGCGGACCACGTTGCCCACCGGGTCGGGCAGGTTGGCCAGGTTTTCCAGGGCGTCAACGAGCCCGGTAATGCGGGCGTCAGTAAGCGTCAGCCGGTCCAGCATGGCCGCCGAGGTGCCGTTGGCCTTGCCGGCGGCAACATCCTTGGCGTTGGCGGCCAGGATCTGGTCCTTCCGCGCCAGCAGGGCAGCTCCGATGGCGCGCAGGCCACGGTCCTTCCAGGCCCTGTTGGCACTCGCCATCCGGCGGGCCGCGTGCTTGGAACGGTCGGCGACGGCATGGACCGCCGCTTCGACGTCCTCGGCGGACAACGGAACGGCAGCTGATGCAGGCGCTTCCGGGGCAGCGGGAACAGCAGTGGTATCCCCGGAAATAGCAGCAGTGTTGTGAATCAGTGCCTCAGTCATGATCCAAGTTTAGGCGAGCCGCAGGCTCAGACCAGCACCAGGTCGTCAACGTGAACAACTTCACGGTCATATCCGCGGCCCAGCGCCTTGCCCAGCTCCTTGGTGGACCGTCCCAGCATCTGGGGCAGTTCCGCGGCGGAATAGTTGACGAGGCCGCGGGCAATGACGGTGCCGTCGGCACTGACGATTTCGACGGCGTCGCCCGCCTCAAAATCACCGTCCACCGCGGAGATGCCGGCCGGAAGCAGCGAAGTGCGGCGGTGGCGCACTGCCTTGACGGCGCCGTCGTCGAGAATCAGCCTGCCATGCACGGAGGCAAGGTGCTCAAGCCACAGCAGCCGGACCGGCTTGCGGGCGCCATTGACCTTGAACCAGGTGCCAACGTCCTCGCCGGCCAGGGCGGCGGCGGCGTTGGCGGTGGACGTGACCAGGGCATGGATCCCTGAACCGGCCGCGATGGTGGCGGCTTCCACTTTGGTGGTCATGCCGCCGGTTCCCACGCCGGCTTTGCCTGCCTTGCCGATGGTGACGCCGTCGAGGTCGTGCGGACCTTCCACGAGCGGAATCCGCTTGGCGCCGTGCGACGGCGGACCGTCATACAGGGAGTCGACGTCGGAGAGGAGCACCAGCGCGTCGGCGCGGACCAGGTGGGCCACCAGGGCCGCAAGGCGGTCGTTGTCACCGAAACGGATCTCGTGCGTGGCCACGGTGTCGTTTTCGTTGACCACCGGAACGACGCCAAGGTTGAGGAGCCGGTCCAGGGCACGGAAGGCGTTGGTGTGCTGGCTCCGGCGCATCAGGTCATCGGCGGTGAGCAGCACCTGGCTGACGGTCACGCCATGGGCACCGAACGCCTGGGTGTAACGGGCCATGAGCAGCCCCTGGCCCACGCTGGCCGCGGCCTGCTGCGTAGCCAGGTCCCGTGGCCGCTTGGCGAGACCCAGCGGTGCCAGGCCGGCCGCGATCGCACCGGAAGACACCAGGATGATCTCGGTCCCGGAGTTCCGCTTGGCTGCCAGCGCATCGGCGAGGGCGGTCAGCGATTCTTCCGAGATGCCGCCCTTGATGCTGGTCAGCGACGATGAGCCGACCTTAACAACAATCCTGCGGGCATCCGAGAGCACACTACGGTCCGCGGTCCGCTTCCGCGGGACCGCGGAGACGGAGCTACTGGTCATCTTCTGCGCCCAGTCCACTCTCCTTGACCGGCTTGGCCACGCGGCGGCCGCTGACCGATTCGGTCCAGATCCCGGCCTTGCGCTCGGCTTCGAGCTCGGCGCGGGCGGCGGCCTTGGCCTCGCGGCGTTCCACCTGCTCGTCCCGCTTCTGCCCGCGGGTGGGCCGGTCGCCGATGTCGGCGAAGCGGACGTCGGTGCCACGCGGTGCCGCCAGCAGTTCGGCGCCGGCCATCATGGTGGGCTCCCAGTCGAAGACGACGCCGTCGTCCTCGCCGATCACCACGGTGTCGCCCGGCGTGGCGCCCTGCTTGAACAGTTCGTTTTCGACGCCGAGCTTGGCCAGGCGGTCGGCGAGGTAGCCGATGGCTTCCTCGTTGGTGAAGTCGGTCTGCTTGACCCAGCGGACGGGCTTGTCGCCCAGGACGCGGAAGAGCGGCTCGAGGTTCTTTTCCTCGCGGCGGATCTTGAAGCCGGATTCGTTGACGGCGCGGGGCCGCAGAATGGGCGGCTGGACCTTGGGCGGAGCGGCCGCGAGGGCGGCACGTGCAGCCTGGACGATTTCCGCCATGGCGAAGCCCAGCTGGCGGAGACCCTCGTGGCTGGTAGCCGAGATCTCGAAGACCCGGTAGCCGCGTGACTCGAGTTCCGGGCGGACAAATTCAGCCATGTCCTTGCCGTCCGGGAGGTCCACCTTGTTCAGGGCCACCAGACGCGGCCGGTGGTTCAGCGGAACCACTTCGCCGTCGGCACCCGCGTAGCTCATGTCCACGGAGTATTTTTCCAGCTCGGCCTCGATGATGGCCAGGTCTGCCAATGGGTCACGGTCGGATTCAAGCGTGCCGCAGTCCAGCACGTGCACCAGGGCGGCGCAGCGCTCGACGTGGCGCAGGAAGTGGTGGCCAAGGCCCTTGCCTTCGCTGGCGCCCTCGATGAGGCCCGGGACGTCGGCAATGGTGAAGCGGACATCGCCGGACTGGACAACACCCAGGTTCGGGATCAGCGTGGTAAAGGGGTAATCGGCGATCTTGGGCCGCGCGGCGGACATGGCCGCGATCAGGCTGGATTTGCCGGCAGAGGGGAAACCCACCAGCGCGATGTCGGCGATGGACTTCAGTTCCAGCACAATGTCACGGGCGTCACCCTCGATGCCCAGCAGGGCGAAGCCCGGGGCACGGCGCTTCTGCGAGGACAGCGAGGCATTGCCCAGGCCGCCCAGGCCGCCGGCGGCCGCCACATACTCGGCGCCTTCGCCGACCAGGTCCGCCAGGACGGTGCCGTCCTTGGACTTGACCACGGTGCCGTCCGGTACGGGCAGGATGAGGGTCTCGCCGCTCTTGCCACCGCGCCAGTCACCCATGCCGGGGCCACCGTTGGTGGCGTGGCGGTGCGGGGCGTGGTGGTAGTCAAGCAGCGTGGTGGTCTGGTGATCAACGCGCAGGATGACGTCGCCGCCGTCGCCGCCGTTGCCGCCGTCGGGACCGCCCAGGGGCTTGAACTTCTCCCGGTGGACAGAGACACATCCGTGGCCGCCGGTACCGCCGGATACGTGCAGTACTACCCGGTCTACAAAGCTCGCCACGTGGATCTCCTCAGTGCTGTTTCCTGTACGCCCAAAGGCGCCAAGACGATTGTAATGCGGTTAAAAGAACAGTGGAGCGGACCAAAATGGCCCGCTCCACCGCTTCAGAACTATTTGTTACTCTGCAGCTGCAGCAGCAACGATGTTAACAACGCGGCGACCGCGGCGGGTGCCGAACTGGACGGCTCCCGGGGCCAGTGCGAACAGTGTGTCGTCGCCGCCACGTCCAACGCCGGCGCCCGGGTGGAAGTGGGTGCCACGCTGGCGAACGATGATCTCGCCTGCGGAAACTACCTGGCCGCCGAAGCGCTTGACGCCGAGGTACTGGGCGTTGGAGTCACGACCGTTGCGAGTGGAACTCGCGCCTTTTTTATGTGCCATTTGAAATGCCTGCCTTTAAATTCTGGGGAATCTGCTGAAGAACCTGAACAGTAACGAAGAGTTACTTGATACCCGTGATCTTGACCTTGGTCAATTCCTGACGGTGACCCTGGCGCTTCTTGTAACCGGTCTTGTTCTTGAACTTCTGGATGACGATCTTCGGACCACGGAGGTCTTCGAGGATCTCAGCCGTAACCGTTACCTTGGCCAGGTCCGCAGCAGCAGAGGTGACTTTGTCACCGTCTACCAGGAGCAGTGCGGGCAACTCAAAGGTGCTGCCGGCTCCACCGGGGACGCGGTTCAGGGTAACGAAGTCTCCAACGGAAACCTTCTCTTGGCGGCCGCCTGCGCGGACAATCGCGTACACCACTTGGGAACTCACTTCTCTCGACGTTTATTACTAAATTTGCGTGCTGAACCCTGTTCCATAATTGGCTGGGTTCTCGCTGTGCCTCAACGCCGTGGGGTCGTAACCCAAGTGTTGGCGTAAGCACCGAAGATCTAGAATACGCTAATTTTGCCTTCGGCCGCAAATGAGGCTGGTTACGGCAGGTTGTCTGTGATAGGACCCACAAGCAGGTACTGCACTGACAATCCAAAACCGTGCCTGACTATCGTACAGGCCGCACGGGCCGCAGCCTGTCAGGAATGAATTCGCGGCGCGTCGAAGAATTCCACCTCAAACCGGCACGACTGCCTGAAAGCCACCAGCATCGCCGCCCGTTCATCCGCGGAAGCACTCCGGCCGGCGTCGTCAGCCAAGGCGATGGCGTCGCGCGTGGCCTGGGCGAAATCCTCGTCAGCATAGGCCCGCAGCCAGTCGGCATAAGGATGTGCTGCCGGTGCACCCGCAGCCAGGAACTCCGCGTGGAGGGTCTGTCCCACTTCGGCATACAACCAGAAGCACGGCAGTACCGCCGCCACGAGGACCGCGTAGCTGCCGGAGGCCGAGGCCGCCAGCAGGTGGTCCACGTAGGACTTGGTGACAGGTCCCAGGACAGAGTCCACTGTCCTGGTGCTTAGCCACGTGCGGTGCAGTTCGGACTCGACCTCAAGGCATTGCTGGGCCGACTTTGCCCAGAACAGCTGGGCGGCTTCCGTGGGCGCCAGCGCGCTGGCCCGGGCGAGGACCCGCGAATAGCCGTTGAGGTAGATGGCGTCCTGGGCGAGGTAATAGGCGAACTGTTCCTCAGCCAACGTGCCGGCCGCCAGGTCTCGGATGAAATCCAGCCCGTAGATGGCTGCAAGATCCGGCTCCGACGCCCGGCGCAGCGTCTCTGCGAACTCGCCGGCTGCCGGAACCTGTTGCATGTGGTGGAAGTGGTTGATGGGGCCGTTGCCCTCGCCCACCTCAAGTTGGTCAGAGGCCTGCAGCGCGCCCACCAGCCAGGGCTTCACCTGCCGTAATGCGGCTTCCCAGTCCCCCAGCCGGGCCTGAGCCGTGGCCATGGCCGACGACAGCGAGCAGCCGGTGCCGTGGCTGTTGCGCGTGGGGATCCTGTCCCCGCTCACTTCCACCACCTCCTGGGCGAGCAGCCCGGCAGCGTTGACCAGGGCATCCGGGCACGCACCGCCGTCGAGATGGCCGCCCTTGACCAGGACGGTGGCACCGGTCGCGGCGGACAACCGCTGCCCCTGCCCGAGCGCGTCGTGCCATTCCCTCGCCTGCGGCTCCCCCACCAGGATGGCCAGTTCGGCCAGGTTGGGGGTGATCAGGTCCGCGAGCGGGAGCAGCTCCCGCAGGGCCGCCTCGGCAGACTCCTGCAGCAGCCGGTCGCCGCTCGTGGCCACCATGACCGGATCAAGAACGACGACGGCGGGACGCACCTTTTCCAGCCAGTCGCGGACCACGCCTATCACCGCAGCGTCGCCCAGCATGCCGATCTTGACCGCGTCGATGGTGATGTCATCGCTGATGGCATCGAGCTGCTGGCCCAGGAAGGACGCAGGCGGGACGTGAACCGCCTGGACCCCCTGGGTGTTTTGGACCGTCAGCGCGGTGATGGCCGCCATGCCGTAGCCGCCAAGGGCTGCAATGCTTTTGAGGTCGGCCTGGACGCCCGCGCCCCCTGAAGGGTCCGATCCGGCAATGGACAGCACCCGCGGAACGTCACGCAGCACCCGGACCGCAGAAGAGCGGGCTGGTGCGGGCCGGACCTCAGCCCGGGTTGCTGGGGTTTCCGGCAGAGCCGCCGCGGGTGTTGCAGGAGGAAGGACAGAAGTTGAAGCCAAAGGAGACATCCCTTCGCCGGTGCTAACCGGACAGGTTCAACGGGTGTGGATCTCAGCCGGCTCTCTGCGCGGCACCCCGTGTCAGTCACCAGCCTAGCGTTCCTCGCGACTTAACGCCGGACGCCCGGACGCAGCCTGTGATTCACAGGCTGCGTCCGGGCGCCGTTGTATTGGCTTGCCCTACTGCTTGGTCAGAGCTCCGAGGCCGGAACTCCTACGCCCAGGATGATGGGCGCGTTGGCGGCAACCGGTTTGTCGGCCACAGGAGCCTTGACAGGCTCCGGCGCCTTGGCGGCGTGGGTGTGCCCAGCGGCAGCCGCCGGAGCAGCTTCGTGATGCTCCACGGACGTGGCGTTGGCTGCGCCCTGGGCACGGCTGGCACTCCGGTTCCGCCGGGGACGGCGGGCGCGGGGCTCCTCGGTGTGGTCGGAGTAATCCTTCTCCGCCACAGCTGGCTGCTGCTGGCGGGCAGGTTCTGCCGGCTGGGTTTCAGTTGCCTGGACTGCCGACGGCTTGCTTTCCGCTACAGGTGCCGGCTCGCCAAGGTGCGCGAAGGCCTCCGCGAGGCGATCAAGTGTCAGGGCAGGTGAGTGCGGCTGGTCATCGTGGTGCGCCACGAACGGAAGCACAACCTGCTCGCCGCCGAATGTCAGCACTGCGGCCGGACGGCCGTTGGAGTCCGTTTCGGACCGCTCAGCCGGAGCCGGCACCGCAGCCGCAGGCTGCCGGCCCGCGGCAGCTGATGCGTGAGCCACTTCGTCGTCGTGCAGGTGCGCAGCGTGGGCTGCGGCCGCAATGTTCGCAAGCGCTGCCCGCGTGGCCTCCGCCTTGGCATGTCGCTCGGCATCACTGGCTTCCGGGTGGACCGTGTGGATCTGCACCGGAGCTGCCGGTGCCGTTTCCAGCGGCTGGCCGCCCCGTCCGCGGCGGCGTTTCCGGTCAGTGCGGCCACCCGGCTGGCTGTCCGGGCGCTGGCTGTCAGTGCGCACGCTATCGGTGCGCTGGGTTTCCGGGCGGCTGTCCACACGCTGCACGTGGTGCTCCGCGGCTACGGTGTTGGCGCGGCGGTGTTCCACGGGGTCGTCGTGGGTGACGATCCCGCGGCCTGCACAGGTTTCGCACTGCTCGCCGAAGACTTCCAGGAGCCCGGTGCCCATGCGCTTGCGCGTCATCTGCACGAGGCCCAGCGAGGTCACTTCGGCCACTTGGTGCTTGGTCCGGTCGCGGCCCAGGCATTCCACCATGCGGCGGAGGACCAGGTCGCGGTTGGATTCGAGGACCATGTCGATGAAGTCGATGACGATGATGCCGCCGATGTCGCGGAGCCGGAGCTGCCGGACCACTTCTTCAGCTGCCTCGAGGTTGTTCTTGGTGACGGTTTCCTCGAGGTTGCCGCCGCTGCCGGTGAATTTGCCGGTGTTGACGTCCACCACGGTCATGGCTTCGGTGCGGTCGATGACCAGCGAGCCGCCCGAAGGCAGGAAGACCTTGCGTTCCAGGGCCTTGTGGATCTGCTCATCGATCCGCCACGCAGCGAAGATGTCCTGGTCCTTGGTCCACTTTTCCAGGCGGCCCACGAGGTCCGGGGCAACGTAGGTGACGTAGGCCTCGATGGTGTCCCAGGCCTCTTCACCGGAGACGATCAGCTTGGAGAAGTCCTCGTTGAACACATCACGGACCACCTTGATGGTGAGGTCAGGTTCGCCGTAGAGCAGCTCCGGCGCGAGGATCTTGGTGGACGTGGACTGGCTTTCGATGCCCTCCCACTGGGCCCGCAGCCGGTTGATGTCGTGTGTGAGCTCCTCTTCCGAGGCGCCTTCGGCAGCGGTGCGGACGATGACGCCGGCGTGCTCCGGGAGGCGGTCCTTGAGGATGCGCTTGAGGCGGTTGCGCTCGACGTCGGGCAGTTTGCGGGAGATGCCGGTCATGGAGCCGCCGGGCACGTAGACCAGGTAGCGGCCGGGCAGCGAGATCTGGCTGGTCAGGCGTGCACCCTTGTGGCCCACGGGATCCTTGGTGACCTGGACCAGGACGGTGTCGCCGGACTTGAGCGCGTTTTCGATCCGGCGCTGCTTGCCTTCGAGGTTAACGGCCTCCCAGTTCACTTCACCGGCGTACAGGACGGCGTTGCGGCCGCGTCCGATGTCAACGAACGCCGCTTCCATGGACGGCAGGACGTTCTGCACCTTGCCGAGGTAGACGTTGCCGATCAGGGAGTCCTGCTGGGTCTTGGAGACAAAGTGCTCGGCCAGGACGCCGTCTTCGAGGACGCCGATCTGGATTCTGTCGTCGCGCTGGCGGACGATCATCTGCCGGTCAACTGATTCGCGGCGGGCCAGGAACTCGGCCTCGGTGATGACGGTGCGGCGGCGGCCGGTGTCGCGGGATTCGCGGCGGCGCTGCTTCTTGGCTTCGAGGCGGGTGGAACCCTTGACAGACGTGACGCGGTTGTTGACCGGCGCTTCGGTCGCGGCGCGCGGCGCGCGGACGCGGGTCACCGTGTTGGGCGGGTCGTCGCCTTCTCCTCCGGTCAGTTCCAGATCCTGGTCGCCACGGCGGCGGCGACGACGACGGCGGGACGTCACGCCCTCATCGGCCTGCCCGGCGGATTCCTCATCGGTTTCTTCGGCTGCGCCTTCGTCGCCTTCGTTATCACCGTCAGCATCGCTTTCGCCTGTGCGGCTGCGTCCACGGCGACCACGGCTGCGGCGCCTGCGGCGGCCGTTGGCGTCGTCCGCTTCGCCGTCTTCGGCGTCGTCCTCTTCCGGCTCTTCAACCACGGCAGCAACCGGCGCGGGGCGGACCACGGTGCTGAGGTCGGGGGCCTGGAAAAGCACCGATGTGGTGGCCGCCGGCTCAAGGAACAGTGAACTGAACGGGCTGGCAGTCTCAGCAGCAGCTGGCTCTTCAGCCGGCGCGGCGGCAGCGCTGACCGGGGCAGCGTTGACGGGGGCGACGGCGGCTGCTGCGGGCGCCGCAGCGGCGACCTCCTCTGCTTCCGGGGCCTGCGTTGCTGCAGTTTCAGGGGCTGCCTGCTCCGGAGCTGTCTGTTCTACGGCCGCGGGAGCGACGTCGGGGGCCGAGGTTTTGCGGGTGGCCACGCGGCGGCGGCGGACAGGCTTGGTCTCCGCTGCAGCCTCAGGCGCTGCGGCTTCGGCCGCGTGTTCGACGCCGGCAGTATCTACGGCGGTCTCGGTAACAACGGCGGCAGGTGCTTCCAGAACCTCAGCAGCGAAGGCCGGCAAGGGTTCGGCGGCGACCACCGTCTTACGTGCGCGGGTCCGGCGGACCGGCGTCTTGGGTTCCGGAGCGGTATCCGTCGCAGGCTCAGCTTCGGCGGCGTCATTCACCGGTACGGCCTCTGCGGCCTTCGGCACTGCCTTCCGACGTGTCCGGGTGGCCTTCTTGGGCGCTTCCGTAGCCTCGGCGACGGCTTCATCATTAACGGCTGGTGTTTGTTCGTTTTCCATATGTGGCAACACTCCTGCCCCTGACGTACCGCCACATCCGGCACCCATTGGGGCACATATTGTCAAAACCCGCAGGCGTTGACAGAAGTCAAGTGGATTCTCCCAGGTTCGCACCGGCAGAGGGGTGCGGCAGCCCGTGGGAGCCGTCGGCTGTGTCCTGAAACCCGTTGTTCTAAACGCCACAACCAGGTGCCGACCAATGGAATTGCGGGAAGCCGGATCAGAGAATCCGAAGCCTGCCCTGCTCATCATTGGCGGTCTTGAAACAAGCCACCGGACCGGAGTCCGAATGTGGGTCGGCCTCCAGCCATGTTCATTCTCTCACACCCGGACTGAAAGGCGGCGGAACCACGGGCAACGGATCGGTACCTGGGGGCACTGACTGAATGCTGCTTCCAGTCACCGGCGTTACAATCGGGGCAAGGAGCACCCGAAGCAAAGGACGCCACACACCATGCCCAGCATTTCCTCCCACGGCACCGACACGCCGGCTGCCTCCCCTGCGGCGGAGCCCTTTCCCGCCACGCCCGGGACTGTGCCACCGATGGCACGTAACCGGCCCCTCGGCTGGCTGATGGTCATCACCGGCGCCATCGGCTGGCTGGCCTCGGGAACGCTGGTCCTGGAAAAGCTCGCCGTCCTCGAGGATCCGAATCACGTAACGGCCTGCGACGTTAATCCGTGGATCTCCTGCGGCCAGGTCATGCAGACGTGGCAGAGCTCGGCGTTCGGGTTCCCCAACATGTTTATTGGCATCGTCGCGTTCGCAGTCATCATCACAGTGGGCATGGCCCTGCTCTCCGGCGCCACGTTCGCCCGCTGGTACTGGGCAGGACTCCAGGCCGGTGTGACGCTCGGCTTCGCGTTTGTGGTGTGGCTCTGGTCCCAGGCACTTTACGACATCCATGTCCTGTGCCCGTTCTGCATGATCGTCTGGGCCGCGATGATCCCGCTCTTCGTCTGGGTGACCATCCGCAACGTCGTCCACGGCGTCATCCCCGTCCCGGCAGGTACTGCACGTGTGCTGGGCGAATCGGGCTGGATCATCACGGCGCTGCTGTACGTGGCGGTCATCGCCACCATCTTCTTCGCCTTCATCCAGGTGTTTGTCGGAACCTCGGGGTTCTGACGCGAGCCCCGCACAAAACGCACAGAAGGCGCGAACGGACAAGCGCGAACGGACACTTGAGGCCCCGGTTTCCCGGGGCCTCAAGTGTCCGCTCGCGCTGTGGACTCAAGTGTCCGTTCGCGCAGTTGGCGGGTGGACGTTAGTCCTGGAACCAGATCTTGATTTCGCGCTCGGCCGAGTCCACGGAGTCGGAGCCGTGGACCAGGTTCTGCTGGACCTTCAGGCCCCAGTCGCGGCCGAAGTCGCCACGGATGGTGCCGGGAGCCGCAGTGGTGGGATCGGTGGTGCCGGCCAGGGACCGGAAGCCTTCAATGACGCGGTGGCCTTCGAAGATCGCGGCCACCACCGGTCCGCTGAGCATGAATTCAACGAGGGGCTCGTAGAACGGCTTGCCCACGTGTTCTTCGTAGTGCTGCTCCAGCAGTTCCCGGCTGGCGTCAACCTTCTTCAGTTCGGCGAGGGTGTAACCTTTGGCCTCAATGCGGCCCAGGATGGCGCCGCTGAGGTTGCGGGCAACGCCGTCGGGCTTGATCAGTACCAGCGTGCGCTCAATGGTCATAGCTGCTCCAATGCGTAATGGGTGGTTTCGGGACAATTCTACGAGGCTTCCGGGGTGTCCCCGTGCGACGCGTTCCACTCAGCCTGTTCGCGTTCGCGCTTTGCGGCTTCGGAATCGATCCGGATGCCGGTGCGGATTCCATACCACCAGGCCAGGCCGAACAGCGCGCCAACCAGGAACATCATGGGCTCAACGATGCCGGTAAGGATCAGCACAATCTGCAGGATCCAGCCCAGTCCCACGCCCCAGGGCTTGGACAGCACCGCGCAGGCCAGGATCATCACTACGCTCAGTGCGATGCCGATGCCCAGGATCAGCGCCGGCGGCAACTCGCCGCGCCTGAGTCCAAAGACGGCCAGCGTTGCGAAAAAGACCACAAACGCTTCAAGCAGCAGGACGGTGGAGGCAAACATCACCTTGGTGGACCGGCGCTTCTTGGGCATTCCCGGGCGCCATTCACGCTGGGCTTTGGTCAGCTTGGCCACGGCTAGGCCTCCGTCTTTCCGAGCAGGATCCGGGCTTCCGCCACCAGGGTAATGGACCCCGTGACCAGCACACCGCCGGAGAGGTCGTCATTGGCTTCGGCGCGTTCCACAGCCCATTCCAGGGCGTCATCGAGTTTCTCCGCGATGTGGACGTTGTCTTCCCCGAAGCCCATTTCCACGGCGAGTTCGGCCAGTTCGGCGGCGGGCACTGCCCTCGGCGAGTTGGACTGGGTGAAGCAGTATTCCTCGGCAAGGTCTCCCAGGGACTCCTTGAGCTGGCG
This sequence comes from Pseudarthrobacter sulfonivorans, assembly GCF_001484605.1. Classification (NCBI taxonomy): domain Bacteria; kingdom Bacillati; phylum Actinomycetota; class Actinomycetes; order Micrococcales; family Micrococcaceae; genus Pseudarthrobacter; species Pseudarthrobacter sulfonivorans. The sequence continues at coordinate 4,388,553 of NZ_CP013747.1, read as the reverse complement.
CAGGATTTCTTCGGCATCCTTCTCTTTGAGGACTCCCACCACCGGCACAAGCCGGGTGAAGGTGAAGGCCTCCTGGATGGCCTCGGCCGAGACCCTGATGCCATCCGGGTTGTGCGCCGCGTCCACGATGATGGTGGGCGCCGTCCGGACAACCTCAAGGCGGCCCGGGGACGTGACGGACGCGAAGGCTTCCTGCAGCACCTCGGCGTCAAGTTCCTTTTCGCCACCGAAGAAGGCCTCGAGCGCTGCCACCGCCACGGCCGCGTTCTGGGCCTGGTGCGCGCCGTGCAGCGGCAGCAGCAGTTCCGGGTATCGGCCGGCGATGCCCTGGATGCTCACTACCTGGCCGCCCACGGCAACCGTCCGGGACTCGACGCCGAACTCCACGCCTTCAAACCGGAACGGAACTGCCACCTCTTTGGCTTTCTCAAGCAGCACCTGCGCGGCATCAACGGGCTGCGACGCACTGATGAGGTAACCACCGGGCTTGATGATGCCGGCCTTCTCGTAAGCGATGTCCTCGGTAGTGTCGCCCAGCAGGTCGGTGTGGTCCAGGGAAATGGGGGTGACCACGGAAACCAGGCCGTCGCCCACGTTGGTGGCATCGGTGATGCCGCCCAGGCCCACCTCGATCACGGCCACGTTGACCGGCTGGTCCGCGAAGATCGCGAAGCCCAGGATGGTCAGGCACTCGAAGTATGTGAGACGGGGCTCCCCCGCAGCGGTAAGTTCGTCGTCGACGATCTGCAGGTACGGGCGGATCTCGTCCCAGATCCGGACGAACGTTTCGTCAGAGACGGGGTGGCCGTCGATGCTGATCCGCTCGGTGACCTTGGACAGGTGCGGGCTGGTGTAGCGGCCGGTACTCAGGCCGTGCGCGCGCAGCCCGGCCTCGATCATCCGGGCCGTGGAGGTCTTCCCGTTGGTGCCCGTCACATGGATGATCGGGAACGCCTTGTTGGGCTCCCCCAGCACATCCATGGCCCGGAACAGCGGCGCAAGACGCGGCTCCATCTTGTTTTCCGGCGCACGCCCCAGCAGCTCGGCGTAGACACTTTCCACGGAGAATTCGTCAGTCATAGCTCAAGCCTCTACTTTTTCGACGGTAATGCGTGGTTCGCCTGACTCAGCCGGAACTGTGGCCAGCTCCAGGGTCAGGGTTTCGGTCTTGACCAGCTCGGCGTTTGCCAGCAGCGCCTCCAGCACGGTGGGAACGGCCGTGACGGTGGTGCGGATCCGGTCGCTCACATTCAGTGCGGCGTCCTTGCGTGCCTGCTGGATGGCGCGGACCATGTCGCGGGCCGTCCCTTCGGCCTCAAGTTCGGGCGTGACCTCGGTGTTGAGCACCACAAAGCCGCCGCCCGGCAGGACAGCTACCGAAGCCGATCCGCCGTCGGATTCTGCCACCACGGTCTCCAGTGTGTACTCCTGGGTTTCCAGCTCCAGGCCTCCGGCGATGACCACTCCGGCGTCGGAAACCGACCAGTCGCCGGACTTGGCGCCCTTGATGGCCTGCTGGACGTTCTTGCCCAGGCGCGGTCCCGCGGCGCGTGCGTTGACCACGAGCTTCTGCTCGATGCCGAACTCCTCCGGGGAGGCGCTCTCGGCGTCCAGCAGGCGCACGGAGCGCAGGTTCAGTTCATCGGCGACGACGGCGGCGAAGCCTCCCAGCGCATCCGCGCCGGGTGCCACCACGGTCAGTTCCTGCAGCGGCAGCCGCACGCGGAGGTTGGCGGCCTTGCGCAGCGAGGATCCGGTGGAGCAGATCTGCTGCACGCGGTCCATCGCTTCCACCAGCGACGCGTCGGCCGGGAACAGGTCCGCGTCCGGCCAGTCGGCCAGGTGCACGGAGCGTCCGCCGGTGAGGCCGCGCCAGATCTCCTCGGAGACCAGCGGCAGCAGCGACGCGGCCACGCGGGACACGGTCTCCAGCGCGGTGTACAGCGCGTCGAACGCGTCAGCGCTCTCGTCAAAGAAGCGCTGGCGGCTGCGGCGGACGTACCAGTTCGTGAGCATGTCCAGGTAGCTGCGCAGTTCGTCGCACGCACCGGAGATGTCGTAGCTGTCCAGCTGGGCGGTCATGTTGCGGACCAGGTCACCGGTGTTCGCCAGCAGGTACTGGTCCAGGGTGTCGGCGTACCCGTCGTAGCGGAGCTTCGCGTCGTAACCCTTGCCGCCGTCGGCAGCGTTGGTGTACAGCGTGAAGAAGCTGTACACGTTCCACAGGGGCAGGATGACCTGGCGGACGCCGTCGCGGATTCCCTGTTCGGTGACCACCAGGTTGCCGCCGCGCAGGATGGGGCTGGACATCAGGAACCAGCGCATGGCGTCGGAGCCGTCACGGTCCAGGACCTCGGAGACATCCGGGTAGTTGCGCAGGCTCTTGGACATCTTCTGCCCGTCCGAGCCCAGCACAATGCCGTGGCTGATGACGTTTCGGAATGCCGGACGGTCAAACAGCGCCGTGGAGAGGATGTGCAGCATGTAGAACCAGCCACGGGTCTGGCCGATGTACTCCACGATGAAGTCCGCGGGGTTGTGGGTGTCGAACCAGGCTTCGTTCTGGAACGGGTAATGCACCTGGCCGTAGGGCATGGAGCCGGAGTCGAACCAGACGTCCAGGACGTCCTCGACGCGGCGCATCACGGACTGGCCCTCTTCGGGGGTCCGGGGATCGTCCGGGTTGGGGCGGGTCAGTTCATCGATGAACGGGCGGTGCAGGTCAACCTCGCCGGCCTTGTTCAGCGGCAGGCGGCCGAAATCGGCCTCGATCTCGGCCAGCGAACCGTAGACGTCGGTGCGCGGGAATTCCGGGTCGCTGGACTGCCACACCGGGATGGGGCTGCCCCAGTAGCGGTTGCGGCTGATGGACCAGTCGCGGGCGTTGGCCAGCCACTTGCCGAACTGGCCGTCCTTGACGTTGCCGGGGATCCAGTTGATGTCCTGGTTCAGTTCGGACATGCGGTCCTTGAACTTGGTGACCTCGACGTACCAGGAGGACACCGCGCGGTAGATCAGGGGGTTGCGGCAGCGCCAGCAGTGCGGGTAGCTGTGCTCGTAGCTGGCCTGGCGGACCAGGCGGCCCTGGGCCCGCAGCACCTGGGTGATGGGCTTGTTGGCCTCGAAGACCTGAAGGCCCACGATGTCGTGCAGGTCGCCATGGCTGAACAGCGGCAGGAACTTGGCACCTTCGTCCACGGACAGGACCACCGGGATGCCGGCTTCTTCACAGACCTTCTGGTCGTCTTCACCATAGGCGGGCGCCTGATGGACGATGCCGGTGCCGTCGGTTGTTGTGACGTAGTCGGCCACGAGGAAGCGCCAGGCGTTCTGCGTCCCATACTTTTCGTCGTCGCTGAAGTCGTTCCACAGCGGCTGGTAGGCCAGGCCCTCCAGGTCGGCGCCGGTGTGGGTTGACGTCACGGCAGCCTCGGCGGAGTCCGCATCCTCATAGCCCAGGTCCTTGGCGTACGCGGCCAGCAGGTCCGCGGCCAGGAGGAAACTGCCGGTGACGGGCGCGTCCGGCGAAGCGGCCTTGACGCCGTTGGGTCCGGCGGGGAGCACGGCGTAGGTGATGGAAGGCCCGACGGCGAGCGCCAGGTTGGTGGGCAGCGTCCAGGGCGTGGTGGTCCAGGCGAGCGCCTGGACGCCGGCGAGCTGCTTCGACAGCGCCGACTCCCCTGCCGTGATGGGGAACGTCACCGTGACAGTCTGGTCCTGGCGGTTCTTGTAGACGTCGTCGTCCATGCGGAGCTCATGGTTGGACAGCGGCGTCTCGTCCTTCCAGCAGTAGGGCAGCACACGGTAGCCGTTGTACGTCAGGCCTTTTTCGTGCAGCTGCTTGAACGCCCACAGGACCGATTCCATGTATTCGACGTTGAGCGTCTTGTAATCGTTGTCGAAGTCCACCCAGCGGGCCTGGCGGGTGACATAGCTCTTCCACTCATCGGCGTACTTCATCACGGAGGCACGGCAGGCGTCGTTGAACTTATCGATGCCCATGGCCTCGATCTGGGTCTTATCCGTCATGCCCAGCTGCTTCATGGCTTCCAGTTCAGCCGGCAGTCCGTGTGTGTCCCAGCCGAAGCGGCGTTCAACGCGGCGGCCGCGCTGTGTCTGGTAGCGGCCTACGAGGTCCTTGGCGTACCCGGTCAGGAGGTGGCCGTAGTGCGGCAGGCCGTTGGCGAAGGGAGGGCCGTCGTAGAAGACGAATTCGTTGCTGCCGGGCTGCCCGCCGGGGGCGTCGGCGCTTCGCTGGTCGATGCTGGCCTGGAAAGTGCCGTCCTGGTCCCAGTACTTCAGGATGCGCTCTTCGATCTCCGGGAACTTCACGGAGGCGGAGACACCGGCGCCAGCGCCGCTCGAAACTGCAGCCGAAGGGGAAGCTGAGGCTTTGGGGTAATACGTCATTCTCGACATCCTGTGTTGAGCTGGTGAACCACTCAGCCGTTGCTGGATGGTTCCGTTCAGGATGCGAGGACGGCTCGTGTACTGTCCTGGGACTGCACGCTTACCGCGGTACCACCTCACTTACCGGCACTCCACCATGCTCCGGGGGAAGCTTGTTGGTGCGCCGGCCGCTCATTACTGCTGTGACGGGCTTACCCGTCCGGTTCTACCGGCCCTGGCGCGTGCTGATCCTTGCGCCGGGGCGTTCTTCCGGAAGCTCACCGGTGATGGCCGGGTCAAAGCTGATACGACGATGTTACCGGAGAAGTCACTGCGTTTCACTGCACAGCGCGGTCCGCCGGGCAGCGAAACGCAGTGACGGCGGCTGGGCGCCCGGGCCGGTACTAGAAGCCGCGCGGCAGTTTCATCCCGGCAGCAGCCATGACATCGCGGAGCCGGTCCGGGTAGTCAGTGATGATCCCGTCAACGCCGGTGTCGATCAGCGCCCGCATGGTGGGCTGGTCATCGACGGTCCACGGGATGACCTGCATCCCGGCAGCGTGCGCACGCTCCACCATGTCCGCGGTGACGTAGGGGACGTAGCCCGGATCGGTCACTTTGCCGTTCTGCGGTGTGCCGTGCACGGGAGAGACGGCGTCGAAGCCGAGGGAGGACGCTGCAGCGATGAGGTCGCCGCCAAAGTCGTCGGCGTCAATCCCGCCAAGCCACGGCGAGCTGCCCGGCTGCCCGGCCTGGAGGAAGTCCTTGTTGGTCAGGGCCACGGTGCGGATCTGCGGGTCGCGCTGCTGGACGAGGCGCAGGGAGCCCCAGTCGAAGCTCTGGATGGAGACGCGGCTCTGCATCTGGGCGGCGTTGATTTCCCGGAGGGCGACGTCGATGAACTGCTCGCGCGGGGCGGTTTCCGCCGGAGCGCCGGCTTCGACCTTCGTTTCAATGTTGAACTTCACCTGGCTGGCGCGGTGGGCGTCGGCGAGCTCAAAAACCTCGGCCAGAGTCGGCATCTTGGCGCCGGGAGACGCCGTCTGGCCCGGGAACTGCGGCTGGGTGAGCGAACCGCAGTCCAGGCTTCGGACCTGTTCGAAGGTCAGGTCCTTGACGTACTTGCCAACATAGGGGAACTGCGGATCGTTCGGCGTGACCGGCGCGGTATCGAGGCACTTCTTGTTGCTGATCTTGCGGTCGTGCGTGATCACTTCGCGGCCGTCCTTGGTGATCTGGAGGTCAAGTTCCAGGGTGGACACGCCGGTCTCGAGGCCCTTGGCGAAAGACGCCAGGGTGGATTCGACGGTCAGGCCGAGTCCGCCGCGGTGGGCCTGTAGATCAAAATGGTTGTCCGTGCCGTTGGGGTTCGTGTCAGCGGCTTGGGCCTGGACCGAAGTAGTGAGGAGCAGGGCTGCGCTGAGTACGGCAGCGCCAAGCTTCATCGGGGTGCGCATGGGAAGGAATCTCCACTCTGGTGGTGTGCAGTTTGCGCCTGCTACAGTGCCGTCCTGCCGCCAACGTCAGGCCACAGCGGGCTGGCCGGCGTGCGACTGGACGGTAAACGTTGGGCTTCATCGCAAAGCCGATCCAATCAACGGGCGACGCCAGGGCGGCGACTCCTTAGACTCGTGCCATGACAGTCTCCCGGGCGATTTGTTCCGGTCCCTGATGGGCCGTCGTGCACACCACGGCTGGCTGTGGTCTGCTGGCCTGTTTGCGGCACCTGTTGTGATGGTGTCCTGGTTCCGCGCCGTCCCGGCGCCGTGGCCGCCGCTTGTGGTACAGCTAGTGGCCTTTACGCCGTGGCTGGCATTCCTCGCCGCGGCCGCGGTGTTGCTGGCACTGCCCAGCCGGCGTGCCTGGGCTATCCTGCCGGCCGCAATCCTGCTGATCGCACAGGTTACCTGGCTGTTCCCGCCGGAAGTGTTCCTGGCCCGGCAGGGAGGGTATCCCCAGGTCCGGGGGCCGGATGCTCCAGCCGCGGCGAAGCTGACAGTCATGAACCTCAATGCCCGGCTCGGAGGTGCTGATAGCGCCGCCATCGTCCGGCTGGTCCAGGACCACCATGTTGACCTGCTGACCGTCCAGGAGCACAGCCCGGAGTTGGAGAAGCGGCTGGCGCGTGCGGACCTGGGCAGCGTGCTTCCCCACCGCGTGTCCCATCCCCGGAACGGAGCGGCCGGCAGCGCCGTCTACTCGTCTTTCCGGCTCAAGGAGGTGGGACTGGTCCCTGACACAGCCTTCAGTATGCCGGTTGTCCGGCTTGAGACCAGTGACCCGGGCGCCGGCCTGACGGTCATCAATGTGCACACGCACGCGCCCGTGGACATTGCCGTTCATCAATGGCGAAGTGACCTTACAGCTGTGGCCCGGGCAAGCAGCGGAGCCGGTCCTACGCTTCTGGCGGGCGATTTCAACGCGACATATGACCACTGGGAATTCCGCGCGATGCTGGAGGGGGCCGGCGGCGGCCGGAAACTGGTGGATGTTGCAACCGCGTTGGGCAGCCGGCTCATCCCCACCTGGCCGATGCGGGATTACAGCCTTCCCGGCGTGACTCTGGACCATTTGGTGACCAGCCCGGACGTTTCAAGTTCGGGTTACTCGGTCCACCCGGTCAGCGGCACCGACCACGCTGCAGTGATCGCCACCCTGGAGATCCAGCTTCCCTAACGCTTGCGGATCAGCTTGTGGGTGGCCGCCTGCGCAACGGGCCGGATCACGATCTGGTCCAGGTTGACATGGTGCGGCGCGCTGACGGCATAGCGCACCACGTCGGCGACGTCGGCTGCGGTCAGGGGCTTCTCCACGCCCTCGTAAACCTTCTCCGCGGCGTCCTGGTCACCAAAGCGGTTGAGCGCGAACTCTTCGGTGCGGACAAGGCCCGGGGCTACCTCGATGACGCGGATGTTGTGCTCCGCCTCTTCCAGCCGGAGGGCACCGGTCAGTGCGTGCTGGGCAAACTTGGCGGCGTTGTAGCCGCCGCCGCCCTCGTAGGCCACCAGTCCGGCGGTCGACGTCAGGTTCAGGACAGTTCCTTCGCCGGTGGCGCGGAGCATCGGCAGGAACGCCCGGGTGAGCTTCACTGTGCCGAGGACGTTGACCCGGAACATCCACTCCCAGTCCTCGGTGTTGGCCTCGCCCACCAGGTCAGCACCCCGGGCCCCGCCCGCAATGTTGATGAGCGTCCCCACGCCGCCGGCTTCGGTGACGCGGGCAAGGAGCCTGGCGACGTCGTCGTCCTCGGTGATGTCAGCGGGAATTCCGACGGCGCCTGTTTCGGCTTCCAGCGCGGCCAGCCGTTCGGCGCGGCGTGCCACAGCGAATACCGTCCAGCCTTCTTCCCGCAATGCCCGCACGGTCGCCTCGCCGATGCCGGTGCTGGCGCCGGTAACCACCGCCGCCCTGTTCTGGGGTGAATCGCTTTGTGATGCCTGGTTCTGTGCTGTCGCGTTCCGTGATTCCTCAGTCATGGCACCACCCTAACGGCAGAGCAGCTACCGGTGCTTGAGTATGAACTTTCCGCGGTTGTGCCCATGTCCCGCATGCTACGGCAGGCCGCGCCACCGGAACATGAAACAATTGCCAGATGGCTGAAGACACTCAGGGTACAGACACGCCCTCCACCGCCCCTATCAACGTTCCGGACAAGCCCGCCCTTGAGGGGCTGGAAGCTGCCCTCACGCAGCGCTGGCTTGCCGAAGGGACCTACAAGTTCAACCCGGACACCACCCGGGAGCAGGTCTACTCGATCGACACTCCCCCACCCACGGCGTCGGGCTCCCTGCACGTGGGGCACATGTTCTCCTTCACGCAGACGGACGTGCTGGCCCGCTACCAGCGCATGATCGGCAAGAACGTGTTCTATCCGATGGGTTGGGATGACAACGGCCTGCCCACCGAGCGCCGCGTCCAGAACTACTACGGCGTGCGCTGCGATCCGGCCATCCCGTACGACGCCGGCTACCGTGCTCCGGCCGAGCCCGCCAAGAACCAGCGCGACTTCGACGTCGTCTCGCGCCGGAACTTCATCGAGCTGTGCGAAGAACTGGCAGTGGAGGACGAGAAGGTCTTCGAAAGCCTGTTCCAGCAGCTCGGACTTTCCGTGGACTGGCAGCTGACGTACCGGACCATCGATGACGCCTCCCGCGAAGTCTCCCAGCGCGCCTTCCTGGCCAACCTGGCAGCCGGCGACGCGTACATGGCCGAAGCGCCAACCCTCTGGGACATCACCTTCCGCACGGCCGTGGCCCAGGCGGAACTCGAAGACCGCGAAGTTGCCGGCGCGTACTACCGCTACCCGTTCTTCACTGAAGACGGCGAAAAGATCTATGTCGAGACCACCCGTCCCGAACTGCTGGCAGCCTGCGCCGCCCTCGTTGCAAACCCCGACGACGAGCGGTACCAGCCGCTGTTCGGCAAGATGGTCACGTCCCCGGTCTTCGGTGTTGAGGTTGAGGTCAAGGCCCACCCGCTGGCCAAGGCGGACAAGGGCTCCGGCATCGCCATGGTGTGCACGTTCGGTGACCTCACCGACGTCACCTGGTGGCGGGAACTCCAGCTGCCCACCCGTGCCATCGTTGGCCGGGACGGCCGCATCGTCGGCGAAACCCCGGACTGGATCACCACCGATGCAGGGCGCACCGCGTACGAAGCCATTGCCGGCAAGACCATCTTCAGCGCCAAGGAAGCAGTGGTGGAGCTCCTGGCCGCCGAAGATCTGATCGACGGCGAACCGAAGAAGATCATGCACCCGGTGAACTTCTACGAAAAGGGCGACAAGCCCCTCGAGGTTGTCACCTCACGCCAGTGGTACTACCGCAACGGCGGCCGCGACGAAGAGCGCCGCGCCCGCCTGATCGCGCGCGGCCACGAGATCGACTTCCACCCGGCCTTTATGCGGTCCCGCTTCGAGAACTGGATCTCCGGGCTGAACGGCGACTGGCTCGTGTCCCGCCAGCGCTTCTTCGGTGTGCCCATCCCCGTCTGGTATCCGCTGGACGCCGAGGGCAACCCGCGGTACGACGCCCCGATCGTGCCCCTGGACGAGCAGCTGCCGGTTGACCCCGCGGCCGATGCCGCACCGGGTTACGACGAAGCCCAGCGCGGCGTTCCCGGTGGCTTCGCCGGCGACGCCGACATCCTGGATACGTGGGCCACGTCTTCGCTGACCCCGCAGATTGTGGGCGGCTGGAGCCGGGACGAGGACCTCTTCGCCAAGGTCTTCCCGTTTGACCTGCGCCCCCAGGGCCACGACATCATCCGCACCTGGCTGTTCTCCTCGGTAGTCCAGGCTGATGCGCTGCAGCACGCCGCGCCGTGGAAGCATGCCGCCATCTCCGGCTGGATCCTGGACCCGGACCGGAAGAAGATGTCCAAGTCCAAGGGCAACGTGGTGGTTCCCACCGATGTTTTGGACGAATTCGGCTCCGACGCCGTCCGCTACTGGGCCACGTCCGCCAAGCTCGGCGCGGATACGGCGTACGAGATCGCGCAGATGAAGATCGGCCGCCGCCTTGCCATCAAGCTGCTGAACGCCTCAAAGTTCGTCCTGAACCTGGGCGCGACGGAGAATTCCGTGGTCTCCACCGATCTCTCGGTCCTGACCAACCCGTTGGACCGGGCGGTGCTGGCCCAGCTGGCCGAGGTGGTGCGCCAGTCCACCAAGGCGTTCGAGAACTACGACTACGCCCGGGCCCTGCAGATCACCGAGAGCTTCTTCTGGCAGTTCACGGACGATTATGTGGAGCTCATCAAGGACCGCGCCTACGGTGCCGCCGGCGACGCTGAGCAGGCCTCCGTGCTGGCAGCACTCGCCACCAGCCTGGACACGCTGCTGCGCCTGTTCGCCCCGTTCCTGCCCTTCGCCACCGAAGAGGTCTGGGGCTGGTGGCGCAACGGCTCCGTACACCGTGCACAGTGGCCCACCGCAGTGGACGTGGACGGCGACACCACCCTGCTTGCCACCGTTGGCACGGCCCTGAGCGGTGTCCGCAAGGCAAAGTCCGAGGCCAAGGTCAAGCAGCGCACCGAGGTCCTCTCCGCCACCATCACGGCGTCGGAATCCCTGACCACGCAGCTGAAGGCCGGACTTGGCGACCTGAAGGCAGCCTCGAACGCCCGCGAACTGACCCTCGTGGCAGGCGACGGCGAACTGACCGTCAGCGACGTTGTGCTGGCCGCTCCGGAGGAACAGCCCAAGGCCTGACCTGTTTTTGGGCAAAGGGGAAGCCCCATCAGCGTTTTGCCGTTGGTGGGGCTTCGACTTTTCGGCCATCCTGGTGACGTCTTTGATGGTCTGGCAGGATCCTTGGATCTTCAGGTCTTCCTACCTCGTCACTGGTAGCTTGTATCTGACTTTGCCGATGGCTGCGTCGGATACATATCACTGAATCTTTGGTTCCTGCGTCCCGCTTCTTTCGAAGTGGGTAAGAACCATTGTTGTCCCGACGGTTTGGATGCGCAAGAGCCCCGGAAGAATTACATCAGAGTAGTTCGTCCGGGGCTCTTGCTGTCTGCGTCAGTTGAATTCGGGACGTTCGCTGCGGCTGCGCTTAATCTCGAAGAAGTGCGGGTACGAGGCGAGTGTGACGGTGGCATCCCACAGCCGGCCCGCCTGCTCGCCGCGCGGGATGCGGGTCAGCACGGGGCCGAAGAAAGCAGTTCCGTTGAAGGCAACAACCGGCGTGCCAACGTCCTGGCCCACCAGCGAGATGCCCTCCTCGTGACTGGCCCTCAGCTGGGTGTCAAAGGCGTCCGTGGCGGCAACGTCTGCCAGGCCGGCCGGGAGTCCGCACTCCGCCAGTGCCTTGCTGATGACAACGCCGAAGTCCTTCTCCCCGCCAAGGTGGATCAGTGTGCCCATGGCGTCGTAAAGCGGCTTCACCACGTGGTCGCCGTGCTGCTCCTGGGCCGCGATGATGACCCGGACCGGGCCCCATGCCTTGTCCATGCCTTCGCGGTACGCGGGTTCCAGGTCCCGGCCTTCGTTCAGGACAGAGAGGCTCATTACATGCCACACGGTTTTGATGTCGCGGACAGCCTCAACCTCGCCGATCCAGCGTGAGGTGATCCAGGCGAACGGGCACAGCGGATCAAACCAGAAGTCGGCCTGGTTGATGGTTGTTTCAGTCATGCGTGAGTCCTCTGTTCCTGGGCATGCGGGGATGGAAGGCGGAAGTGTCAGGCGGGGTGGCGGACGTGTCAGGCGGACTTGCGTCGCTTGGTCACGTGCGGAATGAGGGTTGGCTCGGCCTTGCTGAGGACAACGTCAGCGGTGATGACCACGCTGGCCACGTCTTCGCGGCTGGGGAGGTCGAACATGACCGGGAGCAGCACTTCCTCCATGATGGCGCGCAGGCCACGGGCACCGGTACCACGCTCCAGGGCCTGGTCGGCAATGGCATTGAGGGCGTCGTCATCGAAGACGAGTTCCACGCCGTCGATCTGGAACATCTTCTGGTACTGCTTGACCAGCGCGTTCTTCGGCGTGGAGAGGATCTGGATGAGGGCGTCGCGGTCCAGGCTGGAGACCGTGGTGATCACGGGCAGGCGGCCGATGAATTCCGGGATCAGACCGAACTTCAGGAGGTCCTCGGGCATCACTTCGCCGTAGGAGTCCACCTTGTTGCTGGCATCGTTGAGTGGGGCGCCGAAGCCAATGCCTTTGCGTCCGGAACGCGAACCGATGATCTCTTCCAGCCCGGCAAAGGCGCCCGCCACGATAAACAGCACGTTGGTGGTGTCGATCTGGATGAATTCCTGGTGGGGGTGCTTGCGTCCGCCCTGGGGCGGGACGGAGGCTACGGTTCCTTCGAGGATCTTCAGGAGGGCCTGCTGCACGCCCTCACCGGACACGTCCCGGGTGATGGAGGGATTCTCGCTCTTGCGCGAAATCTTGTCGATTTCGTCGATGTAGATGATGCCCTGTTCGGCCTTTTTGACGTCGTAATCCGCTGACTGGATGAGCTTGAGGAGGATGTTCTCCACGTCTTCACCCACATAGCCGGCTTCGGTGAGTGCCGTGGCGTCGGCAACAGCAAACGGAACATTCAACCGCCGCGCCAGTGTCTGGGCCAGGTAGGTTTTGCCGCAGCCGGTGGGGCCGATCAGGAGGATGTTGGACTTGGCGATTTCGACGTCGTCGTGGTGGCCGCCCTCGGCGAGGCTGCCGCTCTTGGGGGCGTGGCCGGCCTGGATCCGCTTGTAATGGTTGTAGACGGCGACGGCGAGGGAACGCTTGGCGGGTTCCTGGCCGATGACGTATTCCTGCAGGAAGTCGAAGATCTCGCGGGGCTTGGGCAGCTCGAAGCTTCCCAGATCGGCGACTTCCGCGAGCTCTTCCTCAATGATCTCGTTGCAGAGCTCAATGCATTCGTCGCAGATGTAGACACCGGGCCCGGCAATGAGCTTGCGCACCTGCTTCTGGCTCTTTCCGCAGAAAGAACACTTCAGCAGATCCGTGCTCTCGCCAATCCGAGCCATATGTGAACCCCTTTAGTATCTTGCTGCCAGGCAGCTGTGCACCGTTGCTGGAATCGTGGCGGGCCTGGGAGGACCGGCCGTGACATCTTCCACTCTAGGTCACAATTGCGTCCAAGGGTGGAAAGCGAAGGCCGGTGCGGCCCAAATTACTGGACCGCACCGGCCGTCGAAGAGGCTGGCTACCTGGTGATTGCCTGCGGCTTCATCTTGCGGGAATCAAGCACCTGGTCAATGAGGCCGTAATCCAGGGCCTCGGCGGCGGTCAGGATCTTGTCACGCTCAATGTCGTTGTTGACCTGCTCCGGGGTGCGGCCCGAGTGGTGAGCCAGCGTGTCCTCAAGCCAAGCGCGCATCCGCATAACTTCCGCGGCCTGGATCTCCAGGTCCGAGGCCTGTCCACCTTGGCCGCCGGAGAGGGCCGGCTGGTGGATCAGGACACGGGCGTTGGGCAGGGCTAGGCGCTTGCCCGGGGTGCCGGCTGCGAGGATCACGGCGGCGGCGCTGGCGGCCTGGCCGAGGCAGACGGTCTGGATCTCCGGCCGGATGTACGTCATGGTGTCGTAGATCGCGGTCATGGCCGTGAAGGAACCGCCCGGGGAGTTGATGTAGAGAGTGATGTCGCGGTCCGGGTCGGTGGACTCGAGCACCAGCAGCTGGGCCATGACGTCATCAGCGGAGGCGTCATCGATCTGGACGCCGAGGAAGATGATGCGGTCCTCGAACAGCTTCGTGTAGGGGTCCTGGCGCTTGAAGCCGTAAGGCGTGCGCTCTTCGAACTGGGGAAGGACGTAGCGGCTGGTCGGAAGATTACCGGCAGTCGATCCGAAGTTGTAAGTCATTTTTGTTGCTCCTGATCTAAGTGTTCTAAGTGCCGGGTTACTTCTCGGAGGCTGACTCGCCGGAGGTGGCGTTGGCGGTTCCGCCGCCGCCTGAGACGGAACCGGCGTGGGCCGCGATCTTGTCGAAGAAGCCGTATTCGAGGGCTTCAGGCGCGGTGAACCACTTGTCACGGTCGTTGTCCTTGAGGATGGTATCCACGGACTGGCCGGTCTGATCCGCGGTCAGTTCGGCCATGACCTTCTTCATATGCAGGATCAGCTCTGCCTGGATCTTAATGTCCGAGGCCGTGCCGCCGATGCCGCCGGAGGGCTGGTGCATCAGGACCCGGGCGTTGGGGGTGGCGTAGCGCTTGCCCTTGGTGCCTGAGGAGAGCAGGAACTGGCCCATGGAGGCTGCCAGGCCGGTGGCGACTGTGACGACGTCGTTCGGGATGAACTGCATGGTGTCATAGATGGCCATGCCCGCGGTCACGGAGCCGCCGGGAGAGTTGATGTAGAGGTAGATGTCCTTTTCCGGGTTCTCGGCGGACAGGAGCAGCAGCTGCGAGCAGATGGCGTTGGCGTTGTCGTCACGCACCTCGGAGCCCAGCCAGATGATGCGCTCCTTCAGGAGGCGGTTGTAGATGTAGTTGTCCTGGCCGGCCGGATCTACAGTCGCCATCCGGGGGGCCTCTGCGTGCTGTGACATGTGTACTTACCTCTCGCTGGTGACGGTGACATCACTGAACTTCACTACTTGGACACTAACCGGTTTGGTGGCCGATTTGTTCGCGGGAATCGCGCTGTTCGCTGACGGCGCACGATCCCTGCGAGAGCCCGTTAACCAAGGCAGCCCCCGGACCAATAGGTCCAGGGGCTGCCTTCAGTCGCACTACCAGGGGCGTGCTAGAACTTCACGGCTGCCGGGTCGTCACTCGGGGTGGCCGCGGTCTCGGCGTTGGTGTCTTCAGCGGACTCGGCCTCAACGGCGGGAGCCTCTTCTTCGCCGCCGGGGCGGACGAAGTCGCTGAGGTCAACGGTCTTGCCCTCGGTGTCGGTCACGGTGGCCTGGCCCAGGACAACGGCCAGTGCCTTCCGGCGGCGGACCTCGGAAACCATCATGGGAACCTGACCGCTCTGATCGATGATCTGGGCGAACTGGTTCGGGTCCATGCCGTACTGGCTGGCCGCGCTGACGATGTAGTCGATCAGCTCAGCCTGGCTGACGTTGACTTCTTCCTTTTCGGCAATGGCGTCGAGGATGACTTCGTTCTGGAAGGCGCGGGCGGTGTTGGCCTTGACCTCTTCGCGGTGCTCTTCGGTGTCGTGTTCGCCTTCACCGTGGCCGTTGCCCTCCTTGAAGTGGGCGTCGACCTGCTCTTCAACTACGGAGTCGGGAACCGGAACCTCAATGAGCTCAACGAGCTTGTCCAGGACCTTGTCGCGGGCCTCTACACCCTGCTCAACAACCTTCGATTCGGCGGCCTGCTTGGCCAGGTCCTCACGGAGTTCGGCAAGGGTGTCGAACTCGGAGGCCAGCTGGGCGAAGTCGTCGTTGGCCTCGGGAAGCTCGCGCTCCTTGACGGCCTTGACAACAACCTTCACCTGGGCGGACTCGCCGGCGTGGTCACCGCCCACCAGGGTGGTTTCGAAGATGGCGTCCTCGTCAACGCTGAGGCCGGTCACAGCCTCGTCCAGGCCCTCGAGCATGGTTTCGGTGCCTACCTGGTAGGACAGGCCGGACGCGGAATCAACGTCGGCGCCGTCAATGGTGGCGGTGATGTCGATGGTCAGGAAGTCGCCATCGGCGGCCGGGCGGTCCACGGACTTCAGCGTGCCGAAGCGGCCGCGCAGTTCATCCAGGGCCTTGTCAACGTCTTCGTCGGAGGACTCCGCTGCGGCTACCTCGACCTTGATGCCGGCGTAGTCCGGGAGTTCGATCTCCGGACGGATATCAACCTCGGCGTGGAACTTCAGTTCCCCGTCCGTAGAAGTGGGGTCCGGAACTTCGGTGATTTCAACCTCGGGACGGCTCAGGGGGCGGATGCCGGATTCCTGGACTGCAGCCTGGTACCAGCCGTTGAGGCCTTCGTTGATGGCCGTCTCCAGGACGTAGCCGCGGCCAACGCGCTGATCAATCAGCTTGGACGGGACCTTGCCCTTACGGAAGCCAGGGACCTGGATCTGCGAAGCAACAGTCTTGTATGCCTCGTCGATGCTGGGCTTCAATTCCTCAAAAGGGACCTCAACATTGAGCTTGACCCGCGTGGGGGTGAGGTTCTCGACAGCGCTCTTCACGGTCTAAGTACTCCTGGGTTTGTGGGATGGGTTTCTGCAAACGCATTTTTCTGCCCGGGCCGCTTGCACGGCCCGAGCCGCAGAGTCGGGGTGACAGGATTTGAACCTGCGACTTCCTGCTCCCAAAGCAGGTGCTCTAGCCAAGCTGAGCTACACCCCGTAAGTGCACAGGCAAGTCTACGGTCATCCGGGCGTTCTTTGCACATTTGACACGTGGGGCATGAATTAGGTTTAGTTGTATCCGGCTTCAACAGCCAGCCCGAAGAAACGCAGAGCAGCCCGACGCAACAGCTGAGCTGTATTTTTCCGGGGACGTAGCTTAATGGTAAAGCCTCAGTCTTCCAAACTGATTACGCGGGTTCGATTCCCGTCGTCCCCTCCACATAAGCAGGGCCCCTCAGCTGAGGGGCCCTGCTTTTTTGTTTGGCCGACTTGGGTTGGCTACTGCTGGCAGCCGGGGCACCAGTAGAGCTTGCGGCCCACCATTTCGGTGATGGCCACCGGCACGGCGCAGACCCGGCAGGGCTGCCCTTCGCGCTTGTACACAAAGTGGGCGTCGCCGCCCGTGGGCAGGAGCGCCCCCGGTTCCCGGTTATCCGGCTCCCAATACACCGGCGGTGTGGTGATGATCCGCCCGTCGCGGACGCCGTCGGCCATTACTGCGGCTGTGTCGTCCCACAACAGACCGGCGGCGCTGCTGGAGAGTCCAGTACCCGGCAGCCACGGATCCAGCCGCTGCCGGAACAGCACTTCGGCCCGGTAGACATTCCCGACGCCGGCAATCACCTTCTGGTCCATCAGCAGGGCTGCGATGGACGTCTTGCGGGACAAAAGGCCCGTCACAAAGCGGGTCCTGTCCGCGGGATGGTTGTGCAGCGGATCCGGCCCCAGCCGAGCCAGGACGGCCCGGGCTTCTGCATCGGTGATGGCCGCGCAAGTGGTGGCACCGCGGAGGTCCGCCCAGCCATGCTTGCTGACCAGCCGGACACGCACGGCGCCGCGGGGCTCGGGAGGTCCCGCGTACTCACCCATCCCGGCGTCGTCGGTAGTTTCGGGGTCCTCGAAAACCTCGCGCTCCCCGATCTTCCGCGGGGCACCGATGCTGGAGGCCCCGCTGAAGGTCGCGTCGCCGCCGAAGTCCCAGGCCCCGTAGAGCCCCAGGTGGACGTGCAGCACCACAGCGTGGTCAAAATGCAGGAAGAGATGCTTGCCGTGGGCGCGCGAATCCGTCAGGACCTGGCCGTCCAGCAGGGCTGCGCCGGCAACGAACCGGCCCTGCGGGCTGCTCACGGATAGCGATTCCCCGGTAAAGACGTCCCCGAACTGTTGCGCCAGGCGGCGGACTGAATGCCCTTCGGGCACTACTCGATGACCTCGCCGGTGGTTTCGTAAGCCGCGATCTTGCCGATGCGGCGGACGTGCCTTTCGTCGTTGCTGAAGGGCTCAGCCAGGAACGCCTCGATCAGTTCGGTTGCTTCTTCGACAGTGTGCTGGCGGCCGCCCACGGCCACCACGTTGGCGTCGTTGTGTTCGCGTGCCAAAGTTGCGGTGGAGTGGTTCCAGGCGAGGGCTGCGCGGACCCCCTTGACCTTGTTGGCGGCGATCTGCTCACCGTTGCCCGAGCCGCCCAGGACGATGCCCAGGGCGTGGATTCCTGTCTGCTGGTCAGCGACGACGGCGAGCGCTGCGTTGATGCAGAAGGACGGGTAGTCGTCCAGGGCGTCGTATTCCTTGGGGCCGTGGTCCACCACGTCGTAGCCCTTGGCCGTGAGGTGGCTGACCAGGTGGGCGCTGAGTTCCATGCCTGCGTGGTCGGTGGCGATGTGTACCCGCGGGAAGGCAGGGGAAGAAGTCACAGCAATATCCGTTCGTTTCGGCGCCAGGGCCAGCAGTGCTGGTTCAGGCCAGGGTCAGATCATCAGGGACAAGGTTACTAGGACTCAGACTCCGGCGCGCGTTCGCCGGAAGTGCCCCCGTGCGCCCTGGCAGCCACCCGGGTCAGGACTTCCGCCAGCCGGGCCGCGGATGCCGGGCTGCCGCCGCTGACCGCAAGGTTGCGCCCGTCGGTTTGATGCACGACGACGGCGGGCCCGCTGCTGACCAGCATCGCGGCGGTGCCGCTGTGGTTGCGGTAGCCCCACCCGCCGTAGTCGGCGGCGCGGACGTCCGCGGCACTTGCGGTGGAGATCGCGGCCGCCGGCACATCCATGACCGGCAGCACTCCGGCCACCAGGACACGCAGGCCGCGGCGATCGGCCTTGACGCGGGCGCAGAGGAAAGCAGCGGCCACCACAGCGAGGGCAGCCACCAGGGCCCCGAGCCAGGGCAGCGCCACAGCGATCAGCGCGGCCGGGAACAGGCTTGCCACCGCGATCATCACAAAGACCGAGCTGCGGGCGTGCACCCACATCCGGAACGTGTCCCCCGCAAGCTCCGGGTCAAGCTCGCGGGCGAGGGCCCGCTCCAGGGCCCGGTCATCGTCAAGCGACCACTGCCGGTCGGCCTTGAACACGAAGCCCATGATGACACCCAGCGACAAGGCCGCCCCGCTGCCCAATGCGAGAACCGTGAGATCCACCTGGGACTCCCGGGCGTCCGCGAGGCCGGCCTGCCCCACCAGCCCGGCCGCCAGGACGCTGGTGATGAACAGGCTCAGGAACAGTCCCGTCCCCATCATGATCCGGCGCATCACAGCGGGCCGGGACAGCGGTGCCGCCTGGAACATCACCAGCCAGCCTGAGGCGATGATAAGCAGCGCGCCGCCGGCCGCATAGGCGCCGAACGGGGCAAAGGAGGCGCCGCCGTCGGCCGTCCAGCTGATGGCTACGGGGTCCGGAAGATCGGGACGCAGCAAGAAGGCACAGAACACAAAAGCCGCCGCCAGGACCATGGGAAAGCCGACGGCGAAGCGCAGTGCCTTGGTGTCCACCGAATCCCGGAACTTTCCCATGCATTAACGCTACTCCCGCCGGAGGCCGTGACAGAATGACTTCACTGTGCCGCTGCAGGCCACCGCCCGCCGGCAACCGCAACCCCTTCTGGAGGCCCCACTTGCCAGGTATGAACCTGACTCGCGCCGAAGCCCGCGAGCGTGCCGCACTCATCAACGTTGACTCCTACGATGTCATCCTCGACCTGACCAGGGGCGGGAAGGTCTTCGGGACCACCACCACGGTGAAGTTCACGGCAGTGCCGGGTTCCACCACATTCATCGACGCCGTAACGCACGCCGTGCACACCGTCACGCTCAATGGGCACGCCCTGGACCCTGCGGCAGTGTCCGACGGTATCCGGATCCAGTTGCCGGACCTGGCGGCGGCCAACGAGCTCACGGTGGTGGCCGACGCGCCGTACATGAACACCGGCGAAGGCCTGCACCGCTTTGTGGATCCGGTGGACCACGAGGTGTACCTGTACACCCAGTTCGAGGTTCCCGATTCGCGCCGGATGTTCGCGGTGTTTGAGCAGCCCGACCTCAAGGGCACCTTCAGATTCACGGTCACCGCGCCGTCGCACTGGGATGTCATCTCCAACTCCCCCACCCCTGCCCCGGTGGAAGCCACACCAGGGGACGACGGCGGCGCCCGCTCCGTCTGGACGTTCACCCCCACACCGCGGCTGTCCTCCTACGTCACCGCCCTGATCGCCGGCCCGTACCAGTCGGTCCGCAGCGAAGTGGCCAGTTCCGACGGCCGCGTGATCCCGCTGGGAGTTTTTGCCCGGAAGTCCCTGATGCAATATCTCGACGCGGACAACGTCTTTGACCTGACCCGCCAGGGCTTCGAATTCTTCGAGGCGCAGTTCGGCTTCCCGTACCCGTTCGAGAAGTACGACCAGCTCTTTGTGCCCGAGTTCAACGCGGGCGCCATGGAGAATGCCGGCGCGGTGACCATCCTGGAAGGCTACGTTTTCCGGAGCAAGGTGACCGGGGCCCAGATCGAGCGCCGGGCCATCACCGTGCTGCACGAACTCGCCCACATGTGGTTCGGCGACCTGGTGACCATGCGCTGGTGGAACGACCTCTGGCTCAACGAATCCTTCGCCGAATACATGTCCCACCTCGCGGCCGTGGAAAACACGTCCTTCACGAGCGCGTGGACAACTTTCGCCTCGGTGGAGAAGTCCTGGGCCTACCGCCAGGACCAGCTGCCCACGACGCACCCGATCTTCGCCGACATCAGCGACCTGCAGGACGTGGAGGTCAACTTCGACGGCATCACCTACGCCAAGGGCGCGTCTGTCCTGCGCCAGTTGGTGGCGTGGGTGGGGCCGGAGCAGTTTATGGCCGGGGTCCGGGAGTACTTCGCCAAGCACGCCTGGCAGAACACCGAACTCAGCGACCTCATGGTCGAGTTGGAGAAGGCCAGCGGCCGCGACCTGGACCAGTGGGGCCGCCTCTGGCTGGAGACCGCCGGCGTCAACACCCTCAAGCCGGAGCTCGCCGTGGACGGCTCCGGGACGCTGACATCCTTCACCATCGTGCAGTCAGCCGTCGAGGAGTGGCCCACCATCCGTCCGCACCGGCTCGCCGTCGGGTTCTACAACCTGAACAGCGCGGGCAAGCTGGAGCGCGTGCACCGCGAGGAGCTCGACGTCGACGGCGAGCGCACCGAGGTTCCGGAGCTGGCGGGCCTGGCCCAGCCTGACCTGATCCTGGTCAACGACGACGACCTCGCCTACGCGAAAGTCCGGTTGGACGAGAAGTCCCTCGCCACGGCAACGGCGCACCTGAAGGACTTCAGCGAGAGCCTGCCGCGAACCCTGGTGTGGAACTCCGCCTGGGACGCCGCCCGCGATGGCGAGTCCCCGGCGCGCCGGTATGTGGAGCTGATCCTGGCCAACGTGGCCGCGGAATCGGATTCTTCGGTGATCCTGGTCCAGCTGCGCCAGCTGGCCACCACGCTGAACTTCTATGTGGCCGAGGAGCACCGCGAGGCCACAACGGTCACCGCCGTGGACACGCTGTGGGAGCTTGCCAGTGCAGCACTTGGCGGGTCCGACGCCCAGCTGCAGTTTGTGAAGTCGTTTGCCCTGTTGGCCGGCAGCCCGGGCCAGCTGGACACCGTCGCCGAGCTCCTGGATGGCACGGCGACCTTGGACGGGCTGGCCGTGGACCAGGACCTCCGCTGGGAGCTGCTGGCGTCCCTGGTGGCCGGTGGCCGGCGGGGCCAGGCACAGATCGATGCCGAACTGGAGCGCGACAACACCGCGAGCGGACAGAACGCCGCGGCTCTTGCGAAAGCCGCGATCCCCACGCCCGATGCCAAGGCCGCCGCGTGGGACTCGGTCGTGGTCACGGGAGAACTCTCCAATGCGCTCCAGGGTTCAGCGGTCTCAGGCTTTATGCGCGTGCTGGACCGTTCGCTGCTGGAGCCGTACGCGGAAAAGTACTTCGAGGCTGTTCCCGGGATCGTGGCAAACCGCACACACGCACTCGCCCAGCAGATCGTCGTCGGGCTTTACCCGGCACTGCTGACCACGCAGGCAACGGTGGACCGGACAGATGTTTTCCTCGCCGGCCTTCCGGCCGACAGCGCCGCCCTGCGCCGCATGATGCTGGAAAACCGGGACGGCGTGGCCCGGGCGTTGCGGGCACGCGCGGCCGACGTGCTGCCGGGCGAAGCCTAGGCCGGCGCCATGGGCCTGGGCGAGCACCACTATTCCCTGACGGTGCAGTGGACCGGCAACCTGGGTAACGGCACGTCGTCGTACCGGGGCTACTCACGGGACCACGACATCCGGATCCCCGGGCTGCCGGTCCTGCCCGGTTCCGCCGATCCGACGTTCCATGGGGACCGTGACCGCTACAACCCGGAGCAGCTGCTCCTGGCGGCGCTGGCGCAGTGCCACATGCTGTCGTTCCTGCACGTGGCGGTGAAGCACGGGGTGGTGGTGACCGACTATCAGGACGACGCCACCGGTGTGATGCGGCTGAACCGCGACGGCAGCGGACAGTTCGAGTCCGTCACGCTGAACCCGCGGGTGACCGTGGAGGACGCGGCCCACGTGGATCTCGCGGAACAGCTTCACCGCGAAGCCAACGCGGTCTGTTTCATCGCCCGCAGCGTCAACTTCCCCGTGCATCATTCACCCGTGACCGAGGTGGCCTGAGACCCAACTGGGTCGCACTAACTGTCGTTATGGGAGGTCATAACGACAGTTAGTGCGACCTACATGGGTGGGGTGCTTCAGTTCGCGCTCGGCCGGACTCAGCGGCTTCGAACAAGCTCCTCTGCCAGCCGTGTTTCGGTGGCGGGCGTGAGCCCTGCCTTGCGGGGGCGGTCCAGGCCGCGGCGGCGTTCGTCCTCCAGGGTGGCCGCCAGCGTTTCCTGCCAGGGTCTTATGGCCAATCCGGCGGCCCTGGCGGCGTGGTTGCTGCGGTCGCAGAACCCCTCGTGGCCGGGCGGCAGCCACAGCGGGAGGGAACCCGGTCCGGCCCAGTAGTCGATCCCTTGTTCCAGGAGCCAATCCTCCGGTGCGCTGAAGACCTCACCCCGATACCCGGCCACTGCTTTGGCCACCTCCAGGTACTCGCCAAAGGGCACGTGGTCCCCCACAGCGTTCAGCGGCCCTGTCACCCCGCGCTGGGCAGCATCGAGAACCCAGGCCGCGAGGTCCCGGACATCAATGACCTGCGTGGCGTGGCCGGCGATGGCCGGGACCACGGCAGGGCCGTTGTCCCTTGCGAACCTTGCGGGCCAGTAACCGTACCGGTCCGTTCCGTCGCCGGGGCCGCCGATCAGGCCGGCGCGGCAGAGGTGCGCCCTGTCCCCTGCGGCTTCCAGGGTTGCCTGTTCAATCGCAGACTTGGATTCCCCATAGTTCTCCGGAGTGGATTCCGTGCCGGCCGGCAAGGGGGCCAGGAGTGCGGCGTCCTCAGCAGCTCCCGGCGTCGAAGCGTCCGCATAGACGGAGCAGCTGGACACAAACGTCCAGTGGCTGGTCCGATGCGCCAGGGCGGTCAGCGCCTCCTTGGCCGGGACAGGATCTCGGGCCACGTCAATCACCGCATCCCAGTCCCGTGCCACCTGTGCGTAGCTGTTCGCGCCGAGTGAACGGTCCGCTTTTACCCACTGGACGCCGTCTGGCGGTTCCGTCGCGGACCCGCGGGCCAGGCAAGTGACTGCGTGACCTGCGGAAACGGCCTGCCGGGCGATTTCAGCGGAGAGAAAGGCGGTTCCGCCCAGAATGAGGATGCGCATGGGGACACGCTACGGCGCTAGGGTTGAAAGGGAATAGAGCCTTATGCCGCGGGCGAACCTGTGCATGGGCCGACGTCATCCCCCGGCCGCCGCCGGTGACCCCCCAAGGAGTTTTACCTCTATGTTCAGCACGATGTCGCTTACACCCCCGCCCCTCACCTCGCAGCCCGACGGCGTCAGCGTCACGGGCATCGCGATCAGCCTTGGCGTCGGAATCGCGATATGGCTGGTGGCCACCTTCGTGATTTCCCGGATCAGCAAGCGCGTGGCTGCGGGCACCAATTTCTTCAAGAAACCGCACTTCAAGTGGGTTGCCCCCGCCCTGCGGGCTTTGGATCACGAGCGCCGCGTGCAGCGGGCGGAAACCATCGGTTCCCTGCTCAACAGCATCGTCGGAGTTCTGGTGGCCGTGATCACCACCATGTATGTCCTGCAGAACCTGGACATCGACATCGCCCCGCTGCTGACCAGCGTGGGAATCCTGGGTATCGCCATTGGTTTTGGCGCCCAGCAGCTGATCCGCGACTTCCTTGCCGGCATCTTCATCACCATCGAGGACCAGTACGGGATCGGCGACGTCATCGAAACCAGCGAGGTGGTGGGCGTGGTCGAGTCCATGGGGCTGCGCATCACCCGGGTCCGCTCGGAGGACGGCGCCGTCTGGTACCTCCGCAATGGCGAGATCCTTCGGGTGGGCAACCGTTCGCAGGGCAACTACGTGCCGGTGCCGGACTCGCCAATCGCCGAGCAGGACACTGCCCTGAGTGCGCCCGCCACCGAGGCGAAAAAGACTGAGCAAAAGGCCGGAGAATAGAAACATGACCATACCCGCCGAGCCGCAGCAGCCACGCCAGCTCATGCAGAACGATCCCTTCAGCCAGCCCGGCTATACGGACAACTTCTACGACTCCGTGGGCGGACACAACACGTTCGCTAAGCTGATCGATGTCTTCTACGACGGCGTCGCCACTGACCCGCTGCTGCGCCCGATGTACCCGGAGGAGGACCTCGAGCCGGCCAAGCGGCGGTTCCTGATGTTCCTGGAGCAGTACTGGGGCGGGCCCACCACGTACGGCGAGGAGCGTGGCCACCCGCGCCTGCGGATGCGCCACATACCGTTCCGGGTCACGCCGGAGGCCAAGGACCGCTGGCTGTTCCACATGCGGACCGCTGTCGATGCCCTGGAACTGCCACCCTTGTACGAGGGAACACTCTGGGACTACATGGAACGCGCCGCGCTGTCCATGGTGAACAGCCCGTCGGAGGCGTGACGCGGCCTTCGGGCTTAGCGAATGGGCGCGTACGACGGCGGCTGGCCGGGTTTTAGAGGCCGCTGCCGGTGCGTGCCAGGACGTGGCCGCGTGGACCACTGAGGCGGAACCAACGGCCCGCCCGGTACAGCTTCTGGTCCGCGTCTGCGAGGAATCCCAGGGTGAGGGCCGCGAAGGCGGCTCCTGCCGGAAGGCCGGAGTCATCAAGGGCCCGGCCCCAAACAGCGGCGCGTGCGTTGTTGACGATCAGCGCCCCCGGCTGGGCGGGCATGATGCCCGCCACTTCGGTGATGCCGGCTTCGGCCGCCCGCCGGAGTTCGGCATCCGACAACGCACCCACCAGTTCCCAGCCGGTGCGCGGTGCGCCGACGCCTGTCCACGATTCGGTGACGGTGGACGGCGGAACCGGCAGCTCGACGTCGTCCTCCCCTGCCCTGGCAAGCCGGTCAAGGACGGCTGAGAGCGGTACCGTCACGTCAATCGCGGAAGGTTCCGCCAGCGCCATGGTCCGCAGGCCCAGGATGGTGGGGGTGGATTCGCCCAGCAGGCGGGGCCGCAGAACGCACACGTAGGCCGCGAGAACGGAACCTGCGGCCTGAAGCCGGATGGCGCCGTCGTCGACCGTCTTGGCACGGGTGGTGAATGTTCGCAGATCGGCGAGATCACGCGGATCGGCGAACCGGAAGGACTTCGTAAGTAGGTCAGACACATTAAGAACACTACCGGCTGAAGCTTGGTTGAGCAGCGGCGGGGCGACGTCTAGAGTCAATCCATGACTGAAGCCGAACCCGGACTGCTGGCGCCACCCAGCGGCGACCCCACCGAAACGCTCATCCAGCTCCTTGACCTTGGTGAGCTTGAGGGCGCCCGGACGGATGAGGACATCTTCCTTGGCCCATCGCAGCAGCAGCCCCGGCAGCGTGTGTTCGGCGGCCAGGTGCTGGCCCAGTCGCTGGTCGCTTCCATGAAGACGGTGGACCCGGAACGGTTTGTCCATTCCATGCATGGCTATTTCCTCCGGCCCGGCGACGCCAACAAGCCCATCACGTTCGGTGTCCAGCGCCTGCGTGACGGCCGGTCCTTTTCGGCGAGGCGTGTCCATGCCTACCAGGAAGGGGTGCCCATCCTTTCAATGATCGCGTCCTTCCAGGACCTGGACGAAGGCCTCGACCACGAATCCAAGATGCCCGCCGGGATTCCCGATCCTGAGTCGCTGCCGAGCACGGCCGACCTGCTGGGCAAGTTCGACCACCCCATCGCCCAGCACTGGGCTTACGAGCGGCCCTTTGACATCAGGCACGTCGACCCGCCGCTGTACGTTTCGGCCAAAGGCAAGAAGGAGGCCCGGAACGCCGTCTGGATGAAGACGTTCGGGCCCATGCCCGATGACTCAAACCTGCACCGGGCCGCCCTGGCCTACGCCAGCGACTACACGCTGCTGGAATCCATCCTGCGCCGCCACGGGCTGAGCTGGATCACGCCCGGCATGAGTGTCGCCAGCCTCGACCACGCCATGTGGTGGCACCGTCCCGCCCGGGTGGACGAATGGCTGCTCTACGTCCAGGAATCCCCCAGCGCCCAGGGAGCCCGCGGCCTCGCAACGGGCAAAATTTTCAACCGGGCCGGGCAGCACGTTGCCTCGGTGGCGCAGGAGGGCATGGTCCGGGTTCCCACCGACCTGAAAAACAAAGTAGTTGGCGCGTTCCAGTCCAAAGTCATGGAGCACCAGATCCGCAAGGCCGGGCGGAACTGAGGCTGAGCGGGCTGACTAAGCCGGCTGGCAGAGCGGGCTGACTGGCTTCCGGCAGGCAGCAGAAAGGCCGGCACCCTGACGGGGTGCCGGCCTTCATTGCGATCAGTCGCGGGTGAGGCGGCGGTGCGTCACGCGGTGCGGCTTGGCCGCATCGGGTCCGAGCCGCTCTACCTTGTTCTCCTCGTAGGATTCGAAGTTGCCCTCGAACCAGTACCACTTGGCGGGGTTTTCCTCGTCGCCTTCGTAGGCCAGGATGTGTGTGGCCACCCGGTCCAGGAACCAGCGGTCGTGCGATACCACCACGGCGCAGCCGGGGAACTCCAGCAGTGCGTTTTCAAGGCTGCTGAGCGTTTCGACGTCGAGGTCGTTAGTGGGTTCGTCAAGGAGCAGCAGGTTGCCGCCCTGTTTGAGCGTCAGTGCAAGGTTGAGGCGGTTGCGCTCACCACCGGAGAGCACCCCGGCCTTCTTCTGCTGGTCCGGACCCTTGAAGCCGAAAGCGGCAACGTAGGCGCGGGACGGCATTTCGACCTGGCCCACCTGGATGTAATCGAGGCCGTCCGAAACAACTTCCCACAGGGTCTTGTTCGGGTCGATGCCGCCGCGGCTCTGGTCCGCGTAGGAGATCTTGACTGAATCGCCGATCTTCAGCTCGCCGCCGTCGAGCGGCTCCAGGCCAATGATGGTTTTGAACAGCGTGGACTTGCCCACGCCGTTGGGGCCGATGACGCCGACGATGCCGTTGCGGGGAAGCGTGAAGGACAGGCCGTCGATCAGGGTGCGGTCGTCGAAGCCCTTCTGCAGGTTCCTGGCTTCCAGGACCAGCCCGCCCAGGCGCGGGCCCGGCGGGATCTGGATCTCTTCGAAGTCAAGCTTGCGCGTGCGGTCAGCCTCGGCAGCCATCTCCTCGTAGCGGGCCAGACGGGCCTTCGATTTGGTCTGGCGGCCCTTGGCGTTGGAGCGTACCCACTCGAGTTCCTCGGTGAGGCGCTTGGCCTGCTTGGCGTCCTTTTTGCCCTGGACTTCCAGGCGGGCACGCTTCTTCTCCAGGTACGTGGAGTAGTTGCCTTCGTAGGGGTACAGGTGGCCGCGGTCAACCTCGGCGATCCATTCCGCGACGTGGTCAAGGAAGTACCGGTCGTGGGTGACGGCAAGGACTGCGCCGGCGTAGCTGGAGAGGTGCTGTTCCAGCCACAGCACGCTCTCGGCGTCGAGGTGGTTGGTGGGCTCGTCCAGGAGCAGGAGGTCGGGCTTCTGCAGCAGGAGCTTGCAGAGGGCCACGCGGCGGCGCTCACCGCCGGAGAGCAGTGTCACGTCGGCGTCCGCGGGCGGGCAGCGGAGGGCGTCCATGGCCTGCTCAAGCTGGGAGTCGAGATCCCAGGCCTCAGCGGCGTCAATGGCTTCCTGCAGCTGACCCATTTCTTCGAGCAGGACGTCGAAGTCAGCGTCGGGGCTGGCCATTTCCTCGGAGATCTCGTTGAAGCGCTGGATCTTGCCGTAGATCTCGCCAACGCCTTCCTGGACGTTGCCCAGGACAGTCTTTTCCTCGTTCAGTGGCGGTTCCTGCAACAGGATCCCCACGGTGTAACCGGGGCTGAGCCGGGCCTCACCGTTGGACGGGATGTCCAGTCCGGCCATGATCTTCAGGATGGTGGACTTACCGGCACCGTTCGGGCCGACAACACCGATTTTGGCGCCCGGGAAGAACGACATGCTTACGTTGTCAAGAATGAGTTTTTCGCCAACTGCCTTGCGGGCATTGGTCATTGTGTAGATAAATTCCGCCATGGTTCCAAATCTAGTGGGTTGGCGGGCTTAACTCACATTCGAGGCGTCAGGCAGCCGCTCCCACGAAACACTTCCCGCTGGCCAGGACCGGCAGAACGATAACGGTGACGTTGCCATCGCGGACCTGTCCCACCACGCAGTCGGTGCCCTGCAACACAGCGGCCTCAATGGCATCAGCTTCCAGCCCGGTAGGCGTCCGGCTCGCCGACACTTCAACGGCCGCAGGGGGAATCCCGGCGCCGGTCAGCGCATCGGTCACCTGGGCGGTGGCTGGCTTTGGGGTCCCCGCCGCCAGCCTGCCCAGCGCGTCCGTTACTGTCTGTTTCATCTCCACGATGGCCGGATCCTCCGCCGGGGACGTGGAGGCCGGCCGGGTGGAGCCCGTGGTGGCCGGCCCCGAGGGGGTGGCCAGTTCGCCGGGCGTGGCAGCGCCCGTGCCTGTCGCCGTTGGGGAGCCGCCGGTGCAGGCTGCAAGCGCAAGAACCATCAGGAGGCTTCCGGCGAGCGCCGCGGGCGCCCGCCCCGCACGTGCCCCGAACCGCCGGGAACGGGTGGTCCGGCTGGTGATGGGGGTTGCCTGCCGGTTGTCCGTCGCGCGATTCATGCCGCCATTCTGCCACGCGGCCAAGCCTGGGACGGAACGGTCCCGGCGCGGGCGGACTGCCGGCCCCGGGCCCGCCCGCGTCCCGTGCGGTATCCAGCGCCAGCACTTTCAGACGGTGGCTCCGGCGAGCTCGCCTGTTTCAGCGTCCACCGGAATGCGGTTGCCGTCTGCATCCTCGTGGAAGACTCCCAACGCTGCGGCGTCGTCGTCCGTGTGCTCCCCTTCTTCCGGGTCTCCGCCGTCCTCGTCAGGATCAGCTGGGCCGACGCCGCTGCCCTCCGCTGACGCCTCCTGCCCTGCCGCGCCGTTGTCTGAGACGAGGTGCAGTCCGGTGTCGCTGGTACGGATGTAGTTGGCCGAACCACGCTTGAGGTCGTGACCCACGGAATCCGCATCGATTTCGGCCGAATGGTAGACCCGGCCGTCTTTCTCCCAGCTGCGCAGCTTGAGCCGGCCAACGACGATGACGCACTGGCCCTTTTTGATGCTGCAGGCCATGTTTCCGGCAAGCTGACGGTAGCCCTGGACGTTGAACCAGTTGGTGTGGCTGTCCACCCAGGCACTAGTGGCGCGGTCAAAACGCCGCGCGGTTGAACCGAGGCGGAACGAGGCTGTGCCAACGCCGCCCGGAGTTGTGGAGGTCTTGATATCCGTGGCAACGAAGCCCCGGAATGTTTGGTAGTCAGTCATCATCTTGTCCTGTCTCGAAAGGTAGCGCCTTAGCGGCAGAACCAGCTTCGCGCGGACAGCACCGGGCCGCGAGAGACAAGTTCGCGTATGTGCACAACCCTGCCTGAAACCGCCTTGTTGAGGACAAGAGCCCGCAGCGCGCGACGCTGATGCTGCGGCGCGTCGGGGCAATGTAGACTTTTGATGCGCCGGATCTATGGTCGTGGCGCCACGTGCCCCAGTAGCTCAGGGGATAGAGCAGCGGCCTTCTAATCCAAAGGCTTGCGTTCTGAGACCGGCTCAAGTTTTGGGGAGTGAAGATTGCCTCCCGGATCAGACGGATGCATGGCTGTATCGGCCTTACCCGTCTTCAACCACTCGACGTCCACGTCGCAGACGACTGCCCAGGCATTGATGACGAGCTTGCCCGGCATGGTGGCGCCGCGCTCATAGTTGGAAACCGTAGCCCGACTGATTCCGAGCTCTGCGGCAATGTCCGCCTGCTCAAAGCTATTCAGTTCTCGCGCTAAGCGGAGCCGGTCTTTCAACTGAAATTCCGGGGTTCGAGTGTGCATCGGTTGGGTGCTCATGAGTCAAAGCTATGTCACAGACAAAGCTTTGTCTAGATTTCAAACTACAAACTTTCGTGTAATTCAAAACACGCGCCGCAAATCTTCCCTCTGACAAGTCTTTGACATATGTCAAAGGTGCGCCTATCTTTGACACATGCCAACAACTGCACCTCACCTGATCACCACGGCGCAAGCGTCCAAAGTCTCAGGCAAGAACTGGCGGACCATCATTCGGCTGGTCGAACGGGGCGACCTAAGCCCCGCTCAGAAGCTGCCTGGTCTTCGCGGTGCTTACCTCTTCCACGCCAGCGACATAGAAGCATTGAAGCCGGCCGCCGGCCCTCCCGCCGCCGAGTCCCTCAAGTAACCCACGGGCCTACCGCAGGCATAAAGAAGCGGTCCAGTGACCTCTCGCCAAAGATTCCACTGGACCGCCATTAGATAACCCAAGAGCCAGGCCCTTTGCACGGGGTCTCCTGGCTCTCGAATCAGAAACGAGTCTATCAATGGACGCTTCGAGTTCACAGGAAAAGATCGTGGGTCCACCCCGGCATCTGTTCTTCGGTGTCGAGGACCGCCGCCTCGGTGGCCGCGCCGGACTGGCCGACAAGTACCTCGGCATAGAGAAGGGCCGGCGGCACCAGCTGGCTGAGCACGTCATCAGCTCGGCAATCCAAGTAGCCAACGCTGTCCGCACGCTGCGGACCTTCGACCGGACAGGCAACGCCGACCAGGCACTCGACCACCTGACCGCCTCACTCGATGACCTGGTCAAACACACACGCAACCTCGCCACCGAGGTAGAGCAGTCAGTCGATCGCTACGGCGACGGCCTGGACGCACTCGCCACCCGCGACGCGGCAGCAGCTACCGCCGCCCTCAATACCCCGGCAGCCGTCGAACTAACCCCCCAGGCCCCGACGGCTGCCGGCCCCAAGCCATCCGATATCGCGCAGGTCCAGGCCAACCTGAACCGTGCACTCGACCGGGCCGCACGATGAAGGCCCGTATCAAACGGTTCGCCGTCGTCCAGCCGGTCGGCCACCGCCCACTAAAGGAATACCCCGACCTTGAGTTCCGAGACGCCAGGGAACTGTCAGACGGGATGACCACCTGGCTGAAGTGGTTCTGGCAGAACCGATCCAAAGCAGACGTGGACATCGATGCATACCGCATCGACGTCTCGGTCAAGAGCAAGACCGAAGGCCAGATCCTCCTCAACGGGGACATCTGGGCAAACTACTCGCTCCACATCCACCGCGGCACCCCCGAATGGAACGCCGCCGCGCAGGGAGCGGCGCTGTGAAAGCCCCGTCAGTGCGGGTCGGCCGGAATCGCCGCCGCACCTTCCTCTACCTCCCGCTCCTGGTCCTCGGTGCGCTCGCCGTACTCGCAGCCGTAGCCACCTTCCCGATCATCAACTCCGGCTACCTCGCCGGCGTCACCTTCCTTATTACCGGCGCTGCCGGATTCGTATTCGAGACAGGACAAGACAATGACTGAACAGCCAGTGGAGACCGAAGAGCAGTTCCTCGGCAACGAACCCAAGCAGGCCCTCGCCGCCGCCGTCACCGCACTGCCGGGGCTGCCACTTACGGAGGGGCAGCAGGCGGTACTGGACAAAGCCATGCAGCACTACGTTCCCAACGCTCACCTCCGCCGGCCTTCCTGGTCACCCGTTGACGACGTCGAGCTGGCCGCCCTGGTCCGGAAGAGCGTCAACGCGAACAGGCTGCTGGCCATCGCCAAGGCCGGGTCAGTCAAGGCAGAGACTGCGCTGCAGCTCGCGCTCAACGTCGAGGACGAAGCCTCTACCGCCGCGCATGAAGCGGAGAAGGCGCTGCTCACTTTCACCAGGAAGGACACCGGGCTATGAGCACCCGCTTCCAGGAGATCGCCATCGGCGCACTGGCCATCCACCCGAAGAACGTCCGCCGCGACGTCGGGATCGTCACTGACCTTGCCAACAGCATCACCGCCCAGGGCATCATGCAACCGCTCGTCGTCGCCCCCGACTTCAGCCAGGCATCCTTCCAGTACGTGATCATCGCGGGCCACCGCCGGTACGCCGCCGCGCAGCTGGCCAACCTCGACGTCCTCCCCTGCGTGATTCGCGAAGACCTCAACACCGAACCGAAACAGCTCGAGGCGATGCTGGTCGAGAACACCCAGCGCACCGACCTGACTATCAACGAGGAAGCCGCCGCCTACCAGACGCTCGCCGAGTTCGACGGCTACAACGTCAAGACCATAGCGAAAGCCACCGGGCGCTCGCAGAGCCTGGTCCGGTCACGGATCGCACTGGCGAATCTGTCCGAGGACGCCAAGGACAAGATCGAGGACCGCACCCTGAACATTGACCAGGCGCTTGTGCTGGTCGACTTCACCGACGACGAGGCAGCCACGAAGCGTCTCCTCCGAGTAGCTGACAAGCCGAACGACTGGGCGTTCCAGCTGGCCAAGGAAACCAAAACCCGGGCATGGCTGGAGAACCTGCCCCGGTTGACCGCTGAGCTGCAAGGCGCCGGCGTGGACATCGTCGAACGCCCCGAAGGGCAGAACTGGACGTGGACGGGATGGCGCGTCTCCTACACAGGGATGACCGTGGCCGAAGCAGTCGCCGGGGGCTGGTCCGCGATCTGCGACGAGTCCGATCCTGAAATCACGTGGCTCAAGGAACGACCCGCCAGCGCAACCGCCACCGTACCGCAGCGCACGCCCGCGCAGCTCGCCGATGATATCCGCCGCCAGGAGCTCACTCGGGGCCTAGCCACCGCCATGGAAGTCCGGACGCAGTTCATCAAGGAAGCGATCCAGAAGCCGGCAGCTGACAAGACGCACGAGATGCTCGTGGATTACGTGCTCGAGCGGCACCACATTGGTGACATCGCACCCTGGCTCGGCCTCGAAGACGAAGACATCGACCAGCAGGAAGTCATTGATGCGGTCGAGAAGTTGAACATTCCCCAGCTCGTGGCCCTCATGCACGTGGATCAGTTCGAACGCGAGATCCACATGGATGACGTATCCGGATGGCGCGCCGGCCCCGGCTGGCAGTCCACCGAAGCGTGGCGGGGCAGGCTCGCCACGGTCCACGGCTACCAGTGGACCGAAGCAGAACAAGCCGTCATCACCTACCACCACGAAGCAGAGGGCAACGACGATGAGTAACCACGGGCTCACCCGCAACCCCGACAACGAACCCGTCTGCCTCTGCGGCTACCGCCCCGAGATCCTCAGCGACCCCGCACCTGTTGGCAAGCAGTGGAAAGCCCAGACCGCTGTACTCGACCACGTCGAAGCCCTCAAAGAATACGACGACGCCATCGATAAGTACCTGGCTACCCGACCGCTGCCGGCCCCGACCCCGCTGCGCTCGCCGAATGATCCGTTCGTGGTGATGGATGCCCGGTACCCGCGGGCGGGAGTCCGGCGGACCGAGGACGGGCGCTGGCTGCTCTCCTGCTGGGACGGTGACCAGATCGTCCACGTGATCGATGAGCCCGTGTTCGATGACCGCGTGACCGCTTTCGATTACGGCTTCCTGACTATCGGCGCCTGCCGTGAGTCCGGAACCAACCTGAACGGAGGGGCAGCATGACCACCAAAGCGCAGAACGATAAGCCCACCCAGTTAGAACGCTGCGGCTCATGCAACGGCGTCATCAATCAGCACACCGGCGAATGCCGCTGCTCCTAAAGGAAGGCAAGGAACATGGTTGAACTCGTTTGGCAGGACCCGCCCAGCCGCGGCGGTAAAGGTTACGAACACGTCATCGAAGCGCTGAAGCAGAACCCCGGCAAATGGGCGCTGATCAGCCCGGACTGGAAGACGACAGCACCGCCTACCGCCTTCCGTCAGAACGGATGCGAGTCAACCGCCAGGAAGAACGACGACGGGAAGACCTGGAGCGTCTACGCCCGGGCCCCGATCCCAAAAGGCCAGCCCCGTCCGGCCGCCCCACCGGCCGATGACATGGCAGCAGTGCAGCGTGCCGTCCAAACCGGAACCGCGCTGATACCACCACCGCCCGCGGTTCCCCGCCCCAAGGTAGGCGAGGAACCACCGGCCGCAGACCCGGGTCTGAGCAACTACCTGGAAAAGCGTCGCGCCCGCGTCTCGTAACCAAACCAGGCGCCGGGCACACCCGGCGCCGCACGGGCCCGATAGGCAGCCACCTGCTGAAACCAATCCCCCCATGAGGAAGTAAGCAACCGGCCCCGGTTCGAATCCGGGCGGGCCCCCGAAATAACCCCGCAGGATCCAGAGAGGGAGCCATGGCCAGGGAGCACGTAGTAGGCGTAGGCGCAGCGTCCTCTTGGAACCGCGTCCCGAACCGTGACCCAGGCTGCAGCTGCCCACCATGGCGCTACAACCCGAGCCAGGCCCATAGACGACCAACTAACCCCGACTGCCCCACCCACGGAACAGGAAGCGACAACACATGAACTTCTGGAATTACCTTGCACTCGCCGTAGCGATCCTCGCTGGCCTGCTTGCGCTGGTCGCAGTACTTCGGATTCTGGTCGTGTACATCGGCAATAAGGTGTGGACCGGCCGGGGCGGGTTGCAGCTCAACTGCTTGCAGGCAGCAGTTTGTGCACCGCTGGCCATCTGGCTTGTCGACGTATCGGGCGTGACCGGATGATCCTTACTGTCAACACCTTGGACGTCCGCCAGGCGCTTCAGTCGGTCATCCCGCACGCGGCCGACGTGAAGGACAGCCCGGCCCACGCCGTCGTACACTTCACCGCCACCGACAACAACCTCTACCTGACCGCATGCAACATGCAGACCCTCGGCCACTCGGCGGCATCCGTCTGGGAAGCGGACGGGCTGACCGGCGATCCTGACACCGATGCTTTCAATCTCCCGGTCGATGTCGCGAAAGAGCTGCTGGCGCTCTTCAAGTCGAGCGGCAAGCAGAAGGAAGGCGAGATCGGTGAGGCGCTGCGGCTGACCATCAAGAACAAGACGATCACCGTGCTGGACGTCTCCGGCCTGTTCCCGGGCAAAGAGCTGACGATACCCAGGGAGGACGGTAACGAGTACCCGGTGACGTTCGGGCGCATGCTCATGAGCGCGGTCCTGGCCGAGCCCGTAATGCCCAAGCGTCTGACCGCCTCCGGACGCCTGGTCAAGCTCTTCGCAACCGCGGCCGCCGCCTACGGCGAACCGCTCGTTATCGAACCGACCGACGACTCGCGTCGAATCCTTATCAGCTGCGGAGAGTCGTTCCTCGGCATCCTGATGCCCATCCGCGACGAAGAAGTATCCGGCAACCTCAACGCCTGGCGGGAAGGATGGATGCGGCGACTCCCCGAGATCGCCCACGCCGGCGGCACCATCAAGCAGGACGAGCCGAGCCCGCCCAACAACGTCCGCAACCTGACTGACGCCGTATTCAACCGCGTTGTCGAAATCATAGAGCCGCACCTCTCATGACCAGGTACACGATCCCGACCTCAACCCGGACGATCATCATCGACGAGCCCGATCACCCGGCGCTCGCCGATCCCGAGGGCATTGCCCTGGTGCAGGCCATCCACGACCGCAAGGCAGAAAAGGAAGGGCAGTGATAGGTGGCATGGCTCAGAAGCGGAGACAATGCAGCAACGTACCCGCCACTCATGAAGGTCGCATACCTGGGAGAGGACGACCGGGCGCTCAACGAAGTGACCGGCTTCCTCTTCCGCTGTGCGATGCAGTCCGCCGGCCACATGACGGACTACTACATCGACTTCGGCACAGCCCAGATGATGGGCGGATCGAACTGGCGCAACGTCACGGACGCTGCTGTGAAGGCCGGGCTGCTGACTGCCGAGACCGAACCGGACGGCGCCCCTCGCTGGAAGCTGATCGAGGACACGGACTTCCTTCACATCCGGCTCCGCGAGGAAGTCGAATGGGACAGGCAGCAGGCCCGGGACTCCAGGGACACGAAGCTGACCTCGGCTGTCCGTCACCGCGATGGAGACGCCTGCCGGTACTGCGGGCAGATCGTCTACTTCGGAGACAAGAAGTCCGGTCGTAGAGGCACCTACGACCACCGCGGGGACACCGGCCAGCCCGGCACCCTCGAAACGCTCGTCGTGGCATGTGGCAGCTGCAACAGCGGCCGGCGCGACTACGACGACCGCGACAACCGCTACCCTCTCCTGCCGCCGCCGCCTGCACCGCATTACCGCCAATCAACCGTCACCTGGCTTGCCAAGCACGGGTACACCGTCAAAGCCAACGAACCGTCCCACCCCATCAAGCCGCATCACACCGGCCCGGCAACGGAAGCAACACCCGGCCAGGCAACGGAAACAACCGGCTCCAACCCCGGCCCGACATCGGAAGCAACACCCGGTCAGGCAACGGCACCAGGAGCAACGGAACCCGATTCGGCAAATCCGGCAGATCACCTGCCCACAAAATCTGGATATGTCGGGACGGGTCTGGACGGGGCGGGTCGGGCAGGTACTGGTATGGCCGTGAGCCCAGCCCAGCCACTCACCAAGGTCTCACCGAATAACAATCGATCCAGGCGCGGACGCCCACGCAGCAGAGGACGTAACTAGACATGCCAGACTCAACTGCTTTCATTCCGAAACTGTTCTGCACCGTGACTGACTGCCACCGGGAAACCACGATCTTCCTCTGCACTGGATGCATCGTCGAATTGGCTGGCCTACTCAAAGACGTCTCGGCGTTGGTGCGCCTGCTCGATGGTCCCATCGCCCGGACCAGTGTCACGAGGAGCCCCGGCTCCAGCGGTGGCGGTGGTGGCCACCCTGGGTCCAAGCCGCCTATCAATCTCGACGCGCTGCTGCTGAGGTCCTGGCTGTGTCAGCTGCCTTATAGTGCTCACGCCGAAGCGGTGGACAACCCCGACGCCGGCCAAACCCTGTACATGGCGAGGATCTGGGTTCCCCAGGCTCGCGAGCTGGTGTGGGGCCCCGAAGAAACGTGGGTCGATCATCAGGCTAACCGTGAGCGTGTCCGAGATATCGCGCCACCCATGCCAACCCGCCAGCTGCTTCCCTGGTTGAGGGCCAACGCCAGGATAGCCATCACCAGCATGGACATCCGGGACTGGGCGCGACGGGGAAAGCTGCGACCAGTGGATACCGAGCCGCTGCCGACCTATCACCCGCACGAGGTGTTGGGCGCTTGGCACGACACGCGAGGTTCCAAGTAGCGCAACCGGGTTAATTCGCGATAGTGTGGCAAATCGAGGGGATAGTTGTCCCCAGGGCCTCGCCGGTTTACCAGCGGGGCCTTTGTCATGTGCTCAAGGTGGTGGTCCATGCCGGCGCTTGATGAGTGGGACCCGAGGCGTGGCAGGTCCGGCAGGCCATGGCAACGCCTCGTCAAGAGGTACTGCATCCCCGGCGCGGTCTGCGCCTGGTGCAATGAGGAGATCCTGTTCGGCCTTCGACCTCGGCATCCGCTCGGCCCCTCCCTTGACCACATCACTGCACTGACCGACGGTGGCCACCCGACCGCACATTGGAACCTTCAGCCCATGCATCTTGGATGCAACGTGAAGAAAGAAAACCATCGCCGCCGCCTGGTCAAGGCCGGTGCCCAACGGGTCGAAAGACCTCGCTCGAAGCTCCGGGACGCGATGAACTTCCGCTAGAACACACGGATTTTTTAGGAATCCGGGGTGTGGGCGACCCGCGCATCTTCCATTTTTTGTGCCTGCGAAAATTCCCGGGTAGCGAGCTACAGAGGTAGCCGCCCCTTGTAACACGAGGAGGTTTCATGGCACCCACGACCCCGGAACCGAAGCACGGTTCGACACCCGGCCGCAAGGGATACCGGAAGGGCTGCAAGTGCAACCTCTGCCGTGCCGGCCAGCGCAAGTACATGGCCGACTACCGGGCGAAGAAGAAGACCACCGAAGCCTCTGAGGCGCTCGCGGAGATCTTCCCTGACGAGGATCTCGGGCTTGACCGCTCACTCGACCTTGACTGGTCGGGCCCGGCTGGCTTGATCGAGTCCACACTCACCGAAGAGATTGAGGAAATGGAGTTCGCGGACCCGCCGTTCGCGAGCACCCTGATCGTCCTGGCCAAGTACGACGCCCGTGTACTCGATCAGATCCCGCGCATTCAGCGACTGGATCTGATCTCGGGAATGCAGTCGAGACTATTCAACGTGTTTGACCGTCTGCGTAAAACCTCAGGGCCGGCCAGCAATGGGGCCGATGCAGCCGACGCCTTCCTCGCCTCGCTGACGCAGGATGACTGAGGCACCCCGCAACCCTGAACCGAGATTCGGCACGCCGCGAAACCTTGCCCGCAAGACCAGGGGGCGAGCTGTTGGCAAGGTCATGAAGGCACTCAACAACGACCCCATGCCGTGGCAGCAGCACGTGCTGGACGTCGCCTGCGAAATCGACCCGGTCACAGGGCTGTACTGGTACAAGACAATCATCCTGATCGGGCTCCGGCAGATCGGCAAGACCTCGATCAGCCGCGGGAAACTCACGCACCGTGCGCTGACAACGCGCAACGCACGCATGATCTACACCGCGCAGAACCGCATCAAGGCTTTGAAGCGCCTGCACGAGGACTTCCACGAGCCAATCATGGAGTCACCGCTGAAGCAGTTCATGGGCAAACCCCACTGGACCACAGGTTCCGAGACCCTCCGTTGGTCGACTGGATCCAAGCTGGGCATCGACGCCGTTGGTAAGAACTCAGGTCACGGCGACACCAACCATGAAGCTCACATCGATGAAGCCTATGCACACGTAGACGGCGAAATTGAGCAGGGCATTTCACCGACCATGATCACGGTCAAGGGTTCCCAGAAATGGATACTCTCAGCCGCCGGCACAACAGCATCAACCTACCTCGCCCCGAAAGTGGAGATGGGGCAGGCCCTTGTGGAGTCACGCCGCGAATCACGCGTGGCCTACTTCGAATACTCCGCCTCCAGAGACGACGACCCGAACGACCCCCAGACGGTCCTGAACTGCCACCCCGCCATCGGCCACACAATCTCCCTGGCAGATGTGATGGCAGAGCGAGACAGCATGACCGAGCCGGGCGAGTTCGAGCGCGCCTATCTCGGATGGTGGCCTGAGGCGAAGGCCGCGCCGCGGGTGATCCCGACGGCAGCTTGGGAGGGCTGCTACCTACCGCCCGATACGGACGCTTGGACGGGCACACCGTTCTGGACGATCGACACATCCCCCGACAGGGAATGGACATCAATCGGGATGGCCGCCAAAGCCACCGACCCGGACGCCGTCTGCTACCTCGAAGTGTACGAACGCATGGTCGGCACCGCCGGTGTGGTCAACACTCTGGTCCAGCTCCGCAACGAATTCGGCGGCAACACCGTAGCACTCGATGGGAACGGCGCCGCCAAGTCCCTCATTCGCGACCTCGAAGACGAAGGATTCGACGTCATCAAAGTATCCGGCCCCAGCCGGGTCGATGCCTGCGGCGGACTTCACGACGACGCCCTGGCCGGCACGCTGCGATTTGAGAACGACCAGCTGCTGAACACGGCAATGGCAAACGCCATCAAGCAGTACGTCGGCGGCCGCGTGTGGATCTTCGCGAGGAACAAGACCTTAGCCGACATCTCCGCGCTCTACGCCGTCACGTTCGCCCGCTGGCTGTTCAAGGAAAAGGCGCCGGACGACTACAACATCGGGGACTCCCTCGGATGAAAGGCAGGACCCCGTGGAACGTGTGACCTCTTGGCTGGACCTGATCGGCATGCTGCTCATCCTTCTGGCCGCTGCGCTCGCGGTCGGGCTGTTCTATTTGCCAGGCGGCATAGGGGTGGGTGGCCTCGGGCTGCTCCTCATTTCGTGGCTGATTGATCGCAGGAGGTCCACGCAGTGAGTCTCTTACGCCAGCGCTCAGCTGATCTCGGTTCCCTGCTCCCCCAGCGACTGGGGAAGAAGGGCGCCTCAGTATCCGTCACCACCTCATCGGCACTGAAGCACTCCGCTGTCTGGGCGTCTATCAGGCTGAGGGCTGACCTGATGTCGTCCATGCCCATTGACGTTTTCCGGCGGCTGCCTGGTCAGATGATGGACACCGAGGCGCCCAAGCCGAATGTCCTGATCACACCGTCCAGCCATGGCGATGGTCAGCCGATGGATATCAGCGAATGGATGTACTCGACCCAGTCGGATCTGGACAAGATAGGCAACTCGTTCGGCTTGATTGCCGGGCGTGACGGGATGGCGCTGCCCACACTGATCGACCCGCAGCCAGCCGAACAGGTGACCGTCGTGGTCAAGAAGGGTCGCATCGATCACTACAGGATCAGCGGGACGAAGTATGACCCGGCCGACGTCTGGCACGAACGGCAGTTCACGACGTCCGGCTCGCACGTCGGGCTGTCACCGGTGGCCTACGCCGCAGCATCCATCGGCGGTGCGCTCTCCGCTCAGCAGTTTGCACTGGACTGGTTCAGCAATGGGGCGGTGCCTGGGGCCATCCTAAAGAACACCGGTAGGAAGCTGGACCCTGCGGAATCGGCTGTCGCCAAGCAGCGGTTCCTCGCATCCGTCAGCATCGGCGAACCCTTCGTCACGGGCAGCGATTGGGAATACTCCATGCTGCAGGCGAAGGCCAGCGAGTCGGAGTTCATCAAGGAGATGGAGTTCTCCATCTCCGATATCGCCAGGTTCTTCGGAGTCCCTGGTGACATGATCGATGCCCCGATCTCCGGGTCGGCGGTGACATACGCCAACGTCACCCAGCGCAACCTGCAGCTGCTCATCATGAACATGGGCCCTGCGGTCATGCGCAGAGAGCGTGCACTGTCGAGGCTCACGCTTTCCCCCAGCAAGGTGAAGCTCAACACGGACGCCATGCTCCGGATGGACCCGGAGACGCGGCAGCGCATGTTCAAGCTGCAGATCGATTCCCGCACCCTGGCCCCATCCGAGGCCCGGGCCCTGAACAACTTCGCGCCGTTCACGCCCGAGCAGCTTCAGGAGTTCGACATATTCCGAGGCGCTGAGTCTGAGCAGTCGCCGGCGGCCGAGGCGAAGCAGCTGGCGGAGATCGTCCAGAAGATCTACCTCGGTGTCGGGACGGTCATATCCGAGGAAGAAGCCCGCGTAATCCTTCAGAGCGCAGGCGCCAACATCAATCCCAGCTCGCCGATTGGAGACACGTTATGATCCCGGACCCGCAGGAGGCGGCGCGCGAACGCGCAGCCTCGGTCAGTGCCAGGGCTAACCGCCCGTCGCAGCGTCGGTGCTCTGAAGAGGACGGCTCGCCGGCGCGGGTCAGTGCCCGCGCCCACGGAATCCAGATCCGGCAGGCCGAAGGTGACAGCGCCTTGCAGTTCGAGGGCCTCGCCTCGGTCTACGAACGCGGCTACGAGATGTACGACTACTTCGGCCCGTACACCGAAGTCGTGTCTGCCGGTGCTGCCACGGACTCATTGTCCCAGGCCGGCCTCGATGTGCCGCTGGTCCTGCAGCACCAGGATCTACGCCGCATCGCGCGCACGACCAACGGTTCCTTGATCCTCACGGAGACAGACGAGGGCCTGCACGTGAACGCTCCAGAGCTGGACGCCACGGACCACGATGTCCAGTACATCGTGCCCAAGCTCCGCTCCGGCCTGATTGACGAGATGTCCTTCAAGTTCCGGATCACCTCGGGCGTCTGGTCCCCGGACTACACCGAGTACCGCATCCAGGCCTTCGACATTCACCGCGGCGACGTCGCTATCGTCGGGTACGGGGCCAGCCCCCACACCGCCGGCGCCGGTCTCCGCGCATCAAATCTTCCGGATCTGATCCGGGACATGGACGACACGGAAGCGCGGCAGGCACTTGCCGAGCTGCGCGCCCGGTTCCCCATGACCGGGCGCGACCTCATAGCAAATGGGGATACCGCCCTGCGCCACCTGTAGGCGCACCACACTCTGCACCTCGCGTAAAGACCAGCGCGCCGCGTTCGCCCGGCCCGCGTGGCACTGCCTGCTGCTGACAGAGCGATTGACCCAACCCACCTGAGCCCGCTACGGCGGGAGAAAGGGGCATGTCACCATGACCATTGCCCAGCTCATTGCTCAGCTTCGTTCGCAGATCGCCGACAAGCTGACTGTCCGCAACGCCCACGCCACCGAACTGGAAACCCTCCGCGGGATCGACGCCGTCTCTGACGAGCAGCGCGCCCGCATCACCGAACTGCGCACGTCCAAGGACGGTCTCGACAACGAGATTGATGTCCTGCGCCAGCGCGTCACCGAGCTCGACGGCGAGGCAGAGCGCGACGCTGCCGCTGACCGTCTCGCCCGGGAAGTGGCCCCGGCCGCTGTTCGCCCGGCCTACGACGAGGTCGCCCGCGTCGGTCAGGAACCGCGCACCTACACCCGCGAGACCGCCCGCGAGGGACGGTCCTGGTTCGCTGACGCGTACCGCTCGCAGTTCAAGAGCGACCGCAACGCCTCCGAGCGCCTGGACCGCCACGCCCGCGAGGTCGAGGTTGAAGGCGAGCTCACCGAGCGTGCCCTGACCACGGGCAGCTTCGCAGGCCTGGTCACTCCGCAGTACCTGATTGACCTCACGGCCCCGGTGCTGCGTGCTGGCCGTCCGCTCGCGGACATCGTCAACCGCCACGAGCTGCCGGCCGAAGGCATGAACCTGGTTATCCCTCGCGGGACTACCGGCGGATCCGTCGCTGTTCAGAACGGTGAGAACACGGCCGGTTCCAACACCGACGTCGTGTTCGCTGATCTGACGGTCCCGGTCCGCACGCTCATGGGACGGCAGGAAGTATCCCGCCAGTCGCTCGAGCGCGGCAGCAAGACGGACGAGATCCTCTACCTGGACCTCGCCCGGGCCCACGCTGCGCAGGTGGATTCCCAGATCATCAACGGCACCGGCTCGTCCGGCCAGATGAAGGGCATCCTCAACACGGCAGGGATCGGCGCAGCGACAGCATTCGGAGCAGTGCCGTCCGCAGCCAACTACGGCCGCAAGATTGCCGGCGCCAACACGGCAGTGGCCACCAGCGGCGGCGGCATCTTCGCCAAGGTCCTGGTCATGCACCCCCGCCGTTGGGGTTGGCTGACCGGCGAGTACGATTCCGCCGGCCGCCCGATTGTCACCGCCAACACGGTGCCGAACTTCAACGCCGCCGGCATCATCAACAAGCCGGGCGAGACTTCCGACAACGGGGCCACCGCCCCGTACTTCGTCGGCGTCCACTCCTCCGGCCTGCCGGTCCTGTCCGACGTCAACATCCCGATCAACGTCGGCACCAACGTGGAGGACATCACGCTTTCGCTTGATACCTCCGAGCTGCACCTGTGGGAGGAAGGCGACGGGCTGCCCCGCCAGCTGAACTTCGAACAGCGCCAGGGCACGCAGCTCACAGTCGATGTCGTGGTGTACAGCTACGCGGCATTCACGGCCGAGCGGTACCCGACCGCCAGCGCCAAGATCGGTGGCCTGGACACCGTGGCCACCTACGGTCTGGTGGCCCCGACCTTCTAGGTCGGACAAACCCCGCGGGGCAGGAGTCATCTCCTGCCCCGCGGTGCCCCCTGCAATTCCCACATTTCCAAAGGAGCAGCACCATGGCACCGATCGATCCCGCGATCAAACAGAATTACATCGAACTCCACGAGTCCACCGGCGAATCCTACGAGTCGATCGCCGGGCGCGCCGCCAGCCAGGACGACAAGGAGCTGGCCTCATGGCTCCGTGCACAGGCCAAGGGCGAGCAGCCGAACACCGAGCAGGAACAGCGCTCAGAACCTCCCCAGGGACGTCTGCCCGCAAAACAGGAAACTGCAGCAGCGGACGCCGAGGCGCAGGCCAAAGCCGAAGCAGAAGCGAAAACAGCCGCCGAAACCAAAGCAGCGGCCGACGCCGAAGCGAAAGCCACGGCTAAGAAGTAATGGCATCCCTTGACCTCGGCGCACTGGCTACGGTGAAGTGGCCCACCGCGCCGGACACCGGACCCTACGCGCTCGCGGTCAAGCGGCCGGACGGCACCACCTTGGACCCGGCCCCGACGGTGACCGGCTACAGGGAAACCACACAGGCGCAGTTCGTCCCGGCCATGGCTGGCAGGTACCTGCTGTCTTGGACGGCGGGCGGCTCCGGCGCCTACACGGATGTGCTGGACGTGTGGCCCGCAGACCCGCAGTTCCTCATCTCCCTGGATGAAGTGCTGGCGGGTCTGCGGCTGCCGGCCAACGCTGATCCTGCCAAGGCGCAGGACCTGCGCCTGTACGTGGCAGCGGCAACGCCGGTGATCGAAGACATCACCGGCCCGATGCTCGCGGCCACGAAGACGTTCACAACCTGGGGCGGCGGCTCGACCGTGGTCCTCCCGCATCTACCGAACCAGATCCTTGGCATCACGGCAGACAGCGTCCCGGTTGTGGACTACGTCCCG
The DNA here is from genome assembly GCF_001484605.1 of Pseudarthrobacter sulfonivorans. NCBI lineage: Bacteria > Bacillati > Actinomycetota > Actinomycetes > Micrococcales > Micrococcaceae > Pseudarthrobacter > Pseudarthrobacter sulfonivorans. The sequence continues at coordinate 4,344,312 of NZ_CP013747.1, read as the reverse complement.
GACCTGGTGTCCGGCATCATCTACTGCGGCACGCGGACGGCGGTGACCGCTTTCCCTAGCGGGGATCTGGTCATCACGTACCGGATTGGCAGTTCGGAGATCCCACCCAACGTCAGGCTGGCTGCGCGTGAGCTGGTCCGCTTCTGGTGGCAGGGCGGGATGCAGGGTTCCGGTGGCAATGTCCGCGGCTCGGCATCTGATGGTGAGGCCTTCACCCCCTCCGGATACGCGGTCCCCCGCAGGGTCATGGAGCTATGCGCGCCGCATGAGCAGATGGGCGGGTTCGCCTGATGGATCTCACCCAGGCGACGCTCGGCCTCGCTTTCAAGAAGGCGTTCTACCAAGCAGTCAAGACACTCATGGCCACGGGCTACGAAACCGAACACGTGTACGTGGTGTTCGGCCCGCCGACGACCTACAACCCCGAGGACATCGTCTCCTTCGGACGCGTGTCCTCGGGGCAAGCAGCGGCCACGATGAGCACCAACCGGAGCCGCGAGGAAACACTCACCCTCGAAGTGGTGATCTCCTGCGCCCTGGGCGGGGACGAAGATGCTGCGCTCGCAACATCCGAACGCAGCACGGAGTTGCTGCGGCTGATTGAACGCCTTGTCCGGATGGACGACACCACTCTCGGCGGCGCTGTCAGGGAATGCGTGCTGACGTCATACGAATCCGAAACGGAAGTAACTGACGAAGGCATGGCAACGGACATCGCCGCAACATTCACAGCCAAAGCACGGATCACAGCCTAGGAGACCACCATGCCAAAACTCAAGAACATATCCCCGCTCGGCGCGCTCGACGTTCCCCTGCTTCGCAGAGTCGTCGATGCCGGCGAGGTATTCGACACCACCGAGGACCAGGCACGTGTCCTGCTTCTCCAGTCCGACAACTACCAGCCAGCAGACAAGGCAGCCAAGACGCTGGCCGCCTCGCTGACGGCCCAGCAGGACGGCGACGGGGCAGCGAGCCACGACGGCGACAACGAAGACGCAGGCACCCCAGCCAGCGGCGAAGGAGAGGGTGAAGACCAGTGACGACCCAGCTTGATTGCTCCGTGGGCCTGAAGAAGGAAACCACGTACGGCACGGCGGTGACCGTGGACCGCTTTCCCGAGTTCATTGACGAGTCTTTCGCGTGGAACCCCTCGTTCGTCCAGGGCGCCGGAATGCGTGTCGGTTCCCGACTTGCACGCTCGGCCCGCCGCGTCCTCGCCAAGCAGTCCGCCGGCGGTGACCTCAACGTCGAGCTGGTTAGCAAGGGCCTGGGCGTTCTGCTGGAGGCGCTGTTCGGTAACGGTGTGTCCACTGCGGTGCCTGGTCAGGCCGGTGTTTTCCAGCAGCTCTACACCCCGACGACCACGGACCCGCTGAACTCCTACACCATCCAGAAGGGCATCCCCACACTGGGCGGCGGCGCGGCCACGGCCATGACGTTCCTCGGCGCGGTCTGCACCTCGGGTGAGTTCTCGGCATCCAACGCTGACATCGTGAAGCTGAAGACCACGTGGGACGCGAAGGAAGTCAAGACCGACGTCGGCTATGCGGCACCGTCCTACGTTGCCGGCGGCGAGCTGTTCCACTTCGCTGAGGGCGCGATCACCATCGGCGGATCCCAGACTCCACCGACGGCGACGGCGCTCGCGACCGGCGGGACCGTGGCGGCCACCATCGAAGACTTCTCCGTCTCGTTCGATAACAAGATCGATGACGGCGGCTTCACCTTCGGTGGTTCCGGCAAGCGCAACCGGAAGCCCGTCGTCGGCCTGGCTGACGCAAAGGGCAAGGTCACCGCGGAGTACTCGGACACCATCCTCCGCGATGCCTACCTCAACCAGACGGCGCTCGGCCTGACGCTGACGTTCCTCTCGACGACCACGATCGGTACGTCCGCGAAGTACGCGCTGCAGTTCCACTTCCCGGAGATCCGCCTCGAGGGTGAACTGCCCAAGTCCGCCGGCGGATCGGTCGTGAAGCAGTCGATCGACTTCACCGTCCTCGACGGTCTGGTTGCTGGCTCGCCGGTCTACGTCGCCCTGGTCACGACCGACGCCACGATCTAATGGCACGCTCCGGGGAGCAGCGCGGCGGCGGGCCTGATCTTCCGGAGATCACCATCACTTCCCCGAACATTCTGGAGGCGTTGGCGAGAGCCAAGGAGATCGGGCCCGCTGTGCAGCGCAACCTGCGCCGCAGCCTCCGCGGCGTGGGCGACGACATCATCAAGGATCAGAAGGCCATCCTCTCCGGGGCCAAGCCTGGAGTGGCTCGCAAGGCCGGGATGCGGGTCAAGAAGGTCAAGCGCGGCGGCACCGGCAAGGTCTACCTGCGGGCGGTCAACGTCTACAAAGCCGAAGCCGCGTCCCGTTCCCGCAGTACCGGGATGCGTAACCGGGTCAAGGCGTCACTGAAGACCCGCGTCGTCGCCGGCGCCACCAGGTCAGGGATCAGCATCCGGGCGGACAAGTCCGTCGGCGGCGTGATGGTCAAGGGCTGGAACAAGCAAGTCATCCGGCACCCCGTGTTTCATGACCCGGACAAAATTCAGCAGACGTTCGTCTCGCAGTTCGGCCAGCCCTATTGGTGGGAGCCGATCAAGCGCGGACGCATCGACGCGAAAGACAAAGCCCTCAGGGCGATCGACGACGCACTCAACGGAAAAGGGTAAAAGCGTGAAGCTCATTGTTGGAGACAAGAAGTATCCCCTGCAGGAAGCCATCCAGGGCGCGACCCTGCGGAACCTGTACACCCTCAAGCTGCAGACCAAAGGCGACGGTCACCCGGGCATCGGCATCAAGTCACTGCGGGACGCCTTCCAGCGCATGCAGGACAACGCCCCGAAGAACGGCGCGGCGGCTGACCCGCTGGACTTCCTCGAAGACGCAGAGAACCTGCTCGCACTCCAGGCCATGGTCTGGCTGTGCAAGCGCCACGCCGGCGAGTCCGTGACCGTGGCCGAAGCCAACGACTTCCCCCTCTCCAAGATCGGTTTCGAAGCCGACGAGGAGGTCGCGGCGGAGGACCCTACGGTGGCCCGGACGGATACCGTTCCGGGCGACGAGCCAGCCAGAGCAACAAGCTAGAAGACGCTGACGACATCGAGGCGTCCATCTACCGATGGATCACCACGATCTCGCACGTCTGGCCCGGCATTACACCGCTGAACGTCTGGGACCTGCCTTACCTGATGTGGCTCAAGTTCGTTGCGAACGCTGCCGCCTGGGAAGAACAGCAGGACAAGAACCGGAAACGATAAGGAAGGCGGTCCCTGGTGGCAACCCAGCAGCTGCTGTTCGACATTCTGGCCACGTCCAAGGGCGTCGATAAGACATTCCAGGACGTAGTTGATTCTGCCGACACCATGGCTGGCAAGCTCGGCGCGGCAGGATCCAAGGCGACAGCGAAGCTGTTCTCCCCGATGACGGCGGCGGCTGCCGGCGGCATCGCGGGCGCAGCGCTGATGTCCGGTCTGACTACCGCCATCAACATGGACTCGGTTACCTCGACCATGACGGCGGGCCTGAACCTTACCGGCCCGGCCGCTGCGGCGGCCGGGCAGGCGGCAGGGCAGATGTACGCGGACGGGTACGGCGATTCCTTCGAGAGCGTCACCGCCGGAGTGGAAGCCACCCTTTCCTCCATCAAGGGATTGTCCGGGCAATCGCAGGCGGACATCCAGTCCGTTACGTCCAAGGTGATGGACCTGTCCGCAGCCTTCGGGATGGACGTCGGCCGGGCGGCGCAGGTCGCCGGTCAGATGATCAACACCGGTCTGGCGAAGGACGGCGTCGAAGCTGCCGATCTGCTGGCGGCTACCCTGGCCAAGGTCCCGGTGAACGTCCGCGAGGACGTTCTGGACGCAGTGGACGAGTACGGCCCCATGTTCGCCAACCTCGGGATGTCGGGCGGCGAGGCCATGACGCTGCTCGCAGACGCCTCGGCGAAGGGCGCCTACGGCATCGATAAGACCGGCGACGCGCTAAAGGAATTCACCATCCGCGCCACCGACATGTCGAAGGCAACGTCCGGCGCCTACGAATCGCTGGGCATGGACCAGACAGACATGACCAACCAGCTGCTGGCTGGCGGCGACACCGCCCGGGCAGCGTTCGACAAGATCATCATGGGGCTTGGCGATATCAAGGACCCGGCCCAGCAGTCTCAGGCCGCGCTCGCGCTCTTCGGAACACCTATCGAAGATCTGGGCACCGCCGAAATTCCCAAGTTCATTGACTCCCTGCTCAACTCCCAGGAAGCCCTCGGCACCGTGGAAGGCTCAGCGGCCACCCTCGGGGAGAAGCTCCACTCCGGACCGGGCGCCGCGTTCACCGAGCTGCAGCGCAAAGCCGAGACGACCCTCGGGCAGCTCGGCGCCCAGATGCTGCCCATTCTGACGCCAATCCTCGAAGGGCTCCAGCAGTTCGCCCCCGTCATCGTCCCCGCAGTAATCGCTCTCGGCGCGCTCGCGGCCGTGATCGCCGTCGTGAACATGGTCATGGCCGTGAGCCCGATCGGATGGATCGTAATCGGGGTCGTGGCGCTGATCGCCGCGATCGTCGCCCTGGTCATGAACTGGGACACCGTCGTAGCGTTCCTCACCCAGGCCTGGGCCGGGTTCGTGGGCTGGTTCCAAGGCGTCATGGCCGGGTTCTTCGGATGGTGGGACGGCGTCTGGGGTGGCTTCATCGGCTGGACCCAGGACGTCTGGAACGGTTTCGTCGGCTTCCTGGGCGACGTGTGGGGCGGCTTCATGGGCTGGATCCAGGGCATCATCGGCGGGTTCCTCGGCTTCTGGAACTCAACCTGGTCCACCATCGGGTCCTTCATCGCCGGCGTGTGGGCCGGGATCGTGGCCGCCGCCACGGCCGGCGTCCACGCATTCGTGGATCCCATCGTCAACGGGATCGTCGGGGTGTGGAACTTCATCACAGCGATCTTCACCAACATCGGCAACTTCATCGCCGGCGTCTGGAACTGGATCACCAGCCTGGTAGGCAACATCATCAAGGCGTTCGTCCAGGAGCACGGCGACGAGATGCAAGCGATCTGGGACAACATCGTCGCCGTGTTCACGGCCATCGGCGGGTTCTTCACCGGGATCTGGAACTGGTACGTCGGCATCATCACGGGCGCGCTGCAGGCGGTGTGGGGTGTGATCTCCACCGTCTTCACTACTGTGTGGGGATTCATCTCCGGAGTGTTCACAGCCATCGGCGCGTTCATTGGCGGCGTCTGGAACTGGTACGTCGGGGTAATCACGGCGGCGCTGCAGGCGGTGTGGGGTGTGGTCTCTGCGGTCTTCTCTGCCGTGTGGGGATTCATCTCTGAAGTGTTCACGGCCGTCGGCGGATTCATCGGCGGGGTCTGGAACAACATCGTCGCCGTCATCTCCGGCGCGGTAGGCGCCGTCTGGGGAACCATCGTCAACGGGTTCTCCGCAGCCTGGAACTTCATCACCAGCGTCTTCGGGCAGGTCGCTGGATTCCTCGGCGGCATCTGGGGAAACATCGTGTCCGGCGTGTCCGGGATGATCGGGCAGGTCGGCGGGTTCTTCTCCGGGCTGTGGGGCACCATCACCGGTGCCCTGTCCGGCGCGGGCCGGTGGCTGTGGGACGCCGGCGTGAACATCGTCAACGGACTGTTCGACGGCATCAAATCGCTGGCCGGGACCATCGGCAACTTCTTCCTCGGTCTGCTGCCCGGCTGGATCGTGGAACCGTTCAAGGTCGCGCTCGGCATCCATTCCCCGTCGACGGTCTTCGCCGGGTTCGGCGAGAACATCGGCGAGGGCGTGCTCGTCGGCGTCGGCCGCGTCCAAGGCCGGATCGATGACCGCATGTCCAGCCTGGTCACCGTCCCCGAGTTCGGGGCAGGCAGCGGGTTCGGCAGCAGCAGTACTGCTGGCGGCCGCACAGCCGGCGGTGGGTCCACGATCGATGACCTGATCGACGTCATCCGTACCCAGCGCCCCATCAACGTCCAGGCCCCGCCCGGCACGGACCCGGAACTGGTCGGCCGGGCTACCGCCGAACAGATCTTGTGGAGAGGGTGACATGACAAGAACCCGCACAGTAACCGTGGACGGGCTGACCTTCAGCGAAGACGGCTGGACCAGCCCCGACGGGTACACCCTCTGGCTCGATGACATCCCCGGGTGGAAGGACGGCCCGGCCGTGCACAGGGAACGCGCCGCACGCATGAACGCACACGGCGAGTTCTCCGAACGCGGCTGGCGGGACGCCCGCCTGGTCACCATCCAGGGAGACGCCACCTGCCCATCAGAGGAGGTCACCGCGCTCGCCGAACAGCAGCTGGCGGCGGTCCTCGCTGACGGGCTGGCGGGCGTACTGGAGGTTACGGACACGGCAACGGTTCCGATGTCCTGCGGGACGTACCTGTTCTCTGAGCCGAAGATCGGTTACAAGAACGACACCACGCTGACCTATCAGATCCAGTTCATCTGCCCCAAGCCACGCAAGTACGGCGCACCGGTCAACGCCGTGACGGGTGTGTCCACTGCTGGCGGTGGGCTGGAGTACCCGCTCGGTGATCCGCTGGATTACGGAGCGGCCGGCAACCCCGGGACCGTAACCCTGGTCAACACCGGGACGGCAGACACGGCCCCGGCCTTCACTGTCTCGGCGGGGACCACGGACATGCCGTTCGGGTTCTCGATCACGCACGTGCAGTCCGGCAACAGGCTGGTCTATTCCGATCCTGTTCTCCTGGGGCAAACCGTCCGGCTTGATACCTCTGACGGGTCCGTCCTCCTCGAGGGATACGCGGACCGGTCAGCGAAACTCACCGTCCGGGAATGGACACGGCTTGCCCGGAACACGTCCGGCACGTGGCTGTTCGAGGCGACCGGCTCCACCGGCGCCCAGATGATCGCGGAGGTGAGACCTGCATGGTGGTAGCCCCAGGGTTCCGGGTGTTCATCGGGAACATGGTCACAGGCCGGATCACCGCCGACCTGCCGGCCGCATCACAATCATGGGGGGTCCGGCTCAACGGGGCCGGCCCGCTGGACCTGACGACCAGGGCGCTGTCCGAGGAACTCCTCACCAAGGACCTGCGGAACATCACCGCCGAGAAGAAAAACTACCTGGCGTTTGCCTATGGGAACACCATCCTTGAGGCAGGGCCCATCTGGAAAAGGGACTACTCCGCCAGGACCGGCGTACTGAAACTCGGTGCCGAAGGGCTCTGGTCCATCCTGGACAAGACCAAGGCTCTGAACTGGGCACAGATCATCGCCGGCACGCCGGTCACGCGCAGCAGCCTGGACCTGACAGGCCTCTCGCTCGGCAGCATCGCCCGCGAAATCGTCCGGCTCTCCATCGTCGGGAACCCGTACAACCCCGGCTTGCCCATCGTCTTCCCAGACATCGTTGAAACCGGCAGCAACGAACGGCACTACAAGGGCTACGAACTGCCCTACGTCGGGGACCTGCTGCGGAAACTGACCGAAGTGCAGGACGGACCTGACATCGCGTTCCGGCCCCGGTACAACGCCGCCGACCCGACCCGCATTGAGTGGGTCATGACCCACGGTTCCCCGTCGTCCCCGCTGCTGTACCAGAGCGGGGATGACTGGATCTGGGATGGGTCAGTGGACGAGTCCGGCGTCTCCGATATCGGCGTCAAGTCAGACGGTTCACGGATGGCAGACAGGGTGTGGCAGCCCGGCGCCGGTTCGGAACTGGAGATGAAACTCGCAACCGCACAGGATCTGGATCTCATCCAGAACGCCGACTACCCGTGGACCGAAGCCGACGCGGCGTCAAAGGACGTCGAAGACCTCGACATCCTGCAAGGCCACGCCGACTACGCCATAGCTCTGGCCCGCCGCCCGATTGAAACGTGGGACCTCACCGTCCGAGCCAACACCAGCCCCCTGCTGGGCAACTACTCACCCGGGGACTTCGCACAGATCACCGTCCCGAAGGGTAACCCAATGATTGCCGCCGGCGTTCGGCGGGTCCGGCTGATGGCCATCGACGGGGACAACACCGAGACAGTCACGCTGACACCAGCCCCGATGCCGGCAGGAGTGTAATGGCCACCGACGCACCCCGCTCCATCCCCGACCCGGACCCCCGCAAACGGATCAGCGACAACGACAAGGCGCACCAGCGCAGGACATCCGAGATGGAACGCGGCGCCCCGCAACGGTCGATGTCCATCTCGGACGACACCGGCCGAGGAATCCGCGTGGACGAAAACGGGTTCCGCACAGTCAACGCAGCCGGCGACACCGTCGGGATCTTCCAGACCTCCGACGGGACGTTCGTCATCAAGGACGCCGCCGGCACCCCAATGGCCCGCTTCGGCGAACTGCTCTCGGACCCCGGCAACTTCGGCGGCGAGATATGGGACGACATCAACAGCGTCTGGGTCAAACTCGTCACCGGCGCCTCCACCTCCTGGGCAGCCGTCACCGGCAAGCCAACAACGTTCGCACCCACCGCCCACACCCACGCAGGCAGCGACGTCACATCAACCGTGGCGCTCGCCGATGGCTCGGCCTACGCCTTCAACAACAACGTGGCCGGCACGACGTTCTACGCCGTGTGGGTGGGCAACGACGGCGGCAACCACCTGGGCAAGAACACCTCTTCCATGCGGTACAAGGAGAACGTCAGGCCCTACGGCGTAGACCCTGCGAAGGTGCTCCAGCTGGAGCCGAAGATCTTCGACCGCAAGCCGGTCAGGATTCCCACACCGGAAGGGCAGGAAGGCCCGGACCAGATGGTCACCGGGGCAACCGATGAATACGGGCTGATCGCCGAGGAAGTCCACCAGCTCGTGCCCGAGATCGTGGTCTGGTACGACGACCAGATCGACGGCATCCGCTATGACCTCCTCGCACTGGCCCTGCTGGACGTGGCCAAGGACCAGGACCGCCAGCTCAAAGAACACACCGAACAGATCGCCGCCCTTCAGGCTGCGGTCGAAGCTATGGGAGGAACACTATGACGGTCAACCGAGGACCAGGCGTTGCACCCATTGCGGGCGTCGGCACCACCACCACAGAACACAGGCTCCAGCTGGCCGGGCAGTACGCGGAGAACGCCCCGGGCGTGCCCCGCTCCGGCGTGCTGGGACAGGCCACCGATCTGCTGGTCGTCGGACGGGCAGACATGTCCTACGACGTCGGGCCCGCGGCCCTGGTCATCAGCCGGACGGCAGCCGAGGGTGTCTACACCCCGACCCTGACAGGGACGACGAACGTCCCCACCACCGCTGCTCCCGGGACAAACTCCCGCTGGGACCTGATCTACATCAAGCAGAACGACCAGGCCAAGGGCGACGCCGACAACGCCGCCGTCGTGGACGTGGTGCAGGGCACCGCTGCGGCGTCCCCGACCAAGCCCACAGGCTCGCTTCCCGCCGGCGCCTACGTCCTCGCCGAGGCGCGGATCTTCGCCACGACCACCGGAACCAACGGCGGCTCCAACACGATCGCACAGGTCTGGCGGCACACCGCAGCACGCGGCGCGCCGATACCCGTCAGGAACACCACCGAACGGGACGAGATCACGGGCAAGCCGGTCGGCCTGCGGATCAGTCGCCTGGACCTCGGCGGCCGGCCCTTCTGGTGGACCGGGACGCGCTGGTCCACCGGACCGATCGGCACCGCCTATGTGCCCATCTGGACGGGCATCGCGGACTTCGGCACGGGCGGCGCACTGACCGGCACGTACTGGGTGGACGGTGACCGGGTGCATGTCCGCTCCCGCGCCACGTTTGGTTCCGCCGCGTCACTCGGCAACTCGATCGTTCACTGCCCGCTGCCGCCCGGGTACCCGGTTTCCGGTGGGGAATCCAAGTATCTCGGATCGGGGATCTACATCCCGACCTCGGGTTCCATCCGTCACCTGACGGTGTTCGAGGACGGCGGCGCCGCTTCGGTCTGGATCGCGTCCGATCCGATCAAAACCCCGGGCGATGTCCCGGTCTCGGCGGCGGCGGGAAGCTACTTCGAAATCGCGTTCAGCTACCAGACCAGTGGCATCTACTAAGGGAGGACCAGACGTGTGGATGCTGGGATTCTCGATCTCATCAAGACCATCGGCGGCGTTGTGCTGTCCACAGGTGGAGCCCTCGGGCTGTACCTCATTTTCCGCAGGATCGATGCGGATATTCAGAAGGCGCTCCGTGAGGACGTCGCCGCGCTGCGCAAGGAGAACCGAGATCTACGGGCCGACCTACGCAAAGCCGAGGGCCGGGACGAAGAGGAAGGCGAGCAATGACAGAACGTACTGATTACCGGGAGTTCCCGCCGCGCTGGCTGATGTTCCTCTGCGTCCTGGCCATCGCCGCCGGCGTCGGTTTCCTCGGCTTCAACCAGTGGGCCGCGACGCAGGACCGGAACACCGCGCAGTCGAACGCCGCCACCCTTGCCCAGGATCTCGAAAGGATCTGCAAGGACCAGGGCAGCCTGCTGCTGGACAACCGCGACGTCTGCGCCAAAGCCACGCAGGTGCAGGAGAACCCCACCGAATCAATCCCCGGGCCGAAGGGCGACACCGGGGCAGCTGGCAGGGATGGCCTCGACGGCGAGCCTGGCCCGCCGGGGCCTCCGGGTCCGGGCGGGCCCGGAGGCGAACCCGGTACCGCGGGCACGCAGGGCGCAGCAGGAGCATCTGGAACCGACGGGGCCAATGGTCTGCCCGGCGCCGACTCGACCATCCCCGGCCCGGCAGGCCCGCAGGGCGAACCCGGTCCGGCTGGACCAGCAGGCGAGCCGGGGCCGCCGGGCGCTACGGGCTCCGACGGCCAGACCCCCAGCTCCATCACCTTCACGGACCGGACGGGCACAACGTACACCTGCACGCCGAACCCGCCAGGGTCCAGCACCTACACCTGCACAGCGGAAGGGATCACCCCATGATCGCCATCACGGAGAGCTTGGGAACATGGATTCCGCAGGTGCAGGGCCAGTACATCAACGAGGACTGGAACCCGCAGAACAAGGGATTCGGTGCACAGTGCTGGGACCTCGCGGCGAACTGGTCCAAGTTCCTCGGCCTGCCCGTCATCAACACCGGAGACACCGCAACGAAGAAGGGCCGCTGGCCAGGGTGGGCGGGCAACATGGTGGACTGCTTCCCGCAGACCGCCGCCATTGCCGCCGCGTACACGCTCCACGGGCCCAACGAGACAGGCCAGCCGGGTGACATCTGCGTGTGGGGCGACTCCAACAAGGTCTGGTACCCAGCGACCCACGTCGCGGTGCTGGTACTGGACAAAGGTTCCTGGCTGCAGGTCATGTCCCTGAACAGCACGCCATCACGCGCCGATAACCCGTACCCCGAATGGACGTCCGGGCCCACCACGATCCAGAGCCTCCCACGCCAGGGACTCATCGGCTTCATTCGCCCACGCCTGGGCGGGCTCGCCCCGCAGGGCACCACCACACCCTTGGAGGAAGACATGCCACTATCCAAAGAAGACGTTGACAACATTGCTGCTCGCGTGGCCGAAGTCATCCAGCCCATGCACGACGTCACCCGCGATCACATCGTCAAGGAAGTGCCCAAGGCCACCGTCGCCGCGACATGGAAGCACCCCATCGACAACCGCCACGAGGTCACCGGCGAGCTGCAGGCCGGCGCCACCACGCCCGAGACGGTGCTCAGCTACGTCAACTACCAGCACACGGCCACCAGGGAGACCCTGCTGGCCGCTGTGCGGGGCATCGTGGACGCGGTGAAGGCCGCGCCCGGACCCGACGCCGCGGCCGTCGCAGAGGCAGCGTACGCCGCCTTCGCCGAGAAGCTGGCCGGCCTCAAGCTCACCATCACTACGGGAGGCCCCGGTGAATGAGTTCCTGAACCTCGGAACACCCGCACTCTGGGCGCTCGCCGTGGGCTTCTTCAGCCCTCCGGTGATCAGCACCATCCAGCAGTCGCGCTGGTCCGAACGGACCCAGTCCCTGGTGGCCTTCGGCTTCTATCTGGTGGTCGCTGCCGTGACCGCCTACGTGCTGGGCCTGTTCAACGCCGGGGATATCTTCCGGCTGGCGCTGCTGATCTTCCTCGCCGCCGGCACCAGCTACAAGACGCTCTGGAAACCCACCGGTGTCAGCCCGGCCATTGAACGTGTGACGTCCCCGAACAACGCGCCCGAACACCGGGCAGAGTAGGAGCTTTTCCATGGGCTTTCCCCCAGGCATGCAGCTGGCCACGGTTGCGTTCGGCATCCCGCTCACCGCCACCGGCAAGGACGTCGTCACGAAGGTGACCGTCAAGCCGACGTCGCGCGTGATCTGGGCGGCGACCGGCCAGCCGCTTCCGGAGTTCTCGGACTCCTTCACCGCGGAGGCCGGCCAGCTCGGCCAGTTCCAGGTGCCGTTCATCGACCAGCCCGGGTTCATCGACTCGACCGGAGCGGCGGTGACGGACTTCGCCTTCCAGATCAGCGCGTCCTGGGAGTTCGGCAACGAACGGCCGATCGACTGGTCCAAGAACCTGAAGCCGCTGCTGGGGCAGTCGGGCCCGATCGATCTGGACCTGGTCCCGGACGGGCCGGTATCCATCCCGGTGACGGCTCCGTCGGCGGCGGTCCTGGGCTTCGGCGGCCGGACGGGGTTCGTCACGCTGCAGGAGTCGGACCTGCCGCAGCGGCTTTCAGTTGGTGATCTTTCTGCCACTTATGCCACCAAAGGCGAAGCCGGGGACAAGTCCCACGCGATCACCAACGCGGCGATTGCCTACGCGCCCCGCGCAACCCTCCAGACCATCCCGACCTACGACGGGTCAGGGGTAGTCGTGCACCCGTCCGTGTACTTCAACCCTGACGGCTGGAACGGCTATAAATATTGGATGGGCATGACCCCGTACACCAGCGCGGACGCGGCACTGGAAAACCCGTCCATTGTCGTCTCGCAGGACGGCGTCACCTGGGCCGTCCCGGCCGGTTTGACCAACCCTGTCGAACCGACCTACCCCAGCCCGGGGAACGGGTACAACTCCGACCCGTACCTGTTCGTGGACGGCGCGACCATGTACTTGTTCTGGCGCACCTGGGACGGCATCGTGAGCCGGGACCGGCACTATTACCGCACCAGCACGGACGGCGTTATCTGGACTGCGCGGACAATGGTCCGCGATGACGTACCCGCCACCCGACGTCTCGTTTCCCCGTCCTACATTAAGGACGCGAACGGGTGGACCGTGTACGCCGTGGACATCGTCCCGACCCCGCGACGGATCGTCAGGGTGAAGGCAGCCACCCTCGCTGGGACCACCACTGCGACTGTCGAGAACGTGACCGTCACCGGCAACGCGGGCGACCCGTGGCATATCGACGTCCACAAGGTTGGCGGCGAATGGCAGGCCCTCGTGCAGGATGGCGGATCGGGCGGCGGATACTTGTGGGCTGCCGTGTCCAACGACGGTCTGAACTTCACCGCAGGCCCGTCGCTGATTGCCCGCGTCCCGGGGCAGTGGGACGCGGCCTATTACAAGTCCTGTTTCGTGCCTGCCGTCAAGGATGGGATTGCCGGGTGGGATGCGTGGATCGGCGGCGCAACGTTCGGCGCATCGGGCAACATTATCGGTCGGACCTTCGTTCGCTTCGACCAGCTCCGGATCGAGGTGGCTGCGCTCACCAGTGAACTGGCCCTTTCCCGTGGCGAGGTCTCGGTTATTCAGGCGGTCAACGGCATCCCGCCTTGGATTGTCGGGGACACGTTCGCCCGCGCCGATAACCCCACGGCGCTCGGCAACGCCAATACCGGGCAGACATGGACCGCGTCCTCCGGTAGCTGGAAGGTCGCCAGCAAGGCAGGGCAGGGGCAGACGGTAACAAATAACATCGCCACCATCGAAACCGGCGCCGTGGACCATTGGGCCAACGTGACGTTGACCTACCCTGACACTGCAAACACAAAAACAATCATCGCCCGGTACGCGGATGCCTCCAACTTCTACCGCTTCGGCATCTTTAACGGGGTGCTCAAGCTACAGAAGGTAGTCGCCGGGGCGGCAACGGACCTAGCCAGCCCCGCCGGGACCATCTCGTCTGGCATGTCCATGGGGATTCGGTGTGCTGGGTCCACCATCGACCTGTACCTGAACAACCTACTGGTTGCCACGGTCACGGACGCCGCACTAGCATCTGGGACAAAGGTGGGCATGCAAGACACGACCGGCGCAGTACGCTTCACAATGTTCACCGCACGCACCAGCTAGACCCCGCTAACCCCCGAGCCGGGCCAAGACCTTGCCAGGCAGCTTCTGCACCCGCTGCCACACGAAACCCGGCAAAGTCCGCCGCCCGTGCTCGGCAGGCATCGGCAGCACTAATGCGGGATCAACCACCATTCCCCGGCTCGTGGCATTTGCAACACTCCGATTGAACGTGATGTGTTCGCAAATCCACGGGCCGGGGACGGCGGGCAGGTACGTTCCCGCCCGATAGGCGTCCGCGTCATAGATACACAAACCATTGAATGCTGACGTGCACCATAGGTCGGCGTCGCTCGTCAGGCGTTCCTGCGCCGGGTAGATCGTGTCCCGGAACAGGCTGTAGTAGCTGGCGGGGTTGCGCTGGGAGTCCCTGATCCGGTCATCTAGGCCAATGAACTCCTCGCCGCCGTCCTCGAACGCGAGCAGGTCATAGTAGGTGGGCGCGCTTGTCGCAGCGACGGCGAACGCATCCCCGAGCCGGTCAAGAGCGCTCCGCAACTGGACGACATTGACCGACCGCAAGAACGGCTCATCAAGGTCCACCACAGCGAACGCACGGGCGTTCATGGTCTTGGCATGGTCAGCCACGATCTGCCGGCCCAAAGCCATCCGCTCTAGGCGGTTACTTGCCGCCCCCATAGCTGACGTGTCCACCACGGACACAAGGTGATGGTCCAGGAGTTCGCGGGTGGAGTCCTTTGACCCGTTCTCCCCTATGAACGCGTGGACCGAGAGTCCCGAAGAATCGAAGTATTCCAATGCCCGGAGCGCGGAAGGAACCGTCCTAGCGCAGTCTCGGGCAAGCGCCAGAAAAACAATGTCGTACATACGTCCCCCAGTAGTCATGCCCCCAATTGTAGGGGCTACTTTCGGCCGACAAGACCCCCGCAGGCTGGAAGCGGTCAGCGCTTACTACTTGGTAGCCGCTTCCTCCGCATAGAGCTGGTGGACGCGGTGCATGGCTTCTATGTCGTGCTCGCGTCCACCACTGCTCTTGCATCGCACAATGAACGCACCCTCAAGGTCGCCGGAGGTGAGCGCATTGAGGTCTTCGGGGGTCAGTACGTCAAGGCGGTTGAGCGGCTGGACCTCCACCGACGCCCGCGCCATTGAGCGGCCCATCGCCACGTCATCGATCAGCCCGAACTCCCACGCCTGGTCGTTCACCGCGTACTCGACCAAGTCCCGAGACATCAGTGTGCAAGTCCCTGACGCGAATTTGGTTCCGTCACGCTCGCCAACGAACCCGCCATAGAAGCCCGTGTCTGGAAGTGCCTGCACATAATCCTCCAGCATGGACAAATTCACATAGCTGGATGTGTTCGTGCGGAACACGTAATCGAAGTCCAGTGTGGCAAGTAAATGCCGTAGCCCGGACATGTTCTTGGCGTTTGTGTTGAGGTAAGTCTCCGGGACCCCGGTCACCAATCGGTCACCAGCAAGCCTTACTGGACGGGAAGCTAACCATGTGCCGACCAATCGGCTGTAAGCGCGGAAGGCGGCAGCCGGTGCGAACCGCTGCACCGCTCGCTGGGCGTACCTAGCCATGGTGCTGGACATCCCAGTCCTGCCATACAACCAGAACGCTGGAACGTCGGCGCGAGGTTCGGCAGCCCATGTTTCCCTCTGCCCTTTATCCTCGATCATCCGCCACGGCTGGGCATCCATGGCCAGCACCAAAACAAGCACACGCTTACGCGATTCCCCAAAAGTCATGCCCCCAATGATAAGGGGTCCTTTCGACACGGTTAAGTTCCCCAACTAAAAGGCTGTCCTGGGCGACGCCGCAGATCGCACGGCATCGCCCAGGACAGCCCCCAGATGTCAGACTGCCAGGCTCTGCTGCCGCCTCGCGACTGTAGCCGCCAGGTTCTCTGGCTTCACAGCTGTCTTACACGTAGCCTCCAGCGCCTTGACCCGGTCCTCAAGGACTTTGATCTGGGCCTGCAGTGATTCCATCGACACTTCCCTCATCTGGTTCCCCCTCATTTTCGTTGCGCCCATAAGGGCGGATAGGACAACTCGAATCCTAGCGACCAAACCCAAACCCAGCGCCCCATCTCTTCGGAGGTGGGGCACTTGGTGGTTAAGTGGTTTCGTGGATCGAATCGAGAAACGCACCAAGTTCACGCTGGACGGCACCGCCTACGAGCACGCCAACCCGACGCCGCAGCTGGTCGCTGGAAGCGTTCGCAGATTCCCGTCCGGGACGGAGCCTAGAGTCATCGCGCAAGTCCCGCTGGCCGGCGGCGGCACCGTCGAGGTCCACGGCTACGCCACCCACTACACCCAGGAATGGGTTTCGATTGAATGGAACGACGACAACATCCAGCACTTCGCCTGCTGGGTGCCGGCCGCTGACGTGCGCCGACCGGGTGAGGACGAATGGCGTGGCAGGTACGTCGCGTTCTAGACTGTAGTTCGCCTGGCCCCAGTAGCTCAGGGGATAGAGCAGCGGCTTTCTAATCCGCCGGTCGGGGGTTCGATTCCCTCCTGGGGCACATGCGTAAGGGCCGGACACCGTCAAGGTGTCCGGCCCTTTTTGGGTTGTCATGTGCCCGTCAACTACCCATCAAGTGAACTGGTCAGGCTGCCAGGGGCGCGGCGTCGGGTGGTGCGACGCGGCGCCGGCCAGAGCGATCCGGGATGGTGAGGACCGGGAGCAGATCGAAGCCGTGGCGGATGCCTTCGGGTCGGAGCAGCAGGTACTTCGTGGTGGTGTCCATGTTGGAGTGCCGCATGCTGCGTTGGACGATGAAGTCACTGACGCCGGCCTCGTGCATCTCGGTGGCCAGGGAAGCGCGGAGGTCGTGGGGCCGGTGCTTGAGGCCCATGCGTTTGATCGCTTCGCCGATCAGGCCGGAGACACTGTTGCCCATGATGTGGCCTTCGCCGGCGGCGTGGAGTTTGTTGGCTGTCCGGTTGGGGAACCAGTAGCCGGTCCTGGGCATCTGCTGGAACAGGGGCCAGACGGCGGCGGGGACGGGCAGGGTGGCCTCTTTGCGGCCCTTGCCGATGGTCTTGAGGGTGCGGACGTTCCAGTCGATGTCAGCGCCGTTGACGGCCGCGATCTCCGAGACGCGTAACCCGAGGTAATAGTGCAGGGCGACCATGACGCGGGTCTTCCGGTAGATCCCGGACTGAAGCAGGGCGTTGATCTCTTCGACGCTGAAGGGATTCGGTTCGCGCTTCCGGGTGGCGACCCTCGGCAGCCGGTAGGCGGGGTTGTCCAGGCGCAGCTGTTCGTCCTGCATCCAGGCGAAGAATGTATGTAGGCCCGAGCGGCGGTGCACGCGGGTGGAGTTGGACCAGTTCTGGGCGGCGGTCCAGTGGATCAGGTCACGGCGTGTGACGGTCTCCAGGGACTCGATGTCGCGGGCCAGCTGGCGGATGAAGATGAGTCGTTCTCTGATTGTTTTCGGTGTGAGGTCTGCCGCTTTCATGCAGGCCGTCCAGTATGTCAGCGTGTCTTCCGTGTTCATTAGTGCCCCCTGGTTTAGTGTGTGTTCCGCTACCGTTCTTACCTTGATTCAAGGCTGATTTCTCGCCGATAGTCTGGAAGGTTTTGGCTGGTCAGGGCCTGCTTTGCAGGCCTTTTCTTTTGTTTTGCTGATACCGCAGAGGGAGCAGAGGGAAGCTTGGGAGGAGAGACTTCTGCCTTCTGGTCCGTCCCAAAGCACATGGCTGTGCGGGTGGGGCGGACTAAAAGACAGAAGCGTTTACGTGGACACCGCGTCGGTTGCGTCGGTCGTCGGTCGTTTCGCAGCTGGCTCAGGGCATTACTCCTGGGCAGTGGCGGCATCCTCCTGCTTGGGGGCTGGAGGGCGGTATGTGTGCAGATCTGGTGGCCCGGCTGGGCCCACTGTAGGTGCTGGCACTTCTTCGATTCCAAGGGATTGCTCTTCCTGGTGAACACCCTGCCTGCACACGCGACATTGGAACTGGCTCTGACCCAGTAAGCAGCCCGTGGTTGAAGGCTTAGCGTGTTTTGAGGCGCGACAAAAGCACCAGGCGGGGTAGCCGTACCGCCTCGGTATGAGGGCGTCACAAGCTATGGACTGGTGCAGGGTGCAGTGGTTAGACTGGTTCCGCGATCAGGGTCCGTAGCCGGGGACTGATTGCCTGGCCGGTTCGGATGCTTCAACATCCGGCCGGCCTTTTAGTTTTAAGTTCGGGGGTGTGCCTGCCGTAGTTCGGCTGCGGCCTCGATGATGGGCTCTGTATCCGGAAGCCAGACGACCAGGAACGGACCGAGGTGGAACCGGCCCACCGCTTCCTCTGCCGCCAGGGCGTTGAAGATATCGGAGTCCCACGCCGGGTACCAGTAATCGGTGGAGAGAGGGTCCGGCCCGTCAGGGCGCTTCTGCATGGACACGCGCCGGTAATCGGGCGAATCGTTGAGGCAGTCCGGATCGCCGAGGACGACGGCGAAGGTCGGCAGGGCGTCGAGCTCGGTCACGGTGGTGAGGAGCATGCCGACGTGAGGCCGCGCCATTGCGGCGCTCACGAGGCGATCTCCAAGGGAGCATCTTCAATGTGCTGGAAGCGGCGGAATGGGAAGACCAAAACCTCTGCCGAATCGCCAACCTTGTAATCCGCCGGTCGGGGGTTCGATTCCCTCCTGGGGCACAAGGTGATGGGTTGGCACGTCCTTGACGGATGCGCCGGTCAGCACAAAACACCCCGGTCAGCAGACCGGGGTGTTTTCCTTTCTGCGCGTGCTACTTCGCGGTCCATTATGGGAGCGCACGGTATTCGAGTCCGACCGCCGAAAACGGCCAGTCCTCCCCCAGCAGAATGCAGCGGCCCTCCAGCGTCTGGTGGATATCCTCGCCGAGGTCATTGAAGTCCTCCGGCGCCGCGCTACAAAGCAACCGCCGCGTGCCGGTTAAACCGCGACCGGTCAGGAGGAAGTCCGCCCCGGTTCCCGCTGCGGTCAGTACGCCGGAAACAGGCGAAACCAGGAGGCTTCCGGCGCGGTCCCCGTCTTCCGCGGTCCAGAGATAGCCCGCGACCAGGGCAGGCCGGTGCCCCCAAAGCCGCGACCGCATCAGGACTGCCTCCACCGCCGGGCCTGAACTTGTAGGCCCGGCAGCGGATACCCACCGCCATGCATCAGGAAGCCGTCGGCCCCAATAGTGCGTCAGCGTTCCGGCGGCGTCACCCACGGGGAAAACTTCCCCGGACACAGTCACTTCACCTGCAATCCGGACCCTGGGGTAACTAATGAGTTCAAGGTCAAGTGGATGGAGTGAATTCATCAGGGGCATGGCCGGGGCAATCCGGGCAGTCCCGGCATCCCAGTAAAGCTCCCAGCCGACATCCCCGGCCCAGCCTCGGCTGCGCTCCGCGGCGAACAGGCTCCCGCCGATGACAACTTCGGCCCCGTCCGCCTTCCAGTCGCCGCTCCGATGAAGAACGCGCCCCTCCCCGCGAACCCACAGACTTATCCTGACTTCCGCGCTATCAGTACCGGTCCGGAGGATAAAGTCGGCAAGGAACGAGAGGTCGCCGGCACGGAGTCTGACAAACCAGTAGTCCAAAGGGGCGTTCCGGCAAGAAAAGTCCGCGGACAGTGCGGTCATGGCATCACCATACCCATGTGCTCCACGCGGCGGAACTCCGCAGCGAAACGTATGGGGCCCGCGGACTTCATCAGGTCACGCGAACGGCAGCACGAGTTCCGCGTAGCGCGCCTTGACGGTCTCCATGACGGTATCGCCGTCGGCGTCCCAGATCTCCTGGTTGAAGATTTCAACCTCGATGTCCCCGGTATACCCGGCGTCCCTGACCCAGGTGCTGATCGTGGCGAAGTCGATCACGCCGTCGCCCATAAATCCGCGGGACAGCAGCGGATCGGCCGCTATGGGCATATTGAAGTCACACACCTGGTAGGAGGCGATGCGCCCTTCCCTGCCGGCACGTTCAATCTGGGCCTTCAGGTCCGGGTCCCACCAGACGTGGAAGGTGTCGACGGCGACGCCCACCGCGTGCGCATCAAACGGGGCTGCAAGATCCAGGGCCTGGCCCAGGGTCGAGATGACGGCGCGGTCCGCTGCGTACATGGGGTGCAGGGGTTCGAGCACCAGCCGGATGCCGTTCTCCGAGGCGAACGGGACAAGATCGGCGAGGCGGTCGGCAACGCGCTGGCGGGCTGCCATCACGTCCTTCTCCCCCGGCGCCAGGCCGCCGACCACCAGGAAGAGTTCCCCGGTGTCCAGCGCAGCCGCTTCGAGGACGGCCGCCCGGTTGTCCGCCAGGGCGGCGGCCTGGCCCTCAGCGTCAGCCGCAGTCAAGAAGCCGCCGCGGCACAAGGAGGAGACCCGCAGGCCCGCGTCCTTGATCAGCTTCGCGGCCTTGTCCAGCCCCGCTTCTTCAACCCGGTCGCGCCACGGGGCGATCGCGGGGATTCCGGCGCGGACACAGCCATCAACCACTTCGGCAAGCGTCAGCTTCTTGGTGGTGGCGCTGTTCAGGGAAAGCCGTGAAAAAGGGGACGGTTCTGAATTAGATGTCATGCTCCCACTCCGTTGATGCGCAGGTAGTCGGACATCCGGAACGCGGCGAGCGCCGGGTCCTTCAGCAGCCCTGCCTGGTCGGCAAGTTCGAAGGTCTTGGCCAGGTGGCAGACGGAGCGGCCGGAGTGCAGGCCGCCCACCATCTGGAAGCCGGGCTGCCTGCCGTTGAGCCAGGACATAAAGGCGATCCCGGTCTTGTAGTAGAACGTGGGGGCACTGAAGATGTGCTTGCCGAGTTCGCGGGTGGAGTCCAGGATGGCCCGCGCTTCGGCAGCCTGGCCGGCGTCGTACTTCTGCAGCGCAACCGACGCGGCAGGGTAGATCGCAGCGAAGATGCCCAGCAGCGCGTCCGAATGGTGGCTGCCGTCGCCGTCGATCAGTTCCGGGTAGTTGAAGTCGTCGCCGGTGTAGAGGCGGACGCCTTCCGGCAGGGCAGCGCGCAGGGCAACCTCGTGCGAAGCGTCAAGCAGCGATACCTTGACGCCGTCTACCTTGTCGGCGTGCTGGCGGATCAGGGAAAGGAACGTCTCGGTCGCGGCAGCGACGTCGTCCGAACCCCAGTATCCGGCCAGCGCGGGATCGAACATGGTCCCGAGCCAGTGCAGGATGACGGGCTGGTCCACTTCCTGCAGCAGCGTCGAATAGACGTGCAGGTAGTCGTCCGGGCCGTTGGCCACGCGGGCCAGCGCCCGGGAAGCCATCAGGATGATCTTGGGTCCGGCTTCACTGACGACGGCGATCTGCTCGCGGTAGGCGTCCAGGACGGCGGCAAGACCTGCCTTGCCGGTGGGCAGTGTGGCGAGCTCCAGCTGGTCGGTACCGGCACCGCACGAGACCAGGTCGCGGACGGTCTTCCCGGCGGTAGCGGGGCCACCGGCGGCGACCACCGAAGCGGCCTCCACACCGGTGCGCTTGATGAGCTGCTGGGTTGCGGCCCAGTCCAGGCCCATGCCGCGCTGGGCGGTGTCCATGGCATCGGCGACACCGAGGCCGTAGGACCAGAGTTCGTGCCGGTACGCCAAGGTGGCGTCCCAGTCGAGGCTGGCCGGGGCACCTGGCGTGTTGTCCGCCAGGACCTCGGGAATGACGTGGGCGGCGGCGTAGGCACGCCGCGACGTGAGCGGGGCGGCGGGGCGGGCCCACGACACGCCGCCCTGGAGGCGGTACTCGCGGGTGCCGCCGCCGTGGGTGGGAAGGATCAGGGAAGTCATCAGAGCGTGATCTCCGGGATGTCGATGGTGCGGCGTTCGTCGTTGGACTGCAGGCCAAGCTCGGCGAGCTGGACGCCGCGGGCGGCGGACAGCAGGCCGAAGCGGTGCTCGCGGCCGGCCACCACGTCGCGCAGGAACTCTTCCCACTGCAGCTTGAAGCCGTTGTCCAGCTCGGCGTTGGCGGGAACTTCCTGCCACTGGCTGCGGAAGGATTCCGTGACGGGCAGGTCCGGGTTCCAGACCGGCTTGGGAGTGTGGGCGCGCTGCTGGGCAACGCACTTGTTCAGGCCGGCAACGGCGGAACCATACGTGCCGTCGATCTGGAATTCCACAAGCTCGTCGCGGTAGACGCGGACAGCCCAGGAGGAGTTGATCTGGCCGATGACCGGCTCGCCTGCCGGCGTTTCGAGTTCGAAGATGCCGTAGGAGGCGTCGTCGGCGGTGGCCTTGTACTCCTTGCCTGCCTCGTCCCAGCGGGCCGGGATGTGGGTGGCGGTCTTGGCGTTGACGCTCTTGACCTTGCCGATGATGCCTTCGAGGACGTAGTTCCAGTGGCAGAACATGTCCGTGGTCATGCCGCCGCCGTCTTCCTTGCGGTAGTTCCAGGACGGTCGTTGCGCTGCCTGGACGTCGCCTTCGAAGACCCAGTAGCCGAATTCGCCGCGGATGGAGAGGATGCGGCCGAAGAAGCCTTCGTCCACCAGACGGCGGAGCTTGACCAAGCCGGGGAGGTACAGCTTGTCGTGCACAACGCCGGCGGTGACGCCGGCTTCCTTGCCGATGCGGGCCAGTTCGATGGCTTCTTCCAGGGATTCCGCCGTGGGCTTCTCGGTGAAGATGTGCTTGCCAGCCAGCATGGCCTTCTTCAGCGTGGCGGCGCGGAGGCTCGTCATGGACGCATCGAAGATGATGTCCACCGAAGGATCATTGATCACGGAATCCAGGTCCGTGGTCCATTCGGCCACCTTATGCAGTTCTGCCAGCTCGCGGATCTTGGCTTCATTGCGGCCGACCAGGATCGGCTCCACCTGGACCTTGGTGCCGTCCTCCAGCGTGAAGCCCCCGGCGTCGCGGATGGGAAGGATGGAACGCAGCAGGTGCTGGCGGTAACCCATCCGGCCGGTAATGCCGTTCATGGCGATACGGATCGTCTTTGTTTCGAAGCCCATGTGTCCTCCACGGTGAGTGAGCAGTGTTACTCAAACTGAATTGGGAAAGCGCATTCCCACTGCGTCCATCATGCACCGCTCCCCTTCGGGTTGGCAAGCGCTTTCCCAAAGTATCCTCAAACTGCCATACTGAAAGCGGCGCTAACGGCGCTGAAAGTCTGTATGAACGGGAGAAGTTGTGGCTGCAAGTACCCTCACCGAGGTGGCCCGGCTGGCGGGCGTGTCGCCGGCCACCGCCTCCCGCGTGCTGAACGGCTCCGCCCGGATACCCGGCAAGGATATTGCGGACCGGGTGCGCCAGGCTGCCGAATCCCTCGGCTACATTCCCAACGCCCAGGCGCAGGGGCTGGCCAAGTCCAGCTCCGGGCTTATCGGGCTGATCGTGCATGACATTGCCGATCCGTACTTCGCAGCCATTGCCCGCGGCGTCCAGGATGCCGCGAGGGAACAGCACAAGATGGTGCTGCTGGCCACCACTGAGGGCGCTCCGGACAGTGAGAAGGAAGCCGTGGCTGCCTTCGCCGCACGCCGCGCCGATTCCATCGTGATCGCAGGATCACGGACCTCCCGCACCGAGGACCTGGAAGGCAACACCGAACTCGCTGCGGAACTGGACCGATACTGCCGCAACGGCGGCCACGTGGGCGTGATCGGCCACGGGATTGTGGGGGCCGCGGCAGCGGACGGCTACCGCGTGGTGAGTGTGCCCAATGAGGAGCTGGCCGCGCAGCTCGCAACTGAGCTGGCCGCGTCGCGGGAAGAAGACTTCGTCATCGTCGGCGGCCCGGAAGGGCTGTTCACCTCCGACGACCGGATCCGTGGGTTCCAGCGCGGCCTTGCCAGCGCCGGCCTGCCTGCCGCGGACGTCATCCGCACGGACTTCACCCGTGCGGGCGGCTTCGAGGCCGGCCTCGCCCTGGCTGCACGGATCACTCCGTCCCAACCCGGGACGGAGACAAAACGGCTCTGCATCTTTGCCGTCAACGATGTTATGGCCATCGGGGCCGCCGCCGCGCTGCGCTCCCAGGGACTGCGGATCCCGCGCGACGCCGCCGTTGCCGGTTTCGACGATATTGAGACTCTGCGCGATTTCCGGCCGGCCCTCTCCACGGTGCACCTTCCCCTGGAAGAGATCGGACGGCAGGCCGCCAGCAGCGCAGCCGGCCCGTCCCCCGACGATGCCGGATCGCCCCCGATAACCGGCCAGGTCATACTCCGGCGCAGCACCGAGGTGGCACACCCGAGCAGCGCCGAGTCGGTGGCCTGACCAGCATGACGGACGGGCCCGCAACCGGCCTGACGACGGCCGCGGCGCAGTGGAACGGCGTCGAGCGGCTGTTCGGCCGGCCCGGTGAGCCGTCCCGCTGCTGGTGCCGGTTCTTTGCCCTCACGGGTCCGGAGTACTCGGCGCTGGATCCGGCCGCCCGCAAGGCACAGTTGAAGGAAAAGTTTGACGGCGGCTCCCCAGCCCCCGGCGTCCTCGCCTTCGTCGACGGTCAGCCCGTGGGCTGGTGCGCCGTGGAGCCACGGACCTGTTATCCACGTGTGCTTCGCTCCCGCGTGCTTCGGCAAGCGGAGGAATCAGGGCCGCCCGATTCCGAAACAGCACCACCGGATGCGGCCGACAGCGTGTGGTCAGTGACCTGCTTCGTGGTCGCCGCCGGCCACCGCCGGAGGGGTGTGGCAGCCGCGCTGCTGCGCGCCGCCGTCGAGCATGCCCGGCTCAATGGTGCCGACGTTGTGGAAGGCTACCCGGTGGACCGCGAGCAGCGGCCCAAAGCGGGACCCGCAGACCTTTACCACGGCACGCTGAACCTCTTCCTGCGCGCCGGGTTCACCGTGGCCAGCAGCGCCGTCCCAGGGCGGGCCGTGGTGCGCGTGAGCCTCACCGGACCTAAGGGAGCGTAAGGATCAGCGGGCCATCGGCAGTGATGGCCACTGTGTGTTCGCTGTGGGCAGCCCGGCCGCCGTTGGCGGAACGCAGCGTCCATCCGTCGTCGTCCTGGTAGTAGTCGTCCTTGCGGCCCAGTATTAGCATGGGCTCGATGGCGATGACCAGCCCGTCGGTGAGCTTGATCCCGCGTCCCGGCCTGCCGTCGTTGGGCACCGGCGGTTCGGCGTGCATGGTGCGGCCGATCCCGTGGCCGCCGTGGTCAGCCAGCAGACCGTAGCCCGCCCGCCGCGCGGCGCCGCCGATCGCGTAGGCAAGATCGCCCATTTTGTTGCCGATCCGGGCTGCCTCGATCCCACGGGCCAAGGCGGCATCCGTGGCATCAATGAGGGCCTGGTCCACAGGATCGGGTGTTCCCACAATGAAACTGACGGCCGCATCGCCGCACCAGCCCTCCAGGAATGCCCCGCAATCCACGCTGAGCAGGTCACCGTCCTGGAGTTTGTAGCCGTCGGGGATTCCGTGGACCACGGCGTCGTTCACACTTGTGCAGATCACGCCGGGAAACGGAACTGCGGCCCAGCGCGGGTGGTAGTCCAGGAAGGCCGGTGTGGCTCCCGCCGTGGCAATCGTCTCGGCGGCCAGCGCATCGAGGTCACGCAGGGTGACGCCCACTCCGGCGGCCTCACGCACCGCCGCCAGCGTATTGGCCACCACCCGCCCGGCTTCGCGCATGAGGGCAATCTGCTCGGGAGTCTTGATCATGGACATGCAGGGAACCTCCGACGTCGGGTGGCACGGTTCACGGGAACGTGCAGTTTGTCTGGTCCCACTCTAGAGCCGTCCCGCTGAGGATGGACCGGCCGACATCCACGCCGCCGGCACCTCGCTAAAGTTGCACCATGGACCGAATGCCGCCGAATGACGAATCGCTGGACACGAACGCACCGGTCACGGAAGCTCCGGCCACAGAGACTCCGAACCGCGAGTTGCTGGATGCCGTGCGCGCGGGGCTGCGGGAGCGGACGGACCCGGTGCGGGCCACTGGCGCGCAGGCGTATATGAAGTCCACTCTGCCGTCACTGGGCGTCAGAGTCCCGGAAGTCAGGCGGCTGGCGCTGGCCGCTGCTTCCGTCCATCCCGTTACGTCGGCGGGCCAGTTGCGGGCCACGGTGCTTGAACTCTGGCGCGGCTCCACTGTACGTGAGGAACGCTATGCGGCCATTGACCTGACAAGCCTCCGGTTGGTGGCCCGTGACCAGCTGATGCTCCCTGTCTATGAGGAGATCATCCGCACCGGCGCGTGGTGGGATTTCGTGGATGGGGTGTCGCATCGTATCGGCGGGCTTCTTCAGGCCCACCGGCCCATGATGACCGAATTGCTGGTGGCCTGGAGTACAGACCAGGACTTTTGGATCAGGCGGTCGGCCATCACCTCGCAGTTGAAGGCCAAGGCCAGCACGGATCAGGACCTGCTGCGGGCTGTCATTGAGCCGAACCTGGCGGACCCGGAGTTTTTCATCCGGAAGGCCATTGGCTGGGCGCTCCGTGAATACGCCAAAACGGACCCGGAGTGGGTACACGATTTCGTGGTGGAAAAGGGCACGCGGTTGAGTCCGCTGTCCCGGAAGGAAGCCTTGCGGCATCTGGAACAGGGCACGACGGCGGGAATCACCGGCGCCGGATAACCGCGCCTGCGGAGACTAGATAACGGGGCGTTCGGTCACCGGTTCGGCCGACTTCCGGAAAAGCCTTTTGGTGTCCGGATCCATGAAGATCAGGTACATGGCAAAAAGCAGGCCGGTAATCGCCGCCGCGAAGCGGGCCAGGACCAGGGCAAGTCCCAGGTCCTCGGTCTGGAGGTAGGGAAATACCTCCAGCTGGTCAGAAATGGCGTAGATCATGAAGAACGACACGATGAAATACAGGGCCTTGACCTGCCAGTCATTGCGGATGCCTGTCACCGCGAACAGCGGGATGAGCCACACCACGTACCAGGCCTGGATCATCGGCGCCAGCACCACAATGGCCGCAAAGCCCAAGGTGAGGCGGCGGATCAGCCGCTCATGCTCACCCCTGAATATCTGGAAGGCGACGATGCCTACGGCAAGTATTTTGCCGGCGTCGAACACCCAGTCGGCGAGCGTCCACCCGTCGAGGCCGAAGGCGTTCGAAACGGAAGCGACCATCAGCCCCACCAAGCCCACCGGCGCGTACCAAATGAAGAGGCTGCCAGGGGCGGACAGCCCATTGATCCAGCCGAAGCCGAACCCGTTGACGAGGCTCAGGCCGTACAGAATGGCCAGGCTCAGCCCTCCGGTCAGTCCCCAGAACAGGAATTTCCGCGGCCAGCCGGCGTTCTTGCCTGCCCAGATCAGGCCGATGAACGGCAGGAAAACGATGGTGATGGGCTTGACGGCGATGGAAAGAGTGACGAGGACTATGCCCAGCACCACGCGCCTGGTGGCCGCGTAGTACAGCCCGGCAAGGGCCAACCCGATCATGAGGGCATCGTTGTGGACGCTGGCGATGAAGTTGGTGAGGAACAGGGGGTTGGCCGCGGTGAGCCACAAGGCGCGGTGCGGATTGACGCCGTGAAGCTCGGCCAGCTTGGGCACGTAGATGACACAGAGGACCACACCAAACAGCGCCACGAGCCTGAAAAGCATCACGCTGGCCTCGGGCTGGACGTTGGTGGACCAGACCACAAACTGCTCGATCCACAGAAACAGCTGGCCGTACGGCACGGGAGCTTCAGTCCACTGCTTGTCGGCGCCAAGCTGGAAATAGTTGGACAACGCCGAGATGCCGTTCTCGTAGGGGTTGAACCCCTCCACCATCAGCCTGCCCTGACCAATGTAGGCATACACGTCGCGGCTGAAGAGCGGGACGGTGAACATCAACGGCAGGCCCCATGCTGCGATGGCCTGCAGCGTTGCCTTTCGCGCCGCCGGCCCCCATACGCGGACCCGCTGGCCGAGCCTCAGCCAGGAGCGGACCAGGAGCATGCCGCCTACCGCAACCAGCACGATGGCCAGGGCAACGCCGATGGCCTCCGTCCGCATCCAGATAAAGATCGGTACGCGGCGGAGTTCGGAAACGGGGGCCAGCCAGCCGACGCCGAGGGATCCGAACACCATAAGCACCGAGCCGACAAGACCGGCAAGGATGGGGGACCTGGCGTTATCCACTTCTGCCGCACCGGGCTCCGGGATCACGCTGGCCGCCATCTCCCCCGTTGCAGGCACAGGCGCCGTCATCTCAGGATCGTCCAATCTCTTTACACTCGGCGCTTCAGTCCCGCGGGCGGCTGTGGCCGCCCGGGCCGCGCAGACACTGCACAGCGGCAAAATCCTCGCCCCATGTACCCGAAATCCTAGCATCGGACGGTTGCGCCGGAGCTAAACGGTAGGCTGGTCCGGTGCCTATATCTAACGAACGCATCGTCTGGATCGACTGCGAAATGACCGGCCTGGACATCAAGAACGACGCCCTGATCGAGGTGGCGGCGCTGGTGACGGACTCAGAGCTCAACATTCTCGGCGACGGTGTGGACGTGGTGATCAAGCCTGAGGATGCTGCCCTCGCCCAGATGAACGACTTCGTGAGGGACATGCACACCCGGTCCGGGCTGCTCAAGGAACTGCCGCACGGCAAGACCATGGCCGAGGCCGAAGCCGCCGTGATGGAATACATCGAAAAGTGGGTGCCGGACCCGCGCAAGGCACCGCTGGGCGGCAACTCCGTAGGGACCGACCGCGTCTTCCTATCCCGCGACATGCCGGCCGTTGTGGAGCACCTGCATTACCGCGTGATCGACGTGAGCACCATTAAGGAACTCTCCCGCCGCTGGTTCGCCCGGGCTTACTTCCAGTCCCCCGCCAAGAAGGGCGGCCACCGCGCCCTGGGTGACATCCAGGATTCCATCGACGAGCTCCGCTACTACCGCGAGGCGGTTTTCGTTCCGGCTCCGGGGCCTGACAGCGCCACGGCCCGCGAAGTCGCCCAGCGCATCACTGCCTCGCCGGGCACAGCAGGTATTCCGAAAGAGTAATCTGCGCCACGTTTGGCGGAAATTTTCGCAAAACCCCAAAAAGTGGCGCAAGCACCCTCAAACAGCAGGTAAGCTATTTGAGTTGCCTTTCCAGAGCACCGGACCACCGGGAAATCTGTGGGGCACATGGTGGGCTTAGCTCAGTTGGCAGAGCGCCTGGTTGTGGTCCAGGAGGTCGCGGGTTCAACCCCCGTAGCTCACCCTTGTAGGGCGGCAGTAAAAGCCGTCCATTTGGAGGCCGTACCGGATATCCGGTACGGCCTCCATTTTTTTGCATAACCGCCGGCGCCACGCCGCACGCACGAAGGGCCGCCTGACATGACAGTTCTGCCAATCACCGTCTGGGGTGAACCGGTGCTGCACCGCCGCGCCGCCGAGGTGGAGGTTTTCGACGACGAACTGCGCACCCTGATCGCGGACATGTTTGAAACCAACGACGCCGCCAACGGCGTGGGCCTGGCGGCGCCGCAGGTTGGTGTGGGCAAAAGAATCTTTGTGTACAAGTACCCCAATGACGACGGCGCACCGCCCATCGGGGTCCTGGTAAACCCGGTACTGACCCTGTCCAAGATCTCTGGCGCGCTGCCGGACCCCGAGGAAGAGGAAGAAGGCTGCCTCTCCTTCCCCGGCGGCGCATACCCGCTCAAGCGTGCGGAGTGGGCGCGGGTGGAAGGATTTGACGGCCAAGGGCAGCCTGTGGAGTTCGAAGCGACCGGATGGTTCGCACGGGTCATCCAGCACGAATACGACCACCTCGACGGAAAGCTCTACGTCAACCGGCTGATGGACCGCTATGCACGGAAGGCCATGAAACTGGCCAAGAAGAGCGGCTGGGGTGTGCCCGGCCTGACCTGGATGCCCGGCGTGGATCCGGACCCGTTCGGCCACTGAGCCGACGCATTACCTCGCGGTAATGGTTGGCTGGTCCGGGCAGGAGTCCAGGACGCGCTTCATCGCATCCCTCTCCGGCTGCGTGACCCACAGTCCATAGGATGCCTTCACCGAGATCTGGCGGGCCACGTAATGGCAGCGGATGTTTTTGTTCTTCGGCAGCCAGCTGGCGGCGTCGCTTGCGCTCTTCTGCTGATTTGCAGGACCGTCCGCGGCGATGAGGTTTATCGGATCGTTGGCCAGGCTCTGGCGCTGCTGCAGGGTCAGCCCCTGTGCGCCTTTCTGCCACGCGTCACTGAGCGCCACCACGTGATCAATCTGGATTTCCTTGCTGCTTTCCGGGCCACGCCGGAACTCCATGGCTTTGCCCGTGTACGGCTCATGGATGGACCCTGACACTACCTTGCATTTGGAACCCTCCGTGAAGCCCACAGCGGTGAGGTCCCTGCGGAGGATGTCATTACGGGTGTCGCAGCCGTTCCGGTCCACGTCCAGCCAGGCCTGCCCGAAGGCCTCCCGCTGGTAATTGTCCTTGGGAGCCCGTCCCTTGACGGAAAGCCGCTCGAGGGCGGTCAGGGCACTCCCCTGCGGTACAGCGTGCACCGGGATCACGGGCTTCATCCAGGTCCCGTCGAAAACAGGCGCCTCGCGGGGCCCGGCGATTGCCGGTTCTGCCGCAACGAACTGGCCCGCGGTGAAAAACCACCCCGCGGAGCCCACTGCGGACAGGGCCAGCACCGCCAGCAGAGCCCAGGCCTGCCTCGAGCGGCGGCGGGCACGGCGGTAGGCACGCCAGCTGACGGTCATGGGCAACCGGCTCTTCCGGAAATGTAATGCACCAGAAGAGCCTAGGCCACCCCACTGACACCCATGCGGTTATCCACAATGGGGAGGACGAGTGGCCCGGGTGTTCCGCCTACTGCTATGGCCGGCTACTGCTCCCGGGCTACGCGGCGCAGGTCTTCTTCGGCAACCTTGAGGAGCCCTTCGAGCTGGCGCACGCGGTCGTCGCCGACGTCGCCGGAAGCCCGGGACGCACGGGCCTGCTCCAGGAGCCTGATGGCTTCTTTGTGGTTGGCCTTGGCGACGTCGAGGGCGTGTTCAAGGGTGGTCTCGTGGAGAGTTTCGTTATCCATGCCACCAGTGTGGTCCCGATTCCCGGCTGATTCCAGCGAATCAGCCGGGAATGTCGGGCAGCCAGCCCGGCAGACGGGCCTAGACGGCGATTGCGGCCAAGGCAGCAGCGGCTTCCTTGGCGGGGAAGGACGGCGGGTTGACGCCGGCCATCTCCTCCATGACCCGGACTACCTGGCAGCTGTAGCCGAACTCGTTGTCGTACCAGACGTAGAGGATGACGTTCTTGTCATTGGCGATGGTGGCGAGGCCGTCCACGATGCCGGCACGGCGTGACCCGACGAAATCGGTGGAAACAACCTCCGGCGAATCGATGTAGTCGATCTGCTTGCGCAGGTCCGAATGCAGTGACATCTGGCGCAGGTAGTCGTTCACTTCATCCTTGGTGGTTCCGTTTTCCAGGCTCAGGTTCAGGATGGCCAGCGAGACGTCCGGGGTGGGGACGCGGATGGAACTTCCCGTGAGCTTGCCCAGCAGCTCGGGCAGTGCCTTCGCCACAGCGGTGGCCGCACCGGTTTCGGTGATCACCATGTTCAGCGCGGCGGAGCGGCCGCGGCGGTCACCCTTGTGGAAGTTGTCGATCAGGTTCTGGTCATTCGTGAAGGAGTGGACCGTCTCAACGTGGCCGTGAATAACACCGAACTTGTCGTTGATGGCCTTCAGGACCGGGGTGATGGCGTTCGTGGTGCAGGACGCCGCGGACACGATCTGGTCCGTGTCCTCGATGCTGCCGTGGTTAATGCCGTGCACGATGTTCTTCAGCGCGCCCTTACCCGGGGCGGTGAGGAGCACGCGGGCAACGCCGTTGCTCTGCAGGTGCTGGGACAGGCCCTCGGCGTCACGCCAGCGGCCGGTGTTGTCCACCACCAGGGCGTTGTGGATGCCGTACGCGGTGTAGTCGATCGTGGCGGGGTTGTCCGAGTAGATGACCTGGACCTGGACACCGTTCGCGGTGATGGTGTTGGCGTCCTCGTCCACCCGGATGGTGCCCTCGAACGAGCCGTGGACCGAGTCGCGGCGCAGGAGGCTGGCGCGCTTGGTGAGGTCCTTGTCCGAGCCGCGGCGCACCACAATGGCGCGAAGGCGAAGGCCGTGGCCGCCGCCTGCCTTTTCGATGAGGAGGCGCGCCAGGAGGCGGCCGATCCGGCCAAAGCCGTACAGCACAACGTCGGTGCTGGTGCGGTCATCGCCGCCACGTTTGCCCACTACCTCGGCAAGCTCGGCGCGGAGGAACTCTTCCAGGGTGGCGCCGTCGCCTTCTGCCTTGAACTTCTCTGCCAGGCGGGCGACGTCGATGGCCGCCGCACCAAGTTCCAGCTGAGCCAGGATGTTCAGCAGCGGTGCGGTCTCTTCGAGCAGGAGCTCGGTGTTGCTCATGCGGCGGGCGAAACGGTGCGCCTTGAGGATGTTCATGGTGGACTTGTTGATCAGGCTGCGGCCGTGAATGCTGGTCACCACGTTGTTTTCGCGGTACAGCCGGCCAATCACCGGAATCATGGCCTCGGCGAGAGCCTCCCGGCCCATCCACGTATCAAGACAAGAATCTGACGTCTGGCTCACAGAACTACCTTCCTCGGTTCAGCCGCATACGTCGTCGTACGCGGTTGGCGGCCACCTGATGTTGTCCAGGGGCTCTGGCACCGGCAGGATGCGGTCCATCCCGGGTGCCGTGGAGAAGCGTAAAGAAAAGCCACCGGCTGCGAACGCAGACCCGGCGGCAGAACTTCTACGTTCGCTCTCTATTCTAGGCTGGAGCGACACCGCGGACCGCCGCAACCGGCGTGAAATCACTCACATGCGGGGCGGGTCGGTGCCCGGCGGGTGGTGTTGGATGGGTTGACCGATACGCCGGGTTCTGTGCTCCCGTGCCGTTACCAGCGCGGGAGTAGCGGCCATCCATCTACGGACGCCGTTGCCGACGCCCTCCAGCGGCCTACCCGGACACTCGGGCGGGCAGCCCTCAAACGTGTCCTGTCTGGCCTTGCTCCGGGTGGGGTTTACCTAGCCTTCCCGGTCACCCGGGAAGCTGGTGGTCTCTTACACCACCGTTTCACCCTTACCTGCTGAGCCTCCGTTGCCGGAAGACGCAGGCGGTCTGTTCTCTGTGGCACTGGCCTGCGGGTTACCCCGAGTGGGCGTTACCCACCACCCTGCCCTGCGGAGCCCGGACGTTCCTCGAGCCACTTGCGTGACGCGCGGCCGCCTGGTCAACCCATCCGCAGCCAGTCTACCGCCGGAAGGAGGCCCCTCCGTCGCCGGTAGGATCGTACGGTGCTGATTCTGCTTCCCCCCTCCGAAGGCAAGACCCCCGCAGTCCGCGGGTCCGCCGTCGACTGGCCGTCACTGAGTTTTCCTGAACTCAACACCTACCGGGCCAAGGTCCTGGAAGCGCTGGGGACGGTGAGTGCACATGAGGATGCCCTCGCGCTGCTCGGCGTCGGCGCATCACTGCAGGACGACGTCGAACGCAACACCCGGCTCCACGCCGAACCGGCGGCCCCTGCGCACCAGATCTATTCGGGCGTTCTGTACGACGCCCTCGGCTACAAAACGCTGACCCCGCCGCAGCGCCGGAAGGCCGATGTTTCGGTGCTGGTGATCTCGGCCCTGTGGGGTGCCATCCGCTTCGCCGACAGTGTGCCCGCCTACCGGCTGTCGATGGGAACGGCACTGCCCGACGTCGGCCGCCTCGCCTCGTTCTGGAAGCCGCAGCTTTTGGAGGCACTCGCGGAGTCGGTGTCCGGACATCTGCTCGTGGACTGCCGCTCCAGCACGTATGCCGTGGCATGGGCACCGCCGCCGGATCAGACGGTGGCTGTCAACGTATTCACCGAGGTCAACGGTGTACGCAAGGTGGTCAGCCACTTCGCCAAGCACACGCGCGGCGAGCTGGCACGGCACCTGCTGGCCCGCCGCGGCAACGCCCCGCAGACCCCGGTACAGCTGCTGAAGGCCGCGCGCGAGAAATGGGACGCGGAGTTGGTTGACGGTTCAGCGCGGAAACCGCACGCCCTGAATATCATCCTTCCCAACTAGGTAGCACTAACTGTCGTTTTGAACGTTCAAAACGACAGTTAGCGCTACCTACATGGGCTGCTAGGCAGTTGGGGCGGGGGTGTTCCACTCGGCGGAGCGCACCAGGATGGCACCCGAATCCGGGCAGAACACAATGTCGTCTTCGGCGGCGGCCTTGATTTCTGCGAGGTCGCCGGGGCTCAGCTTCATGCCGGAGGCTTCAGAGGTTCCGTGGAACAACCGGGCGGCGCCCACTCCCCGCTTTGCCAGCGTCTTTTCGTAGACAGCCAGCATCCCGGCGTCGAGTTCTGCAGCGAATTCGGCGCGCTTCCCGCTGACAACGGTCGCTTCAGCGGCCACTTCGGCCAGGGCCTCATCGAGTTCGGCCCGGATGCCGCCGAAAGAGCCTTGGACGTTGTCCACGATGAGCTGCTGGGCCGCCTGCCGTTCGCGCAAGGAATCCAGGCGTTCCAGAACTTCCAGCTCCACGTCCTCAAGGTCGGAGCGGCGCCTGTTCAGTGACGCGATGTCCTTCTGCAGGGCCACGAGGTCCTTTGACAGCCCCGTTCCGCTGTTGAGCCGGGCTTCGTCGCGTTCGATGCGGGAGGCGACCTGTTCGACGTCGGCCTCTGCACGCTTCAGCTCTGCTTCGGCGTCATGGACAGCCATCTTGGCGGAGCCGAGTTCACCGTTGGCGACGGACAGGGCAGACTGCAGGTCCTCGATCCGGGGATCGGTTTCCAGGGCCCGGCGGCGGTTGGACAGGGACTTGAGCTTTGCGTCCAGCCCCTGCAGTTCGAGCAACTTCAACTGTTCCGCCGGTGCTGCCTTGGCCACTATTTACCTCCGCTGAATCCAATCCGGCCGAAGCCGGGCACCGTATCGGCGCTGTATAGACTCTAGCGCCTAGCGTGCTCCCCGGGCTCGCTAGGGTCCCCCGGGGCCCCGCACGCCAGGCTTAGCCCGGAGTCAGAATGAAGTCCCACGGATCGCTGTTGGTGGTGCTTACCTGGATCTCGACGTCGTGGCCCTGATCGGCGAGCACATTGCCCAGTGCCGACGCCGCGGCGGGCAGCCAGAGCCATTCGCTGGCGAAGTGCGAAACGTCAATCAGGTACGGCCGGCCGTTCACTGCCGCTTCGCGGGCTTCGGACGCCGGATGGTGCCGGAGGTCGGCGGTGACATAGACGTCGGCATTGTTGGCCCGCACCTCGTTGAACAGGGAATCCCCCGCCCCGCCGCAAACCGCAATACGCCGCACCAGCCCATCCTTATCCCCGGACACGCGGACTCCCCCGGCCACCGACGGCAGGATGCCGAACACCCTGGCTGCGAAATCGCCCAGGCTCATCACGTCCGCCAGATCACCCACGCGTCCGATGCCTTCCTCGGGCAGGCCGTTTGCGGCAACGGTCAGCGGGACGACGCCCTCCAGTCCCAGCGCATCAGCCAGGACGTCGGAAACGCCCCCGACGGCGGAATCACCGTTGGTGTGGACGGTCAGGAGCGCGGTGCCAGACTCGATGAGACGGTGGATGGCCTGGCCCTTGGCGGTGGTAGCGGCCACGGACGTGACCCCTTTGAGAAGCAGCGGGTGGTGGGTGATCAGGAGCTCGGCACCCCATTCCACCGCTTCCTCGATCACCGTGAGCGTGGGATCAACGGCGAACATCACCCTGGTCACGGGCGCTGACGGGTGGCCGGCCACGAGCCCTACTTCGTCCCAGTTTTCGGCCAGCGACTCGGGCCAGAGTTCCTCGACCGCCAGCAGCACCTGGCCCAGCGTGGGAGCAGCCGGACCATCCGCTGCAGCGTCCTCCCCCGTAAGGGTGCCGTCGTCGTGCTTGTCCGCATCTGTAACGCCGGTGTCTGCAGATTCCATAGTCTCAGTTTTACCCCATCGGGCCGTTTGCCCGGCATCTTTCAAAGTCTCGTAGGGTGGTCTGGGAATCATCCGGCGCGCTCAACCATTGAAGAGGACATGAAAACTTTTGTTCTTGGCGGGGGCTGCTTCTGGTGCCTTGATGCTGTCTACCAGAAAACCAAGGGAGTCTCCTCGGTGATTTCCGGCTACACGGGCGGCCATGACCCCCGGCCTGACTACTACTCCGTCTGCGGCGGAACCACGGGCCACGCTGAGGTCGTGGCGGTCACCTTCGACGAGTCCGTCATCCCGGCCGAGGTCATCCTGGACATGTTCTTCGCGCTGCACGATCCCACCACGCTCAACCGCCAGGGCTACGACGTGGGCACGCAGTACCGCTCGTCCATGTTCTATGAGACCACCGAGGAGAAGATTCTCTTCGAGGAAGCCATCGAACGGAACCAGGCGCTGTGGTCGCACCCGATTGTGACCGAGGTCAGCCGGCTGCCACGGTTCCATGTGGCGGAAGACGTCCACCAGGACTATTACGCCAAGTATCCCGAGCAGGGCTACTGCCAGGTGATCATCAATCCGAAGCTCGCGAAGGCCAGGAAATATTACTCTGCATGGCTTAATGCTTAGCAGCGGCCGCTCAGCCATCGTTAGGCTGACCTCAGCATTCACTCTTGAGAGATAGGCATATCTACATGGCACGGATCTATGACGATGTAACGCAGCTGGTCGGCGGCACTCCGCTGGTCCGCCTGAACCGGCTCACCGAGGGCCTGGGCGCCACTGTGGCCGTCAAGCTGGAGTTCTACAACCCGGCCAACAGCGTCAAGGACCGCATCGGTGTGGCCATCGTTGACGCCGCCGAGAAGTCCGGCGCCCTCAAGCCCGGCGGCACCATCGTTGAAGGCACCTCCGGCAACACCGGCATCGCCCTGGCCATGGTGGGCGCTGCCCGCGGCTACAAGGTCATCCTGACCATGCCCG
Organism: Pseudarthrobacter sulfonivorans; assembly: GCF_001484605.1. Lineage (NCBI taxonomy): Bacteria > Bacillati > Actinomycetota > Actinomycetes > Micrococcales > Micrococcaceae > Pseudarthrobacter > Pseudarthrobacter sulfonivorans. The sequence continues at coordinate 4,307,369 of NZ_CP013747.1, read as the reverse complement.
AGACCATGTCCACCGAACGCCGCGTTATGCTGCGGGCGTTCGGTGCTGAAATTGTGCTGACCCCGGGTTCCGAGGGCATGCGCGGCGCTGTGGAAAAGGCCCAGGAAATCGTCGCCAACACGGAGAACTCCATCTGGGCCCAGCAGTTCGCCAACGAAGCCAACCCTGAGATCCACCGCACCACCACCGCCGAGGAAATCTGGTCCGACACCGACGGCAAGGTGGACATCTTCGTCGCCGGCATCGGCACCGGCGGCACCGTCACCGGCGTCGGCCAGGTCCTGAAGGAACGCAATCCTGACGTCCAGATCGTGGCCATCGAGCCGAAGGACTCCGCCATCCTGAACGGCGGCGCTCCCGGGCCGCACAAGATCCAGGGCATCGGTGCGAACTTCATCCCTGAAATCCTGGACACCAACGTCTACGACGAAGTCCTGGACGCCACCCTGGAGGATTCCGTCCGCGTCGCCCGTGAACTCGGCGTCAAGGAAGGCATCCTCGGCGGCATCTCCTCCGGCGCCATCGTCTGGGGTGCCCTGGAACTTGCCAAGCGTCCGGAGAATGCCGGCAAGCTGATCGTGGCGGTTGTGTGCGACTTCGGTGAGCGTTACATCTCCACTGTGCTCTATGACGACATCCGCGGCTGATCAGTCCGTTGTCGCCCCGTTTCCTGTAGAAAGAACTTTGTGGGCTTTTTCGCAAGACTGAAGGAAGACCTCGACGCCGCCCGGTCCCACGACCCGGCGGCTCGAGGTTCTTTTGAGAATTTTTTCGCTTATTCGGGGCTGCACGCCATCTGGATCCACCGGCTGACGCACCGGATGTGGCAGACCCCGGGGCTGCGGTTCCCGGCGCGGCTGGTGTCGCAGCTGGGCCGCTTCCTGACCGGTATCGAGATCCATCCCGGCGCCACGATCGGCCGGCGCTTCTTCATCGACCACGGCATGGGAGTGGTCATCGGCGAGACCGCCGAAATCGGCGAAGACGTGATGATCTATCACGGCGTCACGCTGGGCGGCCGCTCCCTGGCCAAGGTCAAGCGCCACCCCACCATTGAGGACCGGGTCACCATCGGTGCCGGGGCCAAGATCCTGGGACCCATCACCATCGGCCGGGACAGCGCCGTGGGCGCCAACGCCGTGGTGGTCAAGGACGCGCCGCCGGAATCGATTGTCACCGGAGTGCCCGCCAAGTGGCGCCACCGCGATGCCCAGCGCGAAACCAAGCCCGCAGTGGATCCGGCCGAGTACGACATCGAATACCGGATCTGATCTGTTACTGCAGCCTCTACCCGGCAACACGCTTCAGGACTGCCATGACCACCGCGTCATAGAGCCGGTCCGGCAGGACGCGCCGCAGGCCCAGAATGGCTGCCGCTCCCCTGCCCACCGGATACCGGGTCCGGGGACGCGCAGCCGTGGCCGCGTGCAGTACAGCCGCAGCAATCACCGCTGGCTGCGTCGACGTTTCCGGCCTGTCCGTGGACGCCAGGACATCCGCCATGTGCTTTGCCTGGGCAGCGTACGGCCCCTCGCCGCTGCTGGCCAGCAGCCCGTCAGCGGAAATCCGGCCCCATTCGCTGAGCGTACTTGCCGGCTCAATGATGGCGACGTCGATGCCGTGCGGCTTCATTTCCAGCCGCAGTGCATCGCTCATGCCCTCAACGGCGAACTTCGTGGCGTGGTACCAGGCACCAAGGGGTTCGTAGAATTTTCCGCCAATGGACGAGATGTTGATGATCCTGCCCCGGCCCGCACTCCGCATGGCCGGCAGGACCAGCTGGGTCATTCTGGCAAGGCCAAAGACGTTCACTTCGAATTGGCGCCGGCCTTCGGCCAGATCCACGTCTTCCAGCGCCCCATAGGAGCCGTAGCCGGCGTTGTTGACCAGGACGTCTATCCGCCCGCGCTCTTCCAGGACACGGCCGACGGCGGCGCGCATCGAATCGTCGTCCGTCACGTCCAGTGCCAGGACCTGGACGCCAAGCGCTTTCAGCGGCTCCATCCTGTCCACGCGGCGGGCGCCGGCGTAGACGATGAAGCCATGGCTGCTGAGCTTCTTCGCCGCCTCGAAGCCGATACCCGTGGAGGCTCCCGTAACAAATGCGACTAGCTTGGGCATTCTGACTCCTTGGATGGACGGACACCGCGGCTGCTGCCGGAAACGCCAACGGCCGGCAGCTCCCAGAATATCCGGGAAGTGCCGGCCGCAGGGTTTGCAGCTTGATGCAATCAGAGCATGGGGATTAGTGCGTGTCCACTGCTTCGATTTCGGACTTGTCCTCGCCCCACAGGGTGTGGAACGTGCCCTCAGCGTCGACGCGGCCGTAGGTGTGCGCGCCGAAGAGGTCACGCTGGCCCTGGATCAGCGCTGCGGCCACACGCTTGCGGCGCAGGCCGTCGTAGTAGGCCAGGGACGAGGAGAACACGGGAACCGGGATGCCCAGCTGGACAGCCGTGGCAACCACGCGGCGCCACGCCGGGAGGGCGTCGGCAATCGCCTGGGTGAAGGCCGGGGCGAACAGCAGGTTGGCCGGCTTTTCCTCGGCGGCGTAGGCCTTGGTGATGTCCTTGAGCAGCTCCGCACGGATGATGCAGCCTGCGCGCCAGAGAGAGGCGATCTCGTCCAGCTTGAGGTCCCAGCCGTATTCCTTGGCGGAGGACGTCAGCATGTCCATGCCCTGGGCGTAGGAGACCAGCTTGGAGGCGTAGAGTGCCTGGCGGACATCTTCGACGAAAGTCTCCGGGATTTCCACGGATGCTTCCGCGCCGGCCAGCAGTTCTTGGCCCAGCTTGCGCTGCTCAGCCTGCGAAGACAGGCCACGCGCGAAGACGGACTCGGCGATGCCGGAGACCGGGGAACCGAGCTCGAGGGCGGAGATGACCGTCCAGCGGCCGGTGCCCTTCTGGCCTGCGGCATCCACCACAATGTCAACAAACGGCTTGCCGGTCTTCGCGTCAACGTGGCCGAGGACCTCTGCCGAGATTTCGATGAGGAAGGACGACAGCTCGCCCTTGTTCCACTCGGTGAAGATCTTGGACTGCTCCGCAGGCTCGATGCCCGCGCCGGAGCGGAGGAGGTCGAAGGCCTCGCCGATGACCTGCATGTCGGCGTATTCGATGCCGTTGTGGACCATCTTGACGAAGTGGCCGGCACCGTCGGTGCCTATCCATGCGCAGCAAGGCTCGCCGTCGACCTTGGCTGAAATCTTTTCCAGCAGCGGTCCGAGGGCGTCATAGGACTCCTTGGAGCCGCCGGGCATGATGGACGGACCGTTCAGGGCACCTTCTTCGCCACCGGAGACGCCGACGCCCACGAAGTGCAGGTCCTTCTTCGCCAGCGCGGCTTCGCGGCGGCGGGTGTCCTCGTAGTGGGAGTTTCCGGCATCGATAATGATGTCGCCGGCTTCCAGCAGCGGTTCAAGCTGCTCGATGACCGAGTCAACGGGCTTGCCGGCCTTGACCATGATCAGGACACGGCGGGGCTTCTCCAGGGAGTCAACAAGTTCCTGCAGGGTTTCGGTGCGGACGAAGTCGCCGTCCGTACCGTGCTTTTCGAGCAGCGCGTCAGTCTTTTCGACGGACCGGTTGTGCAGGGCAACGGTGAAGCCGTTGCGGGCCAGGTTGCGGGCCAGGTTGGCGCCCATCACCGCAAGGCCGGTGACACCGATGTGTGCAGACATCAAAACTCCAATTTCGTTGTGCAATGGATGTGCAGATGGCTCCGCGTTCGCTGCGAAGCACGCTGTCACGAACCGATGGATCCTAATAAAGCATATATATTCAATCGGTTTGAGGGAAGCGGTGCCCACTTTGTGGAACGGGGCCAGTCAATCCCAGTTTAGGCTTGAGTCCATGTCGACCAGCCTGCACCACCGTGCCATTGAGAACCTTGGCACGCGGATCATCACGGGCGAGCTGCCCACCGGACACATCATGCTGGCCGAGCACCTTGAGGAAGAACTGCAGGTTTCGCGTTCCGTGGTCCGCGAGGCTGTGCGGGTCCTTCAGTCCCTGGGCCTCGTGGAAACCACCAAGCGGGTGGGGATCCGCGTGCTGCCGCCGAGCCGCTGGAACCCCTTCGATTCCCAGGTCATCCGCTGGCGGCTGTCCAGCGACGCCCGCGGCGCCCAGCTGCGGTCACTGATCGAACTGCGCTCCGCCGTCGAGCCCGCCGCGGCCGAGCTGGCCGCGAACAACGCACCGGCGCAGCTGCGGCGGGAACTGGTGGACATCGCCCATGCCCTGCGCGACGCCGGCCACACCGGGGACGCGCAGAAGTTCCTGGAGCTGGACATCGCTTTTCACTCGGTCCTGCTTTCCGGATCGGGCAACGAAATGTTCGCCAACCTGATGGGGCAAGTGGCGGAGACCCTGACGGGGCGCACGGTCCACGGACTAATGCCGGACCACCCCCACGAGGGAGCGCTCCAATGGCACGTCGATCTCGCCGAGGCGGTCGCCGCCGGGGACGCCGCCACGGCCCGGGCCGCATCCGAACAGATCATGCGCCGCACCACGTCCCGGCTGTCAGGAACGTGGACGGACCAGCCCAGGGTGTTCATTCCGGTCCGCCGGACTTAAGCGCGAACGGACACTTAAGCCCCCTTTGAGCGGGGCCTCAAGTGTCCGTTCGCGCTCAATCACTCAGATATTCCGGTTGGAAGTTGAGGAGGACTTTTCCTGATGCGGCGGAGTTTTTGGCGGTCTCGAAGGCTTCGAGTCCTTGGCTGAGGGGGTATTCGTGGGTGATGACGGGGCCGATGTGGAGGGTGCCGTCGGCGAGGGCGGTGATGACGTCGTCGATTTCGTTGTTGAAGCGGAAGGATCCGCGCAGGTCCAGTTCCCGGGTGATGGCCAAAGAGATCAGGACCGGCTGGGGCCCGGTGGGCAGCAGCCCGACCATGACCACGGTCCCGCCGCGCCCAACGCCCTGGATGGCTGAGGCCAGGCCGTGGTGGCTGCCCGAGGACTCGATGACGACGTCGGCCTGCACCGCGGCGATCGCGTCCGCGTCCCCGGCCTGCAGGGTGTGATCCGCTCCGACGGCGGACGCGATCTCCAGCGGTTTGGCATGGACGTCGACGGCGGTGATCCAGGCGGCGCCGGCACGTTTGAGGACCGCGACGGCCAGCGCACCGATCGGGCCGCAGCCGATCACCAACACGCTCTTGCCGGCCACGTCCCCGGCCCGGGCGACGGCGTGCCAAGCCACGGCGGCCGGCTCGATCAGCGCCGCGGTCCGCAGATCCACGCCCGCCGGGAGCACCCGCAGCATCCGGGAAGGCAGGTTCACGTAACGGGCAAACGCGCCGTCGGTGTGCGGGAACTGCGCCGCGCTGCCCAGATACGTACAGCCCGGGGAGAGGTTGGGCCGGTCCGCCGGCCACCGCACCTCCCCCGCACCGGGGCCCGGGGTGGCCGGGTGGACCGCGACCAGGGTGCCTGCGGCCGGGCCGGTCCCGTCCGCCGCGGCCCGGACCACGGTCCCGGAAATCTCATGCCCCAGCACCATCGGGGCTCTCAGAATGGACTCCCCCGCCGCCCCGTGCAGCCAGTAATGCAGGTCCGACCCGCAGATCCCGCCGTAGGAAACCTCCACCACGGCCTCGTCCGCGGCCGGTGCCGCCAGGGGGACCTCCTCGATCCGCAGGTCCCCGGCCGCATGCGCCACCACCGCCGCACCCGACGCAGGCAGAACTGTTGCTTCGGTCCCCTGAGCCACTGCTGAGGTGCCCATCAGACCACCACCGTCATTCCGCCGTCGATGAAGATCGTCTGTCCGTTCACAAAATCCGAACCGTCCGAGGCCAGCCACACCGCCGGGCCCGCCAGGTCCTTCACCGTTCCCCACCGGTGCGCCGGGGTCCGGCCCAGGATCCAGGCATTGAACTGCTCATCGTCCACCAGGTTCTGCGTCATCTCCGTATGGATGTAGCCCGGGGCGATCCCGTTGATCTGCAGCCCGGACCCCGCCCACTCCGCCGTCATGGCCCGGGTCAGGTTCCGCAACCCGCCCTTCGCCGCCACATACGGGGCGATCGTGGGCCGGGCCAGGTCCGTCTGCACCGAACAGATATTGATGATCTTGCCCCTGCCCCGCGGGATCATGTGCCGGGCAGCCTCACGCCCCACCAGGAACGCGCTCGTCAGATCCGTCCTGATCACCCGCTCCCAGTCCGCGACGTCGAGTTCCAGCATCGGCACCCGGTGCTGGATCCCGGCATTGTTCACCAGGATCTGCAACGGCCCCACGTGCTCCTCCACCCACGAAATACCCCGGGCAGCCTCGGCATCGCTCGTGACATCAAACGCGACACTATGGACCCGCCCCGGCGCAAAGTCCGCGGCCATCGCAGCCTCGGCCGCTTTGAGCCGCTCCGCGTTGATCCCGTTCAGCACCACCGTCGCCCCGGCATCCGCCAACGCCCGCGCCAACGCATTACCAATCCCCCGGCTCGAGCCCGTCACCAGGGCAACCCGCCCCGTTAGGTCAAAAAGTCCACTCATGGTGTAGCTGTCCCTTTCGTCGCGGATTCCGCAGTTCCCGCGTTATTGGTGTTGTCGCTCAGATTCGAAATGACCTGGCGGACCACGGCAAGGTCCTGATCGCCAAGGCCCTGGCGCTTGAGTTCGGCGTAAAGCTCGACGCCGGCTGTCGCCATCGGCACGGCAGCGCCGGCCGCCCGGGCTGACTCGAGCACAAAGGACAGGTCCTTGTGCATAAATTTCGCCGGGCCCGTTGGCGTGTAGTCCTTTCGGACCAGGCGCGGTCCCACATTCTCCAGCACACGGCTGCCGGCAAGGCCGCCGGCCAGAACGTTGAAAAGCGCCGCCGAATCCATCCCGGAACGCTCGGCGAGCTCGGCCGCCTCGGCGAGCGCCGCCGTCGTGGTTCCAACAATGAGCTGGCTGCAGGCCTTGGCGAGCGACCCCGTGCCCAGTGGGCCCATGTGCCTGACAGTGGTCCCCATCGCGTTGAAGAATGGCTCGAGCCGCCGGAAATCGTCCGCGGCACCGCCGGCCATGATGGCCAGTGTCCCCTCCGTAGCGCCCTTGGTCCCGCCGCTGACAGGGGCGTCCACCACAGCGGCGCGGCCCTGGCTTGCCTCCTGGACTTTGCGTCCGAAGTCCCGGACCTTAGCCGGTGAAACTGAGCTCATGACCACCACCGCGGTACCGGCCTGCGGCGGCGTTTCTTGCCAGCTGACCAGCAGACCCGCCGTTACGTCCTCGATGAAGGACAGGTCAGGGAGCATAAACGCGATGACCGGGAGGTCCCGCAGTGTCCCAACGTCCGGCGCGGAGTGGCCACCCTGCGCTACAAACTCCTGCAGGGGTCCCGCGGAACGGTTAAAGGCGGTGACCGCCCAGCCGGCGCGGAGCAGATTCGCCGCCATGGGCAGCCCCATCAGCCCCAGGCCTACAAAGCCCGCTGCTCTGTCTTCCATCTAAGGCCTCGAATCACATCGTTGTGTGGTTAATGAAGGGAAATCTGTCCAATATCCTAGCCGCTATTCAGTATGATGAACACTATGACGACTAAAACCACCGTCGCGATCGCCGTCCCGCTCGAAGCAGAGCAGGTGGAGCGCATCCGCGCCGTAGACCCCTCCGTAACTGTTCTCTATGAGCCTGACCTGCTTCCGCCGGAGCGTTTTCCGGCGGACCACTCCGGGGATCCGGACTTCAAACGCACTCCTGCGCAGGAGGAGCAGTACTGGTCCATGCTCAACCAGGCGCAGGTGCTCTATGGCCTGCCCAACGAAAGCCCCTCAGGCCTGGCCCGCATCGCGCGCGACAATCCACGTCTCCAGTGGGTCCATGCCATGGCCGCCGGCGCCGGCGGTGCCGTCAAGGCATCCGGGCTGGACCAGGAAACACTCCTCAAATTCAAAGTGACCACTTCCGCCGGCGTCCACGCCCTGCCGCTGGCAGAATTCGCTGCCCTGGGGATCCTCAACGGCTTCAAGCGCAGCGCCGAGCTGGCCCAGGACCAGGCCGCCAAGGTGTGGCCCGAGCTGCGGACCCCCACCCGTCTTGTCAGCGGTTCCACACTGGTGGTGACCGGTCTGGGTGAAATCGGCCTGGAGACGGCCCGGATCGCCCGCGCCCTGGGCATGACCGTCAGCGGCACCAAGCGGAATGTTGAGCCGATCGAAGGAATCGAGCAGGTTGCCGGCAACGACGGACTGGCTGGGCTGCTCGCCTCGGCGGACGCCGTCGTCAACACGCTGCCCGGCACGCCGTACACGGAGAAGTTGTTCAACCGTGGGGTGTTTGCCGCGATGAAGCCGGGAACGGTGTTTGTGAACGTCGGCCGCGGCACCGTGGTGGACGAAGACGCCCTGCTGGAAGCCCTCGGCAACGGCCAGGTGTCCTACGCCTGCCTCGACGTCTTTGCCGTGGAACCACTGCCCCTGGACAGCCCGCTGTGGAACCACCCCAAGGTGATGGTCTCGCCGCACACCTCCGCGCTCAGCGCAGCGGAGAACCGCCTGATCGCGGAGCGCTTCTGCAGCAACCTGGGCATCTTCCTCGCCGGCGGCGACCTCCCCCACCTGGTGGACCCGGTCCACTTCTACTAACGCAGGCCCCGGCCCACACCACAGAGCCCCTGCCGTGGATCCTGGAAACAGGAATCCGCAGCAGGGGCTCTTTTGTGTCGGCGGGAAGCAGCCAGTCGCTCGGCGCAGGGGGACGGCACATCGGGCTGCGCGGGCCGTTAACGCCAAAAGGTGGCCTCCCCGTTATGGGGAGGCCACCTTTCAGTGTGAGTACGGTACGCCTAGCTTGCATCCTCCACAAGGATCAGGTCACGGCCGACCGTTTCCGGGGTGAAGAACGTTGTTCCGAAGGAGATCAGCGCCAGGACCAGGGAGTAGATTGCGGGCACCAGCCAGGAGTGGCCGGTGGCGGCCAGGAGTGCCACGCCGATCATGGGAGCGAAGCCACCGGCCATGACGGCTGACAGTTCGCGGCTCAGGGCGACGCCGGTGAAGCGGTGCTGGGAGCCGAACAGTTCCGGCAGCAGGGCGCACTGGGGGCCCAGCATGGACTGCACGCCCAGGGAGATGCCCACCACCATTACCACCCAGACGAGGGTGACATTGCCCAGCGTGACCAGGTAGAAGGCGGGCAGCGCAATGATGGCCTGGAACAGGGCGCCATAGCGGTACACCGGGACTCGGCCGAAGCGGTCTGACAGGGCTCCGAACGTCACAACCATCACGGCAGCGAATCCGGCAGCAATGAGAAGGCCGGTGGGACCGATGAACTTGTCGCCGGCGAAGATTCCGGCGGGCATGCTGATGAATGACACCAAGAGGGCGGAGTAGATGGAAGAGTTTCCGTTTTCCCCCATGCGCAGGCCGATGCCGATGAGCACGTTCTTCTTCGAGTGTTTCCAGATCTCCACCACCGGGTTCTTGACCACGGCCTTGTGCTTTTCCAGTTCCTGGAACACCGGTGTTTCCTTGAGCCGGAGCCGGATGAAGACCGCGATGACGATCAGGATGACGCTCGCCAGGAACGGCACACGCCACAGCCACCCCTGCAGGACTTCCTTGTCGGCCAGTGCCATCAGGGCGAAGGTGCCTGCGCCGAGCAGCGTGCCCAACTGGATGCCGACGAACGGCAGGGAAGCAAAGAAGCCACGACGACGGCGCGGGGCCACTTCTGAAATCAGCGTGGTGGCGCCTGCCTGCTCAGCACCGGCGCCCAGGCCCTGGAGGATGCGCAGGGCTACCAGAAGGACCGCTCCGACCATTCCAGCCTGTTCAAAGGTGGGCAGAAGTCCGATGGCGAAGCTGGCCATGCCCATCAGGCCGATGGTCAGGATCAGGACCATCTTCCGGCCGAACCGGTCACCGATGTAGCCGAAGATAACGCCGCCGAACGGCCGGGCAGCAAAGCCCACACCGTACGTGGCGAAGGAAGCGATTACAGCGCCGCTTTCCCCTAGCGGTGAGAAAAAGAGCGGCCCAAAGATCAGGGCCGAGGCGAGGCCGTAGATGTAGAAGTCGTAGTACTCCAGAGCGGAGCCTACTGAACTGGCAAGAGTCGCCCTTCGCAGCTGCTCCGGATCGACGGCGGCGCCGTCCACGTCAGTCTGCGGCGATGTAGTACGAGTGGTCACAAGAACTCCCTTAAACACACTCCAGACCCCCGTTGGCCTGGTGGGTTAGCGACGACACCTGTTGTGCGGATCACTATACTGAACAGAGTACAGCAAGTTGAACAGCTTGCAAGGAGGGTAGGCGAAAAATTAATGCCCGATTGTCGGTGTTGTTCTTGATGACCTGCATCAGCCCATGGGGTTGCCCAAGGAATGGGCCAGCTCACGCAGCTCCTTCACCATTCGGGAACCCTGCTCGTCCGAGTACGTTGCCTTCAGGGCCGTGACGGAGAGGCCAAGACTGGGGCCATGCGCACCGTGAGTAGGCACTGATACAGCAAGGCAGACCACCCCCGTGGTGGATTCCTCATCTTCGAAGGCATAGCCCTGTTCGCGGATTGTCTCCAGTTGTGCCTTAAGCTGTGCTCCCGTACTCAGTGACTTCGGTGTCATCACCGGTAGCTGGAGATCGTCCGGGAACATGGCTTCAATGTCGTGCTGATGAAGGCGTGCGATCAGCACCTTGCCTACGGCGCACAGCGAAACCGGCATTTTGTCGCCGATGTTGGATGTAAGCCGGACAGCAGGATGGCCCTCGTAACGCGCCAGATAGATGACGTTGGATCCGTCAAGCATGGCGATGCGGACCGTCTCACCGGAAAGCGTGGGCGCCTGTTCGCAGAACCGGTAGAACTCCTGCACCTCGTCGAGCCGGCTGAGATATGCCGCACCGAGTTCCACGAGCTTGCGGCCCAGCGTGAATTCAGCGCCCTGGCGGCTGATAAGCCTGGCTTCTTCCAACGCCAGCAACAGGTTGGAGGTTGATGACTTAGGGATGCCCAACTCGCGGGCAAGATCGCTCAGTGTCAACTTTCCGGTAGGCGAGGCGGCAAGAACCTCCAATACGGCAGCTGCACGGGTGACTGCTGGCGCCGGTGAGGCGCTCCCCAATCCCTCGGAGGGGCGGGCGGTGCGGGAATCGGCCATGATTCTCCTTCGATCGACACGCCGGGGCGCTTCGCGTATGCGTTCATTCTGCTGAACAGTAACCATCATAATGGCTTGGCGACGATTCGGGGCCGAAAAGGGCGACGCCAGCAGCGCCGGGCTGGCCGGATCGTGTGGCATTTGTTTGTTTCCGGAAGTTCACGGTATATTCATTTCAGACCCTCCACCGCGGCATCCCCCAATAGTCGCGGTGGAGGGTTTTCCAATGCCCGAATTGTCTTGCCATCTGCAGCCGGGTTCAGGCGGCGTCCACCACGGACTCCCTTAACCTCCAGCCGCCGCCGAGACCGTCGCGCTCCAGCATCATGGTGGTCAGAGCGGAATTTGGGTTGCGCCCCAGCCGCACTTGGACCTGCAGCACCTCAACATCCACTCGGCCCAGTCCCTTGGGCATACGCCGCTGCGCCTCCCACCAGCTCACACGCTCAAACCATCTCACTGCGTCGGCACCGACGGCCCATTCCCTGCCGTTGCTGACCACGGCCGTCGGGCTGCCGTCCTTGGCCGTCTTCACCACCACATATTCCATAGCGGGAACACTAGGGACAGCCACCGACAATTTGGCGCCCTGGCGGTATTGAGCCATGGAGCCAAGTGCGGAACGGATGTTGTCGCGGAGGTCGCAAAAGATCTCCGTCCACCCTGCGTCGTTATGCCACGAGCTCCACGGGTCCGTTGAGGGAATCCCTGCCGCGGAGATACTCGACCCCATTCACATTCATGGGCCGGCCCTACGCCCTGAACCGCACAGGGCAACAAAAACCCCGCCGTTCCCGGCCCTCGGGCCAGGAACAACGGGGTTTGGTGGTGGGTCCTACCGGGATCGAACCGATGACATCCACGGTGTAAACGTGGCGCTCTACCAGCTGAGCTAAAGACCCAAACTGCCGGTTTTTCGCACCTCAGCGCGTCAACCAACGAACATAAACTCTACCTGACGGGCGGGACGAAAAGCCAATCGACACGGTCGGCCCCGAACGGTCAAAGATCGGGGAGTTCGGCGGCGAGCCAGGTCAGTGCCTCGCTGACGCCGGCGTCGAGTTTGATGGTGGCGTACTGGTCGCCCCGGGTACCGCCCCTGTTGATGATCACCACAGGCTTGCCGTCCTTCGCCGCGTGACGGACGAACCGCAGTCCGCTCATCACGGTCAGCGATGAACCGGCAACAAGCAATGCCTCTGCACTGTCCACCATCGCGTAGGCGGCTTCTGCGCGTTCTTTGGGCACGTTCTCGCCGAAGTAGACAAAGTCGGGCTTGAGCATTCCGCCGCAGGCGGGGCAGGCAGCGACCACGAAACTGCTGATCAGAGCAATGTCCTCAACAGTGGCGTCGGCGTCGGGCGCCATTTCCACGAGGCCGGAAGTTGTGGCGCGCGCCAGGAAGCCGGGATTGAGTTCTTCGAGCACCTCCGACAGCAGGCGGCGGGTGTAGGTGCGCTTGCAATCGAGGCAGGCAACCCGGTCATAACGGCCGTGGAGGTCAATGACATTCCGGCTGCCGGCGTCTTCATGCAGCCGATCGACGTTCTGCGTGATCAACCCGGTGAGCAGGCCCCGCCGCTCAAGTTCTGCGGCCGCACTGTGCCCAGGGTTTGGATCTGCGTGCCGCAAGTGGGACCAGCCGATATGGTTCCGCGCCCAATAGCGCTGGCGGTTGGCGCCGTCGCGCACAAACTCCTGGTACGTCATGGGCGAACGTGGCACGGCGTCCGGCCCGCGGTAATCCGGTATGCCCGAATCGGTGCTCAGCCCTGCGCCGGTCAGTAACGCCAGCCGCTTGCCGGACAAAAGCTCCCGGACGCGTTCAAGCCCCTGAAGGTCCGCACTGGACAGCGCGGCAGGGTCAGCGGCCGGCAGGCTGGCGAAGCCCGTCAGGCCGATGCCGTGCCGCTGCTGGTCCATGCGGCCTCAGGCCTGTTCCAGACCTGCCAGAGCATCCTGGTACTCGGCGAGCTCGCGGGCCTGCCCGCGCGGATTCACCACGACGTAGCGGATTGTTCCTGCTGCATCGATGATGAACGTCCCGCGCCCAGCCATGCCGCTCTCCGGGTCGAAGACTCCATAGGCGGAAGCGACAGCGCCGTGCGGCCAGAAGTCGGCCAGAAGGTCAAAGCCGTAGCTTTCCTTCTCGGCATAAGCCCGCAGGCTGAACTTGCTGTCCACGGACACGGCCAGGACGGTGGCCCTGGCATCCTCGAACGCGGCCAGATTGTCCCGGATTTCGCAGAGCTCGCCGGTACAGACACCCGAAAAAGCAAACGGATAAAACACCAGCACAACGTTCTGCCCGCGGAAAGTGGATAACCGGACAGGTTCTCCGAACTGGTTTACCAGCTCAAAGTCCGGGGCAAGCTCCCCCACCGCCGGAACAGTCTGCCCGGCTACGGCAAGAGCTGCCGTCACTTGTTCTTCCTGCTGACCAGGCGGGTGGCACTCCAGTCCTTTGACACACCTGCCGAGGTGGTGAGGTGCAGGCCCGCAGTGGGCGCCGCTTCCTGGATTTCCGCCGGCGACACGTACCCGGTGCGCCCGGACTTTGGCGTCAACACCCAAACAACCCCGGTTTCACTCAGGGTGGTCAGGGAATCCATGAGGCTGTCGACCAGATCCCCGTCGCCGTCCCGCCACCAAAAAATGACGGCGTCAACAACGTCGTGGTCGTCTTCGTCCAGGAGCTCGGACCCTGTCAGGTCCTCAATATCATCACGTAAGTCGAAATCGACGTCGTCGTCGTAACCGAACTCCTGAATCAGATCCCCGTTTTTGAAACCCAATTTTTCCGCCACATTTACCGAAGTGGCGGCGTCGGCCTCGCTCACGTGTTCCTCCAATGCCTAATACATGCAATTCGCATAGTGATTTCCATTACTCCCAGCCAACACCCTTTGTGCCTGCGCTTCAAGCTGCCACCACCGCGATCCGCCATATTCTGCGTCACATCCGGCGCCGTCAGCCTGCGTTGCAGCGGCTTTCGTCACACAACCAGTATGACGGCGAAATACAACAGGGACGCCATGGACGCGGCTACGCATCGCGCTGGAGTCACAGCTAGAGTGACTGGTGACAACTATGCCTGCGGGGCGACCGCCTGGAACTCAATGGCAGACATAGGCGTGATAGGACCCTGCCCGGCGCACATGACCGGGCTGTTGTAACCGATACGTCGCACACGTCGCATTCATGCCGGACAGTCACCCTGCCCGGCATGTGGGCGCCGATGCATGCGCGCAAAGAGAGGTTGGACGTGGCTGCAGGAGAAGATACCTCCCATATCCTCAGCGGGTTGACAAACCAGCTGCCTGATCGTGATCCGGAAGAGACCGCCGAATGGGCTGAGTCCCTGGATGCACTGATCAGGGAACAGGGCACCGAGCGTGCCCAATACATCATGCGGAGCCTGCTGCAGCGCGCCGGCGCGCAGAGCGTCGGCGTTCCGATGGTGACCACCACGGACTACGTGAACACCATCCCGGTGGACCAGGAAGCTCCGTTCCCCGGCAACGAAGAGTTCGAGCGCCGGTACCGGGCGTACATGCGCTGGAACGCCGCCATCATGGTGCACCGGGCGCAGCGGCCGAACATCGGCGTGGGCGGGCACATCTCCACGTACGCCGGTGCCGCCACCCTGTACGAGGTGGGCTTCAACCACTTCTTCCGCGGCAAGGACCACCCCGGCGGCGGTGACCAGGTCTTCTTCCAGGGCCACGCCTCCCCCGGCATGTACGCCCGCGCGTTCATGGAAGGCCGGCTCGCCGAGGAGGACCTGGACGGATTCCGGCAGGAAAAGTCCAAGGAAGGCCACGCCCTCTCCTCCTACCCGCACCCGCGCCTCATGCCGGAGTTCTGGGAATTCCCCACGGTCTCGATGGGCATCGGCCCCATGAACGCGATCTACCAGGCCCAGTCCAACCGGTACCTGCACAACCGCGGCCTCAAGGACACCTCGGACCAGCAGGTCTGGGCGTTCCTGGGCGACGGCGAAATGGACGAGCCCGAGTCCCGCGGCCTGCTCCAGCTCGCCGCGAACGAGAACCTCGACAACCTCAACTTCGTCATCAACTGCAACCTCCAGCGCCTGGACGGCCCCGTCCGCGGCAACGGCAAGATCATGCAGGAACTCGAAGCGTTCTTCCGCGGCGCGGGCTGGAACGTCATCAAGGTCGTCTGGGGCCGGGAGTGGGACGACCTGCTCACCAAGGACTCCGACGGCTCCCTCGTGAAGATCATGAACGAGACCCCGGACGGGGACTACCAGACCTACAAGGCAGAATCCGGCGGGTTCGTCCGCGAGCACTTCTTCGGCAAGACCCCGCAGACCAAGGACATGGTCGCGGACCTTTCCGATGACGAGATCTGGAACCTCAAGCGCGGCGGCCACGACTACAACAAGGTCCACGCCGCCTATAAGGCAGCCACCGAATTCAAGGGCAAACCCACCGTGATCCTGGCTAAAACGGTCAAGGGCTACGGACTCGGACCCCACTTCGAGGGCCGCAACGCGACCCACCAGATGAAAAAGCTCACCCTCGATGACCTGAAGAAGTTCCGCGACCACCTGCGGATTCCGGTCACCGACGAGCAGCTGGAGAAGGACCCGTACCAGCCCCCGTACTTCCACCCGGGCACCGATGCGCCGGAGATCCAGTACATGATGGAACGCCGCGCCCAGCTGGGCGGTTCTGTTCCTGAGCGCCGCTCCAAGCACCAGGAGATCGCCCTCCCGGAGGCAAAAACGTACGAGGTCGCCAAGCGCGGTTCCGGCAAGCAGCAGGCGGCCACCACCATGGCGTTTGTCCGGCTCCTCAAGGACCTTATGCGGGACAAGAACTTCGGCAAGCACATCGCGCCGATCATCCCCGATGAGGCCCGCACGTTCGGCATGGATGCGTTCTTCCCCACGGCCAAGATCTACAACCCCAAGGGCCAGAACTACCTGTCCGTGGACCGGGACCTGGTCCTGGCCTATAAGGAATCGGCCCAGGGCCAGCTGATCCACCCCGGCATCAATGAGGCCGGAGCTGTCGCGGCGTTCACCGCCGCAGGAACCGCCTACGCCACCCACGGCGTACCGCTGATCCCGGTGTACGTGTTCTACTCCATGTTCGGTTTCCAGCGCACCGGCGACGCCTTCTGGGCCGCCGGGGACCAGATGGCCCGCGGGTTCATCATCGGCGCCACCGCCGGGCGGACCACGCTGACCGGCGAAGGCCTCCAGCACGCCGACGGCCACTCCCCGCTGCTGGCCTCCACGAACCCCGCAGTGGTCACGTACGACCCCGCCTACGGGTACGAGATGGGCCACATCATCCGGGACGGCATCGAGCGTATGTACGGGCCGGATTCGGCTGACCGGAACCTGATGTACTACATCACGGTCTACAACGAGCCCATCACGCAGCCCGCAGAACCCGAAGAGCTCGACGTGGAAGGTGTCCTCAAGGGCATCTACCTCCTGGCTCCGGCGAAGATCGACGGTCCCCGGACCCAGATCCTGGCTTCCGGCGTCTCGGTTCCCTGGGCCATCGAAGCCCAGCGGCTGCTCGCCGATGACTGGGGCGTCTCCGCCGACGTCTGGTCCGTCACGTCCTGGAACGAACTGCGCCGCGACGGCATGGCCGCCGAGGAAGAGGCGTTCCTGAACCCGGGCAAGCCCGCCCGTGTTCCGTTTGTGACCCAGCAGCTTGCCGGTGCCACAGGACCCGTGGTTGCGGTCTCGGACTACATGAAGGCCGTCCCGGACCAAATCCGCCAGTTTGTGCCGAACGAGTTCGCCACGCTGGGTGCGGATGGCTTCGGCTTCTCCGACACCCGCGCAGCTGCCCGCCGCTTCTTCAAGAACGACATCCACTCCATCGTGGTCCGTTCCCTGGAACTGCTGGCGCGCCGCGGCGAAGTTGATGCCCAGGCCCCTGCCCAGGCAATCGAGAAGTACAAGCTGCACAACGTCAACGCCGGTTCCACCGGCAATGCGGGCGGCGAGTCCTGATGACCTCCCGCTGACCTGCTTGTCAGCGGAAATGAACGACGACGGCGACCCTCACCGAAAAGGTGAGGGTCGCCGTCGTCGTCCCCCTGCCTTTCTGGACGGGAGGCAGCCTGTGATGCAGGTCCAACAGCGTTGTAGCCTTTGCACAAATGGAGCTTGCCGGGCAGGCACCGTATGCTCATAGGATGCCAGAGCCAACCACCCCGCCCGTGAAGCGCAAGCCGTCCTCGCGCAGCATGACACCGGAGAAATCCGAAACCCTGAAAAAGCTCCGGGCAAGCGTGGGCCAGCTCTCCACCACCACCCTTCGTCAGCTGGAAAAGTCGCTGCCGTGGTATTCGAGGCTCAGCTCCGACGAGCGCTCGGCCCTGGGCATGGTGGCGCAAAACGGCATCGCAGCGTTTGTCACCTGGTATGAGCGGCCCAGCTCACCGTCGTGGATCCTCACCGACGTTTTTGGGACGGCCCCCACCGAACTGACGCGCTCCATCAGCCTTCAGAAGGCGCTCCAGCTCATCCGCATCGTGGTGGAAGTGGTGGAAGACCAGGTGCCGGTCATCGCCCCGGAAGCTGACCAGCCCTCCCTCCGCGAGGCGGTGCTGCGGTACTCACGGGAAGTGGCCTTCGCGGCGGCAGACGTGTACGCGCGGGCGGCCGAGTCCCGCGGTTCCTGGGATACGCGGCTGGAAGCGCTGATCGTGGACGCCATCCTCCGTGGCGAAAACACGGACGCACTGCGGTCCCGGATCGCCGCGCTGGGTTGGAAAGCACAGGAGAGGTTCACTGTGATGGTGGGCAATTCGCCGTCTGAACCCAGTGCCAGCTACGTCAGCGAACTGCGCCGCCTGGCAGGCCGCTATGCAGAGGATGCGTTGGTGGGCATCCAGGGCGACCGGCTGATCCTGATCCTTGGCGGCGTCCAGGACCGCGAGACCGCATACCTGAAACTCAGCGAAATGTTCGCCCCCGGCCCGGTGGTCTACGGTCCGGAAGCCGGCTCCCTGCTGGAGGCCAGCGGCTCAGCGCAGTCTGCCTTTGCCGGCCTGACCGCGGCAAGGGCGTGGCCCGCCGCTCCCCGGCCCGTGGCCGCCGATGACCTGTTGCCGGAACGCGTCATCTCCGGTGACGAAGCGGCGCGCCGCTCCCTGGTGAAGAACATCTACCGTCCGCTTGTCGCCGCCTCCAACGGGCTGGTGGAGACCCTGGGCACCTACCTGGAGTTGGGCCATTCCCTTGAGGCGACTGCCCGCGAATTGTTTGTCCACGCCAACACCGTCAGGTACCGGCTCAAGCGCGTCTGCGACGTGACGGGCTGGGATCCGCTGCTCCCCCGGGAGGCCTTTGTGCTGCAGGCGGCGTTGGTTGTCGGGCGGCTGTCGGCGCCGCCAAAAGCCCCGGCGGAGCGTCATCCGGCGCGGAATCAGCCGTGAGTCGTTGTAGACTTCCTACAATCTGACCCCTTGAGCTTGGTGCAGTGAAACACCGCTGGATGACCCCGTAATTTGGAAAGCTGGATACGTGCTTGCAATAGTCTGCCCTGGACAGGGCTCACAGACCCCGGGTTTTCTGGCCCCTTGGCTGGAACTGCCTTCTGTAGCAGGCCATCTGGCCTCCCTCAGTGAGATCGCAGGCATCGACCTGACAGCCCACGGGACCACCTCTGACGAGGACACCATCAAGGACACCGCCGTTGCGCAGCCCCTGATTGTTGCCGCCGGGCTGGTGGCCGCAAAGTCGCTGTTCGACGTCGAACTCGGCACGCTTCCCGTGATCCTTGCCGGCCATTCCGTCGGTGAAATCACCGCCTCGGCCCTCGCCGGCGTGCTCACCGAGCAGGAAGCCATGACGTTCGTCCGTGAACGCGCCAACAGCATGGCCGCCGCCGCTGCCGTGACCCCCACCGGCATGAGTGCCGTGGTGGGCGGGGACCCTGCAGAGGTCCTGGCCGCCATCGAGGCTACCGGCGCGACACCGGCCAATGTCAATGGAGCGGGCCAGACCGTGGCAGCCGGAACCTTCGAACAGCTCAAGGCCCTGGCGGACAACCCGCCGGCGAAGGCGCGGGTCATCCCGCTGAAAGTGGCCGGGGCGTTCCACACCTCACACATGTCCCCCGCCGTGAGCGCCCTCGAGTCGCTCAAGCCGGGCCTCAAGCCGCAGAAGCCGCAGGTGCCCCTGCTGTCCAACTTTGACGGCCGGGAAGTGACCGACGGCGGCGCCGCCGTCGAGAGCCTCATCGCGCAGGTCTCCCGGCCGGTCCGCTGGGACCTCTGCATGGAAACCCTTGTGCAGCGCGGCGTCACCGGTGTCATTGAGCTGGCCCCGGCCGGCACCCTGGCCGGGCTCGCCAAGCGCGGCATGCCCGGCGTCAAGACCGTTGCAGTCAAAACCCCGGACGACCTCACGGCCGCACTGGCACTCTTCGCAGAACTGGAGGGAAATGCATGAGCGTTCCTACGTTGAAACAGGTTCCCGTAAACGAATACAGCCGCATCATCGGCCTCGGGGCATTCCGGCCTGACGTCATCGTCACCAACGACGACGTCTGCCAGTGGATTGATTCCTCGGACGAATGGATCCGCCAGCGGACCGGCATCATCACCCGACACCGGGCCGGCGCCGACGTCAGCGTTATCGACATGGCAGAGGGCGCCGCCCGGGAGGCCCTGCAGCAGGCAGGCATCGAAGCCTCCCAGCTTGGTGCCGTCATCGTTTCGACCGTCACCCACCCGTACGCCACGCCGTCGGCTGCCGCCGCGCTGGCTGACCGCATCGGTGCGACGCCGGCTCCGGCCTTCGATATCTCGGCCGCTTGCGCCGGGTACTGCTACGGCATCGCCCAGGGTGATGCCTTGGTCCGCTCCGGCACGGCCACCTACGTGCTGGTGGTCGGTGCGGAGAAGCTCTCCGACGTCATCGACAACCGGGAACGTACCATTTCCTTCCTGCTGGGCGACGGCGCGGGCGCTGTTGTCATCGGCCCCTCGGACACCCCCGGCATCGGACCCTCGGTGTGGGGTTCGGACGGCAGTAAGTGGGACGCCATCGGCATGACGCGTTCCATCCTGGATGTCCGGGACCTCAGCATGGCCGCCCGCCAGTCCGACGAGCCCGGCGACTTTGCCCTGCTCGAAGAAGCGCAGGAGCTCTACCCCACACTCCGCCAGGACGGGCAGACGGTCTTCCGCTGGGCGGTCTGGGAAATGGCCAAGATGGCACAGCAGGCTTTGGAGGCCGCGGGCGTCAAGGCTGAAGACCTCGTTGCGTTCATCCCGCACCAGGCCAACATGCGGATCATCGATGAGATGGTCAAGAAACTGAATCTTCCTGAATCGGTCACCGTGGCCCGGGACATCGCCGATGCCGGAAACACCTCGGCAGCCTCCATCCCCCTTGCCACCCACCGCCTGCTCAAGGAAAACCCTGAGCTCAGCGGCGGCCTCGCACTCCAGATCGGCTTCGGCGCCGGACTGGTCTTCGGTGCCCAGGTAATCGTCCTTCCTTAGGAACGCCCCATACAGGCCGCATCCGCGGACTGCACCGTTTCCGGCACCCCCTGCCGGCAATAACAAGAAAAGGAGCCATCAATGGCTAGCAACGAAGAGATCCTGGCCGGCTTGGCTGAAATCGTCAACGAAGAAACCGGCCTTGCCCCCGAGGCTGTGGAACTGGACAAGTCCTTCACCGAGGACCTGGACATCGACTCCATCTCCATGATGACCATCGTGGTCAACGCCGAAGAGAAGTTCGGCGTGCGTATCCCGGACGAAGAGGTCAAGAACCTCAAGACCGTGGGCGACGCCGTCAGCTTCATCGCAGGCGCACAGGCCTAGCCAAGGCTTCAGCCCCTTAAGGCTGACTGGACTGCCGGTCCGTGCTCAGGCCGGACCGGCAGTCCACCACATTTTTCGGCAGCCAGCTGCCCCACACGCGGGACCCCGCCGGACAACCGGATACGGCCTGCCCACCGACAGAGAGTGATCCAATGACACGCAAAGTAGTCATTACCGGTCTGGGTGCCACCACGCCCATCGGCGGCGACGTACCCACCATGTGGAACAACGCGCTGAAGGGGGTCTCCGGTGCCCGCACGCTCGAAGACGAATGGGTCGCCAAGTACGAACTGCCGGTCCACTTCGCCGCCCGCTGCTCCACTCCGGCACTGTCGGTCCTGAGCCGCGTTGAGGCCAAGCGGATGGACCCGTCCACCCAGTTCGGCGTCATCGCCTCCCGTGAAGCCTGGGCCGATTCCGGCATCACCGAGATTGACCCCGACCGCCTTGCCGTCGCCTTCGCCACCGGCATCGGCGGCGTCTGGACCCTGCTGGACGCGTGGGACACCCTGAAGGAAAAGGGCCCGCGCCGCGTACTGCCCATGACGGTGCCCATGCTGATGCCCAACGGCGTCGCAGCAGCCGTCAGCCTTGACCTTGGCGCCCGTGCCGGCGCCCATACCCCCGTTTCGGCCTGCGCGTCGGGCACCGAGGCCCTTCACCTGGGCCTGGAGCTGATCCGCTCCGGCAAGGCCGACGTCGTGATGTGCGGCGGCGCCGAGGCGGCCATTCACCCCATGCCCCTTGCCGCGTTCTCGTCCATGCAGGCGCTTTCCCGCCGCAACGATGACCCCCAGGGCGCCTCACGCCCGTACGATCTGGGCCGCGACGGCTTTGTGATGGGCGAAGGCGCCGGTGCGCTGGTGCTTGAGGCTGAGGAGCATGCCATTGCCCGCGGCGCCCGCATCTACGCCGAACTGGCCGGCACCTCAGTGACGGCCGATGCCTACCACATCACTGCCCCGGACCCCCAGGGCCTGGGCGCCACCCGCGCGCTGAAGGCAGCCATGTTCGACGGCCGGATCCAGGCCGAGGACGTTGTCCACGTCAACGCGCACGCCACCTCCACTCCCGTAGGTGACAAGCCCGAGTACACGGCGCTCCGCGCATCGCTGGGGAACCACATCGACAACGTTGCAGTGTCCGCCACCAAGTCACAGATGGGCCACCTGCTGGGCGCGTCCGGTGCGGTGGAGGCAGTACTCACTGTGCTGGCCGTTTACCACCGCAAGGCCCCGGTCACTATCAACCTCGAGAACCAGGACCCGGAGATCCCGCTCGACGTCGTCACGTCGGCGAGGGATCTGCCGGCAGGCGACATCGTGGCGCTGAGCAACTCGTTCGGCTTCGGCGGCCACAACGCCGTGATCGCTGTCCGCAGCATCTAGCAGCAGCACGGGAACAGCAGGTACCGCAGACAAAGCAGAGGCCCCGCCATGTGGCGGGGCCTCTGCTTTTGCTATGGAGCGCCGCCTTCCGATCCGGCACGGCTTCTGCCGGGACAGCGGACAGGAAGTACGACGTCGTGATGTCCGACGGCGGTCAGCCCACCTGGTGCAGCCAGCGGACCGGTGCGCCCTCGGCTGCGTGGCGGAACGGCTCTAGTTCCTCGTCCCATGCCTCACCCAAGGCCAGGGAAAGCTCGTGGTACACGGCGGAGGGATCGCCGGCACCCGATTCGTAGGCGTAGCGGATGCGGTCCTCTGAGACCATGATGTTGCCGTGGACGTCCGTTGTGGCGTGGAAGATTCCCAGTTCGGGGGTATGCGACCAGCGGCCGCCGTCAACTCCCTGGCTCGGCTCTTCAGTGACCTCGTAGCGAAGATGGGCCCAGCCGCGAAGTGAGGATGCCAGCAGCGATCCGGTGCCTGGGGTTCCTGTCCAGGAGAGCTCGGCGCGGAACATTCCGGGCGCGGCAGGCTGAGGGGTCCACTCTAGATCCGTCCGCTTGTCCACGACGGATCCAATGGCCCACTCAACGTGCGGGCACAGTGCTGTAGGGGCTGAGTGAACAAACAGCACACCGCGGGTCATTGCAACAGACATTCCATCCTCCATAGCTGTAGGTACGTCTTCCCCAACGACCTCTGCCTGGATGAAACTGCCCGGTGCTGTACGTTCCAGCGGCGGTGTTCCCTGATTATTAAGCTGTGTCCGGACTTGCGGGTGACGCGCGAAGCGAAGTAGCTTCAAGCGAAACTTGAAAGTTGCCGGACGTGACTCTTATTGTGCCGTACGCCGCGTAATTACGCCAGTGCGATTCGCCATAGGTGACACGGTCCTGGAATTACCCCGCGTTGGCGGTAATCCCTGGC
The DNA here is from genome assembly GCF_001484605.1 of Pseudarthrobacter sulfonivorans. Classification (NCBI taxonomy): domain Bacteria; kingdom Bacillati; phylum Actinomycetota; class Actinomycetes; order Micrococcales; family Micrococcaceae; genus Pseudarthrobacter; species Pseudarthrobacter sulfonivorans. The sequence goes on along the minus strand of NZ_CP013747.1, from coordinate 4,284,111 downwards.
GCTCAGGCCCGGGGATGGGCCTGCTGGTAGCTGCTCCGGAGCCGTTCAACGGACACATGGGTGTAGATCTGCGTGGTGGCGAGACTGCTGTGGCCCAGTATTTCCTGGACCGCACGAAGATCCGCCCCGCCATCGAGCAGGTGCGTTGCCGCAGTATGCCTCAGCGCGTGCGGGCCGGTCGCCGAGGTGTCGCCCAAAGCTTCGAAGAGAGCATTCACCACGGTCCTGACCTGGCGCTGGTCAACACGGTTTCCTCTGGTGCCCAGGAAAAGCGCCGGTCCGCTGTGGCCGGTGGCCAGGAGCGGCCTGGCCCTGCGGAGCCAGTCGTCCACGGCCACGGCGGCCGGGACGCCATAGGGAACCGTCCGTTCCTTGTTGCCCTTGCCGACCACCCGCAGGGTCCGGCGGTCCGGGTTGAGATCGTCCACATCCAAGGCGGCCAGCTCCCCCACCCGCAGCCCCGTGGCGTATAGGAGCTCCACCATTGCCCGGTTGCGCACCGGCACCGGCGACCCGTCAGCCGCGGCTTCCGCAAGGCTGTTCAGCAGCCTGAGGAGTTGTTGGGACTGCAGCACCCCCGGCAGTGACTTTTCCGCTTTGGGAGCCCTGAGGCGCAAGGCAGGATCGGTCTCGATAAGCTCTTCCCTCATGGCCCACGTGGTGAACGAGCGCGCAGTGGCCGATCTCCGCGCAAGGGTGGCCCGGGATATCCCGGCCTGGCTCTGCGCCCCCAGCCAGCGTCGGAGGGTGCCCAGCTCGAGGCCGGGCAGATCCGTGACACCCTCGGAGGCGGCGTACGCCAGGAGGCTTCGAAGATCGGACAGGTATGCCCGAAGCGTATGCCCGGACCGGGCCCGCTCGGCGGTCAGGTATCTGCCGAAGTCTGCAAGTGCCTGCTCAAGCGCCCGGGACAGTTCCTGATTCTCCACTGTTCCACTGTCCCAGAAGTCGGTGGGCAATCCCGTGCCGGACACAGGCAACTACACGGATTCCTTGGCCCGTTTCCAGCCGCCCCTTTCTGAAGCTGCGAGCCCCAGCAGGCCTAGCCTGCCCAACCCGGCCCGCACGGAGTCCGCACTGAGGCCGGCAACTGCGCAGAGCTTGTCCACGGACGTGGTGGACCGCAGCGGCAGGGCGTCCAGAAGGATCAGATCCTCCAAGGTCAGTCCGTCATGGTCGGCCGCATGCGCTGTCCCGGGCGCCGTAAGCCCCACGCCGCTTGGGGAGGCCAGTTCGGCGATCTCCGCGGCGTCAGTCACGCAGACAGCCCCGCCATCCCGAAGCAGCCGGTGGCAGCCGGCGGAGTTGGCGCTGTGCACGGACCCCGGCACAGCTCCCACCGCGCGGCCAAGCGTCTCCGCGTGGTGGGCCGTGTTCAGCGCACCGGACCGCCAGCGCGCTTCCACCACCACCGTCACTGCGGCCAAGGCCGCGATCAGCCTGTTCCGCTGGAGAAAGCGGTAGCGGGTGGGCGCCGACCCTGGCGGCACCTCTGCGAGCACCGCTCCCTGGTTGCAGACCGCCCTCAGGAGATCCTCGTTGCCGGACGGGTAAAACCGGTCCACACCACCAGCCATCACCGCGATGGTAGGCACCGCCGCTGATCCCCCGGCCAGTGCTGCCCGGTGCGCGTGGGCGTCGATGCCGTACGCGCCCCCGGAAACCACGGTGAAGCCCCGCTGAGCCAAGGAGTAGGCGAGGTCCCCGGTCACCGAGGCGCCGTAGCTGGTGCTGTCGCGGGACCCCACCAGCGCCACGCTCCGGGCCGGACCGGGAAGCTCCTGTTCCAGGCCCCGCCACCAAAGACAGATGGGCTCCTGCATCCCAAGGTCCCCGAGCTGGGCAGGCCAGAGATCATCCGACGGGATGATCAGCCGGCCGCCAAGGCGTGCCATGGTGGCCAGGTCACGCTCGGGCGCCAGATCCGTAATGCGGGGAGCCCAGCGTTTGAGGGAGGCAGCCATGCCCGCCCAGCTGGTTCCGGCGCCGTTGTCCGCCAGCAGTCCGGTGATCTCCCGCTCCAGTGCCGGGCCGGCGGCCGCCTGGCCCGTGGCGATTTTCAAGGCGTCGCGTGCGCCGGTCGCCTGTACTAGGGCCAGTCCGGCCGCGTCCTGCGGTTCCATGAGCCGCGACAGGGCGGCCCGGGCGATCCGTTCGTTGTCCATGTGGTTTCTTCCTTCACGCAGCTGCCGAGGCAGCCTGCCGGAGGCCAAGGGCCTGGCCGATGTCGTTGGTGTCGGGCCTGTCGCGGTGCGACAGGTCCGCCAGGGTCCAGGCCAGCCGGAGAACCCTGTCATAGCCCCTGGCGGTCAGCACGCCCCGCTCCAGTGAGTGGTCCAGGATCCGCGTGGCGCCGGCCGGCAGCCGCAGGGCGCCGCGCAGAATCCGGCCGGGCACCTGCGAGTTCGTTTCCATTCCCAGCGGCCGCAGCCGTTCGGCCTGGCGCCGGCGTGCGTCGCCTACCCTCCGTGCCACGGCGGCTGTGTCTTCTTCGGCGCCCGCCTGGCCGAAGTCGGCCAGTGACACGCGCTCCACCTGCAGCTGGATATCCACCCGGTCCAGCAGCGGACCGGACATCCTGGCCACGTAGCGGCGCCGCATCATAGGCGTGCACGTGCAGTCAAGGCCTTTTCCCGAAGCCTTGCCGCAGGGACAGGGGTTGGCGGCAAGGACCAGCTGGAACCGGGCAGGGTAGGCTGCCGTTCCTGCCGAGCGGTGAATGACCAGCTCCCCGCTCTCCAGGGGCTGGCGAAGGGCGTCCAGGACGCGCCGTTCGTATTCCGGGGCCTCGTCCAGGAACAGGACACCGCGGTGCGCCCGCGACGCCGCACCAGGGCGCGGCAACCCCGATCCCCCGCCGATAATGGCGGCGGCTGTTGCCGAATGATGCGGGTTTTCGAACGGCGGCCGCCGCACAAGCTGAACGGCGGATGAGGGAAGGCCGCAGAGGGAGTGGATGGCAGTGACTTCCATGGCCTCGTTGTCGGCAAGGTCCGGCAGGAGACCGGGAAGTCTTTCGGCCAGCATGGTCTTGCCCGCACCCGGAGGTCCGGTCAGGAGCAGGTGGTGGGCCCCGGCAGCGGCCACCTCGAGTGCACGTCTGGCTTCGCCCTGGCCGGAGACGTCGGCCATGTCAGGAACAGCCTGGGCCCCCGGTTCGGAGTCCCCGTGACCGGCCTCGTCCTCCGGCTCGAAGTCCAGTGCGAGCTCTTGCGGGTCTGCACCGAAGTCGAGCGCCAGCCGCGCCAGCGTGCGATACCCCTTGACGTTGGCTCCGGGGACCAGCGATGCTTCGCCGAGGTTGGCGTGCGCGACCACCACGTCCGGATAGCCGGCCTGTACCGACGCCATCACTGCCGGCAGGATGCCGCGCACCGGCCGAAGCCGGCCATCCAACCCGAGTTCGGCGATGAAGACGGTCCGGCCGGTGGGCTTGATGTCATTTGCGGCCCTCAGGACTGCCATGGTCACGGCAAGGTCGAAGCCGGAACCGCGTTTGGGCAGCGACGCAGGGATGAGGTTGGCCGTGATCTTCCGCCGGCTCAGCGGAATTCCAGAATTTTTGGCCGCGGAACGTATGCGTTCCTTGGCCTCGTTGAGGGCGGCATCCGGGAGGCCCAGGATTACGAATGCCGGCAGGGTCTGGCCAATATCGGCTTCTACCTCGACGATGTACCCGTTCAATCCCACCAGCGCCACGGAGTAGGCCCGGCCCAGCGCCATCTACCCCACCCCCTTGAGGTGTTCCACCAGGGGTTCGCCGCCGCCGTCGTCCACCACGGCAATGACGTCCACGCGCCGTAGCGGCATCCGCAGCTCCCGGTCCCGGCACCATGCCGAACCAAGCCGATGCAGCCGGGCGAGTTTGTCCGGCCCTACAGCTTCGAACGGGTGCCCGTAGTCCAGGGAACGGCGGGTTTTCACCTCTGCGATGACCAGGGCGTCGCCGTCCAGGGCCACAATGTCTATTTCACCCTCGGCGCAGCGCCAGTTGCGTTCCACCACCAGCATGCCGAGCGATTCAAGATAGCCGGCCGCGAGTTCCTCGCCGCGCCGGCCCAACAGGTCTTTGGATTTCATTTCTACCTCCGCAACCAGCCTGCAGGGGCAGGACAGCGGAGGACAGCAGGCTATTCGCGTATGTGGGCAACCCGGGAAAACCGCCCCAATACAGCGGGGCTGTGGAGGAGCAGTGGGCCGGCGTCAGTTGCCGAGGTCAGCGTCCTTCGGGAGGGCGAGTTCCTCGTTGCGGGGCAGTTCTTCGACGTTGACATCCTTGAACGTCAGGACACGGACTGTCTTCACGAACCGTGCCGAACGGTACACATCCCACACCCAGGCATCCTGGAGCGTCAGATCGAAGTAGACCTCGCCGTCGGCGCTTCGGGCCTGCAGGTCCACGTGGTTTGCGAGGTAAAAGCGGCGTTCGGTCTCGACAACGTAACTGAAGAGCCCGACAACATCGCGGTATTCACGGTAGAGCTGCAGCTCCATGTCGGTTTCATAGTTTTCAAGATCCTCTGCACTCATGCTTCCATCTTGCACCATCCAGGGCGCCGCAGTCGCAGCGTCCGCGCCGCATGAGCCCTACACCAGTCCGGCAGGCACTGGAGCGGCACGGAATCAGAGTTCGCCGCCCAGGAGGTTCCAACTCACCCGGTGGTACGGTGTGGCACCGGCGGCGCGGAGCGCGTCCCGGTGAATTGCCGTGGCGTAGCCCTTGTTGACGTCCCAGCCAAACTCGGGGTATTCACTGTGCAGGCCGCGCATCTGCTCGTCGCGTTCCACCTTCGCAATCACGCTGGCTGCGGCCACGCTCAGGCACTGCATGTCCGCCTTGATCTTGGTGTGGACCGGGGCAAGGCACGCGAAATCCATGGGTGGCTCGTCAAACAGGGAAGGCTGCCCGGCGGGCGAGAGCCAGTTGTGGCTGCCATCGAGCAGCACCACATCTGGGCTGATGCCGGCCGCAAGGATGTCCTGCCAGGCGCGCGTACCGGCCAGCCGCAGCGCAGCAATGATCCCCAATGCGTCGATCTCCCGCGCGGAAGCGTGCCCGACGGCGGACGCAACACTCCAGCGTCTGACCAGCGGTTCCAGCCGTTCCCGTTCGGCGGGGCTGAGGAGCTTGCTGTCCCGCACACCGGCCAGGGGCTTCTGGGTATGGAGGTCCACGACTGCGATCCCGACGCTTACAGGTCCTGCCAGCGCCCCCCGGCCCACTTCGTCCACGCCGGCCAGGTAACGGGCGCCCTGCGCTTTGAACGTCCGCTCATGCCGGAGCGTCGGTGCTTTGGAGCGGACCCCGTCCGTCTGGCGGGCTGGAGCCTTGGACTCGGTGGCCGGTATCACTGCGGACACTCCTAGCCTCCCGCAGGCACGTTCCGGAAGACGGCCGGATAATTGTCAAGGACAGTGATCCGGTTCACCGGCCATGCGATGACGGCGGCTTTGCCCTCTACGTCCACGAGGTCGACGAATCCGCCATTGGATTCCAGGTGCGAGCGGGAATCCGCGGAGTGATTCCGGTTATCACCCATGACCCAGACCTTTCCTTCCGGAACAACGACGTCGAAAGCACGGATCTGCGGTGCCTCAGCCCCGTTAACATAGGTTTCATCAATAGGAGATCCGTTGATGGTCAGTTTACCGCCGTCGTCGCAGCAGATCACTTCGTCACCGGGAAGCCCGATGACACGTTTGACGAGGTGCTGCTCGGAGTTGTCCGGCAGCAGTCCCACAAATGTCAGGCCGTCCTGGACCCAGGTGAAAGGTCCATTCGGTTCCTCCGGTGCCGTGCTCAGCCAGCCCTTGGTGTCACGGAAGACCACAACGTCGCCGCGTGAGAGGGAAAACGGCTCCGGAACCAGCAGGTTCACGAAGATGCGGTCGTTGACGTCCAGGGTGCTGACCATGGACTCGGACGGAATATAGAACGCGCGGAACAGGAACGTCTTGATCAGGAAGGACAGCACCACGGCGATCACCACTACCGTGGCAACCTCCTTCAGCCAGACAAAGAGCTGGCTGGGGGCGGCGGGCTCGGAAGTCGGTGCCGCGGATCGCCTGCCGGACAGTGGCGCCGACGGGCTGCCATCCGCCACGCCGTCCGACGCGCCGCCGCCGGAAATCGCGTTGGCGGACATACCGTCGGTGTCGGCACCGGGGGCTCCTTCGCGAGGCGGCTCAGGTGTCCGGGCATTGTTCTCGGGCATTTACTGTCCGTCCTCTGTTGTTGATCCTGCCGCTGGCGGCCGTAGTACTGCAGCAAATCTATCAAGTGGCCAGACGATCTGGACCGGCCTGCCGATGATACGGTCCATTGGCACCATGCCACCGCCGGGCGCACCGAGCAGGCTGCGCGAATCAGCGGACGCCGAGCGGTGGTCACCGAGCAGCCAAAGCCTTCCGTCGGGCACCACGGCGCTGAAGATCTGCGTGCTTGGGCTGTCTCCGTCGAACAGATACGGCTCGTCGAGTGCCTCGCCGTTGACGGTGATCTTTCCGACTTTGTCGCAGCAAACCACGGTGTCCCCCGGCAGGCCGATGACACGTTTGACGTACGTGGTGTCACTGCCGGCCAGGCCAAGCCACTGCCAGGCCGCTACAACGGAATCCAGAACGGGGCCCTTCCCACTGTGCAGGGGAGCAAACGAACCCCGGCCGTCGAAGATCACAATGTCGCCCCGACGGATGGGTTCGGCAAGGAAGTCTGTTTTGGAGACCAGGATGCGGTCCCCGTTCGCAAGGACCGGCTCCATGGATTCAGAAGGTATGTAATAGACATCCAGCCACAGGGAACGGACCAGCCCGCTGATGGCCACGGCCAGGAGAACTGCCAGGAACGCAAAACGCCAGCCCATTCTTCTGGGCTGGCGTTTTGTCTGGTCCATGATCCGTATTCCTGGGGCGCTGTTGCGAAGGGCTCCGGCGCTGGCCTGGTGGGGCTGGGGCCTGCTTTGTAGGTCCCTGGGGACTTACTTCTTGGGCTGGAAGTCGCGCTTTTCCTTGATCTTCGCAGCCTTGCCGCGCAGGTCGCGCATGTAGTACAGCTTCGCGCGGCGCACGTCACCCTTGGAGACAACTTCGATCTTGTCGATGATCGGGGAGTGCACCGGGAAGGTACGCTCCACACCGACGCCGAAGGAGACCTTGCGGATGGTGAAGGTTTCGCGAAGACCGTCGCCGTGGCGGCCCAGGACGAAGCCCTGGAATACCTGGACACGGGAGTTCTTGCCTTCGATGATGTTCACGTGAACCTTGAGGGTGTCACCCGCGCGGAAGACAGGAACATCGGTGCGCAGCGAGGCTGCATCTACGGAATCGAGAATATGCATAATTGCACTCCTGGTGAACGCCACAGGTCATTCACTTTGGGTCACGGCGGGCAAGCCCGGAAGTACCGGAAATTACCGCCGAAAATTAAGTGGGGCCGGTTCCTTCACTGATTGAAGGTCCCGGGGTGTCCAGCTGTTGGTTGCGCTCCCCCTGTGGCAGGTGCGGACCCAGCAGACACAAAGACTAATTTTGCCACACTCGCGGGCCTACAGCCAATCGCCTTGGACCACAGACGCACCGGTTCAGGTTGAGGCGTCGGTTCCAGTGTCCGTGCTGGTATCGGCCTGCCGTCGCGCCAGGAGGTGACCGTCGACGACGTCGTACCCGAGGTCGGCGAAAGCCGTCCGGTCGGCACGTGGCAGCTTCCCGGCGTCGAACGTTTCCAGCAGGTCCGGACGGCGTTCCGCCGTCCGCCGGTACTGCTCGTGGCGGCGCCACTGCGCGATCTTCCCGTGGTTGCCGCTCAGCAGCACTGCCGGGACCTCCCGGTCCCGCCAACTGGCGGGCTTGGTATACACGGGGTATTCCAGCAGCCCGTCCGAATGCGACTCCTCCACCAGGGAATCAGGGTTGCCCACCACGCCGGGCAGCAGCCTGCCGATGGCTTCGACCATGGCCAAAACGGCCACTTCGCCGCCGTTCAGCACATAGTCACCCAGGCTCATGGGGCGCACCGTGAAGTGCTCTTCCGCCCACTCGATGACACGCTCGTCGATGCCCTCATAGCGGCCGCAGGCAAAAACCAGCTGGTCCTCTTCTGCGAGCTCATGGGCCAGGGCCTGGTTGAAGCGCTCCCCTGCCGGCGACGGGACAATCAACACCGGTTTGGCGGGCTCGGCCGCCGTGGCCCCGGCGCCTCCTGCGGCTTCACCGGCTCCGGCGACAGCAGCTGCGGCAACGGCAGCCAACGCCTGCGCCCAAGGCTCAGGCTTCATCACCATGCCGGCGCCGCCGCCGTACGGGGTGTCGTCCACTGAACGGTGCTTGTCGGTGGTGAAATCACGCAGGTCATGGACGCGCAGGTCCAACAGGCCGTCCTGGCGCGCCTTGCCAATGAGCGAGAGCTCCAGGGGCGCCAGGTACTCCGGGAAGATACTGACGACGTCGATTCTCATCTACGCGTTTTCCTCCGCTTCACCGGGGCCGGCTTCGCCGTCGTTGACCTCAAAGAGACCCTCCGGCGGCGTCAGCAGGACGAATCCCTCGGCCACATTGACCTCCGGAACGATCTGCTCCACAAACGGGACAAGGATTTCCTTGCCGTCCGGCATTTCAACCACGAGCAGGTCCTGGACGGGCAAGGTGTGCAGGGCGGCGATCTTGCCGACCACCTGCGACCCGACGCGCGCCTCGAGCCCTACCAGTTCGTGCTCGTACCAGCCTTCGTCGTCGTCCCCGTCCAGCTCTTCGGTTTCGATGAAAAGCTTGGCGCCGCGCAGGGTCTCTGCCTGGTTGCGGGTCTCGATTCCTTCGAATGCGAGCAGCAGGATGTCCTTGTTCCAGCGCGCACCCTCAACAATGAGCGGGCCAGCCGATGCAGGCTCCACCACAAACTCGGTACCGGGAACAAACCGGTCCCCCGGAGCGTCGGTCAGCACCTGGACCGTCACTTCGCCGCGGATTCCATGCGGTTTGCCGATTCGTGCCACCTGAAGCTGCATCTGTTCCTCTGTTTCGGTTGTGGATTCTCCACGGTCTTGTGGTGAAAGCACTCCGGCCCCTCCACCGTTGCTGGTGGAAGGGCCGGAGCAAAAAACTGATGTTGCCGAGCGCTTAGCGGCGGCGGTCGGTGTCGACGACGTCGACCCTGACCGGCTCGCCGTCTGCCAGTGCCGCCACAACGGTGCGCAATGCCCGTGCGGTGCGGCCCTGGCGGCCGATCACCCGTCCCAGGTCATCCTGATGAACACGAACCTCGAGGGTGTCCCCACGGCGGTTGTTCTTCGAGCTGACCTTGACATCTTCCGGCGAATCAACGATTCCCCGGACGAGGTGTTCGAGCGCTTCTGCCAGCAATCTACTCAGCCTCGGTGGTCTCTGCCTCGGCCGGGGCCTCGGCTGCGTCAGACTGCTTCGACTTCTTGGTGATGGCTTCCGGGATGATCACGGAACCCTTTTCCGGGGCAACAAAGGCAGCCTTCGGAGCTTTGGTCTTCAGGGTGCCTTCCTGGCCCGGCAGGCCCTTGAACTTCTGCCAATCACCGGTGATCTTCAGGATCGCGGCAACCTGCTCGGACGGCTGTGCGCCGACGCCGAGCCAGTACTGGGCACGGTCCGTGTCCACCTCGATGTATGAGGGCTCTTCGGTGGGGTGGTACTTGCCGATCTCTTCGATGGCACGGCCGTCACGCTTGGAGCGTGCGTCCATGACGACGATGCGGTAGTACGGTGCGCGCATCTTGCCAAAGCGCTTAAGGCGAATCTTTACGGCCACTTTTGTGGTCACTCCTGTTTCAGAAAAGGGGTGAACCGACGTTCTGCACCCGTGGGGCGGGCCATACTTGAGGGTTCGAAGGACAGGATCCGGACGCGGAGAGAGGGGCCACGCAGATCGAGTACCTGTTTATTGTGCCAGATCAGCGTCCGGATTTCGACTTGACACGTCGGGGTGGGGCAGCCGGGCGGACCCGGCGGGCCACGGCCGGCCTACGACGACCAGACATACACGCCGGTGCGTGCGGCGTCATCGACGGAGTTGGCAAGCTCAGCGAACTGCTGGACATACGTCCGGGCCTCGGCTGCGCCGAACGGCATGTCATCCTGGGCGGCCCACTTTTCAGCGACGTCGTCCAGGACATTGCCTTCGCCTTCAGTCTCGTAGCTGAGCAGGTCGGCGAGCGCACGCACCATGGCCCGCGGGACCCCGAGGAGGGAATCACTGGCCACGTCAACCATGGCCAGTTCGTAGTCCGCGCCACCGGCGTGCACCGCAACGCCGGCAAGATCGCCAAGCTGCTCGATTTCGAAATCGCTGATTCCGGGAATCCGCAGGGCCTGGCCCGCCGGGGAGCCGCCCGCATCCAGGACGTCCGCCCGCTTCAGTGCGGCATTGTGAGTGGAAACAAAAATTTCAGTGAAGCCCATGGGAACAGCCCTCATTCCGTCGACGGTGCGGCCTGGAAGGGCAGCAGCAAGTGCCGCCCCGGCCGTTCAGAATCAGCCTAGTACAAGGCCGGCCGCACATTTGGCATCCGCACTCAGCGGACGGCGACACGGATATTGTTGCGCCACGGGTCCTCGAAGCGAAGCTCGGCGCCCGTGTGGTGCGAGGCCACACCGGCGACCTTCAGGCGGTCGGCGAGCGCTCCGACGTCGTCCCCGGAAGGGACCTCGATGAGCACTTCGCCGAGGCCCAGGGTGTTCTTGCGGGGACCGGCTCCGCGGCTGTTCCAGACGTTCATGGCCATGTGGTGGTGATACCGGCCCGCAGAGACAAACAGCGCCTGCCCGTGCCAGCCGGCGGTCTTTTCGAAGCCCAGCGTGCCCACGTAGAAATCGTGCGCTGACTGGACGTCGCCCACCTGGAGGTGGACGTGGCCCACGCCGGCTTCGCTGGCCCGCTGGCCGGCCACGGATTCCTGGGTCAGGTGCTGCTCGAGGTAGCGCTGCGGCGGCAGTGCCAGGCTGTCCATCACTACATCCTTCCCGTTCCAGGACCAGTTTTCGCGGGGCCTGTCCCAGTACAGTTCGATGCCGTTGCCTTCCGGGTCATTGAAGTAGAAGGCCTCGCTGACGAGGTGGTCGGCGCTGCCGGTGAAGGATCGGGGTTCGTACTGGGCGGCGGTGGCTACTGTGGCGGCCAGCGAAGCCCGGTCGTCAAACAGCAGTGCGGTGTGGAACAGCCCGGCCTCTCCCCTGCCCGGCAGATGCAAGGACGGAGCGGCCGCGAGATGGACCAGCGGGCGTTGAAGGCGGCCAAGATAGACGCCGCCGTCCTGTTCCGCGACGACCTCCAGGCCGAGCGCACGCTGGTAGTAGTCGGTCATCAGCTTCATGTCGCCCACCTTGAGCATCACCGTGCCCATGGAGAGGTCGGCAGGAAGGAGATCCCGGCTGGTGGCTTCTGCAGTCATTTGAACACTCCCGGTCCGTTGGCCTTCGGATGGAAGGCGGCTATGGCTCCAATTTACTTGAAGCTTCAATTTAATTCAAGTGGCGGAGCAGACAGATTGCGACCGCGTACCCGTGATTGCTGTCACCAGGCCACGCTCGGACTGTGGTAGCTTCAACTTGACCACACGGGAGCCCTTGCAGGGGCTGAGATCGGGCTGACGCAGCCTGCGACCGTTGAACCTGTCCGGGTAATGCCGGCGAAGGAAGTGAGTATTCATTGAATACACAAGAAACACAGCTGATCCCTGCCAAAAATGAAGCCGACGTGGATCAAACGCTCCAGCCTGAAACCCAGTCACTGAAGTCCCACTCGCTGGCGTTTGTCACCGATGAGGCCACCGGGATCCGGGTTCCCGTGACCGAGATCGCCCTCGAACCGTCGCCAAACGGCGCGCCGAACGGGCCTTTCCGGACCTACCGCACGGCGGGACCGGGCAGCGATCCGGTGGTGGGCCTCAACCCGTTCCGCTCAGAGTGGATCGCCGCCCGCGGAGACACCGAGCCCTACAGCGGCCGGGAGCGGAACCTGCTCGACGACGGCAAGTCGGCCGTGCGCCGCGGCGCAGCCTCTGCGGAGTGGAAGGGCGCGCAGCCGGTGCCCCGCCGCGCCGTCGGCGGCCGGACCGTCACCCAGATGCACTACGCGCGGCAGGGTGTCATCACCCCCGAGATGCAGTTCATCGCCCTCCGTGAGAATTGCGACGTGGAACTGGTCCGCAGCGAGGTGGCGGCTGGCCGGGCCATCATCCCCAACAACATCAACCACCCGGAATCCGAACCGATGATTATCGGCAAGGCCTTCCTGGTGAAGATCAATGCCAACATCGGCAACTCGGCCGTGACCAGCTCCATCGCCGAGGAAGTGGACAAACTCCAGTGGGCCACGCAGTGGGGCGCAGACACGGTGATGGACCTGTCCACCGGCGATGACATCCACACCACCCGGGAATGGCTCATCCGCAACTCTCCCGTGCCCATCGGGACGGTGCCCATCTACCAGGCGCTGGAGAAGGTCAACGGCGAGGCCAACGCCCTGACGTGGGAGATCTACCGGGACACGGTCATTGAGCAGTGCGAGCAGGGCGTGGACTACATGACCATCCACGCCGGCGTGCTGCTGCGTTACGTGCCGCTGACGGCCAACCGCGTCACCGGCATCGTCTCCCGGGGCGGCGCGATCATGGCCGGCTGGTGCCTGGCCCACCACCAGGAGAACTTCCTGTACACGCACTTCGACGAGTTGTGCGGGATCTTCGCCAAGTACGACGTCGCGTTCTCCCTGGGCGACGGACTGCGCCCGGGAGCGACGGCGGACGCCAACGACGCCGCCCAGTTCGCCGAGCTGGACACGCTGGCCGAACTGACCCAGCGGGCGTGGGAATTCGATGTGCAGGTCATGGTGGAAGGTCCCGGGCACGTCCCGTTCCATCTGGTGCGGGAGAATGTGGAACGCCAGCAGGAACTCTGCAAGGGCGCCCCGTTCTACACCCTGGGGCCGCTGGTTACTGATATTGCCCCGGGCTATGACCACATCACGTCCGCCATCGGCGCCACGGAAATCGCCCGGTACGGCACGGCGATGCTTTGTTACGTCACGCCCAAGGAACACCTTGGCCTCCCGAACAAGGACGACGTGAAGACCGGTGTGATCACCTACAAGATCGCCGCCCACGCAGCAGACCTTGCCAAAGGCCACCCCGGCGCCCATGAACGGGATGATGCCCTGTCCAAGGCCAGGTTCGAGTTCCGCTGGCGCGACCAGTTCGCGCTGTCCCTGGACCCGGTCACGGCGGAGGCCTTCCATGACGAGACGCTGCCCGCCGAACCGGCCAAAACCGCCCACTTCTGCTCCATGTGCGGCCCGAAGTTCTGCTCGATGAAGATCAGCCAGGACATCAGGGACGAATACGGTTCCGCCGATTCGCAGGCGGCCATCGCCGAGGCCTACAGCGGGATGCGCGAAAAGAGTGCGGAGTTCCTGGCCGCCGGCGGAAAGGTCTACCTCCCCGAGCTTCGGATCCCGGCCGGGAACTGACGCTCAGGAAGCCTGAGCCGAGCGTGACCTGCCGACGTCGGCGATGAAGGACCGGATGGCACGGTCACCTTCGGCAGAGTCCTGGGGCCGGTGTCCTCCCGCAGCGATGCGGTGCAGGGCACCGGTTTCCTGCAGATATCCGGCGATTTCCTCGTAGAGCGGTTCCCACCCACCCGTCAGGACCATAGTGGGGACGCCCGGAACTATGTGCAGCGGGGCCTCCCAGGACGGCGCCTGCAACCGGAGCCGGCGCGCCGACCGTTTTTCCTCCGGCGTGGCGGGCTCCTGCAGGTCCGCCGCGAACATTCGCCGCACGAACTCACGCTGGAAGTCTTCATCGCTGAGCTGGTGCCGGACGTCGAACAGCGGTTGCATCAGGGCGCGGTGTGCGGCCGTGGCCGGCAGTTCGGCGGTCAGGGACAGGCACGCCGGTTCTACCAGCGTGAGGGAATACACCAGCTCGGGGCGTTCGACGGCAGCCATCATGGCCGCAATCGCGCCCTCGGCGTGGGCGACGACATGGCCCCCAGCGGCCCCGCGGCCGTCATCGGCAAGTGAGCGCAGGATGATGGCGGTATCTTCGGAGAACGAGGACTCCACGGGTTCAGCGACGGGGTCAAAACCGTGCCGCCGCAGGAACAGGGCGTCGTACGTCAGCGCCATGCCGTGCTGGCGCAGCCACGCCGCGGCACCGAAAGGTCCGGCGCCGTGCACGAACACTACCCGCTGTTTGAACATGACCCAACCCTATTCCACGGCACCGACATCCCAATTGGGCAGCAGCCAGTGTCGTTATGAGTGCCCACAACGACGCCTGCTGCTACCCAGTCGGGAGGGGTGGTTACTTGCCGAGGAACTTGTCGAATCCCTTGGGCAGGTTCAGCTGCGACGGGTCGAAGTCGCCGCCCGGCTGGCCGAACGCTGCCCCCGTGGGGAGCGCCTTCGCCGCGCCGGCCCGCCGGGCCTCGGCGTCCTTCAGCTCCTGGGCAGCCTTGGCAGGGTTGCCTGAGCGGGCCTTCTTCTTCGGGGCGTTCTTGCCGCCCTTCCGCGCACCGCCGGGGCCGCCCATGCCAGGCATCCCGGGCATTCCGGGCATGCCGCCGCCCTGGGCCATCTTCTTCATCATCTTCTGGGCCTGGCCGAAGCGCTCCAGCAGGCCGTTGACCTCGGAGACATGCACGCCGGAACCCCGGGCAATGCGTGCCCGGCGGGAGCCGTTGATGATCTTCGGGGCGACGCGTTCGTGCGGCGTCATGGAACGCACGATCGCTTCGACACGGTCGATCTCGCGCTCGTCAAAGTTCTCCAGCTGCTCGCGGATGTTCTGCGCACCGGGCATCATCATGAGCATCTTCTTCATGGAGCCCATGTTGCGGATCTGCTGCATCTGGGAGAGGAAGTCGTCCAGGGTGAAGTCTTCCTGGTCGGCGAATTTCTTCGCCATCCGGGCGGCTTCGTCCTTGTCCCAGTTCTTTTCGGCCTGCTCAATCAGGGTGAGGACGTCACCCATGTCCAGGATGCGGGAGGCCATGCGGTCCGGATGGAACAGCTCAAAGTCATCCACGCCTTCGCCGGTGGAGGCGAACATAACCGGCTTACCGGTGACCGACGCAACCGAGAGTGCGGCACCGCCGCGGGCGTCGCCGTCGAGCTTTGACAGCACGATTCCGGTGAAGTTCACACCCTCGTCAAACGCCACAGCCGTGTTCACGGCGTCCTGCCCGATCATGGCGTCGATCACGAACAGCACTTCATTGGGGACGATGGCGCGGCGGATCTCGCTCGCCTGCTCCATCATCTCGGCGTCAACACCGAGGCGCCCGGCGGTGTCAACAATCACGACGTCGTGCAGCTTCTGGCGCGCTTCCTCAACGCCGGCGCGGGCGACGGCGACCGGGTCACCGGCGGGGTGCTCCAGTTCCGAAGTGGCTCCGGGGTGCGGCGCGAAAACGGGCACGCCAGCACGCTGGCCGACAACCTGGAGCTGGGTGACGGCATTGGGCCGCTGGAGATCACATGCCACCAGCAGGGGGCTGTGGCCTTGGGCCTTGAGCCATTTGGCGAGCTTGCCCGCCAGGGTGGTCTTACCGGCACCCTGGAGGCCGGCCAGCATGATGATGGTGGGACCGGTCTTGGCAAGGCGGATCCGGCGGGTCTCGCCACCGAGGATCTCAACGAGTTCCTCATTGACGATCTTGACGATCTGCTGGCTGGGGTTCAGCGCCCCCGATACCTCTGCCCCGAGGGCACGCTCGCGGACGCGGGCCGTAAACTCACGCACCACGGGCACGGCGACATCGGCATCCAGGAGGGCGCGGCGGATCTCCCGGACTGTGGCATCGACGTCGGCCTCAGTGAGGCGGCCCTTGCCACGGAGATTCTTGAAGGTTGCTGTCAACCGGTCAGAGAGTGAATTGAACACGCGCCGCGCACTTCTTTCAGTGGATTTACAGGGGGGACTCGACTATCTAGGGTACCAAGTCGGGCTTGCCGGATGGCATGCTGGCAGGGTGACCAGCCAAACAAGTGTAAAAACCCTGCTCATTCTGGGTGCCTCAGGCGATCTGACGGGACGCCTCCTGCTCCCGGGACTGGCCCGGCTGGTGGCGAGCGGCCGCGCCGATGGCCTGACCCTGGTGGGCGCCGGCTCCGATGCCTGGACGCCGGACCAGTGGCGGGCCAGGGTCCACGAAGCCTTCGCCCCCGCCGCGGAGGCCGCCGACGCGGCTGGCAAGAAGGCACTCACGGCCTTGGCGAAGGCCAGTCCCTACCACCAGCTGGATGTTACGGCGGACGGAGCCCTGGCGGCATTGTTGGCAGGCCTGGAAGGCCCCACCGCGATCTATTTTGCGCTGCCTCCCCATGTCAGCCAGCTGGCCTGCGAGTCCCTGCACCGTGACCAGGTTCCGGCCGGAACACGGCTGGTGATGGAGAAGCCGTTCGGCGCAAGTGTTGCCTCGGCCCGTTCCCTCAATCACACACTCGCCGCGCTGGTGCCGGAGGACCACATTCACCGGGTGGACCACTTCCTGGGCAAGGCGACGGTGCTCAACATCCTGGGCCTGCGCTTTGCGAACAATTTCCTGGAACCCGTCTGGAACCGCGAGCATGTGCAGAAGGTCGAAATCATCTTCGACGAGGACCTGGCACTGGAGGGAAGGGCGCGGTATTACGACCACGCCGGCGCCCTGCGCGACATGATCCAGAGCCACCTGCTGCAGATCATGGCCCTGATGGCCATTGAGCCGCCGGCCACCATCGGGGAGCGGGACCTCCGGGACGCCATCGCCGCCGTGCTCCGCGCCAGCAGCATCAGCGCGCCGTACGCGAACTCCACCCGCCGGGCCACGTATACGGCGGGTTCGATTGCCGGCCGGAATGTCCCGGACTACGCGCAGGAAGAAGGGGTGGACGCAGCCCGCGGGACAGAGACCCTGGCGGAAGTCCGGGTGGACATCGACAACTGGCGCTGGAAGGGGGTCCCGTTCATCCTGCGGTCGGGCAAGGCCCTCGGGGTGAAACGCAAGGAAGCCGTGGTCACGTTCCGCCCTGTCCCGCATCTGCCGGCAGGATTCACCGGCGTGGACTCCCCCAACCAGCTGCGGATCGGGTTCGGGCCGGATACCCTGGCGTTCGACGTCGACGTGAACGGCCCCGGCAGCATCTTCAGCCTGAGCCGCACAACGCTGAATGCGGAGCTCAGCGCTTCTGCATTGCTGCCCTATGGCGAAGTGCTGGAGGGCGTCCTGAGCGGCGACCCGCTGCTCTCGGTGCGCGGCGACACCGCGGAGGACTGCTGGCGGATTCTTGAACCGGTGCTGAAGGCCTGGCAGCGGGGCACGGTGCCGCTGGAAAAGTACGACGCCGGATCGGCCGGACCCGCCGGATGGCCAAGTTCCGCGGCGGCTGGCTAAGGCTGGCCGGCTAAGGCTGGCTGGCTGAGCGGCGGCTCTGTAGGCCCCAAACAAACAGAGCGGGCAGGGAGCCTTTCGAGGTTCCCTGCCCGCTCTTTCGTTTGGAACAGTCTGCTTTGCCGATCAATCAGCTTCCGGAACTGCTAGATGGCGGCAACGCCGCGTTCTCCCGTGCGGACCCTGACTGCTTCGAAGACGTCCACGGTCCAGACCTTGCCATCGCCCGCGCGGCCCGTGTTGGAGCTGGCGATGATGACGTCCAGGATGTCATCTGCCTGTTCGTCCGTGGCGAGGACTTCAACCCGGATCTTGGGCAGGAGGTCCACGTTGTATTCAGCTCCGCGGTAAACCTCTGTGTAGCCTCGCTGGCGGCCGTAGCCGCTGGCCGCGCTGACCGTCAGCCCCTGGACGCCGTAGGACTCCAGGCCTTCCCGGATGGCTTCGAGCTTCTCCGGGCGGACGATAGCTGTGATCAGTTTCATGCTTCCACGCTTTCCTTGCCCGCTGCCGGTTCGGTCTTCTTGGCGCCGGCTGCTCCGCCGTCAGTGGCCGTTCCCTTGCCCGTGATCAGTTCGTGGAGCGGCTGAAAGCTCCCGCCGTGGCCGCCCACTCCGAACTCGTACGCCGTCTCGGCGTGCAGGCTGAGGTCAACACCAACAACTTCCTGCTCCTGCGAGACGCGGAAGCCCATGGTCTTGTGGATGGCGTAGGCGATGATCGCCGTGAGGATTGCCGAGTACGCGATGGCGATGCCTGCTGCTGCGAGCTGGGCCCAAAGCTGGGCCGGACCGCCGCCGTAGAAGAGGCCGCCGCCCACACCGTCGGTGGGGAGTGCGATGAAGCCCAGGGCAACCGTTCCGATGACGCCGGAGACCAGGTGCACGCCCACAACATCCAGGGAGTCATCGAAGCCCCAGCGGAACTTGAGACCGACGGCCAGGGCCGAGGCGACACCGGCGATGACGCCGAGGCCCAGAGCGCCCACCGGGCTGACGTTGGCACAGGCCGGGGTGATGGCGACCAGGCCGGCAACCACACCGGAGGCAGCACCAAGTGAGGTGGGGTGGCCATCGCGGATGCGTTCGGTGACAAGCCAGCCGAGCATTGCCGCGGCCGGGGCTGCGAGGGTGTTGACCCAGATCAGGCCGCCCTGCTCAGCAGTGGTGGCGGCGCCGCCGTTGAAGCCGAACCAGCCGAACCACAGGATGGCTGCACCGAGCATTACGAACGGGATGTTGTGCGGGCGGTGGTTCGGGTCCTTGCCGAAGCCGCGGCGGTTGCCGATGATCAGGACCAGTACGAGGGCTGCCACACCGGCGTTGATGTGGACCACGGTGCCGCCGGCGAAGTCGATGGCCGGGCCGAGGGCCTGGCCAATGGCGCCTTCCGGGCCGAAGAGGCCCCCGCCCCAGACCATGTAGGCCAGGGGGCAGTAAACGAGGGTGACCCAGACGGGGACGAAGACGGACCAGGCGCCGAACTTGGCACGGTCAGCGATCGCGCCGCTGATGAGGGCGACGGTGATGATGGCAAAGGTGGCGGCGTAGCCGACCTTGATGAGCCCGTCCGGGGTGGTGATGCCTTCAAGGCCGAACGTGGCGAACGGGTTCCCGACAATCTGCAGGAAGCCCTCGCCGGAGCTCATCGAAGCGCCCCAGAGGACCCAGACCACGCCGACCATGCCGATGGAGATGAAGCTCATCATCATCATGTTCAATGCAGCTTTGGCGCGCGTCATGCCGCCGTAGAAAAATGCCAGACCTGGTGTCATGAACAGCACGAGTGCTGCTGCCACCATGAGCCATACGTGACCTGCGGTAAGTTCCATGGTGCACGTCCTCCCTATGATCGATGCTGCGGAGTGCTCCGCCTTACTAACGCCTTTTGCGTCCTGCATCGAGTCTGTCCCCGCCGTGTTTCGCCCGCGGAGGATTTACATTGCCGGATTGTTACAACAACCTCCCGGAAGTAAATGGTGCATATCTGGCTTGTTACGGTTATGTTTCACCACTGCCGCCGGCCACCGGCTGCCTACCTTGCAAGGATCCCCGCCCCATGACGGCAACATCACGCGTGAGCCGCGCCACAACACGGATCTTGTCCGTTATCCGCCCGCAGAGGCCCACGCTTCCGCGCGACATCAAGGTGATGCTCGCTGCGGCGTTCCTGATTGCACTCGGTTTTGGTCTGGTGGCACCGGTCTTGCCCCAGTTCGCCACCACTTTCGACGTCGGGGCAACGGCCGCCGCCGTGATCGTGAGCATCTTCGCCTTCATGCGGCTGGTGTTCGCGCCGGCGGGCGGGGCCCTGATCGGCCGATGGGGTGAGCGGCCCGTATATGTGGCGGGGCTGCTGATTGTGGCGGTATCAACGGCGGCGTGCGCTTTTGCCCAGGACTATTGGCAGCTGCTGGTCTTCCGGGGGCTCGGCGGCGTGGGCTCGGTGATGTTCACGGTGGCCTCCATGGCCCTTGTGGTGCGGCTGGCGCCGCCGGAAAGCCGGGGCAGGGTATCCGGCGCTTACGCGTCCGCGTTCCTGATCGGCAGCGTCCTGGGCCCGGTGGTAGGCGGGCTGCTCGCCGGATTCGGCTTGCGGGTGCCGTTCCTTTGCTACGCCGCCGCGCTGATCCTTGCTGCCGCGGTGGTGCAGACCCAACTCAGCCACGCGCCGTCCGCGGACCGGTCCACAGTGGGCCGCGCCCCGGACATGCGCTTCGCCGAGGCCTGGGGAATTGGTGTGTACCGCTCGGCGTTGCTGTCCAGCTTCGCCAACGGCTGGGCCACATTTGGTGTGCGGATGGCCACCGTCCCGCTGTTTGCCGTTGCTGCGCTGGGTGCCGGTCCCGAGGCCGCCGGCCTTGCGCTGGCCGTTTTCGCCGCGGGCAATGCCGCCGCACTGACGTTCTCCGGCCGGCTGGCGGACAGCCTGGGCAGGCGGCCGTTGATGGTCGTGGGGCTCCTGGTCGCCGGGCTCGCCACGGCCGCCATCGGCTTCACGTCCCACCTGGGCTGGTTCCTCGCCGCGTCGGTTGTGGCCGGGGTGGGGTCCGGCCTGCTGGGACCTGCCCAGCAGGCCGCCGTCGCGGATGTCATTGGCAATGAGCGGTCCGGCGGGCGGGTCCTGGCGGCCTACCAGATGACCTCGGACGTCGGGGCCATTGCCGGACCGGTGCTGGTGGGCGTCCTGGCGGACCGGCTCGGCTACGGCTGGGCATTCGGCGTCACCGGCGGTGTGCTGGTGCTGGCGGCGGCCTGCTGGTCCGTGACGCGCGAGCCGCTGAAACGCATCGAGGGGTGAGGTCCGCTGCTAAAGCCTGCGCTTAGCGGCGGGAACTCACCCCTCGTTGGTGTCGACCCGGTGTAGACCCGGTCCCTAGACGACCCTTCTATGGTGGCGAGTCAAGCCATGAGTGTCTGGAGTTGGCGGAAGATCTGTCTTGCGATGAAGCGTTTGAGGCAGCGGCGGATTTCCCGTGGGCTCTTTCCTTCCGCGGTGCGCCGCCCGATGTAGGCGCGGGTGGCGGGGTCTGTGAGGCTTCGGGTCCTGGCGACGACGTCCAGTGCGCGGTTTAGTTGCCGGTCACCGTAGCGGTTGAGCCGGTGCCTGTTCGTGTTGCCCGAGGACGCCGGGACGGGGCTGGCGCCGGCGAGGGCTGCGAAGGCCGCTTCCGAGCGGACCCGGCCGTGGTGCGAGTAGGCGGCGAGGATGATCGCCGCGGTCACCGGGCCTACCCCTGAGATGTCCAGGATTCCCGGGGCCATGAGCTGGACACGTTCGGCAAGGGCCCGCTGGTTGTCCTCCAGCTCCGCGCCGAGGGTGATGACGGCGGAGGCGAGGCGACGTGCCTCTGCCCGTGCGACGGCGGCGGCAGCTCCGTCGCCCTGTCTTGCCCGCCAGCCCTGGACCGTCCTGACCTGGGCAGCGGTCAGCGGGGAGCGTGCGTCGATTCCCAGATCGAGGGTTCGCAGCAGGGCGGTCAGAGCGTTGCGCGCACCGGTCCGCTGGGTGTCCATCGAGCGCCGGGCGGCCAGAAGGATTCGAAGTGCTTCCCTGAGACCCTCGGCCCTGGGGCTGACGAGTTCGGTCGTGGCCGATCCCAGGACGGTTCGGGCCGCGGCGACGGCGTCGATCGCGTCGGATTTGCCATGGGCGCGGCGGGATTGCCGCCGGGGCGGCCTGGCCTCGCAGACAGCGAAGCGCTCCACCTCGAGCAGACGCGTCAGCCTTGCCCCGTAGGAGCTCGTCCCCTCAACCGCGACCAGGACGTTCCCGGTGGGGGTGCGGCGCCGTATCCATTCCACTGCCCGGCTCATGCCTGCCCCGGTGGTGGGAAACGTGCTGGTCCCGATCACCGCGCCCGTGGAGGCGGCGAGCATTGAGAATGTGTGGGTCCTGGCATGTGTGTCCACGCCGACGACGTGTGCGTACTGCTCTGCGACTATGGTCATTTGTTTGCTCCTGTCCGAAGAGGTCCGGTCGGAACCAGCCAGGAGGATCACCCTGAGGCAAATCTCTAACGAGTCACGCAGCACCACCGTGGCGAAGCGGACAGCCTTCTATCAAGCCATCGGAGTGGGCCGGCTGCTCCCGGGCCCTCCGGGCGGACAGGTCGTCTATAAGACACCGCATGGCGGGTCAGATATGAAGGGAGTCACGCCCGGCGGTCCCGGAAAGCAGTCTGCCAACCAACCTCGGGCTGGTCACTACCTATTAGAGATATGACTGTGGTGGGCTGGCCCTGAGATAGGACTGGAACCTCGGGTTCAAAGAGTTTCGTGGGTTGCCGGTCCGTCTTTCCGCACGAAGGTGCGGGGTGTGGACTGGTAGAGCCACATTTGAACGTCTGGAGGTTCCAGCCATGAATCAGCGTACTTACGTCGGTTTGGATGTCCATGCCCGCAGTGTGAAGGGCTGCGCGATCGACCGCGAGACAGGCGAGATCCTGCGCCAGAGCCTGGCGGCCAGCGATGCCGGGGTAGCCGAGTGGGTGTCAGGATTGCCAGGCCCGGTCCTGGTTGTCTATGAGGCAGGCCCGACGGGATTCGGGTTGGCCAGGCTCCTGGCTGCCGCCGGTATCGAGTGCTTGGTCGCCGCACCGTCCAAGCTGCAAAGGCCCTCCGGAGACCGGGTTAAGACTGATGCCCGCGATGCCGAGCATCTGGCTCGGTTGGCCCTGCTCGGGCAGATATCTCCGGTACGGGTTCCGGGCCGCGCGGATGAGGCTGCCCGTGATCTGGTCCGTGCCCGCGAGGACGTCCGCGCGGATCTCATGCGGGCCAGGCACCGCGTCTCAAAGCTCCTGCTGCGCCACGGCCTGGTCTACTCCGGCGGCCATGCCTGGACCGACGCCCACCACACCTGGCTGCACCGGCAACACTTTGACGACCCTGCACTGCAGGCCGCCTACGAAGCCGGGCTCGAGACAGCGGAGTTGACGCTGGACCGCAGAAACCGGCTGGACGCGAAGATAACCTCTCTGGCGGCAACTGACCGGTATGCCCCGGTGGTCCACTCCCTGATGTGTCTGCGCGGAATCTCGGTGCTGACCGCGTTCGGCCTGGCGGTGGAAATCGGCGACTGGACCCGCTTCACGGGCAGCACCATCGGTGCATACCTGGGCCTGGTCCCCTCGGAGCACTCCTCGGGCGCCTCCCGGTCCCAGGGGGCCATCACCAAGACCGGGAACACCCACGCCCGCCGTCTGCTGGTCGAGGCCGCCTGGCACCACCGCCGCCCCTACACCAATGCCAGCCGTGACATGCGCTCCCGCTGGGACGCAGCCGACGAAGCGTCCCGGGTCCGCGGCCACCAAGGCAACCACCGACTCCACCACAAGTGGGAGCAGTTCGAAGCCCGGCACAAACGCCGGGTCATCGCCAACGTCGCCGTCGCCCGCGAACTGGCCGGCTGGTGCTGGTCCCTCGCCGCCCCGGTACAACAGGAACAGCCATGGACGAATGAATAGACGTGCGCCGTTCCCGGCCCGACCCGGACCGCTCGGCAGCGTGGAGGAGACCCGCGACTGAACTATGGACAACCGGCAAACGCCGGTGACGCCCGACATTCCTAGACCAGCGGCACCCCTCCAGCCGAACACCTCGTCCTGCGGTAACCAACCCGCGCATATCAGTCTGACAGCGCCCCCCGTCGATCACGACGCGCCAGCCAACCGGACCAAGCAGGGAACGGACACAAAAGAGCGGTCCAAGACAAACCAGCCTTGGACCGCTCACCCTTGCCCTCTTGACAAGGAACACCTACATATCAGTTCAGCAGGGCGTCGACAAAGCTCTCAACTTCGAACGGAGCCAGGTCATCGGCGCCTTCGCCAAGACCGATCAGCTTGACCGGCACGCCGAGTGACTTCTGGATGGCCACCACGATGCCACCCTTGGCGGTCCCGTCCAGCTTGGTCAGGACGATGCCGGTGATGTTCACTACCTCGGAGAAAACGCGGGCCTGGTTCAGGCCGTTCTGGCCGGTGGTGGCGTCCAGCACCAGCAGAACCTCATCCACCTCGGCCAGCTTCTCGATGACGCGCTTGACCTTGCCGAGTTCGTCCATGAGGCCGGTCTTGTTCTGCAGGCGGCCCGCCGTGTCAATCATGACAACGTCGACTTCCTGCTCAATGCCCGCCTTGACCGCCTCATAGGCGACGGACGCCGGGTCCGCGCCGTCGACGTCGGACTTCACGGTGGGAACACCCACACGCTGGCCCCACGTGGCCAACTGCTCCGCGGCTGCCGCGCGGAACGTGTCCGCCGCGCCCAGCAGGACGTCCTTGTCCTCGGCAACGAGCACGCGGGCGAGCTTGCCTACGGTGGTGGTCTTGCCCACGCCATTGACGCCTACCACCAGCACGACGGCCGGCTTGTCCGCGTGCCGGTCGGTGCGCAGGGCGCGGTCCATCGTGGGATCCACGAGCTTGATCAGTTCCTCGCGGAGCAGCGCCTTGACCTGCTCAGGGGTCCTGGTGCCGAGCACTTTCACGCGCTCCCGCAGGGCGTCGACCAGCTGCATGGTGGGTTCAGTGCCGAGGTCGGCCAGCAGGAGGGTCTCCTCCACTTCGTCCCAAACGTGTTCATCGATCTTGTCGCTGGACAGCAACGCGAGCAGGCTCTTGCCGAGGATGTTGTTCGACCGGACCAGGCGCTCACGGAGGCGGGTCAGGCGGCCGGCAACGGGAAGGGGCGTCTCAACCTGGATGGTTTCCAGGCCCGCCACGTCATCAGGTACATCGGTGACTTCGACGTCTTCGAGGTCGACGCCGGCGGGAGCGTTGCGCTCGGCCGGAACCACCGGCGCGTCCTCGAGCAGTGTTCCCCCGCCTTGCGGGGTGGCGGGATCATTGGCGTCGCGCGTCCCGGGGTACTGGGTGATGTTCTTCCGCGTCTTCAACAGGACCGGGATCAGCCCGCCAATAACCGCCAGGGCAGCAACAATGGACAGAATAATGGGGAGGATGTCATTCACTCCCCTAGCTTCTCACAAACGCGGCAGGCGTTCGGGGCTGCCACCTGCGCGGACGCTAGACGTCGGCGCCCAGCCGCTGGCTGATGACGGTGGACACACCGTCCCCGCGCATGGTGACGCCGTACAGCGCATCAGCCACTTCCATGGTCCGTTTCTGGTGGGTGATCACGATCAGCTGGCTCGACTCCCGGAGCTCTTCGAAGATCGTGATGAGCCGGCCGAGGTTGGTGTCATCAAGGGCCGCTTCAACCTCGTCCATCACATAGAACGGCGAGGGGCGGGCCTTGAAGATGGCCACCAGGAGGGCGACGGCGGTGAGCGACCGTTCGCCTCCTGACAACAACGAGAGCCGCTTGATTTTCTTGCCGGCAGGTCGCGCTTCGACTTCGATTCCGGTGGTGAGCATGTCCGAAGGGTCTGTCAGGACCAGCCGGCCTTCGCCGCCAGGAAAGAGGCGCTCAAACACGTGGACGAACTGGTCCCGGGTGTCCTCAAAGGCCTCGGTAAAGACCCGCTGGACGCGGTCATCCACTTCCTTGATGATGTCCAGCAGGTCCTTACGGCTGGATTTCAGGTCCTCCAACTGGGTGCTGAGGAACTGGTGGCGTTCCTCCAGGGCCGCAAACTCCTCCAGCGCCAGCGGGTTGACCTTGCCCAGGGCTGACAGGTCCCTCTCGGCTTTCCGGAGGCGCTTCTCCTGCTCCTCGCGGACAAAGGGCTTGCCTTCGGGGACCGGTGTGCCGTCGTCGTCCACGGGTGTCCGCAGTGCCGCCCATTTGTCCCCGCTTTCCTCCGCGGGGACGGGCACGGGAACGTCCGGGCCGAAGTCCGCCACCAGCACGTCGGGGGTGATCCCGAGTTCCTCGATGGAACGTGTTTCCAGGGCTTCAATCCGTGCCCGCTGCTGGGCGCGGGCCAGTTCGTCCCGGTGAACCGAGTCGGTCAGCTCTGCCAGTTCGCGGGCAAGCGCATCATTGGTTGTCCGGGTCGCCAGCAGCGCACGGTCCCGCTCTTCCCGGTTCTCTTCGGCGAGGTCACGTTCATGCCGGGCCAGCTCAACAGAAACATCGATGAACCGGATTGCCAGCTCCACCGCAGCGGAGACGGCGGCCGCCCGTCTGGCCTGGATCCGACGGCGGCGCGCCCGTTCGGCTGCCTCTTCACGCGCCCGTCGTTCGGTGGCCGCTGCCCGCTCCAGCGAGAGAGCCCGGTTGCGGGTGGCGGTCAGCTGCTCTTCGGTGCTGCGCAGCGAGAGCCTCGCGTCCATCTCCGCAGATCTGGCCAGAGATGCAGCCAATGCGAGCGCATCGCGCTGTTCGGTGGAGGGTTCCTCTTCGGCCGGCGCCTCCTGCGCCGCAGCCAGCCGCGCCGCAACGGCGGCGAGCGCCTGTTCCTCGGTAGCAACATTGGCCTCGGCCCTGGCCAGCGAAGTGGCCAGCCTGTCGCTTTCGCCGACGGCGCTGCGCAGGATGGAGTTCAGGTGGCCGAGCTTTTCGGCCACGGCCGCGAGCCGGGCGTCAGAATCGTGCAGGCGGTCCAGGGCAGCCTCTGCCCTCGTCCGGGCCTCGGCGCGCCGGACCTCGGCGCCGGCCAGGGCGAACCTGTTCCGTTCCAGATCCGCGGTGACAACGGCCAGCCGGGCCTCAGCGTCGTCCACGGCGGCCTGCACCTCAAGCAAGGACGGCGCCTTCGCCGAGCCTCCAGTCACCGTGAGGGCGGTAAACACGTCCCCGGCCCGGGTCACGGCTGTCAGGTCCGGGCGTTCGGCAACCAGCATCCCCGCAGCATCCAGGTCTTCAACAACTGCCACCCCGGTCAGGAGCGCGGCCACGGCGGGTGCGGTCACGCCTCCGCCGGATGCCAGGTCCACAGCCCAGCGTGCGCCAGCCGGCAAGGGTCCGCCCGTGCCGGAGTTTGCGTCCCGCATGGGCACAGCAGACGCCAGCAGCAGGGAAGCACGCCCCGCATCGTCGTCCTTCAGAAGTTGCACCACGACGGCGGCCACGGCTGGATCCCGGACCACTATCGCTTCGGAGGCGTCGCCCAGCGCCGTGGCAATCGCCGTCTCATAACCCGGCTGAATGGTGAGGCCCGAGGCGAGCGTGCCCACAACGCCATCCAGCCCGGAGTTGAGGGCGTGCGCCGCGCCGTCTTTTCGGTTAAGGCCGAGCTGCAGTGCGTCCCGTCGGGCCGCGAGGGCGTCACGTTGGCGGACAGCTTCTCCCCCTGCGGAGGTCAGATCGGCAATGTCCTGGACGACGGCGTCGAGCTCTGCGCTGGCGTCCTCGTATTCGGCATCGAGGCTTTCCTCCCCCTCTTCGACCCCCGCCACCTGGGTTTCCAGGGCGGTGAACTCCGACTGGGCGCGGCGGCGGCGTTCCTGTCCGGCGGCGAGTGATTCCCGCAGCCTGCCCAGTTCGGCCTGCGCTGATTCAACCCGCGATCTTGCCGCACCAACTTGTCCGGCAAGTTTCGCCAGGCCCTCGCGCCGGTCCGCTGCGGCCCGCAGGACGGCAGTGAGCCTTTTTTCCTCGGCAGACGCCTCGAGTTCGGCCCCGGTCTTCGCAGCCGTCGCTGAGTCCAGCGCGCTGCGCCGGTCCAGGATGTGGCGCTCCAGCTCCGTCAGCTCGTCCCGGACCCGGACGGCCTGCCGTTCCAGCTGCTCAGGATCCCTGCCCGAGTACGGTTCAGCATCAACGGCGCCCAGCAGCCGGCCGCGTTCCTGGGCCAGTGAGCCCAGCGAACGGAGCCGTTCCCTGGAAGCGGAGAGCCGGTACCAGGTATCCCGCGCGGCGTTGAGCTTTGGCGTGGCCTCGGCGGCGAGCTGTTCCACAGCTGCCTGCTGGCGGCGCCCCTCCTCCAGCTGCTGCTCCACTACGGCACGGCGGGCCTTCAGCGCCGTTTCGTCAGCCACGTCCTGCTCGAGTGAACTCTGCTGCTGGACGAGGTCGTCGGCCAACAGCCGTGCGCGTGCGTCCCGGACATCGAACTGGACCCGCTGGGCGCGGCGCGCCACATCAGCCTGCTTGCCGAGTGGTGTGAGCTGGCGCCTGATCTCCCCCGTCAGGTCGCTCAGCCGTTGCAGGTTCGCCTGCATGGCCTCAAGCTTGCGGACCGTTTTTTCCTTACGGCGGCGGTGCTTGAGGATCCCGGCCGCTTCCTCGATGAAGCCGCGGCGGTCCTCCGGAGTGGCGTGCAAGACCTTGTCCAGCTGCCCCTGGCCCACGATGACATGCATTTCCCGGCCCATACCGGAATCCGAGAGCAGTTCCTGGATGTCGAGCAGACGGCAGCTGGCGCCGTTAATGGCGTATTCAGAGCCCCCGGTGCGAAAGAGGGTCCGCGAGATGGTGACCTCGCTGTATTCGATGGGCAGCGCCCCGTCAGCGTTGTCGATGGTCAGGGACACATGGGCCCGGCCCAGCGGCGGCCGCCCGGAAGTCCCGGCAAAAATGACGTCCTCCATTTTGCCGCCGCGGAGCGTTTTGGCTCCCTGCTCCCCCATCACCCAGGAGAGGGCGTCCACCACGTTGGACTTGCCGGAACCGTTCGGCCCCACCACTGCCGTGACTCCGGGCTCAAAATCGAAGGTCGTGGCCGACGCAAACGACTTGAACCCACGGACGGTAAGGCTTTTGAGGTGCAAGGTGTTTCTGGTCTCCTGAATGGCTGAAGCGGCTGCTTTGCTGCCCCAAATCTACTGCGTCCCTGCGGGTTTCCACGGATTTCCGGGTGTCTGTCCCTGCACCGGGCAGCGCCCGATCACGGCCGGCAGGGCGACGGCGGCCTACCAGCGGCCGTTGCGCGGGCGCGGCTGACAGACCGGGCAGGTGTAGGACGAGCGGTTCATGAACAGCTCGCGGCGGAGTACGGAGTTAATCCCGACGGCGGCACAACGGCTGCAGGGTCTCCCTTCCCGCCCGTAGGCGTTCAGGGCGCGGTCGAAGTAACCAGAGGCCCCGTTGACGTTGACGTACAACGAATCAAAGCTAGTACCGCCGGCGGCAAGTGCGTCCAGCATGACTTCGCGCGCGCTGGTGATGAGCCGTTCGGCGTCGCCGCGTCGCAGCGTATCGGTGGGCCGGGCGTAATGCAGTTTTGCCCGCCACAGGGACTCGTCGGCATAGATGTTGCCGATGCCTGATACGAGACCCTGGTCCAACAGGGCGCGTTTGAGGCCCGTCTTGCGCTTCCGCAGCCGGCTGTAAAAAAGGTCAAAGGAAAACGCCGGATCCAGGGGATCCCGGGCGATGTGGGAGGCTTCCTCGGCGATGAACGCAACGGGAGATTCCGCCTGGCCCCCCGGGCCGCCGTCGTCCGTGGGAACCATGCCGGTGACGAACAGCCCGCCGAAAATCCGCTGATCCACAAACCGGAGCTGTTCAGGCATACTGGCCACGGGACTCAGGCGCAGCCTGACCTTGAGGTGTTTCTCGTCGGGCACGTCCGCGTCCTGCATCAGGAGCTGGCCGCTCATCCCGAGGTGGGCCATCAGTGCGACGGTCGGCGTGCCAGTGGCGCCGGGTGTCTCACTCAGCGGCATCCAGAGGAATTTTCCGCGGCGCACCACGTCCACAACCGTGGCACCCTGGAGGTTGCCTCTGAAATCCTCGGCGCCCAGGGCATGGCGGCGGAGCGAACGCGGGTCCAGCACGTCCACCGATGTGATGGTCCGGCCGCGGACCCAACTCACCAGTCCGCGGCGGACTACTTCGACTTCAGGCAGTTCGGGCACGGCTCAGCCTAGACGCTGCGGGAGGACTCTGGTGATGCGCCCTCCGCCGCTGAGGCCACGGCGGCTCCCGCGCTTGGGGAGAGCTGCCGCCAGGCGTCCGCGGCAGCTTCCTGCTCCGCTTCCTTCTTCGAATGGCCCGACCCATTGCCGTATGGCCTGCCGCCGATATTCAGGACAGCCGTGAAAGTACGGGCGTGGTCCGGCCCGTCCCCCTCCACGGCGTAGTAGATAGTACCCATCTGCCGGCTGGCTGCCAGTTCCTGGATGCTGGTCTTCCAGTCCGTGCCGGCGCCGAGTGCGCCCGCATCCTTAAGGAGCGGACCAATCAGGCGCATGACCAGCTGGCGGGCAGTCTCAATGTCGTTGGACACGTAAGTGGCACCAATGAGTGCCTCCATGGTGTCCGCCAGGATGGAGGCCTTGTTCTTGCCCTCGGTGAGCTTTTCGCCCTGCCCCAGGTAGATATAGTCCCCGATGCCCAGGCTGCGGCCGATGCCGGCGAGGGCGCGCGTGCTGACAACCGCAGAGCGGCGTTTGGCGAGGTCGCCTTCGGGCAGTGTGGGGTTGTCCCGGTACAGGGCATCGGTCACGGAGAAGCCCAGGATGGAGTCGCCCAGGAATTCGAGCCGCTCGTTGGTGGGGATGCCGCCGTTTTCGTAGGCGTAGGAACGGTGTGTGAGAGCAAGACGAAGCGTCCCGGCGTCAATGGAGACACCGAGACGCTTCAGAAGCTCTTCAGTTGAAGACATCATGTCAGCCAAAGCGGCCGATTAGACGTCTGCTACCTTGCGGCCCTTGTACTCAAGGAACAGCGCGGTGCCAGCCGAGTCGGTAACGACCTTTGCCTGGTGCGGCAGGCTGTAGGTAACCTGGCCGTTTTCGACAGTCTTCACCAGGTGGGGGGCAGTTGCCTTCCACTGGGAGCGGCGGGCGCGGGTATTCGAGCGAGACATTTTCCGCTTCGGGACAGCCACGGCTAACTCATTTCTCTCTAGACAAACACGTACAAATCAGTTTTGCCGGTCAGGCTTAGCCAAGTCGGCTAGGGCAGCCCAGCGAGGATCTACGATCTCGTGGTGATGCCCCGGCTCGTCTTCCAGGCGGACTCCACATTCGGAGCAAAGGCCCTGGCAGTCTTCCCGGCACACCGGCTGGAACGGCAGCATGGTTACAACTGCGTCCCGCAACACCGGCTCAAGATCGATAACATCGCGCTCGACTCGATATTGCTCTTCTTCGTCTTCTTCGTCCGAAAGCACAACGCCCTCGTAGAAGAAAAGTTCTTGCACATTGACCTCAAGGTCATACGCAAGGGGATCCAGGCATCTGCCGCATTCGCCTTTTACTTCGGCGACCGCGGTTCCTGATACCAGGATTCCTTCGTGTACGGCCTCAAGCCTCAGATCCAGCTCGATGTCCGAGCCTTCCTGAACGCCAATGAGTGCCACACCAAGATCACTTGGTGCGGGTACATGTTCCTTCAGTGTCCGCATGCTGCCCGGGCTGCGCCCGAGATCCTTGACGTCGAACGCCAAGGGCGAACTAGCATCTCGTTTAATGAGAACTCCTGTTGAACATATGACCGACGTACCATCTTAGCCTGAAGAACCGCAGGGACTCAAACCAGGCGACGGACGGCCGTCGAAGTACCGGACCAGCCTACCCTCTTGGCGGCTGATCGGGCGCAGACCCGCCCGCGAGCAACCTTTTATGTACCGACCGGGGCACATAGTCGGACACGCTGCCACCCAGACCGGCCACCTCTTTGATCAGGGTGGATGACAAATGCAGGTAGTGCGCCTCCGCCGGCAGGAACACCGTTTCCACGCCGCTGAGCTGGCGGTTCATCGTGGCCATCGGAAGTTCGTAGTCGAAGTCTGAGGATGAGCGGAGACCTTTGACGATCGCGGAGACACCCCGCTGGCGGCAGTACTCGGCCAGGAGACCGTCGCCCACCGGTTCCACCACAATGCCTTTGAGGGATGCCAGGGTTTCGCGCGCCATATCCAGACGGTCCCCCAGGCTGAACATGTACTTCTTCGCATAGTTGGTCGAAACCGCCACGATCACCTCATCGAAGAGGCCGGCGGCACGGGCGATGACCTCGAGATGGCCGTTGTGAATGGGGTCAAAGGATCCGGGGCAGACAGCGCGTCTCATGCACCGAACCTACCGCATGGGACGGCCGGGATACCATGACTGGATGCATCCACCACGGGACCTTTCCATGCCCAGCGTGCCTGCCCCGTGGCAGCGCACCGCCTCAGGCGCCAATCTGCTGGGACCTGCCGGCCAACTGGGCGTCACCATCTTCGAAGAGATGACCACGCTGGCGGCGCAGACCGGCGCCATCAACCTCGGGCAGGGCTTTCCTGACGAGGACGGACCGCGGGAAATCAAGGCGGCCGCGATGGCCGCCATCGAAGCCGGGGCCAACCAGTACGCGCCCGGCAAGGGCATCCTGGAACTGCGTGAGGCCGTGGCTGCCCACCAGGAGCGGTTCTACGGGCTGGCCCCGGACCCGCACACAGAGGTCATCATCACTACCGGCGCCACAGAGGGGATCGCCGCAACGTTGCTGGCGTTCGTCGGCCCTGGCGATGAGGTGCTGACGTTCGAACCGTTTTATGACTCGTACGGCGCCGTCATCGGCCTGTCAGGCGCCACTCACGTCACCGCCCCGCTGCTGGCTCCCGACTTTTACCCGGACATGACGGCCATGGAGGCGGCCTTCACCGACCGCACGAGGGTGGTGCTGTTGAACAACCCGCACAATCCCACCGGCGCCGTCTTCCCCCGCCATGTTCTGCAGCGCGTCGTTGAGCTTGCCGCAAAGCATGACTGCCTCATCATCACCGACGAGGTGTACGAGCACCTCACCTTCGGCGCCAGGCACATTCCTGTCGCCACCCTGCCGGGTGCAGCGGAGCGGACCATCACCATCTCGTCCGCCGGAAAGACCTTCTCCTTCACTGGCTGGAAGATCGGTTGGCTGACCGGCCCGGACCATCTGGTGGCGGCTGTCCGGACGGTCAAGCAGTTCCTGACTTACAGCTCCGGTACACCGTTCCAGGCGGCCATTGCGACCGGCCTCGCACTGCCGGATGAGTTTTACCAGGGCGTTGCGGCCACTCTCCAGAAAAAACGGGACATCCTCAGCGAAGGCCTTCGCGCCGCAGGATTCGACGTTTACACGCCGCAGGGAACCTATTTCGTCAACGTGGACACCGCACCCCTTGGCATTGGCGACTCCGTGGACCTGGCCCGCAGGCTGCCCGGACTGGTGGGAGTGGCCGCGATCCCCGTCCCCGTCTTCTGCCACCCGGAGGGCGCGGAACGGACACGGAGCCTGCTCAGATTTGCGTTCTGCAAGAAAGTGGACCTTCTCGAGGAGGCCGCCGCCAGGCTGGCGACCCTCAGCGGAAAGCTCTGATGGCGGAGCCCGGCGGCACGCGTTCCACGCGGTTCCTGCGGACCACGGGACAGCACGCGTCCATCGAGCCCGATGCTTTCACCGACGGCGGCTACGTGCTGAGCATCGGCGGGGCCGAGCAGTCCCATGTTAACCTGGCGCATCCTGAGGAGATCTTCTACGAGTACCTGCGACGGATCGGCCACATTGTGGACCTCGCCGCTCCCGAAGGCCGGCCAATCACCGCGCTCCATCTTGGGGCCGGAGCCCTGACCCTTGCGCGCTACATCCAGGCGACGAGGCCCGGATCCGTCCAGTATGCGGTGGAGCTGGAACGCGAGCTCCTCGACTTTGTCCTGCAGCAACTCCCCCTGCCTGACGGTACCGACCTGCACACCGTCATCGGCGATGCGCGCGACGCCCTGGCGGACCTGGACCCGGCACTTCAGTTCGACGTCGTGATCCTGGACATCTTTTCGGGTCCGGAAGCCCCGGCCCACATCGCCTGCGAGGAGTTCTACCAGGAGGCCCGTGCACGCCTTGCACCGGAAGGCTTGCTGATCGTCAACGTGGGCGATGAACCCGGCCTGACCCTGGTACGAAGCCAGGCCGCCGCCATGCGTCGCGCCATGACCGACGTGGCGGCCTTCGCCGAAACCGGGATGTTCGCGGGCCGCTACCCTGGCAACATCATCCTCGCCGGAACGCAGGCGCCCTGGCCCGAAGCCTGGACAGCCGAATTGACGGCACGCGGCCCCCACCCCGCGGTGGTTCTCGCCGGCGTGGACCTGGATAAGCTGGCCGGCTGAGCCGCGGACTCCCCGCGTCCCAGGCGTACCGGGCCGGGCCCTAAACCTGCTTCGGCGACTGCTCCTCAAAAACAACGTCCGGCGTGATGGCGTCCGGCACAAATGGCTCCGCGAACCAGAGCCGCGTTTCGCCGTACTTCTTCTCGGCAAACCGTTCCAGGCCGGCGGGCCAGAACGGCTCCGGTGAACGCGAGGACCGCTCCACCACTACCACGGCCGCCGGAACCAGATGATCGGCGAGTTTGCCCAGCACCGCCGACAGGGCAGGGTCATCCAGCGGATAGGGCGGGTCCAGGAACACCAGGTCCCAGCTGGCCGTCTCCGCCGTGCGCTCCAGGAAGGACTCCACCTTGGACCGGTGGACGGTCACTGCCTTGCGGCCCAGCACGCCGTTGATCAGGTCCGCGTTGCGTTGGCACACGGAACTGGCCTTGGCATCGAATTCCACGAGGTCGACGGCCTCAGCGCCCCGGCTGCCGCTCTCCACGCCCAACGATCCGGACCCTGCGTACAGGTCCAGGACCCGTGCACCGGCAATGATCCCGAATGCGTCGAGCCGGGAGAACAGTGCTTCCTTCACGCGGTCGGTAGTGGGCCTAGTCAGGGAGCCGGGGACGCTGACGAGGGGGGTCCCGCCTGCGGCGCCCGCGATGATGCGGCTCATGGCCGCCTCCTATCCGCGCTCAAGGAACGCCTCCTTCTCGGGGTTCAAGTACTCGTCAATGGCCTCCGCCAACCGCGGATGCCGCGCCAGGGTCGGATCCGAGCCCACAATTTCCTGGGCGTCCTGGCGCGCCTGCGCAATGATGTCCTCGTGTTCCAGCACGCGCAGCAGTTTCAGGGTGGAGCGGCCGCCGGACTGCGACGCGCCCAGGATGTCGCCCTCGCGGCGCAGCTTCAAATCCTCCCGCGACAGCTCGAAGCCGTCGGTGGTTGCCGCCACGGCATCGAGCCGGCGCCGGCTCGGGTGCCCGCGTTCGAGGTTGGTGACCAGCAGGCACGTTCCGGGAAGCCCGCCACGGCCCACCCGGCCGCGCAGCTGGTGCAGCTGGGAAATGCCGAAGCGGTCGGCGTCGAGGATCACCATCAAGGTGGCGTTATGGACGTCGACGCCGACTTCGATAACGGTGGTGGAGACCAGGAGCTTGGTCCGGTTGGCGGTGAAGTCGGCCATCGCGGCGGACTTCACTGCGGTGTCCAAACGGCCGTGCATCGGCCCAAGGGGCACACCTGTCAGGGCCGCCTCCTGCTGGAGATGTTCGACGACGGCGGTCACCGACGCGAGCTCCCGCCCACCGCTGTCGCTCGCCAGGTCAGCCGCGGAAGGTTCCGCTTCCCCCGGGCTGAAGTCGCCGTCGTCGTCCGTTCCGATCCTGGGGCACACCACGTACACCTGGTGCCCGGCGTCGATCTCCTCGCGGGAACGGGACCAGATGCGGTCTGCCCAGCCGGGGTTCTCGGCGAGGCCCACCACATGCGTGGAAATCGGCGCCCGGCCGGCCGGGAGCTCGTCCAGGACGGACGTTTCGAGGTCGCCGAAGACCGTCATGGCCACGGTGCGTGGAATGGGCGTGGCCGTCATGACCAGCAGGTGCGGCGGTTTGTTCGCCTTTGACCTGAGGACGTCCCGCTGCTCCACACCGAACCGGTGCTGTTCGTCCACCACGATCAGGCCAAGGTCGTAGAACGCGACGTTGTCGCTGAGCAGCGCGTGCGTGCCGATCACAATCCCGGCGGCGCCGGATGCGGCGTCCAGCATGGCCCGTTTCCGGGCGCCGGTGGGCATGGAGCCGGTGAGGAGGGTGACCTGCACCGCCCCTTCGGCCAGGCTGCCCAGCAGCCCGTCCGCGGACAGCATCGGGTCGCGGGACAGGGAGCCCAGGGTCCGCCGGATGGATTCGAAGTGCTGGGCGGCGAGGACCTCGGTGGGCGCCAGGAGGGCCGCCTGCCCGCCGGCATCCACTACCTGCAGCATGGCCCGCAGCGCGACGATGGTTTTGCCCGAGCCGACCTCACCCTGCAGCAGCCGGTTCATGGGGCTGTCCTGCGCCAGCTCCGTGGCCAGCGTTTTTCCGACGGCGGCCTGGCCGCCGGTGAGCGTGAAGGGCAACTGCCTGTCGAACGCCGCCAGCAACCCGTCGAAGGCCGGGCGCCGTGCCGTGGCTTCCTCGGCCGCAAGCTGGGCACGGCGCCGCGCCAAGGCCGCCTGCAGGACCAGGGCCTCCTGGTAGCGCAATCGCTCCTGGGCCTTCATCCAGTCGGCCTGCGATTCCGGCCTATGGATGAGCCGGTAGGCCTCGGCCACGGGAAGGAATTTCTCCCTACGGGCCACCGCCTCCGGCAGCGGATCCGGCAGGGCATCCAGATCCACGGTTTCCAGGAGCGTGGCGATGACTTTCTGAATCGACCAGCTGGTGAGCTTTGCGGTGGCCGGATAGACCGGGATGGGCATCGCGGCGAGCTTTTCGGGGTCCATGGCCGGCATGTCCGGGTCCTCGTCGAGGAGGTGGAAGTCCGGGTTGGTCAAGCCCAGGGACGCTCCGTAGCGCGTCACCTTGCCGGAGAACATCACCCGCCGGCCCGGCAGGAGCTGCGCCTGTGCCCGGTGTCCGCTAAAAAAGGTGATCTTGAGAGTTCCGTGCCCACTGCCGGGGCCGACCGCGGAAAGGCGCGGACGGCCGTGGGAGGCGGCGTCGTCGGTGATCACAACGTCCGTGATGGAACCACGCCGCGTATGCATCTTGCGCGTGCTGCTGGAGAGCACCCGCGCAAAAAGCGTGACCTCTTCATCCAGCGGCAACTCGCTGATGGGCGTCAGTTCACCGCGGTTCAGGTAGCGGCGCGGGAAATAGTTCAGCAGCCCGCCGACCGTGGTGATTCCCAGGTGCTTCTCAATAGCCGACGCTGACCGCTTCCCGATCAGGCGTTCCAGGCCCAGGCCCAGTTCAGCGCTCATGCCCACTGGAGTTCACCGGAGCTGGTTCGGGTTCGCGGGCCAGGGCGAGTTCGCTGACCGAAATGTCGCTGGGCTCGCCGAGGGAACGGATCAGGGCCACCGCGGGTGCGGCGTCGGGGACGTGCACGTGGACCCGCCACCGGTAACTGCCCTCGGCATCGGCCAAACTGTCCACCTGGCTCATGATGACGGACTCGCCGACCTCGTCGAGCCGCTGGCGCAGCGTGGCCGCGCTGAGCGGCGAAAGGCTGATTGTGCACATAACCTCAACGCCGTCGTCGTCCGGCATATCAGTGTGGATGTGGGGGTCCTGGACGTCGAAGCCGTGCAGCCCGTCGAGGAGTTCGCCCTGCAGTTCTTCGCCCAGGACGGCGGAGCGGAGGCAGTCGAGGATGAGCAGCATGCCAACGCCCCCGGCATCAACCACATGCGCGGCTTCAAGGGCCGCCAGCTGGCTCTCGGTGTTGACCACTGCTTTCAGTGCGCCGTTGACGGCAGCGTCGAGGGCTTTGCCCAGGGCTTGGTTGCTGTCGTCGCCGTTGTGGCCGGCGTCCACTGCCGCGGCGGCGCGCGCGGCAGCCTCCATGACTGAAAGCATGGTGCCGGGTACGGGATCGCTTAACGCTGACCAGGCCCGGATCTGGGCGCGGTTCAGGGCGGCGGCCAGAAGGGTTGAGGTCAGGCGCGTATGACCGGCCAGGGGCTCAGCCGCGGCGCAGAGGAAGACTGAGAAGAGGGTTCCGGAATTGCCGCGGGCCTGCTCCATCGCGGCCCTGCCGGCACGCGCCAACACTGCGCCGACATCCGCCTGGCCGGCGGCTGCGGGGACTGCGGCACCTTGGCCCGCCGGGCCGCTGTGCAGGGCACGGGCGGCCGCCCGAACCGTGAGGTAAAGGTTGGTGCCGGTGTCACCGTCCGCCACGGGGAAGATGTTGATGGCATTGAGGCGGTCGCTGTGGTTGGCAATGGCGGTTTCAGCCTTGTCCAACCACCGCTTCATCGCTTGCGCGTTGGCGGCAACCTTAGTCTGCAAAGTGATCCCATCCCCCGGTGCCAACGGCGTGGCCCGCAATTGTGACGCCCGGATGCGAGGAGCCTTCCGGGGCTTGTACTGAGCCTATCGCAGTGAATCCGGCAGGCAGCTGAACGCCGGCCGGGAATGTGGCCAGTAGCCCGTGGTCCTCTCCCCCGCCCAGCACCCAGGCCATGGGATCAGCTCTGAGAAGGTCCGACGCCGGACGCAGGGCTTCCGCGAGAGGCTTTAACGCCGCGGGGTCAAGGTCAAGGACGACGCCGCTGGCGGCGGCGAGGCGGCCACCGTCGCGCACCAGGCCGTCCGATATATCCAGCATGGCAGTGGCTCCGGCTGACCTGGCCAGCGGCCCCGCGGACAGTGGCGGCCGTGGCCTGCACTGCACTTCCACGAGCGCCCATTGCGCGGGCGCCAGGGATTGCACAGCAGCCTCTGCTTCCAAGAGCGCAAGCCCGGCCGCGGCCCGGCCTACCGTACCGGCCAGGGCCACAACGTCGCCGGCACGGGCCCCCGACCGCAGGACCGCGTTGCCGCCAGCCAATGAGCCCAGCACGGCGACCGTCACGGAGATTTCCCTGCCGCGGCCCAAGTCGCCTCCCGCCACCGAACAGTCTGTTGCCCCGAGTTCCCGGATTCCCGCAGTCAGGCCGTCGGCCAGGTCCGCCACCCAGCTGACAGGGGTGTCGGGCGGCAACGTCAGGCTCACCACCAGCGACGTGGCCACGCCGCCCATGGCGTTGATATCGCTGAGGTTCTGGGCCGCCGCCTTCCATCCGACGTCGAAGCCCGTGGTGCGGTACCCGTTGGGCCATTGGAGCCGGAAGTCCTGGTCCTGCACCTGTGTATCGATGCTGATTACTGTCCTGCCATCCGGAGCGGCGATAATGGCGGCATCGTCTCCCGGGCCAAGCAGGGTTGCCGAACCGTGCGTTCCGGCCATTTCCAGCCGCGGAAAGATCCGGGCCAGGAGTTCGGCTTCGGACAGCGCGGCGACAGTCAGCGTTTCTTCAGTCAACGGAATTTCAGGCACGCCCCTACGCTACAGCGCGGCAACGACATTGCTGAGGGACAAGGCCGTCCGGGTCCCGCAAGGGGCTTGGATGGTCAGCTATCCAAAATGACATTACAAGGTAAGACCGTGTACCAGAGTGCGGGCGCCAGAGGAATCGCCGCCTCATGCAGCCCGGGATTTGCCGCGCATTGATCGCGGGCCAAGGTCAGGCCCTCTGCCCATTCGGGCCCGGTCGCCCGCGCCGGAAGTGCCGGAAAGTAGTTTACTGACAGGAAGATGAGCATCAGGGCCGGAGCCCGGAGAGAA
Organism: Pseudarthrobacter sulfonivorans; assembly: GCF_001484605.1. Classification (NCBI taxonomy): domain Bacteria; kingdom Bacillati; phylum Actinomycetota; class Actinomycetes; order Micrococcales; family Micrococcaceae; genus Pseudarthrobacter; species Pseudarthrobacter sulfonivorans. The sequence goes on along the minus strand of NZ_CP013747.1, from coordinate 4,244,975 downwards.
CGGAGAGATTCTTTGTTTCTCATGGCACCTGCTCGCTCTTTAGCAACTGCCCACGACGCCGGAACCATAATCAGGAGAAACATAGAGGGAGCAGCGGCATACCGAAAGAACTTGAACTTACTCAGCCAGTCTTCCTCTGTGAAATTTGCGAAATCGAATTCCGGCGATACATTAAGCACGACCGCCGCGGTCCAGCAAACTGCTGCGGCACCAAAAGAATACACGCCTACGAATTTCCATTTAAGGCTCCCGAAAACGAGAACATAAATAAGGAGGCACGATATCACGGCGACTGGGATGAGAGCTGCGTAGGCACCGAAGTTAACGATGCTGGAGGCCACGCTGCGTTCGTCCGTCTCCCACAGAGAGGTCATAGCCTGCAGCCCAAAACCGTAGAAAACTGACAACGGCTCCAGCGCGTCCACCTGCGGCAGAGACGCGTAGCGAGGCTTGCTCGCCGTTGCCATTAGCTGGCAAACCAATCCGGCAACCAGTCCTATGGGGGCCGCGTATTGCCTACGTCGGAAACATTGCCAAAGCGCGAGGGGCAAAAAGATCCCGGAAATAATTTCGGTGGTTGCTGCTGCAAAGGTCACGATCAAGAGAACCGCTTTGCCTTTCCACCGGGACGGCTCGTAGATCAGCAGCCAGGGAACAAGCCATAACATGTACCAGTGCAGATTGGCCGCATTGCCTAGAACTTCAAGTGGTCCAACTGGAACAAATACAGGAATCAGGGCCAGCATCAACCGAATTTCCCGGCTGTCCACTAGGGCAGCGGACAAATGAAATACCGCAACGGAAATACTTGCAACGACGGCACAACTAAAGAATGACATCAGGACGGCACAAGACTCCAGGGGCCCGGCCAGATAGGAGATCGCAGATATGAGGCGGGGGATCGTATGCAGGTAGCCTGCATACGGCTCTCCAATGCTGGCCAACGGACCGATAACGACTGTTTCCCTAAGAAAGACAGTGCCATCTTCGGCCCAGATGGTCCCACGGGTCACTTCTGGCAACCGCAGCCAGGCAACATAGCTGAGTGCTACTACCGCACCGATATACCCGATTACGGTCAGTATCCGCTTTCCTGGGAGGCCCCGCCCTACACCTGCCGTTTCGGCGCTATCGGCAGACTCTACATTCATAGTTTTACTCATCGGGACAACAGCATATAGTCCTTTGAGGCCGCCGTTTGCCCGGCGCTGACTTGTTGGTGCACGGGTCCCCGTCGGTCGGGAAGGCGATTGGCGCGACAAACGGTATGAAGAGATGATGGATGTCATGCAGACTGACCCTCCAGCCGAAGACAGACGACTGGTCCGTGAACCGAGAGTCCACAGGTCCAGACTCCTCATCGGGGTGGCAGCAAGTCTACTGACAGGGGTTTCACTGTCCGCCTGCGCCCCGGCTGTGGATGTCACCGCCGGAGGCGACGCGGCGAACCCGGCCTGCGCTCCGATGATGGTGGCCCTTCCTGACGCCATCGGCGATGCTGCCCTGAGGAAAACCAACAGCCAGGCCACCGCCGCCTGGGGGGACCCGTCTCAGGTGATCCTGCGCTGCGGCGTCAACGTTCCAGGCCCGACGACGGACCGGTGCGTGAGTGTCAACGGCATCGACTGGGTTATCAAGGAGGGCGATCCGGTGTGGACGCTGACTACCTTCGGCCGCGAACCCGCCACGGAAATCCTGATGGATCCGGAGAAGATCAGCTCCGCAACTGTGCTGGCGGATCTTTCCGCCTCAGCCGGAAAGATCCCGGCCAGCCGGAACTGCGTGGGTCAGGAAGACCTGCAGAACCTGCCCTCCAGCAAGTAGGTCTAGCGCAGGCCGGTCTTCCGGTTCAAGGCCAGATGGATCAGCTCATCAATCAGGTCCGCGTAGTTCAGGCCTGATGCTGCCCACATCTGCGGGTACATGCTTTTGGGCGTAAACCCGGGCATGGTGTTGATCTCGTTGATGATCAGTTCGCCGTCGGGCGTGTAGAAGAAGTCCACGCGGCTCAGGCCTTCCGCACCCACAGCGTCGAAGGCAGCTGCTGCGAGTTCCCGGACCCGCACGATGGCTTCGTCGGGAATGTCGGCGGGGCAGCTAAGCGCGGCGGCGTCGTCCTCAACATACTTCGCGTTGAAATCGTAGAATTCGTGCGTTCCGGCAGCGACGGAAATTTCGCCCGGCATGGACGTCCGGGGGGAATCGGTCCCGCGTCCTTCCAAGACCGCGCACTCAATCTCACGCCCTACGATGCCAGCCTCGATGACCAGTTTGAGGTCATGGCGCCGGGCTTCCTCGACGGCGGCGTCGAGTCCCTCGAGCGAGTCCACTTTGGAGATCCCCATGGACGAACCCGCCCGCGCCGGCTTGACGAACACGGGAAAGCCGAGCTGGTCCACCTGCTTGCGGACGGCCTCCGCGTCCTTGACCCACTGGCGGTCCGTGACGGCAATGTAGGGCCCCACGTGCAGCCCGGCGGCCTCGAACACAACCTTCATGTAGTGCTTGTCCATGCCCACAGCCGACGCAAGCACGCCGGCGCCGACGTAGCGAGTGTCGGACAGTTCCAGGAGCCCCTGGATGGTGCCGTCCTCGCCAAAGGGACCATGGAGAAGGGGAAATACGACGTCCACCGTCCCGAGTTCCTGCGGTATCTGGTTGGGTGAGGCGACGATCAGCTGGTGCTCGCCGCCGATCTCGGCCAGTGTCACCGTTTCCGACGACGGCGGGACCTCCGGCAGCGACGACGCGGACAGCGACCACTGGGCGGTATCCCCCGCAGCCAGCACCCACTGCCCCGACTTGGCGATGCCGATGGGGATGACATCGTACTTGTCTTTGTTGATGGCGCCCAGGACGCCGGCGGCGGTCACGCAGCTCACGGCATGTTCACTGGACCGGCCACCAAAGAGGACCGCGACGCGGGGTTTGGCCCGGGGGGCGGAGTCCGCTGCGGTCAGGTTATCGTCGGACATCGTCAGTAATCGCCTTCGGGTTTCAGGTCCCGTGCCAGCAGCAGCGGCCCCAGTTGGTCAACGGACAGTTTGCCGGCCAGGACGGCTACGACGGCGGCAGTGATGGGCATTTCGACGCCCAGTTTCCCCGCAAGTTCATGCACAGCCTGGCCGGATTTGATGCCTTCGGCTGTTTGTGTCATCTGCTGCGCCAACTGCTCAAGGGTAAGTCCCTGGCCCAGCATCCGGCCGGCCGTATGGTTTCGCGACAGAGGCGAGGAACACGTCGCCACCAGATCCCCCAGGCCTGCCAGCCCGGCCATGGTCCGTGCCTCGCCACCAAGGGCAAGGGCGAGCCTGGATGTTTCGGCCAAACCCCGGGTGATCACGGAGGCCTTGGTGTTGTCCCCCATCTGTTTACCTTCACAGATGCCCACGGCCAGTGCTATGACGTTCTTGACGATGCCGCCAATTTCCACGCCGACGACATCCGCCGTGGTGTACGGACGGAAGTACGGTGCGGTGCAGCTCCTCGCGATCCAGCCCGCGGCCGCCGCATCGGAACAGGCCACCACAGAAGCAGTCGGTTCCTCCCGGGCGATCTCCATGGCCAGGTTGGGACCGGAAACCACGGCAATGCGGTCCTTGGGAATCCCCAGTTCGTCGCTGATCACCTCACTCATCCGGGAGTCCGTGCCGAGCTCCAGGCCCTTCATCAGGGACACCACCATGGCGTCAGCGGCGATCAGCGGCTTCCATTCACGGAGCTGGAGTCGCAGTGACTGTGCAGGAACGGCCAGGACCACCAGGTCCGCGCCCGCCAGCACGTCGCTGACGTCTGTGGACGCTGTGATGCTGGGCGGCAGCTCTGTGTCCTTCAGGTACTGGACGTTTCGGTGCGTGCTGTTGATCTGCTCCACCACTTCGCTGCGTCGGCCCCAGATCCGGATGCTCCGCTGTTCCCCCGCTGCCCGAGCCGCGTCGGCGAGGATCTTGGCGAACGTGGTACCCCAGGAACCGGCGCCCAGGACGGCGACAGACCGGGCGGAACCCTGACGGCTTCCGTCAGCCATCAGGTGGCATCCGCAGCGTCGTCAGGATTTTCCCGCACAACGAAGCGACCGTGCGTGGCTTGATTGTGCTTGGAAGGGTCCCAGCGTTCAGCGGGCGGCTCCTCCCCGCGGATGTCGGCCAGCAAACCGGTCACGGCATCCATGATCTTCTCGGTAGCCGCGGTCAGCGTTGCTTTGTCCAGTGGCCGGCCCATGAACTGGCTGAGGTCAACGGGCTTGCCCACCATCACCCTGGACGTCCTGCGCGGGAAAAGGTGGAACCGCTTCGCATAACGCGGGAACACCTCATGGGCGCCCCAGTGCGCGATCGGTACCACGGGAATGCCGCCTTCCAAGGCAAGGCGGGCAGCGCCGGTGTGGCCCTTCATCGGCCACAGCGCGGGATCGCGGGTGAGTGTGCCTTCGGGGTAGATGATGATGGCCCCGCCGTCCGCCACAATCTCCTGGGCGAGCTGCAGCGAGCGGTTCGCTCCCGCCGTCGAGCGTTCCACCGGGATCTGCCGGGTGGCCCGCAGGACCGCGCCCAGGACGGGAACCTTGAACAGCCCGGCCTTCGCCAGGAAGTGCGGGGCGCGGTTCTGGTTGTAGAGAATGTGCCCCACGATCAGCGGATCGATTTCCGTGCAATGGTTAGGCGCGGCAATAAACCCGCCGGCGGGGAGGTTCTCGAGGCCTTCCCACTTCTTGTTCATCATTGCGTTCAGCACCGTGCGCACTATGGCCGCGACCACAACGAATGTGGCCTGGCTCTTGGCCGTTTCCTTCACGTACCCACCGCTACTTTGTCGAGGTGATGTCGAAGTCGGCGCCGAGGCCGGACAGCTTTTCGGTGAAACGTTCGTAGCCGCGGTTGATGATGTCGATCCCGGTCACGCGCGACGTGCCCGAAGCGGCCAGCGCCGCGATCAGGTGGCTGAAGCCGCCACGCAGGTCCGGTACGTCGATGTCGGCGCCCTTGAGCTGGGTGGGACCGGAGATGACGGCGGAGTGGAGGAAGTTGCGCTGGCCGAAGCGGCACGGCACGCTGCCCAGGCACTCGCGGTGCACCTGGATGCTGGCTCCCATCCGGATGAGCGCATCGGTGAAGCCGAACCTGTTTTCGTAGACGGTCTCGTGGACGATCGAGACGCCTTCGGCCTGGGTCAGTGCCACCACCAGCGGCTGCTGCCAGTCGGTCATAAAGCCGGGGTGCACATCCGTTTCCAGGACCAGCGGGTTGAGCTTGCCGCCCCGGTGGTAGAAGCGGATGCCGTCCTCGCCGATGTCCATGCCGCCGCCTACCTTCCGGTAGGTATTCAGGAAGGTCATCATGTCCCGCTGCGAGGCGCCTTCGACGAAGATGTCACCGCGGGTCACCAGTGCTGCCGAAGCCCACGACGCCGATTCGTTGCGGTCCGAGAGTGCGCGGTGGTTGTAGCCGCCCAGGTCCCGGACGCCTTCAATGCGGATGGTCCGGTCGGTCTGGACGCTGATGATGGCGCCCATCTTCTGCAGCACTGCGATGAGGTCGATGATCTCAGGTTCCGTGGCGGCGCCGGAAAGCTCCGTGATCCCTTCGGCGCGGGTGGCGCTGAGCAGCACCTGCTCCGTGGCACCCACCGAGGGGTAGGGCAGATTGATCTTGGCGCCATGCAGGCCCTTGGGCGCAGAGATGTGAATGCCGCCCGGGCGCTTTTCCACCACGGCGCCGAACTGGCGGAGCACGTTCAGGTGGTAGTCGATGGGCCGGTCGCCGATCTTGCAGCCGCCAAGGTCCGGAATGAAGGCCTCACCGATCGCATGGATCAGGGGTCCGCAGAGCAGGATGGGGATCCGCGAATCACCGGCGTGGGCATCGATCGCCGTGCTCGGGGCGGTTTTGGCCGCCTTCGGATCCAGGGTGAGGTCACCGCTGACGGGATCCTTGACCACCGTCACTCCGTGCAGCTGCAGGAGCGAGGTGACAACCTCGACGTCCTTGATCTCCGGAACGTTCCGCAACACCGACGGCTCGTTGCCCAGTAATGCTGCCACCATGGCCTTGGGAACAAGGTTTTTGGCCCCCCGGACGCTGACGCGGCCTGTAAGCGGGACTCCGCCGCGGATTGTCAGAACACTACTCATATACCGGTTTCCTTACGATTACTCGCCCCAAAATCCTTGCAAAGGCTCCAGCTAAGCATAGGAGGTTGCGTTACCGAACCGAAATACGGGCGCCGAAAGCCTCCGGCGCGGCGCCGTACAGGCGGCTCCGTCCGGGGCGGGAAATTCCGCGCTCCCGCTCAGGAAAGGCGGGCCGGAAGCGTTGTGGGCATAAAGGCCGGACGGGTGGTCTCGAAGGCAGTGATGTCCTCTTCGTGCTGGAGTGTCAGGCCAATGTCGTCCAGGCCCTCCAGGAGGCGCCAGCGCGTGTAATCGTCGATTTCAAAGGGTGCCACGATGGTGCCGCAGATGACAGTCTTGGAGACGAGATCAACGGTGACTTCGGTGCCGGGAGCGTTCTCGAGCTCTTTCCAGATCAGCTCGATGTCGTCCTGGGCGAGCTCGGCGGCCAGCAGACCCTGCTTGCCGGAGTTGCCGCGGAAAATATCAGCGAAACGGGACGACAGGACTGTCTTGAAGCCGTAGTCCTTCAGCGCCCAGACGGCGTGTTCACGGGACGAACCGGTGCCGAAATCCGGGCCCGCCACCAGGACGGAGCCGGCGTTGAACGGCGCCTGGTTCAGGATGAAGGCCGGGTCCTTGCGCCAGGCGGAGAACAGTGCGTCCTCGAAGCCGGTGCGGGTGATCCGCTTGAGGTAGACCGCGGGGATGATCTGGTCCGTGTCAACGTTGCTCTGGCGCAGCGGCACGCCGATGCCGGTGTGGGTGGTGAACTTTTCCATGGCGGCCTCCTAGGCTGCGTCGGTGCGGATGGCGGCGGATTCGGGAGCCGGATCGAGGTCCGACGGCGAACTCAGGGTGCCACGGATGGCCGTGGCCGCTGCCACCACCGGCGATACCAGGTGAGTGCGGCCTCCCTTGCCCTGACGGCCTTCGAAGTTTCGGTTGGACGTCGAGGCGCAACGCTCGCCCACCTCCAGCTGGTCCGGGTTCATGCCCAGGCACATCGAGCAGCCGGCGAAGCGCCACTCGGCGCCGAAGTCCTTGAAGACCTTGTCCAGGCCTTCGGCCTCTGCTTCCAGCCGCACGCGGGCCGAACCGGGCACCACCAGCATCCGGATGTTGGGGTCCTTCTGGCGCCCGCGGATGATGTCGGCAGCGGCCCGGAGGTCCTCCATGCGCGAGTTGGTGCAGGAGCCCAGGAAGACCGTGTCCACCCGGATGTCTTTCATGGGCGTACCGGCGGTCAGTCCCATGTACTGCAGGGCGCGTTCGGCGGCAGCCTTGGCGTTTTCGTCGCCGAAGTCCTCCGGGGACGGCACCTTGGCGGAAAGCGAAACACCCTGCCCTGGGTTTGTGCCCCAGGTGACGAACGGCTCCAGCGTGTCGGCGTCCAGGGCCACCTCCACGTCGAACGTGGCGTCGTCGTCGGTCCTCAGCGTGTTCCAGTACTCGACGGCGGCATCCCATTCGGCGCCCTGTGGCGCGTGCGGGCGGCCATTCATGTAGTCGTAGGTGATCTGGTCCGGGGCCACCAGGCCGGCGCGGGCACCGGCTTCGATGGACATGTTACAGATGGTCATGCGGGCTTCCATGGACAGCGCGCGGATGGCGGAACCGCGGTATTCCAGGACGTAGCCCTGGCCTCCGCCAGTGCCGATCTTGGCAATCACGGCCAGGATGATGTCCTTGGCGGTAACGCCCGGGCGCAGCGTGCCTTCGACGTTGATGGCCATGGTTTTGAACGGCTTCAGGGACAGCGTCTGGGTGGCCATGACGTGCTCCACTTCGGACGTGCCGATTCCCATGGCCAGGGCACCGAACGCGCCATGGGTGGACGTGTGGGAGTCTCCGCAGACAACGGTCATGCCAGGCTGCGTGAGGCCAAGCTGCGGGCCAACCACGTGCACAATGCCCTGTTCCGCGTCGCCGAGCGAGTGCAGGCGGACGCCGAACTCCGCGCAGTTGTTGCGCAGCGTCTGGATCTGCGTGCGGCTGGTGAGATCGGCAATGGGCTTGTCGATGTCCAGCGTGGGAGTGTTGTGGTCCTCCGTGGCGATGGTGAGGTCCGGGCGGCGCAGCTTGCGGCCCGCCAGCCGCAGGCCCTCAAATGCCTGCGGAGACGTCACCTCATGGACAAGGTGAAGGTCAATGAAGAGAAGGTCGGGCTGGGCGTTGGCTCCTTCGCCCTCGCCTTTGCGCACCACATGTGCGTCCCAGACTTTCTCGGCCAGTGTCTTTGCCACGGCCATCTCCCTTCACTGCTGTTTGGCTGTTTGGTTCCACTGAACCAGCAGGGCTGCATTATGTGCCAGCCCAAAGATTTGCATCTCAGATAATGAGACGGCAATATCATTACATGGACAATTCTAGTGGAGTCGGCGTCATTGATAAAGCGGCCCATGTGCTTGATGCATTGGAGGCCGGACCCACCACGCTGGCACAGCTGGTGGCCGCCACGGGCCTGGCCCGGCCCACCGTGCACAGGCTCGCCCTGGCCCTGATCCATCACCGGCTCGTAAGCCGCGACATCCAGGGCCGGTTCGTCCTCGGAAGCCGCCTGGTGGAGCTTGCCTCAGCCGCGGGTGAGGACCGACTCATCGCTTCCGCCGGGCCGGTCCTGATGCAGCTGCGCGACGCCACCGGCGAAAGCTCCCAGATCTTCCGCCGCCAAGGAGAATGGCGCATCTGCGTCGCCTCCGCGGAACGCCCCATCGGCCTGCGCGACACCATCCCTGTCGGTACCAAACTCTCCATGAAGGCCGGCTCCGCAGCCCAAGTGCTGCTCGCCTGGGAAGACCACGACCGGCTTCTTGAGGGCCTGCAGGCCGCCCGTTTCACGCCCACGGTGCTGGCAGGCGTACGACGGCGGGGCTGGGGACAGAGCCTCGGCGAACGCGAGCCCGGGGTCGCCTCAGTCTCGGCACCGGTCCGGGGACCGTCCGGACGCGTGATCGCCGCGGTCTCGATCTCCGGCCCCATCGAGCGGCTCACGCGCCAGCCGGGCCGCCTCCACGCCGAGGTGGTTTGCAACGCCGCGCGGATCCTCACCGAGGCCCTGCGCAAGGGCAACGACTGAAGGCTCGCCTCCGTCCAGGCCTGGGTGCCCCGGCTAGGCTGTCGGCATGAACAGCTACGCAGTCTTCCTCCGCGGGATAAATGTCGGCGGGATCAACATCAAGATGGCGGACCTCAAGACTGCGCTTGCATCGCAGGGGTTCGCGGACGTCAAGACACTGCTGGCCAGCGGCAATGTGGTGCTTGCCAGCGACGAGGATCCTGCCGCGGTCAAGCAGACGTTTGAATCGTGCCTGCGTGACGCCTTCGGCTACGACGCCTGGGTGGTTGTCCTCACGGCACGGCGGGTCTCCGAACTCGTGGCGGCCTGCCCGTATCCGGCAGACGACAAGGCAACTCACACCTACATCACGCTGGCATCGGACACCGCCATGCTCGATGAGCTTGAAGCCGCCGGCGCAGCCTTTGAGGGTACCCAGCAGAATCGCCTCGGCCCGGAGGCATTGGCCTGGCTGGCTCCGGCCGGCGGGACGTTGGACAGCCCGTTCAGCAAGATTTCGTCCAAGGCCAGGTTCAAGGCAACCACTACCACCCGGAACCTGCGGACGCTGATCAAGGTCAGGGACGCCGCAACCGCACTGGCGTAACTACCTTAGTTTCCGCCCGCAACCTTCAGTGCGGCGTTGAAGGACGCGAGCCTGCTGACCTCAATTTCAACCGGCTCCACCACGAAGTCCCGGGCAACTCCGCCCACCGCTGCCCGCAGCCGTTTCCTGGCCCGGGCTGCGCGCGCCCTCGCGGCTCCTGACCCAATGAATTTTCCAGTCAGCGCCAGGAAGATCCCCAGCACCACACCGCCGCCAATCAACAGCGTCGGCACCGGCCAGCCCTCCACCTTGGGAACCTCCGGCACGGGCAGCTGGAGATAGCCGAGCCCGGCCAGCCCACCCAGCCAGCCCAGGCCGCCCAGGACTGTCAGCAGCGCGAGCCACTGGACCACGTTGAACACGCCCCACCACCAGGACTTCCGGGACGCCATCAGGTCCGTGCCTGCGATGGCCTGGTCCAAGGCATCCGGCAACGCCTCCCGCCCTTCCCGGGCAGCACCCCTGATGGCGGCACGCCACGGTCCGGGTGCGCCCGCACTCGCCGCATCCGCAAACTCACGGACAGCAGCATCCGTCCGGGCACGTTCCGGGGCGCCCGCGGCCGGGAGCGAGGTCCGGTTAAGCTGGGACGGAGAAGAACTTCTCAGATTGAGCCGGCGGAGCGGATCAGGCCGGAACCGCACCAGCCACCGCGTCACCGGCCACCCTGTGCGGCGCGTCGACTCGATGCGGTAGGACCGGGCGACTGCGTCCACCACCACGGGCACGTTGGCGGCCGTTGCCAGCTCATCGGTAAGGCGGGTTTTCGACGCCGGCCTGACACCGGCGGCTTCCCCGGCGCCGGCGGCTTCCCGGAGCTGCCCGGAGGCCCGCGAAACATCCGCGGCAAGCCGCTGCGAAAGTGCCTGGCGCTGCACCACAACACCGCGGATCGCGCTGCGGACCTTGTCCACACCGGTGCCCTTCAGGGCGGATGCGCCCAGGACCTGAACCTTGCCCAGCCCGTCGCGGGCAAGGATCCCTTTCAAGGACTCGAGCACAGGCTGCACGTCCCGTTCGGGCAACCGGTCCACCTGGTTGAGGACCACCAGGGTCACGGCGCCATGGGCGGACAGGGGCGCCAGGAAATCGTTGTGGACCGCCGCATCGGCGTACTTTTGCGGATCCAGGACCCAGACCAGGACATCAACCAGGCCAACCATGCGCTCCACGATCTCGCGGTTCGCGGCCCTGGTGGAATCGAAGTCCGGCAGGTCCAGCAAGATCAGCCCCGTGCCCTCGTCCGCGAAGCCTGCCACGGGCTCCGCATGGTGGCGGTTGCCCACCTCAAGCCAGTCCAGCAACGGCTCGCTGCCGTCCGCTCCCCAGACACCAGCCAAAGGTTCCGACGTTGTGGGCCGGCGGGCGGCCGCCGTCGCGATTTCAGCGCCGCTGACCGCGTTGAAGAGTGACGATTTTCCGCTGCCGGTGGCACCGAAGAACCCAACAACGGTGTGATCAGCCGACAGTGACCGCCGGGAGCTCGCGCGCTCGAGGAGCTGGTACACCTCCTCGAGTGCAGCATCCGGCAAGACGCCTTCGGCGAGTTCGCGGGCATCATTGAGGGCTTCGAGCCTGCGGTCCAGCTGCGACGCTTCGCGGGCTACGCTGTGGCGGCTCATGCCTTGTCCGCCAGCCGGGCCAGGGCAGCGGCGTGGTCGGTCAGGATCCGGCCGGTGTCCGCGCCGCCCTCCGGCAGGCGTTGGAGGAATTTCTGCTGCTCTGCCTGCAGCAGCCGCTGGCAACGGGCATGGAGGTCATCCCGCGCAGTCTGCGCCAGCCGGCGGACCGCGTCTTCGCCGAACACTGCCTCGAGCAGTTTCTGGCCGACGACGGCGGTACCGCCCGCCACGCCGATCTCCAGCCCGGTGAGGCCGGCGGTCATGGAAAACACCACGATCATCAGTGCGGCACCCAGCCCGTTTATCCCGAAGGAAAGCCATCTGGCCTGCGTGCGCTTGCCCTGCCCTTCCGTGCGGATCAGTTCCATCAGGCCGGCCTGCCAGGCCCTGATCTCCGCTGCGGCCGCATCGGCAAAGCCGGGGCTGGTGCCGGACAGATCCTCCGTCCCGAGGAGCTCGCGGCCGGCCGGGTCCGAGCGCCACCGCTCGTCGGTTTCCTCGCACGCGTTGGCGGCCTCGTCCAGGATGACGGCCTGCAACCCCGTTTCGATGGCGGCCTCAACCCGGACGGCCGGCGTCGGCTCGCCCCGGAAGAACGCTCCCACGCGGTCCCGCAGCCGTCCGATGTTCTGCTCCAACGCCCGGAAGAATTCCCCTGTTCCGACGAAGTCCTGCCAGCGCGCCAGTACTTCGCCACGGAGGAGGGCGCCGTCCTTTGTTGCGTCCAGGATCCGGACCCCGGCATCGCGATAGGCGGCCTCAGCGCCTGCACGGAGCGAGGCCGCGGCACGCTCCTGCCCCTGGACCGCGTGCGCCACGGCACCGACCCGCCCGGCCAGCGCCTTCACCGTCCCGTTGAGGGTACGGCGGGCAATTTCGGACCGCCCAGCGGCGTCGGCTGCAAGTTCCTGCAGCCAGCGCCGCAGCGGCTCCACGGCGCTCGTTGGCAGCATGCCAAGATGGTCCAGGTCCGTCTCCGGCACAATGAACAGTCCGGCATCACCGAGCCCTTCCTGCCGCAGCAACGCGCGGAGATCGGCACTGACTTCGGCTTCCGCCTCCGCCGGCACACGGTCCAGGACCACGGCCACCATGATGTCCCGCGAGGACGCGTCCAGGAGCAGCTTCCACGGGACCGCGTCTGCGTAGCGGTTGGCAGTGGTCACAAAAACCCAGAGGTCCGCGGCGGCCAGCAATTGACCGGCGAGCCGGCGGTTGTCGTCGGAAATGGAGTCGACGTCGGGAGCGTCAAGCAGCGCGATCCCCTGCGGAACAGCCTTGTCCGCCACCAGCACCAGGGAGGAAATGGCCTCCGCATCGGGTGTTGCGCCGGCCCGGCTGGCCGGGACGGGTTCCGTGGAAACAGTCCCCCGGATCCGGTTGAGGGTGGGCAGCACACGGTGGCCTTCGAACCAGCCGGCATCGGCCGGGTGGTGCAGCAGAATGGGCTGCCCCGTGGTGGGCCTGATGGCGCCGGAGCGTGTGACCGCGTGCCCCACCAGGGCGTTGACCAGCGTTGACTTGCCGGCGCCCGTGGAACCCCCGACGACGGCAAGCAGCGGTGCGTCCAGGCTGCGGTACCGCGGCAGGATGTAGTCGTCCAGCTGGGCGACGGCGTTCCGCGTGTCCTGGCGCGCCTGTTCCACGTCCGCAAGGGCGAGCGGCAACGACACTGCGGGCAGATCCCCACGCACGGCCTCAAGCAAGGCCACGGCCGGCTCCGACGCCGCGTCGGGCCGGCCCGGCTGCGTTCTCGGTGCGCGCTTAGGCGGCGGAGGCTGCGTGGGACGAAGCCCGTCTGATGAGGTCACAGGATCATCATGCCAGTTGCCCTGGCTTTTCCACCGGGCCCCGGTTTTGTCCTATAACCCGCAGCGCAGCCTCCACAACGAAAAAACGGCCCCGGGCTGATGCCCGGGACCGTTCGTTGGTGACCCCAGCGGGATTCGAACCCGCGTTACCGCCGTGAGAGGGCAGCGTACTAGGCCGCTATACGATGGGGCCGCGTACTTCCAGGAAGTTTTCACTTCCAACCGGCACCAGGCCGGTTTGCTAAGTGAGTATTTCATACACTCAGCGCGCGTTTCAAATCGGCGAACCGATCTGAAACCACTGATTTGCCGCGGTTAGCCTGCGACCAAACAGAGCTGGGATACCAGGACTCGAACCTAGAATGACGGTACCAGAAACCGTAGTGTTGCCAATTACACCATATCCCAATGATACTTTCGGGCCGGAGTTTCGGGCTTCAAGCCGCGCTCCGTGCGCCTCAGCACGAGAAATTACTTTACCCGAGACTTTGGGCTGGCACAAATCGGCACCGAAGACCCAAGGTCTGAACCCTTGCCAGATCACCCGGAATAAGTTTACTCTCGGTAAGTTACCCGAGAGTAACCACCCTCTGCCTTTGCTGCAGGCACTTCGGAATTTAGTTTTCCGTCCGGACTGCCGCCCCTGGTCCAGGTGGGTGGCCGGCAGATTTCACACTGCCGGCAAACCGTCGAGAGGACCCACCGTGACACAAAGTCGTGCCGCCGCGCCCACCAAGACCCGAACCCGGGCACAGCAGCTTGCCATCGCCGTCCTGGCCCTGATGCTGATTGCTTTGCTTGGGTTTTACACCCTGGTCACCGGCAGGATCACCGACGGTTCGGCCAAGCTGATGGACGGTGCGGGCCAGGCCTCGGCCGGCGCTGAGCAGCTCCAGGACGGCGCCGGTCAGCTGGCGGCCGGCGCGGGCATGGCAGACACCGGCGCCGGCAAGCTCTCCTCCGGCGCCGACAAAGTCTTCCTGGGTGTCAGCGAGAAGCTGGCCCCGGGCGCTGAAAAACTGCAGTCCGGTGCAGACCAGCTCGCCGCCGGCGCTGTCAAGATCGAAACTGACGTCAACAACAAGCTCGCGCCCGGCGTGTACAAAGTGGACGACGGCGCCCGAAAGCTCGCCGCCGGAGCCACCCAGCTCGCCGCGGCACTGACGCCTACGGCCGCCGGAAATGCCGAGAACAACCTGGCGGACGGCGCGACTGCGCTGGATGCGGGTGCGGCCCGTCTGGCCTCCGGGACCGGCGAGCTGGCCGCCGGAACGGCCCAGCTGAAGGGCTACCGGGGAGCGAACAACTCCCCCGAGGCAGGCACCGGCACGGCGGCCTTGGCCCAGGCCCTTGAGCTGCTGGAGGCGGCTGCCTCGGACCCGCTTCAGGGTCTGGTGCCGTTGGCCGTAGTCAAGGACAAGATCGCCAAGATCACCGCTGGAGCCCATAGGCTCGACGCCGGGGCGCAGCAACTGCAGGCTGGCGCGGGGAAGCTCAATGACGGAGCGGCACAGTTGCACACTGGAACAGGGCGCCTCACCGCCGGCTTCGCCACCCTGGGTGAAAAGCTCAACAGCCGCGATCCCAACAACCCTGGTGTTGTGCTGGGTACCGAACTGCTGGCCGCCGGAACTGCCCAGATACGCACCGGCATGGACGGCGTGCCCGGCAATGCCGACCGCCCGGGCCTGATCAAAGCCGTGGCCAGTATTACTGAGGGCACCTCACGGCTGGCGGACGGCACATTGGCATTGAATGCCGGCATCAAGGGCGATCTGGCCGATCCCTCAAACCCCGGCCTGCTCCAGGGCTCCGAGGCACTGGCTGCAGGCGCTTCGGAGCTCGCTACGGGCAACACCAAGCTGGCCTCGGGATCGACAGAGCTGGCCACCGGTGCCGAGAAACTTGCTGATGGCAATGCCCGGATTGCGGATGGCACGGACACCCTGTACACCAGCGCAGCGGCCATCTCGCCCACCAGTATGGTGGGGAAGTCGGATACCGCCGTTGCCCTCGGCCTGGTTGCTGTGCTGGTGCTCGGATCCGTGGGCATCTACCTGGTGCTGTGGAACAGGCGAAGGCTGCAGTCTGCGGAGTAAGCGGCCGGTCAGCCCAGCAGCTGTGACAGCGAGGTGATCTTGTGACCGGTGAAATCCGGCGCAGGCTCCCCCACCCTGTTGAGCCAGACGCCTACCAGGCCCGCCGCCGTCGAACCGTCTGCGTCCAGCATTCTGTTGTCCCCAACGTAGAGCGTCTCCTCCGGGGCAGTCCCCAGCAGGCGGACTCCTTCGAGGTAGATGGCCGGCTCGGGCTTGGCAACGCCTACCGTGTCCGTGCCCACGAGGCGGCGGACGCGTTCCAGGCCGGCGCCGTCGAGCTTGGCCCGCTGGTAGTCGTGCACGTTGTTACTGACGGCACCGTAGGGGATGCCGGCAGCGTCCAGCAGGTCCAGGAGCGGCAGCACGTCCTCAAAGGCACGCACATACGTGGGCTGCAGCCGGCCGTAGGCCGAGAGCCACCCGTGCGCTTCTTCGCCGTCGGCAAGATCCACACCGAAGTGCCCCAGGGCGGCGCGTCCCCGCAGGAGGCGCTGGTCGTTGAAGGTCAGCTCCCCCGCCAGGTACCGGTCGTAGTAGTGCGTGGTCTCGTGCGTGAAGATCCTGCCGAAACGCTCCCACCCGGTCTGGTCCAGACCGGGCAGGAGGTGCTCGCTGACCTCACGCAGGGCGGTGGTCATGGCGTATTCGAGGTCCACCAGAGTGTCGTCGATGTCGAAGAGGACGCCCCGGATGGACCCGAAGCGTGTGCTCAGGACTCCGTCAGCCGTGGTGCCGGTGGTAGACATCAGCCGCGGAAGGTGCGGAGCCGGCTCAGGGACGAGCCCTTGCCCAGGATCACCATGGATTCGAAGAGCGGCGGCGAGATCCGGCGCCCGGAGATGGCCGTGCGGACAGGACCGAAGGCCAGCCGCGGCTTCAGCCCGAGGTCCTCCACGAGTGCCTGCTTCAGGGCCGTCTGGATCTCCTCCGGGTTCCAGTCCTGAATGGGCTCAAGGGCAGCAAGGGCGGCGTCGAGGACTTCGGTCAGGTTGGCGGGCAGGCCCTTGCGGGCGTCGTCTGCGACGTCGATCGCGTCGTCGGCCTTGAACAGGAAGGCGAGCATTTCCGGGGCCTCCCCCAGCAGGGTGATCCGCTCCTGGACGAGGGGTGCGGCCTCGGTGAGGATCTCTTCCTCCCGGTCCGTGAGGATCTCTCCGACCAGGTCCGCGGCCCTGAGGTACGGCACCAGGCGCGCACGGAAATCGGCCGCCTCAAGCAGCCGGACGTGCGTGCCGTTGATGGCCTCTGCCTTTTTCAGGTCAAAACGTGCCGGGTTGGCCAGCACATCGTGGATGTCGAAGTGCTCCACGAGCTGCTTGACGGTGAAGATGTCCTCGTCGGCGCTCAGGGACCAGCCCAGGAGGGACAGGTAGTTAAGCAGGCCTTCGGGAATGAAGCCGCGTTCGCGGTGCAGGAACAGGCTGGATTCGGGGTCGCGCTTGGAGAGCTTCTTGTTGCCCTGGCCCATGACGTAGGGAAGGTGGCCGAACTCCGGCATGTACTCGGCCACGCCGATGGCGTAGAGGGCACGGTACAAGGCGATCTGGCGGGGCGTGGAGCTGAGCAGGTCTTCGCCGCGCAGCACGTGCGTGATTCCCATCAGGGCATCGTCCACCGGATTTACCAGCGTGTACAACGGCGCGCCGTTGGCACGGACCACCGCGAAGTCCGGCACGGAGCCGGCCTTGAACGTGATCTCGCCGCGGACGAGGTCCTTGAACGTGAGGTCCTCGTCCGGCATCCGCAGGCGCAGCACGGCCTGGCGGCCTTCTGCCTTGTACTGGGCCAGCTGTTCCTCGGTGATGTGACGGTCAAACCCGTCATAACCCAGCTTGGGGTCGCGGGACGCCGCACGATGGCGGGCTTCGATTTCAGCCGGCGTGGAGTAGGACTCGTAAATGTGGCCTCCGGCCTTCAGCCGGGCGATGACATCCTGGTAGATGTCGCTGCGCTGGGACTGGCGGTACGGCTCGTGCGGGCCTCCCACCTCGACACCTTCGTCCCACGTGATGCCCAGCCACTTCAGCGCATCCAGCAGCTGGTGGTAGCTTTCCTCGCTGTCCCGCGCCGAGTCCGTGTCCTCGATGCGGAAGACCAGGGTTCCCTTGGTGTGCCGGGCATAGGCCCAATTGAACAGCGCCGTCCGGATCAGGCCCACGTGCGGGGTGCCCGTGGGTGACGGGCAGAACCGCACCCGGACCGGGGTTTCGGCAGTGACGGACGGGATGGCGGCAGGGTTCAGCGCGGAGGCAGTAGTCATAGTGGTTCCAACTTTACCCGTCAGCGGCGGACCACCGGGTTGGACAGCCGACCGATGCCCTCGATCTCCACGTCGTAGCGGTCCCCCGCGGTGACGAGGTCGACGCCGGCCGGGGTGCCGGTCATGATGACGTCCCCGGGGAGCAGCGTGAAGGCCTGGGACACGATGGAGACGATTTCCCGGACGCCGCGGATCATCTGGCTGGTGCTGCCGTCCTGGCGCAGTTCGCCGTTGAGCCAGCCCTTGATGGCCAGGTCCTCGGTGTCCAGCTCGGTCTCAATCCACGGTCCGAGGGGTGCCGAGGTGTCGAAGCCTTTGGCCCGGGCCCACTGCAGGTCCGTTTTCTGGACATCGCGGGCGGTGAGGTCGTTGCCGCAGGTGTAGCCGAAGATGACGTCGTCGACGCGGTCTTCCGGGACGTCCTTGCAGATCCGGCCGATGACCACACACAGTTCGGCCTCGAACGAAACCTCGTCTGAGAATTCCGGCAGCACAATGGGGTCGCCGGGGCCGATGACAGAGGTGTTCGGCTTCAGGAACAGCAGCGGCTGCTGCGGGACCTCATTGCCCAGCTCGGCGGCGTGCTCGGCGAAGTTGCGGCCCACGCCGATCACCTTGCTGCGGGGAATGATCGGGGCCAGGAGCCGGACGTCTTCAAGCTTGTGCTTGACGTGGGTGCGCTCCACGCCGTTGAAGAAGGGGTCGCCGTTGATGACAGTGATTTCCTCACTGCCGGGCTCGCCTTCAACAACGCCGTAGAGGGGATCAGAATCGACTACAAACCTGGCAATACGCATGGTGGCTAGCCTACCGTCTTGAGCTGGCGCCCCTGCCTTTGCGTCATGTCCTAAGGTCAGGCGCCGGGCAGTCCACGGAGGTAGTCGAGCTGCGCGGCCACCGACATTTCGGCCGCCCGCCGAACGGAAGGGTCGACGTCGGCGTACACGGCGTCTGCCACGTCCGCCACCGTGGCGTCCCCGCCGAGCCGGACCAGCGCTGCGCGGATCTGCGCCAGCCGCTCCTGCCGGTGCTCGCGGTAGGCACGGGTGATGGCCTCCAGGGAGGGCAGAACCGGGCCGTGGGCCGGCAGGACGGTGGCCTGGCCAAGGGCTTCGAGCCGGTCCAGGGACTCGAGGTAGTCCCCCAGCCTGCCGTCAGGGTAGTCCAGCATTGTGGTGCCGCGGCCCAGGATGGTGTCGCCGGTCAGTATGGAACCGTGCGGGCCGTCGTCGGGAAGGTGGAAGCAGACGCAATCGGAGGTGTGACCCGGCGTGGCCAGGACCCGGATGGAAACACCCGCCGCGTGGATGGTTTCACCGTCCTGCAGGGTCTCGCCGCGGTGGCAGTGCCGGGGATCGGCCGCGCGGACGGGGGCGCCGGTGAGCTCATGGAGGCGCTGTGAGCCTGCGGTGTGGTCGGCATGCCGATGCGTCACCAGAATGAGTTCCACGGGGCCCACATCCGCGAGGCGGCGGAGGTGGCCTTCGTCCGCAGGACCCGGATCCACCACCACGGATGTACTGGCGCCGGGGGCGGAGATGACGTACGAATTGGTGCCGTCCAGGCTCATGGGCCCGGGGTTGGGTGCCAGGAAGAAAGCCGTCAGTGGGCTGGCAGCGACTGGAATGCCGCTCGAGGTGGAGTTCACTGCACCATCTTCGCATCAGGACGGCACGGAATAACCGCACCCCCGGGGCGGGTTATGGCTGGTGAACCCACCGCCCAGAGAGAGCAGCCAGGCACCACCATGAGCACTTCACCCACCATCTCGCTGTCCGAGCTGTTGTCCGGCGCCGACGCCGCGGGACACGACCACGCACTGACGGAGAAGAACAGCGGCCTGCAGCACATCCACAACCACGCGACCGGGGCCATCGTCTGGTTTCCCACGTGGCGGAAGTTCCGCGAGACGTCCGATTGGAGCGAGGAAGTCGATGCTTTCGTCGAGGACTTCAGATCAGGTGCGCTACCTGTGGAAGCCGGGGCGTCCAGGTTCCTGGCCCGTGACCTCGACGCCCTCCTGACGCGCGCTGCCGCGTCCAGCGACGCAAACGTCTTTGTCCAAGAGAACCTCACGAAGCACCTGACCCGGACCTGGGCTGTGGCCGACGCCGTTGCGGAGGCGGCAGGGACGGATCTGCCCACCGGCGGCACCAAACCGTCCATCTTTGCTGACTATCCCTACGACGTTTACGCCCAGGACGGCGGCGCCTTCGCCACCGCACTCTGGAACGACGTCATCGATGCCCGCCGCAACCGCGCCCTGGCCGACGAAGCGGCGCGGAAGGCCCTGAAGCCGGTCTCGCGCAAGGCCCTGAAGAACGCTGCCCGGAAGGCCGCCCGCCGCTGAGGGTGCCTGGAAACAGCAACGCGGGGTCACTTAACGCCCATTCCGATGGAGATATCGGGCGTTAAGTGACCCCGCGTTGTGGTGGCCGGGGCGCGAACGTGGTGTTTAGGCCAGGCGGGTCAGCCAGCCGTGGGTATCCGGCACGGTTCCGGTCTGGATGCCGAGGAGCCGTTCGCGGATGGCCATGGTGGTCTCCCCCGCCTTCGCGTCCTCGGAGCCGATGAATTCGGTGGTGTCCTTGAGGACACCGATCGGGGTGATCACCGCTGCGGTGCCGCAGGCGAAGACCTCGGCGATCTCGCCCGAGGCAACGCCGTCGCGCCATTCATCCAGGGTGATCTTGCGCTCGGCGACCTCGCGGCCCATGTCCTTGGCCACCTGGATGACGGACATCCGGGTGACGCCCTCCAGGATTGTCCCGCTCAGCGCGGGCGTCACCAGCGAGCCGTCCTTCATCACGAAGAAAACGTTCATGCCGCCGAGTTCCTCTACGGCGTTGTCATTGAAGTGGTCCAGGAACAGCACCTGCTTGCAGCCGTTGGCTTCGGCTTCCTGCTGGGCGATCAGGGAGGCGGCGTAGTTGCCGCCGCACTTGGCCGCACCGGTGCCGCCGCGGCCTGCGCGGGCGTACTCGCGGGAGATCCAGATGGACACGGGCTTGAGTTCGCCGCCGAAGTAGTTGCCGGCGGGCGATGCGATCACCCGGAAGGACACCTCCCGCGCTGCCCGGACACCCAGGAACGCCTCCGTGGCGATCATGAACGGGCGCAGGTACAGGGCCTCGCCGTCACCGGCGGGAACCCATTCCTTGTCCGCCTGCACCAGTTCCCGGATGGCGCCGAGGAAGTATTCCTCGGGCAGTTCCGGAAGTGCCAGGCGTCGGGCCGACTTGTTCAGGCGGGCCGCGTTGGCCTCCGGACGGAAGGTCCAGATTGAGCCGTCAGCGTGGCGGTATGCCTTGAGGCCTTCGAAGATCTCCTGGCCGTAGTGCAGCACCGCGGCAGACGGGTCCAGGGAGATGGGTCCGTAGGCCTCAACGCGGGCGTTGTGCCAGCCACCCTCGCCTTGCTCGTCCACGCTGTAGTCGACGACGGCGGTGTGGTCGGTGAAGTAATTGCCAAATCCCGGGTTGGCCAGGATGGCTGCACGCTCTTCAGCTGACTTCGGGGTTGCCGAGAGCTGCTGGTTAAATTCGACGCCATGGGCGGTCTGAGTCATGGTTCCTCCACGATCGGCTGCCTTCTGAATGTGGTTCAACACTGAACCGCAGGGCAGCATTTGGTGATTCGAAACAAGCTTACGCCCGTTGGCAGGACCTTCCGGCCGGGCCTAGAGCGCTGCGGCGATGGCGTCCCCGACGGCGCTGGTACTGCGGGCGCCGCCGTCGCGGGTTTCGACGTCGGCGATCACCGCAGCTTCGATCCTGCGGGCCGCGGCGGTGTAGCCGAGGTGGTCCAGCAGGAGCACCGCCGACAGGATGGCCGCGGTGGGATCTGCCTTCTGCTGTCCGGCGATGTCCGGGGCCGAACCGTGGACCGGTTCAAACATGGACGGGGCGGTGCGGTCCATGTTGATGTTGCCCGACGCCGCCAGCCCGATGCCGCCGGTGATGGCTGCAGCGAGGTCAGTGAGGATGTCGCCGAAGAGGTTGTCGGTGACAATGACATCGAAGCGTGAGGGGTCGGTGACCATAAAGATGGTGGCCGCATCAACGTGCAGGTAATCGTGGGTGACCTCCGGGAATTCCTGGGCCACCGCCTCGACGGTGCGCTTCCACAGGTGGCCGGCGTAGACCAGGACGTTGTGCTTGTGCACCAGGGTCACATGCTTGCGTTCCCGGGCGCTGGCGCGGCGGAAGGCATCGCGGACAACGCGCTCCACGCCATATGCCGTGTTCAGTGAGACCTCGGTGGCCACCTCGTGGGGTGTGCCGGTGCGAAGCGAGCCACCGTTGCCCACATATGGACCCTCGGTTCCCTCACGGACGACGATAAAATCGATGGTGCCGGGATTGGCCAGCGGGCTCCCGACTGTTCCGTACAGCCGCGACGGCCGCAGGTTGACGTAGTGGTCCAGGCTGAAGCGGAGCTTGAGCAGCATCTCCCGCTCGATGATGCCGGACGGAATCCGGGTGTCGCCGGGGGCGGCACCAACAGCACCGAAGAGGATCGCGTCCCGTGTCCGCAGGTCGGCGAGGACCTCATCCGGAAGGGTCTCGCCGGTGGCCAGCCAGTGCTCGGCACCGAGCTGGTAGTGGGTCTGCTCGAGGACAACGCCTTCAGCGGCGACAGCCTTTTCAAGGACCTTCAGTGCCTCGGCAATGACCTCTGGGCCAATGCCGTCACCGGGAATGACAGCGAGATTGATCGTGGATGCGCTCATGCTCCAAGAATATTTAGATCATCCGCATGCCGGACAATCAGTCTCATTTACTGAGACGGAGGAGTGGGTCCTCCGGTGAGGCCACCACCACCACGTTGGTGCCCCAGGCATCACCCGTATAGCAGGAAATCAGGACCAGCCTGTTGGGTGCCACCTGCCAGATGCGGCTGTCTTTGAGCCCGGATTTTTCGTAGGTAGTCACTGAATCCACCAGGTAGGCCACTTCGCCCGTGGCTGTGGCCACGGTCAGCCTGTCACCTGCCGCCGCGTGTGTACTCAGCCGGTTGAAAGGCGCATCCCGGTCCGTCCAGCTATGCCCGGCAATATAGGTGGTATTGACCGAGCCCGCGCCGGGGGCACCGTAAGGCGACAGCCAGTAGCCGTCCATGGTGGGGGGCGGCACGATGGTCTGGGTGGCCTGGTCCTCGCCGGTGGGTTCGAGCGGATGGACCACCACATCGATGTCAGCGGCCGGGTACACCAGCCGCTGCGGCGGCGACGCCGCCGGACCGGCCGGGACGGGCGTGCCGGTATCCACCGAGGGTGTGGGGGTGGCTGGCACTGGAGTTGGGGCCGTCGGCTGCACAGCAACCCCGGTCACCGTCGGCGACGCTCCCGGCCCGGCCAGGAGTGGCAGAAATGCGAACGCCAGGTAGGCCAGCACTCCACACAGCGCCACAAAGACAATGCTCTTGGCGGTGAAGAGCCTTCCATCGCTGTCCATCGTTACCCGCTGTCAGTCGGATTTGCCCGGTTTGCCGGCAGGCGCCGTGCCCATTGTGGCCACGGCGCCTGCCGGTGATTCAAACAGCGCCCCTGCGGGCGCCAGTAGCCGGCGTCATTCCTTCCGGTGCCGGGATACGGTACCGCTGGCAGCCAGGGTCCTGCGGGCAGCCACTCCCGCTGCAGCGAGCAACATTACGACGATCCCAGCGGCCCAGGGGGCGATGGAAACGTCAGTCGAACCTGCCACTGCAGTCTGGACATTGAAGCCAGGGTTGTTGGCAGCTACGGCACCTTGACCCGCCGGCGCACCCACAACTGCCCCACGGGGAGTTTCGCCCGGCGTCACCGGCGTAACAGCAGGCGGGACCACCGGAGGAACAACAGGCGGCACTACTGGCGGCACCGTTGTGGGAACGCAGCCGTTGTTATAGGTTGCCTGCCCGTTAGCCGTCCAGTTCTGGCCTGCAGGCAGCACGTTGCCGTTGTTCGGCGGGATGATGTCTTCAGTGTGCTGGTGGTTGGCGTTGGCGTGGCCGTTGAGCCCCTGCAGGGCGATCGTAATCGGCTTGTACGGGTTCGTGTCCGAGCCCGTGGCGTGGCAGATGCTGATCTTGTGATCGCCGTGGCCGTTACCCTCGCCTGGTGCGGCGCAGCCTGCATTCCAGATGCTTGCCTTGTCAAGGTTCTGGCCTCCGGGTAGGACTTTCCCGTCGTTGGCCGGAATGATGTCCTCCTCGTGCTGGTGGCCCACGTGGGCGTTGAGCGCGTTGAGGCTGATGGTCACCGGCCTGTAGGGATTGCTTTCCGAGCCGGTGGCGTGGCAAATGGTGATCTTTTTCTCGTCCTCAGAAGGTGAAGCGGTGGCCGGCGCAGTGGCACCCAATAGCGCAAGACCCGCGACACCAAAAGCGGCAAGGATCCGTTTCATTTCCGTCTCCATCCATTGTCTGGTCCAAACTGATCAGACAGGTGGAAGAACGGCGCCATCCCCGACACGGAGGGCTAAGGCAAACAGACAGCATCGGGGCGACGGTTCTCCCAGATGCGAATCATCAGTTTGCTAACCAGATAAGGCTAGACAGACGGACACCATGATGTCTCCAGTACTCAGTACCCGCCTTACAAGATGGGCCCTACTGACCGGCCCCGGAACCGTACTCAGTCCGCGTACCAGCAAGTAGCCAGCAGGGACATACCTAGGCTTCGGCCGGTTCCTCATACTTGGGGAAGACGGGCGCCGGAGCCGGCAGCGGAGTTCCGGCGACAATAGGTGTGGTGAGCGCGGAGAACTGGCGGGATCCGCCGTCGGGCTGTCCCAAGGTGTCCAACAGCGCGGCCGTGGCGGTGGGCATCACTGGCTGGGCCAGGATAGCCACGATGCGCAGCACTTCCAGCGTCACGTACAGCACGGTGTTCATGCGTTCGACGTCGGTCTTCCGCAGTACCCAGGGAGCCTGCTCGGCAAAGTAGGCGTTGGTGTCCCCCAGGACGCCCCAGATGGCCTCGAGTGCGCGGCTGAATTCCTGCTTTTCGAAGGCGGCCCGGGCAGTCTCCAGGAGCCCGTTGGCCTGTGCCAGGATCGCGGTGTCTTCAGCCGTGAAGGCACCCGGAACCGGGACCCGGCCCTCGCAGTTCTTGGCCACCATGGACAGCGAACGCTGCGCCAGGTTGCCGAAGTTGTTGGCCAGGTCCGAGTTCATGCGGCCCACGATGGCTTCGTGGTTGTAGCTGCCGTCGGCGCCGAACGGGACCTCTCGGAGGAAGAAGAACCGTACCTGGTCCAGCCCGTACTGCGCCACGAAGTCTGCCGGTGCCACCACGTTGCCGAGCGACTTGGACATCTTCACACCGTTGTTGTGCAGGAAGCCGTGGATCATGACGCGCTTGGGCAGCTCAAGGCCGGCGCTCATCAGGAACGCCGGCCAGTAGATGGCGTGGAACCGTGAGATGTCCTTGCCGATCACATGCACATCGGCGGGCCAGAACTTCTTGAAGGATTCCGACTCGACGTCCGGGTAGCCGACGCCGGTCAGGTAGTTGGTGAGCGCGTCAACCCAGACGTACATCACGTGCTTGTCGTTGCCGGGGACGGGGACACCCCAGTCGAACGTGGTGCGGCTGATCGACAGGTCTTCGAGGCCGCGCTTGACGAAGCTGATGACCTCGTTGAAGCGGGACTGCGGTGCTCCGAACTCCGGTTGGGCCTCGTACAGCGCCAGCAGGCGGTCCTGGTAGGAGGACAGCCGGAAGAAGTAGCTCTCCTCAGCCGTCCACGTCACCTCGGTGTCCGTCTCCTTGGAGTACCGCACGCCGTCGTCCTTGACCAGGGTGTCGTCCTCCACGTAGAAGGCCTCGTCCCGGACGGAGTACCAGCCCTCGTACTTGGACAGGTAGACATCGCCGTTGGCTTCCATCTTCTTCCAGATGGCCTGCGACGCGGCGTAGTGGTCAGCGTCCGTGGTCCGGATGAAGCGGTCGTAGGTGATCCCCAGCGCGGCGTGGGCAGACTTGTAGACTTCCGCGTTGCGGTCCACCAGCTCCTTGGGCGTGACGCCTTCCTTCTCGGCCGCCTGCGCAATCTTCATACCGTGCTCATCCGTGCCCGTCAGGAACATCACGTCAAAGCCGTCCAGCCGCTTGAAGCGCGCCATGGCGTCGGTGGCGATGTACTCGTAGGCATGTCCGATGTGCGGAACACCGTTCGGGTAGGTGATGGCCGTGGTGATGTAGAACGGGGTTTTGGCTGTTGCGCTCACGTGCGGACGTTACCTTTGGTGCGAAGGGGCAGGGCTAGATCAGTTCAGTCAGCGTATCGCTCAGGCGGACCAGTTCGTGGTCGTGTGAAGCGACCAGTACTGCGATGCCGTCCGAGGTGGTGTCCTTGAGGATGCTGATGATGCGGTTGGCGGAGGCCCTGTCCAGGCTGGCCGTGGGCTCATCAACCACCAGGACGCGCGTACCCAGGATCAGGGCGCGGGCGATCGCCACACGCTGGCGTTCACCACCGGACAGCTGGGCCGGACGGTGCCGCATCCGGCGGCCCAGGCCCACCAGGTCCAGGAGGTCCTTGGCCATGTCGCGGCGCTGGTCCACCTCGCCGTCGGGCACGGCCGGCAGGAGGACGTTCTCGAGCGCGCTCATGCCGTCGATCAGGGCGCCGCCCTGGTCAACGTAACCGATCAGGGCCCGACGGCGGTCGGCGATTTCGTCGTCGCCCATGCTTTCGAGGGAATCACCTTCCCAGAAGACACGGCCCGACGTCGGCAGGGTCAGTCCCGCACCCACTGTCAGGATGCTGGTCTTGCCGGATCCGCTTCGGCCGGCGACGCAGTGCATCTCGCCGGCGTGCAGCGTGAGGTCGAAGTTCTCCACAACACTGACGGCTTCGGCACCGCTTTTGCCGCCGCCATAGCGGATGGTGATGTCGCTCAGTTCCAGCGGGGTCCCGTGGTCCGCGGCCTTGACGATGGTGTTGGCGCGGGTCTGCAGGGGCGACTCAGCCGAGCCGGACCTCCGGCTCCGGTAAACGTTCGTCTCGTTTGTCATTGGACCACTTTCGTTGCAATCGGTATCCAGCAAAGTACAGCCACGAGGCCGGCGACGCCGGCCCATA
Source organism: Pseudarthrobacter sulfonivorans (assembly GCF_001484605.1). Taxonomy (NCBI): domain Bacteria; kingdom Bacillati; phylum Actinomycetota; class Actinomycetes; order Micrococcales; family Micrococcaceae; genus Pseudarthrobacter; species Pseudarthrobacter sulfonivorans. The sequence continues at coordinate 4,218,338 of NZ_CP013747.1, read as the reverse complement.
GCGCGGCATACGGGGCAAGGAGGAGCCCGATGCCCAGCGCGCCCAGGACGCCCAGCGGCAGGGCCACCGTGCCCACCAGCGCGTTTTCGAAAAGACGGACCTGGCGGAGCATGTCCGGGTTCCAGCCCATGGCCTCAAGGATGCCCAGGTACTGGCGTTTGGCGTTCAGCTCAAACCGGCCGGTGACCAGGGTCAGGACCAGCCCCACTGCGACGCCGGCGAGTGCAAGGAGCATGCTGGGCATCGCCACGCTTGCTGCGGCCAGGCCGCTGAGGGCGCTCGCTCCGGCAGCACGGGGGATGTCGATGAGCAAGGCAACCAGCCCGCCCACCGCGGCTCCGAACACGCCGACTGCGACGGCCAGGGACAGGGTGTTGAACTTGTTCGTGCTGAGCTGCCGGTTGGCAAAGGTCAGCGGGGAGTCCACCGGGATCAGCCGCTCGTCGTGCTGCGGTTCCTGGTCCACCTCATCACGGTGGCGCAGCTGTTGGGCGGCGAAGAAGGCCGCTGCCGCATACAGGACCAGTACGGAGGCTGAGACGATGGCTGTGGTCACGCTCCAGCTCACCAGGCTCAGGATGATCCCGGCTACCGCGAGCAGCGCAGCGCCGACACCGAATTCCTCAAGCACCCAGTTCCTGATGCGCACTTGGGTCCAGCCCATGGCGCGGAGGGTCCCGGCTTCACGTTTGCGTTTGCGGATGTAGCTGACAGTGGAGGCGCCGGTCAACAGCGCGGCTCCGCACAGCGTCAGGAAGAGCAGTGTCACGTTGGTCCCGGTGAGGGAGCCGGAGACTGCGTCCGCTGCATTCTGCCGGACCCAGGACTGCTGGACAGTGCCCAGCGCTGACTCCTTGCCGGCGTCGTCCTTGGAGTATCCGGGGACAAAAATGCTGGCGTCCTCACGGGCGGAACCGGCCACAACAGTAGCCTCAAGACCCATTTCGCGGATCTCGCTGGCGAGCTTTTCGACGTCGGGCTGGGCTTCCTTCCAGCTTCCGGGGGCCTTGGCCCGGACACGTACGGCATCGATCACGGCGGCGTTGTCCTTGTAGCCGCGTGCTGCGGCCAGGCCGTAGAAGTCGGTGATGGCACCGGCCGACTGGCTCGCCAGTCCGGTGGCACTGAGTGAAGGCTTGAGTTCGGTATCGGTGACCGTCTTGCCTTCGGCGTCGTTGGTGAGGGTAAACGGAGTGGGGTCGTAGCCACCCAGCGGAAGGCGGTTGACGTCGCCGGCGGCCTTCTCGACAGCCGCGGGGTCGAAGGTCCCGTAGACCATGGCCAGGGGAGCCGCGAGCTTCTCCCCTGTTGCCAGGTCTTCCCGGTAGGAACGTTCGTCCACGGGTTCACGCTGCGTCTGGTCCACCGGGGCGCCGTTGGCACCCTTCTCCGGCAGCCGGTTTACGGTGACCCAGTCGCCGGGAACGGCGGTCTTCTGGACTGCCCCGTTGGCCGCGGCTTCGCCGTCGGTGTACTTCGGCGCGGCAGCGAAGTCGGTGCTCCACGTGGCCGGGGTGTAGAGGCCCTGGTTGAAGTTGCCGGCGCTGCCGAGGAGACCGGAGTGGTCGGTGGAACCGGGCCAGGACAGAGCGAACGGGTCCTTGGACACAAACGGCAGGTAGTCCTTACCGAGGGAACGCGTGGCGGTGCCGACTTCCTTGACAACCTTGCCCGCGGCGTCGATCTCCTCGATCTTCACGTTGTACTTAAGGTCCAGGGATGTGCCGGAACGGACAACCAGGGGAATGGCCTGCGAGTCCGCGGTCAGCTGTCCGCTGCGCTTCGCCTGCTGGTACTGCGTCATCAGCGGTGCCCAGTACTTGAGCTTGACACCGAGGAAGTCAGGGCCCTCGTTGAGCTCTTCCAGGCTGATGCCGTTGGTGAAGAGGCTTTCGAAGTGCCGGCCGATGGCTCCGGCGTTCCGCGCGTCAGCGGGCGGGGCCTTCTCCAGCGGGGCGAGAAAGTCGCCCGCCGAGCCGAGCAGGGCGCGCTCGGAGACGGGGTCGACGGCGACGACGGACTCGGTCACTTCTGGAGACAGCGGCAGTGACACCGAAAGGTTGAACAGGTTATGTTCGGAGCCGCCGGCCGGAGCGGGGAACTTGATGCCTGTCTCGCCTGCGGGAGGGGCAATCCGGATGCTGCTGCCGCCGGCAGCCTTCTCTTCGACGAGTTTGGCCTTGCCCAGGCTGCCCTCGGCCGTGGACTTGAACAGGGTCTGCTCGGAGACACCGTCGGAGCTGACGGCGCTGGCGGTCAGGCGGTAGTTCTTGGGGGTATCGCCGAGCACGGACTCAGCAGCGGGCCATTTACTGGGATCTGTGGCGCCGGCGGCCTGGTCCGTGGTGGCTGTGCCTGCCAGCCCGGAGTTGTAGCCAAGGTAGTCCATGGCGTCGAGCCGTGGCGCTTCCAGGTTCTGCGTTACGCGGGACACCAGGCTGATGGGGGCCGCCACGGACGTTCCGGAAAGCTTCCGGATGCTCTCGAGCTGGTCAAAGCCGATGCCGCCGCCACCGTTGGCGATCTCCGGCTGCATCAGCGCCCCGGAGCCTGCCTTGGCCTGGACCAGGACGTCGTAGAGACCCCGCGAGTTCTCATCCACCGTTCGGTTGAGTGCGGCCTGCGACTGGCCTTGGACGAGGACCGACAAGCACATGGCTGCGATCAAGATGGCCGCGGTCAGCAGCAGCACTTTGCTTCTGATGAACCTCTGGACGGCGTTCATTGGGCTCCCTGAAACCTGGATTGCGTGCGCACACCGGGATCCGCAGGCGGCGGATATATAGGATTTCCTGCCTGGTGTGCAAAAAGTATTGGCCGGTCTGCCGGCGTGGTCCTGAAACAGGACCTAGCCATTGTAAGCAGACCGGCCAATCATACGTGGCCGACGTTAAGGTTCGGTCACGCGTAGTTGATGGCGGTGCGGTTCTTAGTCCTCGAGGTCCACTTCGCGGACCATTTCGGCGCCGATGCCTGCCTTGATGGCGTCAAGCACCTGCTGCGGAACGGAACTGTCGATGGTCAGCAGTGCCAGAACCTGGCCGCCTTCCGCCTGCCGTGCCACCTGCATGCCGGCAATGTTGATGTTGTTCATGCCCAGGATGTGTCCGATGGTTCCGATCACACCAGGCCGGTCGGCGTAGGCCACCACCACGAGGTGCTCGCTGATGGGGATCTCAACATCGTAGCCGTTGACGCCGACGAGCTTCTGGATCTGCTTCGGACCCGTGAGCGTACCTGCCACGGAGATCTGGCTGCCGTCGCTCAAAGCACCCCGGATGGTGAGGACGTTGCGGTAGTCCTCCGCTTCCGCCGTCGTGATGAGGCGGACGTTGATGCCGCGCTGTTCGGCGATGACCGGGGCGTTGACGTAGGAAACCTGCTCGGTCACCACATCGGCAAAGATGCCCTTGAGCGCGGCAAGTTCCAGGACCTTGACGTCCAGCGCCGCGATCTCGCCGGCCACCTCGACGTCGATCTGGGTCAGGGAGGCGTGGGTCAGCGCGGTGAAGATCCGGCCCAGCTTTTCGATCAGCGGGATGCCCGGACGGACATCGGAGGCGATCACGCCGCCGGCCACGTTCACGGCATCCGGTACCAGTTCGCCGGCCAGCGCCAAGCGAACGGACTTGGCAACCGAGACGCCTGCCTTCTCCTGGGCTTCATCGGTGGATGCACCCAGGTGCGGGGTGACCACCACGTTGTCCAGGGTGAAGAACGGAAGGTCCGTGCTGGGTTCCTTGACGAAGACGTCCACGGCTGCGCCGGCGATCTGGCGGTCCTGCAAGGCTGCGTAGAGCGCCTCTTCGTCCACGAGGCCACCACGGGCCACGTTGACCACGTAGGCGGTGGACTTCATCTTGGTGAACGCGTCAGCGCCGAGCATGCCGACGGTTTCCGGCGTCTTGGGCATGTGGATGGTAACGAAGTCCGACTGGCTCAGCAGTTCATCGAGGGTGACGAGCTTGACGCCGAGCTGCGCGGCGCGGGCCGAGGTGATGTACGGATCGTAGGCGAGGATTTCGGTGTCGAAGCCCTGGAGTCGGGCAGCAACGAGGGCGCCGATGCGGCCCAGGCCGATGATGCCGATCTTCTTCTCGAATAGTTCGATGCCGGTGTACTTGGAGCGCTTCCACTCACCGTTTTTCAGCGCGGAGCTGGCCTGCGGGATGTGGCGTGCGAGGCTCAGGATGTGGCCCACCGTCAGTTCCGCTGCCGAAATGATGTTCGACGTCGGGGCGTTGACCACCATCACGCCGGCCTGTGTGGCGGCCTTAATGTCAACGTTGTCCAGGCCAACGCCGGCGCGGGCGATGACCTTGAGGTTCTTCGCGGCGGCAATGGCTTCGGCGTCCAGGTGGGTGGCGGAGCGGACCAGGATGGCGTCCACGTCCGCGATGGCGGCGAGCAGCTGGGACCGGTCGGAGCCGTCCGTTTGGCGGATCTCGAAGTCCGGGCCGAGGGCCTCGACGGTGGCGGGCGAAAGTTCTTCGGCGAGCAGTACTACGGGTTTTGACACGAGTGATCCTCTGCGTTGCAGTCCTTGGGATGGAACAAGTCTAGGCGGACGGAAAGGCCGGGCTCACATTGTTAAGTGAACCCGGCCTCATGATGGCACCCCGAGGGGCACCGGCACAGCAGACTTACCGGGCTGCGGAGCCCTCTACGTAGTCCTCGTCCGTCTGCTGCCAGGCGAACAGTGAGCGCAACTCGCGGCCAACGGCCTCGATCGGGTGCTGCTCAGCCTTGGCACGCAGGGCCTTGAACTCTTCGCCGCCGTTGTCCTGGTCGTCGATGAAGCGCTTGGCGAACGCGCCGCTCTGGATGTCGGCGAGGACAGCCTGCATGTTTTCCTTCACCTCGGGGGTGATGACGCGCGGGCCGGAGACGTAGTCGCCGTACTCTGCGGTATCGGAAACGCTCCAGCGCTGCTTGGCGATGCCGCCTTCCCACATGAGGTCAACGATGAGCTTGAGCTCGTGAAGAACCTCGAAGTAGGCGATCTGCGGCTGGTAGCCGGCTTCGGTCAGGGTTTCGAAGCCGTACTGGACCAGCTGGGACACGCCGCCGCAGAGGACGGACTGCTCGCCGAAGAGGTCGGTTTCGGTCTCTTCGGTGAAGGTGGTCTTGATGACGCCGGCGCGGGTGCCGCCGATGGCCTTGGCGTAGGACTTGGCCAGGTCCCAGGCTGCGCCGGTGGCGTCCTGCTCCACGGCGATGATGTCCGGGATGCCTCGGCCGGCCTCGAATTCGCGGCGCACGGTGTGTCCCGGAGCCTTCGGGGCGATCAGGATGACGTCAACGCCCTCCGGTGCCTCGATGTAGCCGAAGCGGATGTTGAAGCCGTGGGCGAAGGCCAGGGCCTTGCCCGGGGTCAGCTTGTCCTTGATGGAGTCGTTGTAAATCGAGCGCTGGTACTGGTCCGGCGCCAGGATCATGATGACGTCGGCCCATTCGGCGGCGTCGGCAACGGTCAGGGCCTTGAAGCCGGCTTCTTCGGCCTTGGCGATCGACTTCGAGCCTTCCTTGAGGGCGATGACAACCTCGACGCCGGAGTCGCGCAGGTTCAGCGCGTGGGCGTGGCCCTGGGAGCCATAGCCAACAATGGCGACCTTGCGACCCTGGATGATCGACAGGTCGGCGTCGTCGTCGTAGAACATTTCAGTCACTTGGGTAACTCCTCTTGAGTGATTCACTGGGTAATTAGTCTGGGGTGTTGCGGTACTGCACGGGCATTGCGCCGCAGGTGGGGCCGTGCCCCGCCTTAACTAAGCGCTGCGCAAAGCCCTGTCACTCATGGAGCGGGATCCCCGTCCAACGGCCAGGGTGCCGGACTGCACAATTTCGCGGATGCCGAAGGGCTCAAGCACTGAGAGCAGCGCCGTGAGCTTTTCGGGGTGGCCTGTTGCTTCAATGACCACGGAGTCGGTGGAGACGTCAACCACTGAAGCACGGAACAGGTCTGCAGCCTGGGTCACCTGCAGACGAGTCGCGGCATCCGCACGTACCTTGACCAGGATGTGGTCTCGCTGTACGGAAGATTCGGAGGTCAGCTCAACAATCTTGATCACGTTGACCAGCTTATTGAGCTGCTTGGTGACCTGTTCAATCAGGTCACCATCGGCGTCGACGACGACGGTCATCCGGGACATGCCCGGAACTTCCGTCGGGCCCACGGCCAGGGAGTTGATGTTAAAGGCGCGTCGGGCGAACAGGCTCGCGACGCGGGTCAGTACACCGGGCTTGTCTTCAACCAGAACGGACAGTGTGTGGCGGGTCATGTTCAGTCCTCCTCTTCCCATTCCGGGGTCATGTTGCGGGCAACCTGGATCTGGTCGTTGCTCACGCCGGCGGGCACCATCGGCCACACCATGGAGTCGGGGCTCACCACGAAGTCGATAACCACGGGGCGGTCATTGATTTCGAGGGCCTTCTGGATGGTGGCATCAATATCCTCGTCCCGCTCGCAGCGGAAGGAGGCACAGCCGTAGGCCTCCCCCAGCTTGACGAAGTCGGGGATGCGGACGGTCTCGTGGCCGGTGTTGAGGTCCGTGTTGGAGTAGCGGCCCTCGTAGAAGAGGGTCTGCCACTGGCGGACCATGCCCAGCGAGGAGTTGTTGATGATGGCAACCTTGATGGGGATCTTGTTGATGGCGCACGTGGCCAGTTCCTGGTTGGTCATCTGGAAGCAGCCGTCGCCGTCGATGGCCCAGACCACACGGTCCGGCTCCCCCACTTTGGCGCCCATGGCAGCCGGTACGGCATAGCCCATGGTGCCGGCGCCGCCTGAGTTCAGCCAGGCGTGCGGGCGCTCGTACTTGATGAACTGTGCCGCCCACATCTGGTGCTGGCCCACGCCGGCAACGTAGATGCCTTCGGGGCCGGTCAGTGCGCCGATGCGTTCGATGACGCGCTGCGGGGCGCTCAGTCCGTCCTCCGGCTCGGTCCAGCCCAGCGGGTAGGTTTCCTTAAGGTTGTTAAGGAACGCCCACCAGGTGGTGAGGTCCGGCGTGCCGGCGGATTCGAACTGTGAGCGCACAGCCTCGGTGAGCTCGGGGATGATTTCCTTGACGGATCCCACGATCGGCACGTCGGCGGTCCGGTTCTTGGAGATTTCGGCGGGATCAATATCCGCGTGGATCACCTTGGCGTTCGGGGCGAAGGACTTCAGGATGCCCGTCACCCGGTCATCGAACCGGGCGCCGAGTGTGATGAGCAGATCGGACTGCTGCAGCGCCGTGACCGCGGAAACGGTGCCATGCATGCCCGGCATGCCCACGTGCTGCGGGTGCGAATCGGGGAATACACCGCGTGCCATCAGGGTAGTGACAACGGGCGCGCCCGTGAGTTCCGCCAGTTCGCGGAGTTCCGCGGCAGCGTGTGCCTTCACCACACCGCCGCCCACGTAGAGCACGGGCTTGGTGGCCGAGGCGATCAGCTTGGCAGCTTCACGGACCTGCTTGTTATGGCCGCGCGTCACCGGGCGGTAGCCGGGGAGGTCGATCTTCGGCGGCCACGAGAAGGTCATCTGACCCTGCTGGGCGTCCTTTGCGACGTCCACGAGGACCGGGCCGGGACGTCCGGAGGAGGCCAGGTGGAAGGCCTCCGCCATAACGTGCGGGATGTCGTTGGGGTCGGTCACCAGGAACGAATGCTTGGTGATCGGCATGGTGATGCCAACAATGTCGGCTTCCTGGAACGCGTCGGTGCCGATCACACCGCTGGATACCTGGCCGGTAATGGCCACTATCGGCACGGAATCCATGTGGGCATCCATGATGGCGGTAACGAGGTTGGTGGCACCGGGTCCCGAGGTGGCGATACAGACGCCCACCCGGCCGGTAACCATGGCATAGCCTTGCGCGGCGTGGCCGGCTCCCTGTTCGTGACGGACCAGTACGTGATTCATGCTGGAGGCCATCAAGGGGTCATAGGTAGGCAGGATCGCGCCACCAGGCAAACCAAAAATATCGTCGACGCCGAGTTCTTCGAGCGATCGGACAATAGCTTGCGAGCCGGTCATCACCGTTGGGGGTACAACGTTGTTCGGCCCAAGGACAGGAGAGACAGCGGCAAGATCAGCGACGACGGCGGCCTGGTCAGCCGTACGGTCGGCGCGTTCCGGAGCCTTGGGGGCTCCAGCGGACTTAGTAGCCATCAGCGAGGGGCTGATCGGCGATCCTTTGCTCATCGGACTCTTCCTTGTGGATCATCTGTGTACTCGGAAATGCGGAAATAAAAAAACCCCTCAGCCTGGCGGCTTTTCGAGGGGTTGCGCGTGACGGTTCGTTACCAGTCGGGCTAGTGAGCCACGCGCTTGGTAAGGACGACGGCTGCATCTGCAGCGGCGCAGCTGGTAACGAATGCGATCATGCGTTCAGTTTTCCCTCTGTGTGAGATACATGTCAACGAGGACTGTGCGCATCTCACAGTGTGGACACCATTGTCCACTGGTTGGCCACGTTCCCCAACTGGGTCGCAGTAACTGTCGTTATGAGCGCTCATAACGACAGTTACTGCTACCCTAGTTGGGCTCAACCAGCGGCCGGAGGTTGAGGAACGAAACCGTGCTACCCGCAGTATGCGCCCGTGGAGGCGCTGTGGACCAGCTTGGCGTACTTGGCGAGCACACCCTTGGTGAACTTGGCCGGGAGGGGCTCCCAGCCGATCTTGCGGGATTCGAGCTCGGCCTCATCAACCAGCAGGTCGAAGCTGCGGGCCGCGATGTCCACGCGGATCCGGTCCCCGTCCTTGACGAAGGCGATGGGGCCGCCGTCGACAGCTTCCGGTGCCACGTGGCCGATGCAGAGGCCGGTGGTTCCGCCGGAGAAGCGGCCGTCGGTGAGGAGCAGGACGTCCTTGCCCAGTCCGGCGCCCTTGATGGCGCCCGTGATGGCGAGCATCTCGCGCATGCCGGGGCCGCCCTTGGGGCCTTCGTAGCGAATGACCACAACGTCGCCGGCCTTGATCAGGCCCTCATCCAGGGCCGCCAGGGCACCCTGCTCGCGCTCGAAGACGCGGGCGGTGCCCTCGAAGACGTCGGCGTCGAAGCCGGCACTCTTCACCACAGCACCCTCGGGCGCCATGGTGCCGTGCAGGATGGTGATGCCGCCGGTCTTGTGGATCGGGTTGTCCATGGCGCGGAGGATCTTGCCGTCCAGGTCCGGCGGGTTGATCGCGGCGAGGTTCTCGGCCACGGTCTTGCCCGTGACGGTGAGGCAGTCGCCGTGCAGCAGGCCGGCGTCGAGCAGTGCGCGCATGATGACCGGCACGCCGCCGATCTTGTCAACGTCCGTCATGACGTAGCGGCCGAACGGCTTCAGGTCGCCCAGGTGCGGGATCTTGTCGCCGATGCGGTTGAAGTCCTCCAGGTTCAGCTCGACTTCAGCTTCGCGGGCGATGGCCAGGAGGTGCAGGACGGCGTTGGTGGAGCCACCGAAGGCCATGGTGACGGCGATGGCGTTTTCGAACGCCTTCTTGGTCATGATGTCCCGGGCGGTGATGCCAAGGCGGAGCAGGTTGACCACTGCCTCGCCGGACTTGCGGGCAAATTCATCACGACGGCGGTCTGCCGAGGGCGGGGCGGCGGAGCCGGGGAGGGACATGCCCAGGGCTTCGCCGATGCAGGCCATGGTGTTGGCGGTGTACATCCCACCGCAGGCGCCTTCGCCGGGGCAGATGGCCTTTTCAATACGGGTCAGGTCTTCGAGGCTCATCTTGCCCGCGGCGCATGCACCGACGGCTTCGAAGGCGTCAATCAGGGTGACTTCCTTTTCGGAGCCGTCCTCAAGCTTGACCCAGCCCGGCATGATGGAGCCGGCGTACAGGAACACACTGGCCAGGTCCAGGCGGGCGGCAGCCATCAGCATGCCGGGGAGGGACTTGTCGCAGCCGGCCAGGAGGACCGAGCCGTCGATGCGCTCGGCCTGCATGACGGTTTCCACGGAGTCGGCAATGACCTCACGGGAAACGAGCGAGAAGTGCATGCCTTCGTGGCCCATGGAGATGCCGTCGGAGACGGAGATGGTGCCGAACTGCATGGGGAAACCACCGCCTGCGTGGACACCTTCCTTGGCGCCCTGGGCCAGCCGGTTCAGGGAGAGGTTGCAGGGAGTGATTTCATTCCAGGAACTCGCAACGCCGATCTGGGGCTTCGCGAAGTCGTCATCGCCCATGCCGACGGCGCGGAACATACCGCGCGCGGGGGCGGCATGGATCCCGTCGGTGACGACCCGGCTGCGGGGTTTGATGTCGATCTTGTTCTCGGTTGCTGTTTGGGTGTCCTCACTCATGGGTCAAAGTCTATGACTCCGATCGGGACGCCAACGACCCGAACAGCCCGTTTGGCCCATTTTCAGGAATATTTCGATCAAATGGTGGACTCTCGTCTCAAATTCTGAGACGGGCCCTTACCGGTCCGCCGGAACCTAGACAGTCCCGTTCGCGCCGACGTACCGTCAGGGAACGGCAACCATGCCATCCGGACTGAAGGGCCCTGCTATGGATTTTGTCTTCTGGATTATCCTCATCGTGCTGATCGTAGGCGTTGTGTGGTGGCTACTGAACCGCAGCAGCTCCTCGAGCACCAGCGACTCCGCGCCGATCCGGACGGACGGCGGCCTCGCCGGAGGAAGCGCAGCCGCCTCGGCCGAAGCCGTCGGCACGACGGGCATCCCCAGCGCTGCGGGCTTCGGCGCCTCTGAGCCGACACCACCGACGACGGCGGACGAGGCGCCCGAGCGGTCCAGCACGGCAGAATCCCAAGAAGCCGTCGCCGGGCACAAAGCCGGCGGTGAAGAAGTCAGCGTCGAAAAAGACACCAGCGCCGGGCAGAAGGTCGTCGCTGAACCCGACGTTGCCGGTTCCACTGCTACTGCTGGTGCCACAGATACCGCTGGTGCCAAGGACACTACTGGTCCCGCAGATACCGCTGCAGCCGATGCACCGGAACGCCCGTCCGCCGAAGAACTGTCATCCCCCGAGTCGGCTGGCTCTGGGGAACCCGGCCGACTTGAGCAGCCGGCTGGGCAAGAGGAGCCGGCTCGCCCGGAGTCGCTAGCAGCCCAGGAACCAGGCAGCAAGGAGCGTGTGAGCCGGCAGGCAGACGAAGCCGAGTGGGAAACCCAGTGGTCAGAGGCAAGCGCACCAGCCCAACCCGCCGCCAGCCACCGGCCGGCAGGCGAAGCGTCCACAGTAATTGCCGACACCCCAACGTCCGAAGCACCACGGGCCCAGGGCGCCGGATTTGTGCATCACCCGGAATACACGGAGCCCCATGCACCCACGCTGCCCGGCGCAGAAACGGCCGCTGCGGAAGCCGAAGCCGAAGTCGCTGGTACGCAACCCGAAGTGGCCGCCGCCGATTCAGCCCCGCACACGGCAAGCGCGGCTCCCGGGCAAGCTGCAGGATCCATGGAGGCCGCGGTAGCCACAGACACAGCAGTAGCCACAGAGGCTGCTGAAGCCCGGACCATGGAGCCGGCAGCCGTGGCGGACTACGAAGCTGCACCGGAACCGACCAGGCATCTGGCCGCGGACCAGCCCTACGGCGCAGGTTCCGCGTCGCCCGGCCCGGATGGAAGCGGTCCGGCGGATTTCGAGGTCAAGGCCGACGCCGGAGCGATGGTCTATTACGAGGAGGGGCATCCGGACTATGAGCAGACGAAAGCCGACGTCTGGTTTGAGTCGGCGGCCCATGCGGAAGCTGCCGGCTTCCGGGCTCCCCGGCGGACGCGTATCTGACCGGACGCAAGCACCCTTTCGGGCCTCCGCGGCGGCCAAGCCCACCGCGGGCGCCTTCGCAGTGTGCCTGGCCGTGCTGCTGTCGGGCTGCACGGGGGACGCCAACGATGCCCCCACCGGCAGCATCACAGGAACCGGGACCAGCACAGGAAACGGGATCGGGACCGGCCCGGGTAACGCCACGCCGCCGGAGGTTGTGGCACGGCTCGATCTCCAGCTCGACATTCCCTGGGCCGCGGTATTCCTGCCGAACGGAACCGCGGTCGTCTCCGAGCGTGACTCTGCGCTGCTGAAAGCTGTCCGTGATGGCAGGGCGGCCACCATCGGCCAGGTCCCCGGCGTTGCTCCTGGCGGTGAGGGAGGCTTGCTGGGACTAGCCCTCTCCCCCGGCTTTCCGTCCGACAACTACCTTTACCTGTACTTCACCTCGGCACAGGACAACCGCATCGCCCGGCTGAAGCTGACGGAACAGCCTGACGGATCCCTGGACCTTGGCGACCCCGAGGTGGTCTTTCCCGGAATCCCGAAGGCATCAACCCACAATGGCGGCCGGATCCGCTTCGGCCCGGACGGGTTCCTGTACGTGGGCACAGGCGACTCCCAGCGCCGCGAACAGCCGCAGGACCGCAACGCTCTGGGCGGGAAGATCCTGCGGCTGACTCCTGAGGGTGACCCGGCACCTGGCAACCCTTTCGGCAATGCCGTATACAGCCTGGGCCACCGAAACGTCCAGGGACTGGCGTGGGACAGCGCCGGCCGGCTCTGGTCCAGCGAGTTCGGCCCGGACGTCAACGACGAGCTCAACCTCATCGAGCCGGGAGCCAACTACGGCTGGCCCGCAGTAACCGGCGCACCGCACCGGGAGGGGTACCGCGACGCGAAGGTGGTTTGGCCTTCGACGGCGGACTCCTCACCCAGCGGCCTGGAAATTGCCGGGTCGACGGCCTACCTCGGCGCCCTGCGCGGCCAACGCCTCTGGACGGTGTCCTTGTCCGGCGAGGAGGCAAGCGCTCCTGTGGCCTATTTCACACGGGAATACGGCAGGATCCGGGACGTCATCCGGACTCCCGACGGCGGCTTCTGGCTCCTGACTAACAACAAAAACCCTGATTTTGTGCTGGTTCTTGCCCCTCCTGCCTGAACCTGGGGAGCATCGGGACCTCGATTTCACATGGGTCGGAAGTTCGTGTAGAGTTTCATGTCGTTGCGGAGATCAACCGGGAAAGAAAAAGCCCGGAAGGTCACCACATAACAGATGCACCTCTAGCTCAATTGGCAGAGCAATTGACTCTTAATCAATGGGTTCCGGGTTCAAGTCCCGGGGGGTGCACCAAAGAAACCCCGTCTTCACTGGCCACAAGCCGTGAAGACGGGGTTTCCTTTTTGCCCCTCGATCGCTGTGGGTATTTAGGGGCTATTTATTCCCTGCTGCTCCGGGGAAAGAGCTGGGACACGCCGCCATCACAGCCGACTGCCTCGAGACTCCGAATCCAACCACCTTGGCTTCCTCAGGCGGTTTCCTGCCGACCCGGACCACATTTACGAGGCGAAGGCCGAGGTCTCAAACGCGGGACACTCAGCTCCGTGAAAGAGCTGGAAGAATCCATGGAACGCTAGGGTGCGGAATGTGGCGGTAGGTCCCTCATGGTGCCCGAACCGGCGGTGACCGGAACCGAAGAATTAGCCATGGCTTCGAGACCCGCTATCCGTCTGCATTCCGCCAGACACGGGACGGAATTCCCACGTATAAGAGCCGTCAGCCTTGAGGCTCATCCGTAGGTGACCCCAGGTGTCGCTAAACTTTCGCTGCACATAAGAGGGGCTGCTGGTGAACGCCCGGAGGCCGATTCCACCAGTGGACACCTGAAATTGTTGCATCCCGTCCGCAACGCACTGGTCCTCGTTGTTTATCGGGCAGGTCCGCTCATAATTGTGCTGCGAGCCGGACAGCAACACACGAACGCGGTTCGCCCAGAACACGTCAATCCACGGCTTCGCCTTAAGGAAGCGGGTATGGCTCGATGTGTTGCTGGTGAAATACGGATCATGGTAGATAACCGCCAGATGCTTTCCAGCGGCCTTCGCCGCTTTCAGGTCGGCATCCATCTCCGAGGTCATCGCCTGCGCCCGCTTAGCGTTATAACGCCATGTGGCCGTAGGCGCTACAAGAATGTGCCAGTTGCCCTTGTCGAACGAATACCAATCAAGAGCGTCTTGGAACCGTACAACATCGGAGCTAGTCGCGCTCTTCACCGTGGACACGCACTGCCCATCCATGTACCGGTCAACGTCGTCATTCTCGCCGGGTTCAACATCATGATTCGGGCCAGCGGTCCAGTACGTCTTGGCCTTAGCCGGACCCCACAACTGGTCGTAAGCCTCGAGCGCGGTACAGGAGCCATTGTCATACTGGAAATCGCCCAGCGCAATGAAGTTGTCCAGCGAACCGTCGTTGAGACCGGCGATGATACTAGCCGCGTTCTTACCACTGTGCGACGTGGCCGACGTGTTACCCGCAGGGTTTATATCCCCGGTGGCGGCGAAATCAAACGGCTCATCGGATGGCGGCGGCAGGGCAGCGGGAGTTGGATCGCCAGCCGCATAGACGCGAACCCAATCCACTCGCATCTCGCCAGCGCCGTTATCAGTGCTGTCTGGGAACCAGTCCAGTTGTAGCGTCTGGTGCATCGGTCCGGGAGGCTGGTGCGCCGGGTCGTTGTCCTCAAACCACTTAACCCCATCGACGTAGCCGACGATCCCATTCGGAGACCAGTCAACCGCGTAGTTGTGGAACTGCGTAACGTCCAGTGCCATGGTCGCCGACGTCTGCGAATTCGAACATCCGTAGTGGTGGAAGAACTTGATGACGCTCCAGTCAGCAGGCGTCTCCGCGTAGTCAACTTCGCCGTCACACGGCCAATTCCTACTATCCGGCCACAGGAGCACCACCATATGATACTCGGTGTCACCCGAACCCGCTGCGCGGACTTCCCACCGGCCGTACTTCTGGCGCCCAAACTTCGCGCTCATTCCAGCGGTCGTGCCGTCCGGTGTTCCAGTCATGACCATTTTGGAACCGTCTACCGTGACCTGCTGGGGACTCCGAATGCCATTCCCGTCGTGCCCGGCACTGTTGTACACGGACCACTTCGCGGCGTCCGGTGCGCCGGTATAGTTGAACTCGTCGCCAGCGGTCGGCGTACCCCAGTTCAGATCTGTCGCGGCCGAGCCCGTCGTCGTTGGCGTAGTGGGCGTCGGCGTGGCTGATGCTGATGTGGCGACCGGCGCCGTCGAAGTTACTGCCGGTTGAGTTGAAGGGGCCGAGCAGCCGGCCAGGAGGATTGCCACGACCCCAACGGCGACCAAGTGTTTACGCATACGTCAGATGATAAGGGCATCGCGCGGCGAGACCTACGGCCAGATGCCGCTGGTGATGTTGAAGAGTTCACTTTGTAAAGCGACCATCGATGCACTTCCTGAAAGTGCGCCCTGAACCGCTGCAAATCACTCGGCAAAGACGCCACTTCTGGACGCTTCAGGTACAAACCAAAAAAGGCACCACCACTGCGGAATTTTGCAGTAATGGTGCCAGTCAGATTTACCGGATTCCCGGGATTGCTAGCTGAGCGGGGCACCGTCCACCAGGGCGCGGGTTGACGGCGACGCGAACTGGCTGGCCAGCTCCCTGACCACAGCCTGGAGCTCCTGCCGCAGGGCGTCAGGGTCAATAGTTGCCGCGGCAAGCACCGAGCGTTCCATCTCAACGGCTGCGGCTGCGGCTTCCCGTCCGCTGTCCGTGAGGGACACCACCTGGCTGCGGCGGTCCGAGGTGCTGCGGACGCGGGCAATGTGGCCGTGGGACTCCAACCGGCTCAGGGTTTTACCCATGGTCTGGGCCTGAACGCGCACATATTGGGCGAGTTGGGCCTGTGTCATCGGCCCCTGCGCTGAGAGGACTTCAATAGCGATCACGCCGGCGTGCGTCAGTCCGATGGCGCTTAGCTTTTCGTTCCAGGAGTGTTCTACGAGGCGTGCCGCAGTGGACAATAGGCGCCCAGTGGGCCAGCGATCCATGTCAGGCATACCAGCAAGTATAGCTAAGGCTGGTTAGCACCGGTCGTGGATGCTTACTAAACTGGTGTGTTCCGCCTGCAACGAGGAGATTAACAGTGGCTGACAGACTCTTGACCGGCGACGTGGCGCCCGGCTTCACCCTGAAGGATTCGTCGGGTAAAGACGTCAACCTGGCTTCCGGCCACAGCGGCAGCACCATCGTGTATTTCTACCCAGCCGCCGCCACCCCCGGCTGCACGAAACAGGCCTGCGATTTCCGCGACAGCCTGGCATCCTTCACGTCGGCCGGTTATCGGGTCCTGGGCGTCTCCCCCGATTCCGTGGACAAACTTGCTGCCTTTGCCGCCAACGAGGACCTTAGCTTTCCGTTGCTTTCGGACGAGGACCATGCCGTGGCCGAAGCCTATGGTGCCTGGGGCGAAAAGAAGAATTACGGACGGACCTATGAGGGACTGATCCGCAGCACCGTGGTGATCGATCCCGACGGAAAAGTGGCGCTTGCCCAGTACAACGTCCGGGCCACCGGCCACGTGGCAAAACTCCGGCGCGACCTCAAAGTGGACGCGTAAAGCATTACGCGGGAAGTGGCGCCGGTACGGGCGGCAGGAACCGGCTGACCGGAACCCCGCCGGCCCGAGGCTACAATGGAAACTGGCATCCGCCGTCGTACGTTTTTATCCGTAGGCCATCTGGCCAAGGTTGAAGACAACGGCAGCAACTGCCAAGCGCGAGTGGTGAAATTGGCAGACACGCAGGATTTAGGTTCCTGTGCCTTCGGGCGTGGGGGTTCAAGTCCCCCCTTGCGCACACTTACACAGAGATCCCGGGCCCACAGGCCCGGGATCTCCGTCATTTAACTGCCCATCTACCGTGTTCTGCTGGGCTTTCCCTGCGGGCTGGCCGCGAATCTAAAAAACTCTTGGCGATCCACCCATCCGCTTCCGTGCTCCGGCCGAATACCCATTGAGACACCAGCCAAGGGCAGGTGCCCAACAGTCGGAAAAGGCCACGCGGCAGGCATCAGGTCAGCCGCAGGCAAGAAATCGGCACAAACAAGGAGAACCGAAATGCAGTCATTCAAGCGCACATCCTTCACCGTCGCAGGCGTTGCAGCTGCAGCCCTGCTGAGCCTTACCGCCTGCGGTGGAACAGCAACCACAACCCCGAGCTCCTCGGCACCTGCCGCCACCCCGTCAGCGACGAAGATGGCCCCGTCACCGTCCGCCAGTGCTGCTGCCATGGATCCGGCCGCAAACCTCGTTGGCGCAGGCTGCGCCGGCTACGCCGAGAAGGTCCCCACCGGGGCAGGCTCGGTTGCCGGGATGGCCCTTGACCCGGTAGCGGTCGCGGCATCCAACAACCCCATCCTGACCACCCTCACGGCAGCTGTCTCCGGCAAGCTGAACCCGAAGGTTGACCTGGTTGACACCCTTAACGGCGGCGAGTTCACGGTCTTCGCTCCGGTGGATGACGCCTTCGCCAAGATCGATGCCGCCACCATTGAGACGCTCAAGACGGACGACGCCCTGCTGAGCAAGATCCTGACCTACCACGTGGTCCCCGGCCAGATCACCCCTGACAAGATCGCCGGCACACACGCCACGGTCCAGGGCGGTTCAGTCACCGTGACCGGCAGCAAGGATGCCCTCATGGTTGATGGCGCCAGCGTGATCTGCGGCGGCGTCCAGACCAAGAACGCCACCGTTTACCTGATCGACTCGGTGCTGATGCCCAAGTAGTCCGGCTTTCAAGCCCAGAGGCCTGTTCCGCACCCGGAACAGGCCTCTGGCGTGTGTCCAGGGAGCACCGGGGTGTGTCAACTAGACTGTGTCCTTGGCCCGCAGTCCGCGGCGCCGGCCAGAAGCAGCCAGAGGTGATAGACGAGTGCCCAGCAGTACTTCGCGGCGAACGGTCATCAAGACCGGCGCCGTTTTTATGGCGTTAGGCCTGACCTCCTGTACCGGCAACCCACCACCTTCGCCCTCGGCAACGTCTCCTTCGACGGCGCCCGCCGGCGCTGAACCCACCGAAACGTTCACGTTCGGCACGGCGTCCCAGCCCCTCGGCCTGGACCCCGCGCTCTCGAGCGATGTGGAAAGCTACCGGATCACCCGGCAGATCCTCGAAGGCCTGGTGGGTGTGGACCAGACCACGGGCAAGCCCACGCCGCTGCTGGCAACGGAATGGTCCGAGGAAAACGAAGGCCGCTCGTACACGTTCAAACTCCGCAGCGGCGTCTCGTTCCAGGACGGCACGCCCTTCAACGCCGACGCCGTGTGTGCCAACTTCAACCGCTGGTTCGCCTTCTCGGCGGAACTGCGGCGGCAGGCGCCGGGAAGCTCGTTCAAGAGCGTGTTCAAGGCACATTCCGACGACGCTGCGCTCTCCATTTTCAAGAGCTGCACGGCCCTTTCCGCTGACACTGTCCGGATCGACCTGACTCAGCGCTTCACCGCGTTCCTCCAGGCGCTCACCCTGCCGGCGTTCGCCATCGCATCCCCGGCCGCCCTGACAGCGGGCACGGCGGATGTCCTGGATCAGACCCGTGGCGGAAACCCGCTCTCCCGGTTCGCCACCAACCCCGTCGGCACAGGACCGTTCAGCCTGGCCGCCTGGGACGAGGCGAGTGTCCAGCTCATCAGCCACAAAAACTACTGGGGTGAGCGCGGGCAGATCTCCACCATTAGTTTCGTCACGTACGACCACCCCCAGACTCGGCTTCAGGCCCTCCTGGACGGCAAGATCGACGGCTACGACGCCGTCACGGTGGGCAACTTCGATCAGCTGGTCAAGCGGGGCATGCAGATCGTCCAGCGTGATCCTTTCTCGGTGATGTACCTGGGCATCAACCAGGAAATTCCGGTCCTGCAGAACGAAAAAGTGCGGCAGGCCATTGAGCTGGCCATCGATAAGGAAACCCTGATCCGCAAGTTCTTCATCGACAACACAGCCAAGGCCTCACAGTTCGTTCCTCCGAAGATCAGCGGTTTCAATAATGACGCTCCCGCGCTGGGCCACGATCCGGTCAAGGCCAAGGCCTATCTGACCGAGGCCGGCTACACCGGGGAAGAGCTCAGGTTCTACTATCCGCTTAACGCCACCCGCCCGTATCTGCCCACGCCGGAGAAAATCTACGCCGAAATCAGCAGGCAACTGACCGCCGTCGGGTTCAACATCAAACCTGTCCCGGTGGACTGGTCCGAAGGCTATCTCCAGAAAGTGCAGTCACCCGGAGACCACGGGCTCCACCTGCTCGGCTGGAATGGCGCGTATGCCGATGCCGATAACTTTGTGGGCCCGCTGTTCGGCGAAAAGAACGGCGAATTCGGCTACCAGGACCCGCAGGTCTTCTCCAAGATCAACCGCGCCCGCGGCCTCCCTGCCGGCAAGGAACGCGACGAGCAGTACCACACCATCAACGCCCAGATCGCGGCCACTGTGCCGGCGGTTCCCATCGCCTTCCCCATCTCGGCACTCGCACTCTCGGACCGCGTCAGCAGCTACCCGGCGTCCCCGGTACTGAGTGAAGTTTTCACAAAGGTACAGCTAAAGCCTTGACGGCCCGGCCCAATTTCAGTATGCGGGCCGCCCGGGGATATTCTTTGACAGCCAGAGCCGCTGCTATCGGAGACTGATTGTGACCTTCATATCCAAGACCCAACATGCCGACGTCGTACTGATTGGCGGCGGCATCATGAGCGCCACGCTCGGGGCATTCATCAAGCAGCTTGAACCGAACTGGACCATCTCCCTGTTCGAACGTCTGGACCAGCCCGGGCTGGAAAGCTCCGACCCCTGGAACAACGCAGGAACGGGCCATGCCGCCCTGTGCGAGCTGAACTACTCCCCCGCAGCCAAAGACGGCTCGGTGAACCCGGCCAAGGCCCTGCTCATCAATGAACAGTTCCAGCTGTCCCGCCAGTTCTGGTCCCATCTTGTGGAAGAATCCCTGATCGGCTCGCCGAAGGGCTTCATCAACACCGTCCCGCACATGAGCTTTGTCATCGGCGAGGACAACACCAGATTCCTCAAGACCCGCTACCAAGCGCTCAAACCCCACACGCTGTTCCGCAGCATGGAGTACTCCGAGGACCACGCCCAGATCGCCAAATGGGCGCCGCTGATCGTCAAGGGCCGCGACGCGAAGCAGCGTATCGCCGCCACCCGGGCAACCGAGGGGACCGACGTCGACTTCGGGGCACTGACCCGTGAGCTCACCACCTACCTCGGGAACAACGGCGTCGAAATCAATTACGGCCATGACGTCAGCGGCATCTCCAAGGCGTCCGACGGCGGCTGGGACCTTTCGATCAAGCACCCGGCTTCCGGGGAACACGGCAAGATCCACGCCAAGTTTGTGTTTGTGGGCGCCGGCGGCGGCGCCCTGCACCTCCTCCAGGCCTCCGGCATCCCGGAGAGCAAGGGCTTCGGCGGATTCCCCGTGTCCGGCCAGTTCTTCCGCTGCACCGACGAGAAACTTGCCGCCCAGCACAGCGCCAAGGTCTATGGCCAGGCTTCGGTGGGCGCGCCGCCCATGTCAGTCCCGCACCTTGACACCCGGTACGTCGACGGGAAGCGTTCGCTCCTGTTCGGCCCCTATGCCGGCTTCTCCACCAATTTCCTGAAGAACGGCTCGTACCTTGACTTGCCACTGTCCATCCGGCCCAGCAACATCATCCCGATGCTTGCAGTCGCCAAGGACAACATGGACCTCACCGCGTACCTCGTCAAGGAAGTTGCCAAGCGCCACGGGGACAAGGTGGAAGCGCTGCGCGAGTACTACCCCGAAGCCAAGGACGGCGACTGGGAGTTGATCACCGCCGGCCAGCGTGTGCAGATCATCAAAAAGGACCCGAAGCGCGGCGGCGTGCTGCAGTTCGGCACGGAAGTCATCGCCGGCCGCGACGGCACCATCGGGGCGCTTTTGGGTGCGTCGCCCGGCGCATCCACAGCGGTGCCCATCATGATTGAGCTGCTGCAGAAGTCCTTCCCCAAGGACTTCAAGGGCTGGCAGGGCAAGCTCAAGGACATGATGCCGGGCTACGGCGTGAAGCTGGATGAGAATCCGGATCTTGCTGCCGAACTCGAGACGGCAACGGCCAAGGCATTGCAGCTGGAGAGCATTTCCGCCAACCACTGACGCCCGGCATTCCGTCCGGCCGGCAGGCCCGGCTGGACGGTCCGGACCGCAGGAGTCCGTCAACCCCACAGGAGAGACCCGCGATGTTCCGGCTGGCACAACTTTCATTGGCAAACCGGGCGCTGATCGCGCTGATCACCGTCTTCGCGACGGTGTTCGGCGTGATCACCATGTCATCGCTGAAACAGGAACTCATCCCCTCCATTGAGTTCCCCCAGATCACCGTCCTCTCCGCCATGCCCGGCGCCTCGCCCGAAGTGGTGGACAAGCAGGTCAGCGCACCGCTCGAAACCGCCCTGAACGGCGTCGAAGGCCTGGAGTCCACCTCCTCGACGTCACGCAACGGCGTCTCGCAGATCTCCATGGTGTTCACCTACGGGACAAACCTCGACCGCGCCCGGAACCAGATCGACCGGGCCATCTCCAACGCCAAGCGCTCCCTGCCGGAGGACGTGCAGCCGCAGGCCATCGCGGGCAGCATCAGCGACTTCCCCATCGTGTTCCTGGCAGTGTCCTCGGACAAGCCCCTCAGCGAACTCAACGCCGACCTGGCACGCCTCTCCGTTCCCCGGCTCCAGAAGATCGACGGCGTCCGGGGAGCCGACGTGACCGGCGGCGCCACCCAGCACATCGAGATCATCCCCCGGCCCGAGGCGATGGCCGCCAAAGGCACTACGATCGAGTCCATCCGGAACGCCCTCTCCAACAACGGCGCGCTGATCCCGGCCGGGACCATCCAGGAGCAGGGCAAGACGCTATCCCTCCAGATCGGCAGCCCGGTGGATTCCCTGGACGCCATCAAGGCACTCCCCCTGGGTGGAGCCAAGGATGCCGCGACCATCGGCACGGTGGCCGACGTCAGCCTGCAGGATGACGAACGGACCTCCATCACGCGGACCAACGGCCAGGAAACGCTGGCGGTGTCCGTGACCAAGAAGCCCGAGGGCGACACCGTGGGAATCTCCCACGCCGTGAACGACTCGTTGGCGGCCCTTGAGGCCGACCTGGGGTCCAACGCAAAGTTCACGGCGGTGTTCGACCAGGCCCCGTTCATCGAGAAGTCCATCAAGGACCTCACCACCGAGGGCCTGCTCGGGCTGGGCTTCGCTGTCGCCGTCATCCTTGTTTTCCTGATGTCAGCCCGCTCCACCCTTGTTACCGCGGTCTCCATTCCACTGTCGCTGCTGATCACGTTCATTGGCCTGTCCGCGACGGGCTATTCACTGAACATCCTGACCCTGGGCGCGCTGACCATTGCGATCGGCCGGGTGGTGGACGACTCGATTGTGGTGATCGAAAACATCAAACGCCACCTCAGCTACGGGGAGGAGAAAGTCCCCGCGATCCTCACCGCAATCCGGGAGGTGGCCGGCGCAATCACCGCCTCCACCTTGACCACCGTGGCGGTCTTCCTGCCCATTGCCTTCGTGGGCGAGCTCGCCGGCGAACTCTTCCGGCCCTTCGCCCTGACAGTCACCATGGCGCTGCTGGCATCCCTGCTGGTATCGCTGACCATCGTTCCGGTCCTGGCCTACTGGTTCCTCAAGAGCCCCGCCGGTTCCGCCGCCGCTGGTTCGCCCGATGCCCGCGAAACTGCCGCCCGGCTTGCTGCCGCCGCCCGTGCCCTGGCACAGGAAGCCGAACAGAAAAGCCGGCTGCAGCGTGCCTACCTGCCGGTCCTCAGCAAGACCCAGAAGCACCCGGTGCTGACCCTGGTCGCCGCCGTTCTGGTGCTCGGCGCCACGGCCGCCATGACGCCGCTGCTGTCCACCAACCTCCTCGGCGATTCCGGCCAGAACAGCCTGACTGTCCGCCAACTGATGCCAGCGGGCACAAGCCTGGCCGACACCAGCGCCGCCGCCATCAAGGTCGAGGACGTCCTCCGCGGCATCGAGGGTGTCAAGAATGTCCAGCTCACCTCCGGAAACGCGCAGGCAGGTTTTGCCGCCCTGACGTCTTCCGGAGCCGCCAACTCCACGTTCACGGTGGTGACGGATGAAAAGGCCAATCAGGCAAAGCTCCAGGAAACCGTCCGGACCGAAGTGGGCAAGGTGGCCGGTTCCGGGAAAATTACCGTCGGCACGCAGCAGGGTGGCTTCGGGACATCCTCCACGGTGGACATCACCATCAAGGCGGCAACGTCCGAGGACCTCCGCACAGCCAGTGACGCCATGGTTCAGGCCATGACCGGCGTGCCGGAGACCAGCGAGGTGACAACCAACCTCGCGGCCAGCCAGCCGGTGGTCCAGGTCAAGGTTGACAGGGCCAAGACCGCGGCAGCCGGACTGAACGAGGAACAGGTAGCCGGCGTCCTGGCTGCCACCATCAGCCCCATCCCCGCCGGTACGGTCCGGATCGACACCAACGATTTTCCGGTCCAGATCGGCAAGGGCACCCGGTTCACCAGCATCGACGCGGTGCGCAACATCGCACTCCCTGCATCCGGCGCCCCCGTCACCCTGGGCAGCATCGCGTCCGTGGAACAGGTGGACGTGCCGGTCTCCATTACCGCCAGCAACGGCCAGCGGACCGCCAAAGTGTCAGTCACGCCGTCGGGCTCCAACCTCGGTGCGGTGAACGCAGAGGTGCAGAAGCGCCTCACGGAGGTCAGCCTCCCCGCAGGGGTCACCGCCGAACTCGGCGGCGCCACCACCCAGCAGGCCGAGTCCTTCCAGCAGCTGGGCCTGGCGCTCCTCGCCGCGATCGCGATTGTCTATGTCATTATGGTGGCCACCTTCAAGTCGCTGATCCAGCCCCTGATCCTGCTGGTGTCCGTTCCCTTTGCCGCCACCGGCGCCGTGGCCCTGCTGCTGGCCACGGGCGTTCCGCTGGGCCTGCCGTCGCTGATCGGCATGCTGATGCTGGTGGGCATTGTGGTTACCAACGCCATTGTGCTTATCGACCTCATCAACCAGTACAGGCAGCCACGGGACGGCCGCGGCGGGATGAGCGTGGCGGACGCAATCACCCATGGCGCGAGGCAGCGGCTCCGCCCCATCCTGATGACCGCGCTGGCCACCGTTTTCGCCCTGACACCCATGGCGCTTGGCCTGACCGGGGGCGGCGGCTTCATTTCCCAGCCGCTGGCCGTGGTGGTGATCGGCGGCCTGGTTTCTTCCACGGCGCTGACGCTGGTGCTGGTTCCCGTGCTGTACCGGCTCGTGGAGGGACGGCGGGAGACAAAAGCACTGCTCCGTGCCATGCAGCAGCGCCCGGAGTTTGCGGCGGCCGACGACGTCGATGCCGAGTTCCGCGACTGGACCACCGGCATGGTGCCCCGCGTCAGTGGCCGCCGTGCCGCTCCGGGCGACCCCCTGTAACACCTGGAATATTCTGGCCGGGGAGGCGTTATAGCCGTCGATACATGCAAACGCATGAAAATCGGGTATAGTGGAAGCAAGCCCAGAGAAGCCCAGGAAACGGAAGGCACACCATGCAGATCGGCGTATTCAGCGTCAGTGACATCACCACTGACCCCACCACCGGCCGGACCCCCACGGAGAACGAACGCATCAAGGCGGCCGTGGCGATCGCCAAAAAAGTCGAGGAAATCGGCATGGATGTCTTCGCCCTCGGCGAGCACCACAACCGCCCGTTCTTCTCGTCCTCGCCCACCACCACGCTCGCGTACATCGCAGCGCAGACCGAGCGGATAACCCTCTCCACTGCCACCACGCTGATCACCACCAACGATCCGGTCAAGATCGCCGAAGACTTCGCCATGCTGCAGCACCTGGCCGACGGCCGCGTGGATCTGGTCCTGGGCCGCGGCAACACCGCTCCGGTGTACCCGTGGTTCGGCAAGAACATCCAGGACGGCGTGGAACTGGCCATCGAGAACTACAGCCTGCTGCGCCGGCTGTGGGACGAGGACACGGTGAACTGGTCCGGCAAGTTCCGGACCCCGCTGCAGAACTTCACGTCCACCCCGCGCCCGCTCGACGGCGTGGCCCCCTTTGTGTGGCACGGCTCCATCCGCACGCCGCAGATCGCCGAAGTGGCCGCCTACTACGGCGACGGCTTCTTCGCGAACAACATCTTCTGGCCCAAGGAGCACTACCAGCAGCTGATCAGCCTCTACCGTGAGCGCTACGAGCACTACGGCCACGGCAAGGCGGACCATGCCATCGTGGGCCTCGGCGGCCAGTTCTTTATGCGGAAGAACTCCCAGGACGCCGTGAAGGAATTCCGGCCCTACTTCGACAACGCGCCCGTCTACGGCCACGGCCCGTCGCTGGAGGACTTCACCTCCCAGACACCGCTCACCGTGGGCAGCCCGCAGGAAGTCATCGAAAAGACCCTGACGTTCCGCGAGTACTTCGGCGACTACCAGCGCCAACTGTTCCTGATCGACCACGCAGGCCTGCCCCTGAAGACAGTGCTGGAGCAGCTTGACCTGTTCGGCGAGGAGGTCCTCCCGGTCCTCCGCAAGGAATACGCGGCCCTCAAGCCCGCCCACGTCCCGGATCCGCCCACGCATGCCGGCCGCGTGGCCGCGCTGATGGCTGCACCGGCGCCTGAGACTGCCCCATCGGAGGCGTGATGGCTGCCGACGGAAACGAATCACCCATCCGCCTGGCCGCGGAAACGTGGGAATCCCTGTTCCGGGCGCAAGTTGCGGTCATGCGGAGGCTGCAGGCCGGGGCTGCCTTCCGAAAGGTGGCCATCAACGAGTACGATGTCCTGTTCACGCTGTCCCGGTGTCCGTCCGGCTGGCTCCGGCTCAATGAACTCAATGACCATGTCCTGCTGAGCCAGTCGAGCCTCAGCAGGCTGGTTGAGAGGCTGGAGAAGCGCGGGCTCGTGGTCCGGATGGCTGCCCCGGACGACGGCCGCGGCGTGCTGCTGAAGCTCACCGAGGAAGGGTCCGCCCTCCAGAAGGAGATCGGCCGGGAGCACGTGCGGGACATCTCCAGTCTGGTGGGGCCGGCCCTGACGGCTGCCGAGCAGAGGGAACTCCAGCGACTGACCGAGAAACTCCGGCATTCCGTGGGAGCGCGGCCGGCAAAGTAACTGGCTGGGAAATATCCGGCCGGGAAGTAACTGCCCGCCAGTAACCGGGCCGTGCGGGAATCTCAGCCCAGCATGACCAGCTTGGCCGGATCTTCCGGCGGCAACTGGCCGTTGACCACGGCGCTGACGCGGAGCTCGTTCAGTGTCAGGCGCCCGCCAACGGTGGACAGGAACGCGGTGTCGGACGAGTCCCGGCCGGCGGTGATCCGCACCATCGACTCCCGCGGGGCCAGCCCCGTGGGGTCGATGACGTGCCAGGCGCCATTGACATGGGCCTCGGCTACCGCGTGAAAATCCATGGGGCTCAGCCCCGGCGCGTACACGGCGGTGAGCCGGGCGGGGACGTCCTTGGAACGCAGCAGGGCGATGGCCAGGTGCGCGAAGTCCCGGCACACTCCCCTGCGGTGCAGGAGGGTTTCCACGGCGCCGTCAGTTCCCCTGGAGGAACCGCTGATGTACCGCAATTCCCCGAAGACCCAACTCCGCACGGCCTGGAGCAGTTCGGCACCGTGCAGGCCGCCGAATTCGGCATAGGCCGTGGGCAGGAGCCGGTCCGACTCCGCGTAGCGGCTTGGCCGCACGTAGCGGATGAGCTCAGTCAGAGTGGCTTGTTCGGGAACGGCCTGCCCTGCCACAGTCGCTGAGTACTCAACGGTGACCTCGGCGGGTTCAGTGAACTCCATATAGTGCAGGCGGCCGCCATGATGGTCCGCGAGTTCCTGCAACGGAACCGGCTGACCGTCGGCCGTGACAGTCAGGGATTCATCAAACGAGGTATAGCCGGGATTCCTGGCTACAGCGATGGCCAGGGCTGCCTTCGTGTCGGCGATGGTCCTGAAAACCATACGTGCTGAAACGGTGCGTTCCATGTATCTCCGGGGTGTGAGGTAGTGGCAGAACTTCCCGCGCTGGCCCGGGGTTGAGGGGCAAGGGGCAGGACTAGTTTTTGATCTCCAGAGACATTAGCATCCGTTGGACGTTCGCGAATTCCGAGCTCTCGTCCACGTACTTTTCGGCCTGGCCCAGGGTGTCAAACGCCTTCGCCGGGGCCACCTTCTCATCCGGGGCGAAGGCCCTCAGGACTCCGAGGTCACCGAACGAGTAGTCCCCTTTTCCTGCCGGGCCACGGACCACATTCCGCAGTTCGCAGGCCTGGCCGTCAGCCCCGCCCACAATGTTGGTGATGCCGTAGGAACCGAAGTAGCGGTAGCCCTGGATGACGCGGAACACCACGTGCGGGGCGATGGTGCCTTCCCCCGTCAGGCTGGGAAGCTCCACCGGCACGCTGCTGATCACAACGTACGGTTTCCGGGCAGTCTCGGGGCACTCGGACGACGACGGCGGCAGTCCTGTCCGCAGCGTGGCCACCACCGTGCCGTCCTGCTTTTTCACCTCGATCTTCAGGGCACCCGGCAATGTCCCGTCCTCGGGCGTGACGGACTGGGCGATCCATTCCTCCGGCAGGTCGAAGCTGACGGTCTTCGCCGGATCGGTAAAGGTCTTCCAGGCAGCAGCTGTTGCAGCCGGGCCGGGTGCTGCGGACGTCGAGGCGCCCGCTGTGGCAGAAGGATCCGACGACGGGGACCCCGTAGCGCCGGCGGTTGAGCTCGTGCTGGCGCCAGAGCTGGCCGATGTGTCCGGCTGCGCCGTCCACGCTGAACCGCTGTTACCAGGCGCGCTGCAGCCGGCCGCCAGTCCACCGGCCATCAGCAGCGCTACCGTCCGCACTCCCCACATTGCCGCCTTGTGTGTCATGCAGCCAGCCTATCGGCGGGCGACGGTGGACAAGGGCCGGAGCCTCGTGTCGCCGTCGGACATTCCCCGCGCGCAAGGTACTAGGCTGGTGCCTATGGCGGATGAGCAGTACGGCGCGGACCTTGAGAGCCTGGCGGACATCTCCGCCATCGACATTGCGGACTGGCGGCTGCGGACGTTTGCGCTGTACGACACGGTACGGAAGGTTGCCGCTGAAGATCCGGCGGAGGCCCATTCCCTGTGGCGGCATGAACGCGACCGGATGTTCGCAACGCATCCGGCCTCGGCCCTCAGCGCTAGGGACAAATCGCAGTTCTCCGGCCTGAAAACGGCCGATTACGATCCCATCTACCGCTTCTATGTGCCGCTGACCCTTGAGGGAGCCGGCCGGGAAATGACCGTGGAAACCGCCACCGACGGCGTGGTCCGGTTTGTCCGGCTGGGCACGTTCGATCTTCCCGAGCTGGGCCAGCTCGGCGTGTGGAAGCTGCACGGCTACGGCGGCGGGATCTTCGTTCCGTTCCGGGACGCCACGGCCGGCCAGCCCGGTGGAACCTACGGCGCCGGCCGGTACCTCCTGGACACCATCAAGGGCGCGTTCCACGGGGTCCATGGCTCGGGGGCGGGCGCGGAGTTTGTCCTGGACTTCAACTTTGCCTACAACCCGTCCTGCGCGTACAACGAGGCTTGGGCCTGCCCGCTGCCCGGCCCGTCCAACCGCCTGGCCGTGGAGATCCCGGTGGGCGAGCTGTACTGAGCCTGCCGGAGCCGGCCACCGGCCAGCCGGAGGACGTAGGATGTCATCATGACTGCCAGCGCTCCCCGCCGCCTTGCCCGTGTCCGCCCCCTGTCCCCGGCTGTTGCCGACGAGCACTTCTTCGTGGCCAATGACGCCCCAGACTTCGGCTCCGACGCCGGCCGGTCCTGGACAGTCGTTGAATCCCCTTTCGGGGCGTCCCGTCCAAACGCCAACCACCCGGCCCGGCCCGGCTGGGAAACCGGCACTGTAGTGGACCAGGACTCGTTCACGTTCCTGGCGCCGTCGGTCCCCCTCAACGTCTTCGGCATGGCGCACAACACCGGCCAGGCCGGCCGGGACCTCCCGCCGCAGGCCTTTCACAAGGCGGCATCGAGCGTGATCGGCCCGGATGACGCCATTGAACTGAGCTCAACGGTGGGCTACGTGGACCCGGAAGCGGAACTGACCGTCGTCGTCGGGCGCACCGTCCGTGGCCTGACGCTGGAAACCGCCCGGAGCGCCATCCTTGGATTCACCATCGGCAACGATGTCTCGGCCCGCGATCTGCAGAAGTCGGACGAGCTGTGGATCAGCGCCAAGAGCCAGGACACCTTCACTCCAGTGGGCCCCTGGATTGTGACGGACCTCGACGACTCGGACCGGTCCATCAGCATCGTCCACAACGGCGCCGAGCTGAAGGCCGCCAGCAGCACCGATCTCGGCTGGAAGGTGGACGAAATCATGGTCTACCTGACGTCCTTCATGACCGTGCACGCCGGCGATCTGGTCCTGACGGGCTTCCCCGCCGAGTGCGCCCGCATCCACCCCGGAGACACCGTGGTGTGCCGCGTGGAGGGCATCGGCGAGCTCAGCAACCCGGTCAAGGCGGCGTCCTGGGAGGAACCACCGGCCTGATATGTCAGGCTTGACCCATGGAGACCCCTGCTGCGCCCGCCGCCCAGCTGACGCAGCAGCCCACGCGCGGTGCGCCGGCCACCAAGCATTACCGCGGAATGTTCAGGTTTCCGCTGGTGCGGCAGCTCCTCCGCTTCACGGGCGTCGGCATCATCTGCACCGCCACCTCCCTGGCGCTCTATGCGTTGCTGCGCCCCTGGCTGGGACCGCAGCTGGCCAACGCGGCCGCCCTGGTGCTGACGTCTTTGATGAACACGGCACTGAACCGCAGGCTGACGTTCAAGATCTCCGGGCAGCGCCGGATGGCCCGCGACCACCTGAACGGCGTGATCGTCATCGCCGTGGCGCTGGTCATCACAGGCGGCAGCCTGGGCGTGCTGCATTGGCTGCACCCGGACGCCACCGTGTCCGATGAGCTGTGGACCACCACTCTGTCGGGCTTCGTGGCCACCGCCGTGCGGTTCACGATGCTGCGGCACTGGATCTTCCGCCGCGCCCGCCACATCTAGCGACCGAGGGTCCGGACGCTCCCGACGGCGGTGCCCACGGCTGCCGCTGCCTGCTCCAGTTCCTCGGATGTCACGGTCGAAGTGAAGCTGAACCGCACAGCTGTCTGCGCGACCTCGGCGTCGTAGCCCAGCGCGGTCAGCACCGGCGACGGCGCATCCGAGCCAGCGGCGCATGCCGAACCACTCGAGCACACCACACCCTGCCGCTCCAGCTCCAACAGCACGGATTCTCCGCTGGTACCGGGGAAACAAAACGACGCTACTGACGGCAGCCGTTCCGTGCGGTGCCCGGTGAGCAGGGCACCGGGCACCGTGTCCAGGATGGTGGCGATGAAGCGTTCGCGGAGCCCTGCCACCCTCGCGGTCAGTTCCGGCCGTTCGGCGTGGGCGAGCGTCAGGGCGGTGGCCAGCGCCACCGCACCGGCCACGTTTTCGGTTCCCGACCGCCGGCCGCGTTCTTGGCCGCCGCCGTGCACCAGGGGCTCCACACGGGTCCGGCCGCGGAGGTACAGCACGCCGCAGCCCTTGGGTGCGCCGAGCTTGTGGCCGGAAATGCTCAGGGCATCCACGCCCAGCGCCTTGACATCCAGGGGCAGCCAGCCGGCGGCCTGGACGGCGTCGGTATGGAACGGGATGCCCATCGCGGTGGCCACTGCAGCCAGTTCCGCAACCGGCTGGATGGTGCCTACTTCGTTGTTCGCGTACATAATGCTGACGACGGCGGTCTCGGGCCGGAGCACGGCGGCGAGCGCCGCGGGCGCCACCCGGCCGGCGCTGTCCACGGGAACCACATCAACGGCGAAGCCGTGGAACCGCTCCAGGTACCGGGCGGACTCTTCCACGGCGGGATGTTCGACGGCGCTGATCACCACGCGGTTCAGCGACGGATCCGCGGCCTGCCGGGCCAGGGCGATGCCCTTCACGGCCAGGTTGTCCGCCTCCGTACCGCCCGAGGTGAAGGTGACCTCACCCGGCCGGCAGCCGAGCACCTTGGCCACGGCGGCGCGGGCGCCTGCGAGCGCCGACGCAGCGGCCTCGCCCAGGGTGTGGTGGCTGGAGGGGTTGCCGAACTCGCCGCTTAGGTAGGGCCACATGGCCTCGAGGACTTCGCGGCGGACGGGCGTGGTGGCGGCGGCGTCGAGGAAGATCATGGCCGAATCAGCCGGCCCTCAGTTCGACGTCAAGGCCCAGGTCCAGGGCAGCCACGCTGTGCGTGAGGCCACCGATGGAGATGACGTCAACGCCCGCGGCCGCGATGTCCGCCACGGTGCCGAGGTTGACGTTGCCACTGGCTTCCACAATGGCCCGCCCGGCCACCTGCCGCACGCCGGCCCGGAGCTCATCGATGGTGAAGTTGTCCAGCATGATGGTGTCAACGCCGGCGGCGAGGACAGGCTCGATCTGCTCGGCGCTGTCCACCTCCACCTCGAAGTGCGTGGTGTGCCCCAGCTGGGCCTTGGCCGCGACAAGCAGGGCGGTGAGCTTGGCGGGGTCGCCGCCGGTCATGACGGCCAGGTGGTTGTCCTTGGCCAGCACGGCGTCGGACAGGCTGTAGCGGTGGTTGGCTCCCCCGCCGCAGCGCACCGCGTAGCGCTCCAGCACCCGCAGGCCGGGGGTGGTCTTGCGGGTATCGGTGATGCGCGCTTTGGTACCTTCGACAAGCTCCACGAATTCCGCGGTC
This sequence comes from Pseudarthrobacter sulfonivorans, assembly GCF_001484605.1. Classification (NCBI taxonomy): domain Bacteria; kingdom Bacillati; phylum Actinomycetota; class Actinomycetes; order Micrococcales; family Micrococcaceae; genus Pseudarthrobacter; species Pseudarthrobacter sulfonivorans. The sequence goes on along the minus strand of NZ_CP013747.1, from coordinate 4,186,770 downwards.
TTGGTGGCGATGGCGCTCATGCGCTGGACCAGGTTCAGCGCGACCCGTTCGGCCAGAAGCACGGAGCGGGCGCTGCCCCTCACCCGCGCGAGATGAGTGCCGGCGTCGAACGCTTCACCGTCTGCAAGCAACAACTTCACGTCCGTCTCCGGATCAATGAGCTTCATGGCGTCGCGGAAGACGGTTCCGCCGCTGAACACGCCGGGCCCGCGGGCGTTGAGCACGGCGGTGGCCCGGGCCTCCGCCGGGATCAGCAGCTGGGAGGTGATGTCACCACTGGGCGCGTCCTCGGCGAAGGCCCGCTCCAGGATGTCCCGGACGGGTGCTGCGGGGAGGGTCAGGCTAGTCATTAACGAGGCTCGCTTTCCGGCTCATGGTGTAACGCTTGTCAAAATGTTCGACGGCGGCATCCGCGGGCACGCTGTCGCTGCGGTAATGCGCCCCCAAGGATTCCCGCCGCTCCCGCGCGGCGTGCACCAACAGCTGCGCAGCCAACAAAAGATTGGCATCCTCATGCTCCCGAGGATCGAGGGAATCAGGAACATTCTCAGAGGGTTCGACGACGGCCCAGGAGCCAAGAGTGGCCCCCGCCTCCCGCAACAACCCGCCATCCCGCAAAACCCCAGCGTTAGCAGTCACCAACCGCCGAAGAGCAACCCGAGAAAACGGCCCCGCATCAGCAAAGGATGTTTCCATGGGCCCAGCCGACGGAACCATTTCAAACTGCCAGGAAATGGACGCTGACGCGTCGTTAAGCATCACCGGCAGTTCCGGAGGTCCCGATAGCGCCGTTGTTGCGTGAGCGGCCGGACCGGCCGCCGAGCTTGCGAGGCGATCGCCGGTGCGAGGCGAGAGCGCAGGCGCCGAGGGATCTGTGGAACTGCCGGCCAGGAACGCAACAACAGCCCGCCGCCCAAAGACAAGTCCCTCAAGAAGGGAGTTACTGGCAAGCCGATTAGCCCCTTGAACGCCGGTGCAAGCAACCTCACCGGCGGCAAGCAACCCAGGCACCGAGGTCCGCCCGTAGAGGTCGGTATGGACCCCGCCCATCCAGTAGTGCGCGGCTGGGGCCACGGGGACGAGTTCGCGGGTCCAGTCGACGCCGGCTTCGCGGGTGCGTTGGGTGATGGTGGGGAACCGCTTGGCCAGGTAGCCCACGCCCCGCCGGGCCTCGACCACCATGGCGTCAAGGAACACGTGCCCGTTGGGATCACCGAGGGTGGCCAGGTGCAGGGCGATACTGCGGGAGACGACGTCGCGCGGGGCAAGTTCTGCGTCGGCGTGGTAGGCGGGCATAAAACGTTCGCCGAGTGCGTCCAGCAGGATGGCGCCTTCGCCGCGGACGGCTTCGGAAATCAGGAGCGGTTCGGTGCCGTTGCCGGCTGCCTCAAGGGCATCGGCCGGCAGCACCATGCAGGTGGGGTGGAACTGGAAGAACTCCAGGTCCGCCACGGCGGCTCCGGCCCGCCAGGCGAGCGCCAGCCCGTCGGCAGTTGCCACGGCAGGGTTGGTGGTCTGGGCGAACAGCTGGCCCGCTCCCCCAGTGGCCAGGAGCACGGCATCACCGTGGACGCCGAGTTCCCGCCCGTCATGGAGGAAATTCACGCCTGCCACACCGCCTTCGCTCTGCGACAGGGAGATGACCTGGGCGTGCCCGATGACCTGGATCCGGCCAGCGGCCTGCGCATCCAGGACAGTCCTGATGAGCGCTCTGGCCACGCCGGCACCGGTTGCGTCGCCGCCGGCGTGCAGGATCCGCGGCGCGGAATGTGCGGCCTCGAGACCCAGTGAGGGGTCGCCGTCGTCGTCCATGTCGAAACGCACGCCGAAGCGTTGCAAGCCGGCGATATCCAGGCGGGCCTCCGTGCAGAGGACGCGGACAGCCTCCTCGTCGCAGTGCCCGGCCCCGGCCTTCAGTGTGTCTGCGATGTGCGCGGCCACAGTGTCCCCGGGCGCGGGCTCGTCGAGGACGGCGGAGATGCCGCCTTGGGCGTAGTACGTGTTGCTGTCCGCGAGCGCGCCCTTGGTCAGCAGCACCACTTCGGCGCCGGCATCGGCGGCAAGCAACGCGGCGTACAGTCCCGCGATGCCGCTCCCGACGACGATCAGCCGCCGGGGTGCCGGACCACCGGCTGGGCTCTCTGCGCTCATGTGGGGCTCGTTTCGGTTTCCGGTGTTACAGGAGTTGGACTACAGCGGACGCGATGCGAGCATGCGCTCGAGCGCGGTCTTGGCGTTGTCCTGGACGGAATCGTCCACGCTGATGCGGTTGACGATGCGGCCTTCGACGAGTTCCTCCAGGACCCAGGCGAGGTAGCCGGGGTGGATGCGGTACATCGTGGAGCAGGGGCAGATCACCGGGTCCAGGCAGAAGATGGAGTGCTGGGGGTACTCGGCCGCGAGCCGGTTCACCATGTTGACTTCCGTGCCGATCGCGAAAGTGGTCGGTTCGGTGGCGGCTGCGATGGCCTTCTTGATGAAGTCGGTGGAGCCGGCGGAATCGGCGGCGTCCACCACCTCCATGGGGCACTCGGGGTGCACAATCACGTTGACGCCGGGGAACTCGGCGCGGGCCTTTTCGATCTGCCCGACGTTGAAGCGCTTGTGGACCGAGCAGAAGCCGTGCCAGAGGATCACGCGGGAATCGAGCAGGGCCTGTTCGTCGTTGCCGCCCAGTTCCTTGCGCGGGTTCCACATGGGCATCTGCTCCAGCGGCACACCCATGGCTTTGGCGGTGTTGCGGCCCAGGTGCTGGTCGGGGAAGAAGAGGACCCGTTGGCCCCGTTCGAAGGCCCATTCCAGGACCACTTTGGCGTTGGAGGAGGTGCAGACGATGCCGCCGTTCCGGCCGCAGAAAGCCTTCAGGGCGGCGGAGGAATTCATGTAGGTGACAGGAATGACCGGAACCCGCCCCTCGGCGTCGGCCTCGGTACCGAAAATCTCTTCGAGCTGTTCCCAGCACTCCTCCACGGAGTCGGTGTCCGCCATGTCCGCCATGGAGCAGCCGGCAGCGAGGTTGGGCAGGATGACGGCCTGTTCCGGGGTGGAGAGGATGTCCGCGGTCTCGGCCATGAAGTGCACGCCGCAGAAGATGATGGCCTCAGCGTCGGGCCGAGTGAGGGCGGCGTTGGCCAGCTGGAAGGAGTCGCCCACAAAGTCGGCGTACTGGATGACTTCGTCGCGCTGGTAGAAGTGGCCCAGGATCACTGCCCGGTCCCCGAGCTTTTTCTTGGCCGCGCGGATACGGACATCGAGCTCGGCATCGCTGGCGAGCTTGTATTCCTCCGGAAGCTGGCCCTGGCGCGGCGTGGCGGCCGGGGCAACGTCCGCGCTGGAGGCGCCGGGTCCGTAGGCAGGGGCACCCGCGAGGGCTTCGGCAAGGTCGTATTCCCACGGGCCCTTGGCGAGCGCCGGGCTGCAGGTGGCCGCTGTTTTGCCTGCTGCCGCGCTTCGGGCCGCGCTTTCGGCTTGTTCGCGCGTGATCAGCTGGATGGCTGTGTTGACGCTGCTCATGGTGTGCTCCTGTTATCGGGGTCAAGGCCGGGACGGCCGGTGAAGCGGTAAAGACGTGGCGGGCGGTGCTTGCCGCCCTGGAGGTATTCGCCGGTTTCTTCGATCTCCGGCGTGGATTTGAGCTGGCGGCGGAAGTTGGCCGGGTCCAGCCGGGTGTCCAGGACGGCTTCATAAACTTCCCGGACCTGGGCGAGCGTGAAGTACTCCCCCAGGAAGTGGTAGGCCACGGAACCGTAGGCCAGCTTGTTCCGCAGGCGCCGGAGCGCGTACTCAACAATGGCGTTGTGATCGAAGGCCAGGTCCCCCACCTTGTCTGCCCGGAACCACTTCACGTTCTCCGATTCGTCGGCCAGGGCGGCCTCGGTGGGCTGAACCAGCGCCCAGTACACGATCGACACCACGCGCTGGGTGGGTGAGCGGTGCAGCCCGCCGAACGCGTAGAGCTGCTCCAGGTAGCTCGGCGTCAGTCCGGTGGTTTCCCGGAGGTTCCGGGACGCGGCATCCTGCAGGGATTCAACGTGCGTCAGCGGTCCGCCCGGAAGGGCCCAAAGGTCCTTGTACGGCTCGCGAATCCTGCGGACCAGGGGAAGCCAGAGCGTAGGCCGGCCGGAGGACTCGCTGGGCCGCAGGGCGAAGATGACGGTGGAGATCGCGAGCGAGGGTGCAGCGGTGGCCCGTTCGGCGACGTTCGCTGAGCTGCTGTACACGGTCACTCACCCGCTCCCTGCTTCTGCGCATCATTGCAATCTTAGTTATAGTCATTTTGACTAGAACTGATTCTACGGCCACCTTCCTCTGATTCAAAATGTTTCGCCGCCCCGCGCGACTGGACGAAGGCTCCTTGGGCGGGTCCCCGGAGACCTTACTCCGACTGCCTGGCGGCCGCGGCTTCGAGCAGCTTCAGCGTCCTGCCCTGGAAATGGGTGTTGAGGACAATCACGGACGACGCGCGGAGCACGGTCCTGGTGGCGATCATCGCATCCAGAACACGCTGCAGGTCCGGATTGGACCGCGCGGCGATCCTCGCCATAAGGTCCGAACTGCCGGAAACGGTGTGGACCTCGATCAGTTCCGGGATCGGGGCCAGCGCCTCGGCCACTGCACCGTGGCCCAGGTCCTGGTTGATGGTCAGCGAGCAGAAGGCCACCACAGGGAAGCCGAACTTGGCGGGGTCAGGCCGGGGCACCCACGAGCTGATCACGCCGGCCTCCGTCATCCTGTCCAGCCTCGACTGGACGGTGGCGCGGGCAACGCCCAGAACCCTCGAGGCCTCCAGCACCGAGCCCCTCGGACTGTCGGTAAAGAATCGGACAATTGTGGCATCGAGGGTATCCACGTTCATACAATCTCCTTCATGCACCGCCATGGGGTAAGCAAGTTGCTAGCCAATAGTCGTCCTAGTGACTCAAAGTGCCACCATCGTTCCACAACCGTTGCCCGCGGGCCAGCGACTTAGGCGGTAAATTCAAGTGGTCCCTGCGGGGGCACCAACCCCAACCCCAAGAAGGTTCTCAGGCATGACATCGAAGTCCACGGCAGTGCGGCCGGAATCCCACCTCGGCCACACCATGAAACCCCGGCAGCTCACCATGATGGGACTGGGCAGCGCCATCGGCGCCGGCCTGTTCCTGGGTTCGGGGGCCGGAATCCAGGCCGCGGGGCCTGCCGTGCTGATCTCGTACCTGGTCGCCGGGACGCTCATCATCCTGGTGATGTGGGCACTGGGCGAAATGGCCGCTGCGAATCCCACCAGCGGCGCGTTCTCCGTCTACGCCGAGCGGGCGCTCGGAAAAACCGCCGGCGCCACCGTGGGCTGGCTGTGGTGGCTCCAGCTGGTGGTGGTCATCGCCGCGGAAGCACTCGGCGCCGCGGGCCTGCTGTTTTCGGTCTGGCCGGCTATCCCCGTCTGGGCCCTGGCCCTGACCTTCATGGTCGTGTTTACGGCCATCAACCTCACGGGCGTCAAAAACTTCGGCGAGTTCGAATTCTGGTTCGCCATCCTGAAGGTTGCCGCCATTGTGGCGTTCCTGGCGGTGGGGGCGGCCCTGCTGCTGGGCCTCCTGCCCGACGTAGCTTCGCCCGGACTCGCGAACATCACCACTGATTTTGCTCCCGCCGGGCTTGGCGGAGTCGCCACGGCATTGTTCGTGGTGATCTTTGCCTTCGGCGGAACCGAGATCGTGGCCGTGGCCGCCGCGGAAACGGAGGACCCGGAGCACAGCGTGGGCAAGGCGATCCGGACGGTGTTGTGGCGCATCCTGGTCTTCTACATCGGGTCGGTTTTTGTCATCGCGGCCGTCCTGCCGGTCTCCTCCGAAGGACTCGCCTCGCCATTTGCCGGCGTGCTCGACGCGGCCCGGATCCCGGGCGCCGGCACGGCGATCACCCTCGTTGCCGTCGTCGCACTTCTCTCTGCACTGAACGCCAACCTCTACGGCGCGTCCCGCATGGTGTACTCGCTCGCCGAACGCGGCGAGGCTCCCCGGTTCCTGGCCAGGCTCAGCGGCGCCAGCGTGCCCATGCTGGCGGTGGGCGTGTCCGTGGCGTTTGGTTTCTTCGCCACGGTTCTGGAGCTGCTGTTCCCGGACCGGATCCTGCCGGCCTTGTTCCAGCTGGTCGGATCCACGTGCCTGGTGGTCTGGGGCACGGCCCTTGTTTCGCAGCTGATCCTCCGGCGCCGGGCGGACCGGGAAGGTGCCGAACTTCCGCTGCGGATGAAGGGTTTCCCGGGCCTGACTATCTGCGGATTGGTCCTCCTGGGCCTGATCTTCGCCATCGGGTTCAGCGCGGAAAGCAGCCGCGGACAGCTGCTGAGCACGTTCGTTCTGGTTGCCTGCCTCGCGGCGGCCTGCTGGCTCGGTGCCCGGCTCACCACCCGCGATCGCCAACCAAAGTAAGTGGCAGCAGATGTCGTCATGAGCCCTCAAATCCGCTGTTGAACTGCCCAGTCCGCAGGCAGGTAAAGTGGTCCGTATCTTCTGTGGGGCAGGCGACAGGATCAATGTCGGCGAACCCCTGATCGTGTTCGAGGTGCCGGACAACACCGCCGGAATCGTGGGCACGGTCCCGAAGGACGAGGCACCGACGCGCCGGGTCCGCCTGAGCGCCGTACTTGATGAGGACTGACACCATGAGCGGCAGGCACACCGGCGAGATGCATTCCCACACCGTTGAGGGCACGGACCCTCAACTTTTTGTGGAGGTGCACGACCCCCAGAACGACGCCGGACTGCGCCCTGTGCTGCTGCTGCACGGCTTCTCCTCTTCCAGCAAGCTCAACTGGCATGACACCGGCTGGGTGGCGGCCCTGCTGGAGGCTGGCCGCCGCGTCATCACCGTGGACCTGCCAGGACACGGCCGCAGCGGCGCCCCCGAAGACATGGACTCCTACTCCCCCAGCCGGATCCGCGCAGATCTGCTGCAGATAGCGTTCGACGCCGGCGTGCGGCCATTGCACGACGGTGACCCCACCAGCGGGATGGACGTTGTGGGCTATTCCTTGGGCGCCCGGCTCGCCTGGGAATTCGGCGCCACCCAGCCCGAGATCGTCCACCGCCTGGTCCTGGGCGGACCGAACATCGCCGATCCGCTGGCAGCCTTTGACCTCATCGCCGCCCAGAACTACCTCGCAGACGGAACCCCCATCGCGGACGAGTCAACGGCCGGCCTGCTCAAGATGGCCATGCTCCTGCCGAGCAACAACATCTTCGCGCTGCTGTCCCTTGTGGATGCCATCAAGGCCGAGCCCTTCGATCCTGCCGAAGCCGTTCCCCACATGCCGATGCTTCTTGTGGCCGGCGACCAGGATGAACGTGCGGCCACCATGCCCCAGCTCGCCGAACTCGGAATCCGGGCAGGGTCCATGGCTGAACAGCTGACGTTGCCCGGGCGAAACCACACCAACGCCATCACCAGCCGCGCATTCAAACAGGGCGCCATCGCTTTCCTGGGGGTCTGATCACTGCGGGCTGATCCCTGCGCGGCTGATCCCTGACAGGGATTTCATAGCTCCCGCATAGGTTCCGCTGCTTGGATCGTCAGATGCACGATCCTTCCCAGCCGCGCGCCCGCCGCACGATCGCCGCCCTACGCCGCCGTTCCGCCCTGGTGGCTGCCGCCGGTTTCCTTGCCGTGGTCCTGATCGCTGCCGCCTACGTGCTGGCGCCTGCCCGGCCCGTGCAGGGTGCGGCATCGCGCACATCAATTGGCATCGACACCTTTGCAAGCTCCGCTCCGATTGACGCGGGCCTGGACGCAGCCATCGATGCCATCATCGGCGCCAACAGCCAGTACCAGGTGGGTGTTGCGCTGATGGCTACAGACGGCGGGGACGTGCACCAGTACGGCGTAGAGGAACCGTTCGAGGCAGCGAGCACGGCCAAGATCCTGACCGCCGCGGCCTATTACCACCTCGTGGAGGAGGGTTCAGCGTCCCTCGATGATCGGCTGGGCGCGTTCGCTTCGGAGTTCCAGATCCAGGCGATGGTCCAGGACAGCAACAACGAATCGTGGAGCCTGCTGATGGACGCCGTGGGCCTTTCCGAACTTTCGGAGTACGCCGCCTCCATCGACGTCACGTATGACCCCGAGGTGAATACGCTTTCGACCGCCGAGATGGCCCATATCCTGGCGGAACTGTTCGAGGGCCGGCTCCTGGACCAGGAGCATACGGAGCAGCTCCTGTCCTACATGCAGGACACCAACTACGAAAACCTCATTCCGGCCGCAGTTCCGGACGGCGTCACCGTCTTCCACAAATACGGGCTGCTCGATGACGAACTCCACGACGCCGCCATCCTCTCGATGTCCTCCGGCAGCTACGTGCTGGTGGTTTTCACGAAGGGTGCCGACCTGAGCGACATCCCTGAACGGACGGTGGTGATCCAGGAAATCACCAAGGCTGTTACCGCCGCCCTCTCGTAACTGAGCAGCGGTGGGAGGAAGTATCCCCGGTTCCCGGCGCGGTAGCAGAAGGTAGGCTGGAAGCGGGGCGGAGACAGCCGGAGAGGGAACAATGAGCACGCGTTTTGAAGACCGCACCGATGCCGGTGAACGGCTGGCGGCGGTGCTCACGCAGTTCCGGGAACGCCCCGACACCATCATCCTGGGGCTGGCCCGCGGCGGCATCCCTGTGGCCGCCGCGGCTGCCAAGGCCCTGTACCTGCCACTCGGCGCCGTTCTGGTCCGGAAACTCGGCATCCCCGGCCACGACGAAACAGCGTTCGGTGCGCTGGCCTGGTCGGGAGGCCGGATAGTGCGCCTGCTCAACCGCCCCCTGATCACCCGCATTCTGGACCACGGCGTCCGCCGGGAGTGGCTGGACGAAGTGGAGAAACGCGAGAGGGCCGAGCTGCTCCGCAGGGCCGCGACTTACCCGGGGATCAACAACGACCTCACCGGTCAAACAGTTCTACTGCTCGACGACGGCCTGGCCACCGGAGCCACCATGCGCGCTGCCGCCGAGGCAGCCCGTTCCGGTGGTGCGGCACGCGTCGTCGCCGCAGCGCCGGTGGGTTCGGTGGAAGCCTACACGGCCGTGTCCCGCGTGTGCGACGCCGTGCTGTGCCTGCATCTGCCGGGCAAGTTCCGCGCCGTGGGCAGCTTCTACCGGCACTTCGAACAATTGGCTGATGAGGACGCCATCAGCCTGCTGAACCAGTAGGCCCGACGGCAACACCGGGCCCGAAAAGCCAAACGGCGGGTCCAGGCCAGATGGCCCGAACCCGCCGTTTTGCGATGCGTACAACTTTAGTGGTGGCTGCTGACGCCCAGCGGGTTGCCCTTCGTCTCCTTGGCAAGCAAAACCCCGACAGCCGAAATCACGCACAGGATCATGATGTAGATGCCGATGGATCCGGTCCATTTGGTGCTCTGCAGCAGAGTCTCGGCAATGGTTGCGGCGAAAGCACCACCCAGGATCGCACCGAACGCGTACCCGATGGAGATGCCCGAGTAGCGGACATTGGCCGGGAACATCTCGGCGTACATCGCCGACATGGGGCCGTAGGAGAGACCGAGTCCAATGGTCAGGACGAAGAGCGCCACGCCGTAAAGCCAGATGTTCCTGGTGTCGATCAGGGCAAACATCGGGATCATCCAGACGAAGATGATCGCATACCCGATCAGGAACGTCTTGACCCGGCCGATCCGGTCTGAGAGCCAGCCGCCGGCGAGCGTGAAGATCAGCCAGCCGAAGGAGGCGAGGGTGGTGGCGAGCAGGATTTCCGGGACCGGCATCTTCAGCGTCCTGGTGGCGTAGGAGATGAAGAAAGCGATCAACAGGTAGCCAGCGGCATTGTTGGCGATGAAGATCATGGTCGAGTAGAGGACTGGCCTCTTGTGGCTACGAATGAGCTCGCTGAGCGGCGCCCTGCTTTCGGCCTTTCGGGCCGCCATCTCCTGGAAGACGGGGCTCTCGGCCACGGCACGCCGGATCAGGTATCCCACCACAATCAGCACAATGGACAGCAGGAACGGAACCCGCCAGCCCCACGAAGCAAAATCTTCCTTAGACATGTTCGAGTTGAGTATGAAGAGCAGGCCGGTGGCCAGGATCATGCCGACCGGGACGCCGATCTGCGGGTACGCGCCGAACACGCCGCGCCGGCTCTTGGGGGCGTGCTCCACTGCCATCAGGGCAGCGCCGCCCCATTCACCGCCGGCGGAGAAGCCCTGGGCAATGCGGAGGATGATCAGCAGGATGGGGGCCCAGACGCCGATCTGCGCGTAGGTCGGCAGCATGCCGATCATAGAGGTGGCTGCGCCCATCATCAGGAGGGTGAAGACCAGCATGGCCTTGCGTCCGAGCCGGTCACCAAGGTGGCCGGCAACCACTGCACCCAGCGGGCGGAACAGGAAGCTGATGCCGATCAGCGCGAAGGACAGGATCTGGGCCAGGCCCGGATTGGATTCGTTCAGCGGAGCCAGGAACAGCGGGGACAGCAGGGTACCCGTCAGTTGCGCGAAGATGAAGAAGTCGTACCACTCGATGGTGGTGCCGACCAGCGTTGCTGCGAGGACCTTGCGTTCCTCGTGCTTGCTGCTCGGGCCCGCCTCGGAATCGACGCGTGAAGTTTCGGTCATTGGAACTCCGTGGCTTGGGGCAGCCTGGTTGGGATAACGGCTGCCGACAGTGGATTTAGGCCGTCCGATTTACTGATCGAACGGTCAGTTAGTATGACGTTACGCGAAGATGTGACGAAACGCACTATTTTTCTTGATTCTCCGCGCGGATAAGTTCCATAGTTGATGCGAGTCAGTTCCATAGTTGAACTTCCTTTTCGGAATCAGCACAGGGCTTTTCGAAATCCGCACACAGTCCGGATGTGGGAAGCACCGTCACGGCACCCGGGCAGCGCCCGTGCAGCCGCCTAGGATGGGACCCATGACGCCCACCGCAGTCCCCGCCGGAGCAGCTCAGGCTTCGCCTTCCCAGACCCTGTCGCGCGGAATCCGGGCGCTGGAAATCCTGGCGGCCGCGGAGACTCCCTTGACCATTGCGGAACTTGCCGACGCCATGGGGGTTCACCGTTCCGTGGCCTACCGGATCCTGCGGACCCTGGAGGACCACTCCTTGCTGGTGCGCGATGACGCGGGCAGAGTCCAGCCGGGGCCCGGGCTGGCTGTCCTGGCGCGGGGGGTTGCCCGCAACCTGCAGACGGCGGCCCTGCCGGAGCTGACGCAACTCGCCAACGCCCTAACTATGAGTGCCTTTGTGGCGGTCTGGGACCGCGATGACTGTGTCACGCTGGTTACCGTGGACCCGCGGCATACCGGTGCCGCCATTGTCCAACATCCCGGCTCCCGGCATCCCATCAGCGCGGGTGCCCCCGGCATTGCGATCCAGTCCGCCTATTCAGAGGCTGAGTGGCATACGGCTGCCCCGGGAATCCCTTACCGGCCCGAGGCGGGAACCGCGCGGCAGCTGGGCTTTGCCGCCAGCCACGATGAGGTCATCGCCGGCGTCTCTTCCGTGGCAGTTCCGGTCAGGGTCCCTGCCGGCCGGCCAGCCGCGCTGGCCGTCGTCTATATCCGGGCAGCCCAGAATCCGGACGAAATCGCCGCTGCCCTGATGGCGAGTGCCGCACGCATAGAGGCCCAGCTGGGCTGACCATTGCACACGCCGCCTGGCCATGACCAGCGCCTGGCTCGATCAGTGGCGTTTGCGGAGAATGACGGCGGCCGCGGCACCAAGCACCAGTAGGCCGCCGGCGGCAATCACAGGCACAAGGAAGGCGGCGTGGTAGCCGTGGGCCTGCGCCAGCTGGCCACCAACGGCGGCCCCCAGTGCGGTACCCGCCACGATCCCGCTTGCCAGAGCTGTCATCACAGTGCCCAGCTTTTCCGCCGGCGCCACCAGGCCTCCGATCGCGAAGACTGTGACCATCACGGGGCCCACGGGCAATCCCAGGACCAGAAGCACCGCAATCATGCCGCCCAACGATCCGGGCACCAGAAGCAGCAACGCGAGCATTGTCATGAGTGCCGCGCTGACCAGCCACCGGGCGGCGGGAGTGAAGCGCTGGGGCCAGTACGCCACGGACAGGGCTGCGGCGGCCGAACTCAGTCCCATGACCGCATACAGCAGTCCGGCGATTTCCGAGGTGGCGAAACTGGCGGAGAAGGAGCTCAAAGCCGTCTGGGCGGACCCGAAGAAAGTGCCCATGGCCACCATCGCCAGGACGGGCAGTGCGACGACGGCGGGAATCCTCGCTGCCTTGCGCGAAGCTGCGGAGCCCCGGTTCAGGGGAACCGCCTTGTGCGTGGAGTGCACGGCAAAGGCGGGCACCAGCGTGATGGTCATGGCTGCGGCCAGGGCCAACGGCAGCCAAGGGGCCACCAGGCTGGCCAGGATACCCACCAGAGCCGGTCCCAGCACGAACGTCAGCTCATCAGCCGTGCCTTCGTACGACAGGGCGGTGTCCAAATCCCTGCCGCCCTTCGCTCCCTTGCCCCGCGAAGTGAGCGCCATCCAGCGCACCCTGGCCAGCGGCCCTACCTGCGGGCAACTGGCCCCGGCAAGGAATGCGGCGGCGATCACGGCCACGGGAAAAGACCCGGCTTCGGGCGCAGCCCAAGCCGTCCCGATCAGGGCCAGGACAGCCAAAGTGTTGAGCACCGCCGCCACCAGGAGTACGGGCCGCTGCCCCCTGCGGTCTGCGAGGGCACCAAAAACCGGGGCGCCGAGGGCCGAGCCGATCCCCACAGCACCGGCCGCAGTGCCACCCAGCGCGTAGGAGCCGGTCACGGAGGTAACAAGCGTCAGGGCGCCGACAGTAAGCATGGCCAAGGGCAGCCGGGCGAACAGGCCCAGGGGGATAAAGCTGCGGCCTGCGAGGTGCGGGAGCCTGGCGAACCGCCCGGTGGGCGGAGCCAGCGCAGCGGAGGCTGTTGCAGCGGAGGCAGGCGCAATGTCAGGAGCGAGAGGCGCTTCCAGGGAAGCGGGCAGGGAGGACATTGTTGAAGAGTTCAAGGTTCCGGGCTCGTTCAGTAATGCGCATCGTCCCTCCTCCCGATGCGCGCGACCCGGTAACTATCCAATTATAGAGGCCGGCTGGGGCCAGTCCAGCCCGGCATGGCCACCGTCACACCAGCGCTTCGGCGGCGTCGGAAATGCGGAGGGTGGAACCCTTCCGGCCCTTGAGGACCTGGAGCTGGGTTCCGATGCGCTGCTTCATCTCCCCCACATGACTGACGAGACCCACAACGCGCCCGCCGTCGCGTAGGCCTTCGAGGGCATCCATCACCTGTTCCAGGGACTGTTCGTCCAGGCTGCCGAAACCCTCGTCCACAAAAAGCGTCTCGATCTGGATGCCGCCGGATTCCTGCTGCACCACGTCCGCCAGCCCCAGTGCCAGAGACAGTGACGCCATAAAAGATTCGCCGCCGGAAAGTGTGGAAGTATCCCGGCGGTGTCCGGTCCACTGGTCCACCACTTCCAGGCCCAACCCGGATTTCGCGCCGCGCGCCGCCTTGGCGTCTGAATGCTGGAGCAGGTAGCGGCCATCGCTCATGGCCACCAGGCGTTCGGAAGCAGCCAACGCCACCTGTTCAAGCCGTGCCGCGAGGACGTAGCTGTTCAGGCTCATGCGGTACGTGTTGTCTCCCCGGCCTGCGGCGGTATCAGCCAGGGCTGTCAGCAGCTGGGCGCGTTCCCGCGGAACCCGCCCGGAACCGGCAAGCCGTTCGTAGTCATTGCGGACAGCGGCCAGCGACTCCACACAGCGCACGGCCATTCCGGCGGCGAGATCGGCGGCGCGTGCCTCCTCCCCGGCCTGCTCCGCGGCGGTTTGCAGCTCGGCAATGAGGGCTTCGTCCACCGCGGGATGGGCTGCTTCTTCCGTCAGTGCCTGCCGCAGGTCCTCGGATGCGAACAGCTCGGCAATCCTCGCCTGTTCGTCGTGGCCGGCCCGGACGTCAGCCAGCAGGGCGTCGGCGTCGGTGGCCGACAGCAGCTGCGCCCGGGCTTCAACGTCAGAACTGAAACCAGCCTCCGGCAACGCCAGGTCAAGCTGGATCCGCGCTTCCTCGGCCCTGGCCTTGGCCCTGCTGAGCAAGGCCTGGGCCTCCACGGCCTTTTCCAGTGTGGCAGCAGCGTCCTGCAGCGACCGCAGCCGGTGTGTGAGGCTGCGGTGGCCGCCGCGCAGGGCGGAGAGCGCCTCGTCAAGCGACGCCAGCTGGTCCACCAGTCCCGACAATTCAACGGTGACCTGCGCGAGCTCGGATGCTGCGCTGCGCATGGCGGAGTCCGCTGCCGCAATTCGGGCCTCCGAGCCCTCAAGCTGCCGCCGGAGGTCCTCGAGGTTTTTCACCGCCAGCTGAGACTCTCCGGCGGCGGTGCGGGCAGTCTCGAACGCTGCAATCGCATCCTCTTCGGGGGTGTCACCGCCCTGGCCTTCAAGAACAGCCACCAACTGGTTCGCGTCGCCCAACTCACGGGCCCGCGCCGCCAGATCTTTCTCCGCAGACTCGTGGTCATGCTGGGCGGCTTCCTCGGCCTGGCTGAGGCCCAGCGCTGACGCCGCAGCCTCCGCGGGAGCCGGGTGGTCCGCACTGCCGCAAACCGGGCAGGCTTCCCCCTCGGCCAGCTGGGCGGCGAGTTCGGCGGCGGCGTTGGCGAGTCTTTCCTCGCGCAGGTCCAGCCAGCGGAGTTTCTTCTCGAGCTGGATCTCCCGGGACGCCGAGTGGCGCTCGGAGGCGAGCCCCTGCGCCGCGCGTGCAGCCGCGTAGCGCCGGACGACGTCAAGAAGTTCCTCAGCCGCAGCGGCTTCCTTGGCGTGCAGGATGGCGGCTGAGGCCAGTTCCGTCAGGGGCTCGAGGCCCGCCGTCAGTGTTTCCTGCTCCGTGCGGAGGGCCTGCAGCGAAACGCCCAGGTCAATGTCCTTTTGGGTGAGTTCCTGCTGCTTCGTGCTGAGTGCGGCACGCCTGGCAACGAGTGAATGGAGGCGTTCTTCGTCCGGCAATCTTGCTTCCACAACGGCCAACAGGGACCGGAGCCGGCTGAGCTCACCAGCGACATCAAGGGCCCCTGCGGCGGAGAGCCCGCCATCGGAGTGGTCCGCATCCAAGGCGCCAAGGTCCAGCTGGTCCAGTTCGGGGTCTTCATCCGCCGCCATGCGCAGCAGTGTGATGGCGGATTCCATGGCTCCCGCCGCGTGCCGGACCTGGGTCTGGCTGGACTGGACTGCATGCAGCTGGCCCGAGAGCACCTCGGCGCGGCGGTGCTGTTCGAGGCGGGCGGCATGGACCTTCAGTGACGGCAGGGTTGCCTCTGCGGCTGCCTTCCTGGCCTCGGCGGCTGCCAGTTTGCGGTGCCGTTCCCGCCGCGCGGACTCGCTCTCCAGCCGGCCGGAGGTGTGCCTGCTGACAGCTGCTGCGGCCTCCGCCGCGGCAGCCAGCTCCCCTGCGCGGTGGGCCACTGATTCCTGCAGCCATTCGATCCGGGCAGACGATTCTTCCCGGGTAGGAGCTCCGGAATCGTCAATGGCCAGCGCGGCGGCCTCGGCTTCCGCCCGCGCCGCCAGCAGCTCAAGCTCCGCGTTCAGCCGGGCAACATCGTTCCGCGCGGCCTGCGCCTGCGCCGCCAATTCCTGTTCGAGAGCCTCAAACCGCTGGGTGCCGAAGAGCTTCTGCAGCAGTTCCAGGCGATCGGCTGCCTTGGACCGAAGGAAGGCGGCAAAATCGCCCTGCGGCAGCATCACCACGCGCGTGAACTGTTCCCGGTCCATTCCCAGCAGGGCGGTGATTTCAGCGCCGGCTTCGTCATTGCGTCCGGATCTCTCCGACCACGTCCCGCTGATGCGTTCCCGGAGGAGCGTTTTGGCCTGCTGTGTGGTGAAGCCGTTCTTCCCCCGGGCACTGGGTTTATCCCAGGCCGGCGACCTGGTGACTTCGAAGTGCCGGCCCTGGGCGGAAAACTCGCAGGTTACCGCCGGTTCGAGCGACGGCTCAGCATGATCGCTGCGCAGGCGTTTACCGTCCTGGCGCGCCCCGGGCACGGATCCGTACAGCGCAAAGCAGACGGCGTCCAGCACGCTGGTCTTCCCTGCCCCCGTAGGCCCGTTAAGGAGGAAGAGTCCGTGGGCGCTCAACCTGTCGAAGTCGATTTCCTCGGTACCCGCAAAGGGCCCGAAGGCGGAGATGGCAAGGCGGTGGATCCTCATAGCGATGCCTCCGTCAGGCGTACGTTATCCAGCGCCGCGGCGATGGCCGACCGCTCGGCGTCGTCCGCGTCCCGCCCCCGCACATGATCGAGGAATCCGCAGCAGAGCGAGAGATCATCCTGGGCTTCGGCGAGCCGGCTGCTGTAGCTCTTGGACGCCTTGACGGCGCCGCCCTGCGGATCAAAGCCGAGGACCAGCGTGTCCGGAAACCGGGCCCGCAGCCGCTCCATGGCCTGCGCCGGCCGCTGCTCATCCGTCAGGGTGATCTGGCAGTACGCACCTTCGGCCCAGGAATGTTCCGCGGACTCCAGGAGCTCCGAGATATCGCCGCGGAGCACAGCCAGCTTCCGCGGGGCTTCCCACGACAGGTCCGATACGCCGGTCACGCCGTCCGGGCCGACGTCGATCAGCCAGCTTCCCTTGGTGTGCTTGGCTTCGGAGAACGAGTAGGCCAGGGGCGAACCCGAGTACCTGACCTGCGGCGACAGGGTCTGGCGGCCGTGCAGGTGACCCAGCGCGGTGTAGCTGAATCCGTCGAAGAGGTCCAGGGGCACGGCTCCGACTCCCCCGATGCTGAGGTCCCGCTCGCTGTCGGAGCTGATCCCTCCGCTGGCGAACGTGTGGGCCAGGACCACTGAATGGACGGTTCCCGCAGCGCTACGCTCGGCGAGGTCTGCCCGGATGCGGTCAGTGGCGGCGCGGGTGACTTCGAAGTGGCTGGCTGTTTCTGCACCGAGTTGTTCGGCGACGAGGCGCGGTTCCAGCCAGGGGATTCCATAGATGGCCAGGACGGCGCCGGGCGTCCCGCCGTCACCTGTCTCAAGGGGCAGGACGACGGGCTGGTCCAGGTCCGCCAGCCGGGTCCGCAAGTGGACGCCGCCACGTTCCAGCAGCCGGGAGGCGAAGCCCAGCCGGATGGCGGAGTCGTGGTTGCCGGATGTCAGCACCACAGTGGCGCCGGCCGCCGTGAGCCGCACCAGGGCATCGTCCAACAGCCCCACGACGTCGACGCCGGGCAGGGCGCGGTCGTAGACATCGCCGGCGATCAGGACGACGTCGACAGCATTTCCGGTGACAGCGCTGACGAGCTGATCAACAAATGACCGCTGGGCGTCCAGCATCCCGACGCCGTGGAAGGACCTGCCCAAGTGCCAGTCCGATGTGTGCAATAACCGCATATTCTTACGCTAGCGGCTGCCACCGACAGTTTAGGAAACCGCCGCAACAGGCCGTTGCCCAGTCAGGCCAGCTAGCCGCGCTTTCCGTCGAAGAATTCCTGGGCCTCGTCGTGGTTGTCCGGCTCGTCCGCGGCGGCATGAGCCGGTGCGGGCGTGGCCGGAGCAGGTGCCTTGGCGGGCACCGCAGCGGACTCGTCGGCGACGACGCCATCGACGTCGGCATCCTCCTCGTCGGCATCCTCGTCGTCGTCAAAATCCACAACGTCGTCGGCCTCACTGCCGTCATCTACTGACCCGTCAGCGGCTGATCCAGCGGCCGAAGCAGTAACGGCAGCAACCGGCTCGGCGAACCCACGGAAGACCAGCCCGGCGATGGCTGCGCCCGCCAAGGGAGCAACCCAGAAAAGCCACAGCTGCTCAAGGGACCAGCTGGAGCTGAAGACGGCCGAGGCCGTGGCGCGGGCGGGGTTGAACGGCGCATTGCCCACGGACAGGCCCAGCTGCAGCAGGACCGCGAAGGCGAGGCCCACGGCTACGGCGGCTGCCGTTTTGTTGACGTTGTTGCGTGCGGTGGTGCCCAGGAAGACTGCAACCAGGATGGCGGCCCCGAGCACTTCCAGCAGGAGCACGCCGGCGAGGGGCGCCTGGATGATGGAATGTTCGCCGAATCCGGCGGTCACGGTGTCGAACGCCGTGCGGCTGTCCTGGATGCCCGGCAGTGTGCGCAGGATGCCGAAGAGTGCGAGGGCGCCGAGAAGCCCGCCCACCAGCTGCGCGCCGATGTAAGCAGCGGCGTCACCGAGCCGGATCCGGCCGGCGACGGCGTGGCCAACGGTCACCGCCGGGTTGAAGTGTCCGCCGGAAACGTAGCCGAAGGCCAGCATCGCCGCGGTCACTGCCAGGCCTGCTGCGAGCGCGGCGGGCAGCGGGCTGGACTGCGGGATGGAGAACAGCGGCACGCCCAGGCCTGCCACCACGATGAAAAGGCTGCCAAAGGCTTCGGCAGACAGCCTGGACACCAGCCCGTGCCGGATTTCGGCACCGCTGCCGGCAGTCAGCCCGGGGGCGGGATCACGGTGGACGGGCACAGGCGTGGTCATGGTGGGGCAATCCTTATCGTTGGGGTTTGGTGCCTTTGCATTCTGCCAAGGGATTCTGGGCGTTGGCTGAGTCCGAGCTTAGTGGACGGACGGCGTGGCGCCCCGGCGCGTTCCACCTTCGCCCCACGGTAAATTTACTGTCATGAGCATTGAACCGGGCGCCGTTGCCGCGCCCCCGCTGAAGTCCCGTATCCACGGCTGCCTCCTGGGCGGCGCACTGGGAGACTCGCTGGGCTACGCGGTGGAGTTCGACCCGATCGAGGCCATCCGCCAGCGCTTCGGCCCCGCGGGCCTGACGGACTTCGCAGCGCTCGACGGCGGCAGCCACTTCTCGGACGACACGCAGCTGACGCTGTACACCGTTGACGGGCTGGTGGAGGTGCTCGAATGGGCCAATGACGGCGTGGGTGCCGATGCGAACGCCTGCCTCTGGCTGGCCTACCTCCGCTGGCTGGCCACCCAGGGCGAATCCGTACCGCCGCAGGCCCCGGCACAGCCGCCGCGGTGGATCGACGGCAACGAGGTCCTGAGGCACCGCCGCGCCCCGGAAGACGCGTGCATCAGCGGGTTGGCCACCGGCGAAATGGGAACGGTGTACCGGCCCGTGAACCCGGATTCGAAGGGCCGCGGAACGGTGAAGCGGTCGGCACCGTTCGGCCTGCTTCCCTTCATAGCGTCCGACGCCGTCTATAAGTTGAGTGCCGACGCCGCCTCCCTGACACATGGCCACCCGTCCGCACGGCAAAGTGCCGGCAGCTTCAGCCTGCTGATCCACCGTCTGGTGGCCGGGGACGCCCTGGCGGACGCGGCTGCGACGGTCCTCACCGAGGTCCGAGGCCTGAAGGATGTGGCGGCGGAACTTCCCGAGCGGCTCGAAGCGGCCATCCGCTGTGCAGGAACAGGCGTCCTGTCGCCGGAGGAACTGGTTCGGCAGCTGGGCGAGGGCTGGGTCGCGGAGGAGGCGTTCGCCGTCGGGCTTTACGCTGTCCTGGCCACTGCGCCGGACGCGGACTCCGCCCTGTCGCCGGAGGACCATTTCCGGGCGGCCATGGCATTGGCCGTCAACCACAGCGGCGGCAGCGATTCCACGGGATCCATCGCGGGAAACATTCTGGGTGCCTACTACGGCCAAGAGTGCCTGCCAGCGGAGTGGCTCGACGCCCTGGAAGCTCCGGACGTCATCCGCGGCATGGCCGATCTGCTGGTGGGCGTTACGACCGCTTGAGCGCGACGTTGTTGCAGGCCTCGCAGATGTCTTCCGGGATCAGGCCCCGGCGCTGCAGCACTCCGAAGATGACGCAGCCCAGGCAGAATCCGGCGAAGGCCTCCAGGGAGGCAGCGGCAATGAGTACCGCGAGCGTAATCCAGGCTGCGGGGGCGGCACCGGCAAGGAACAGGATCAGCGCAGCCGTGGACACCACCGTTCCCATGCCCTGGGCAAAACGCTTGGGCGGTCCGGGAACCAGGCGAACGCGGCCCAGACGGGGTGCCAGGACCTTGACGGAGAGCAGGGCCAGCGGTGAAATCCGTGGGCCGAACAGCACCCGTAGCCAGAAGCCCGCGGCGATCAGCACGAGTCCCCAAACGGACCCGCTCAGCAGTGTGGCGCCCGCGAGGAGCACCACCAGGCCGGCGGTGATCCGGGCCGCGTATTCATTGACGGGGTTGGGAAAGGCGAACACGGCGGACCAGTTGATTCCGGTTGTTTGGCCGTCCGTTAGTTTGCTCATCTTGCAAGGCTAGGAGCCGGGCACGCCGCAGGGAAGATTTGTTGCGCCGGATGAACGCTGCACCGTGCCATCAGATGCAGGAGTTATGGCGGATCGACCGAGGTGAAGGCGGCCTCGAGGCCATCGAGAATGAGCCGAATGCCGAACTCGAACTCATGGCCGTAGGCATATCCCGGCTGCAGAATGTGCTCAACCGCCATCCGGGTGAGGTACGGGAACTCCGTCATGTCCCTCTGCTCCATGATGCTCTCGGTCGCGACACCGATATGGCCGGACTCGTCGAGGGGCAGGGAGGCCTCCTGCAACGCGAACCCGTGCACGTAGCTGTCCACCACTGACAACGCGTGCGCGGCCAGCGGAATCGAAAAACCGCTGCCCACCAGGCATCCGATCATGTCGTCATGAAATCTCATGGACGCCCCGGTGTTCCGCGCGTCCATCATGCTGATGGCCCATGGATGCCGCGCCAACACAGTTCGCGCCGACTCCGCACGTTCACGCAGGGCCGTCTTCCACTCGGCGTCACTGCGCGCCAGGACCATCTCGCCAACGACGAGTTCGACCATGCCGTCGAGAATCTCGTCCTTGCTTTTCACGTGGTAGTACAGCGACATCGCCTCGATGCCGAGTTCACGGGCCAGCTTGCGCATGCTCAGGGACTCGATGCCGCCGGCATCGGCGACCGCGACCGCCAGTCGCAGCGCCCGTTCGCGCGTGACGGGCGTCCGGGCCCTCTCGTTCTTTACTGCGGATACCACGGGTCCCTATCCTCTCGACCTACTTTTCATTCGACTCTAGTCAAACCATACAGTGTATGGTAACTTTCGAACACGACCTTACACTGTATGGTCGCCCCGGTTCACGAACGGAACACGACGATGACTGAAACACAGACTCCGACCACAGCGACAATGCAGGCGATCGTGCAACACCGGTATGGCCGCGCAGATGCCCTGCACCTCGAACGCGTCGCTAAGCCGAAGATTGCGGACGGTGAGGTGCTGATCCGGGTGCGCGCGGCATCCATCAATCACGCCGACTGGGTGTACACGACCGGCCGTCCGCTCATTGCACGCCTGGCCTTTGGGCTGCGAGCGCCCAGGAACATTGTTCGCGGGAAGGACGTCGCCGGTCAGGTAGAAGCGGTCGGCGTCGACGTAACCCGGCTGCGCGTGGGTGACGAAGTGTATGCCGAGGTCGAATCGGGGAGCTTCGCCGATTACGTCTGCGCACCGGACAGCCGGGTGGCGCTCAAGCCGGCGAACCTCTCGTTCGAGCAGGCGGCCAGCGTGCCTCTGGCAGCTCGAACCGCCTTGCAGGCGCTGCGTGACGGCGGACAGCTCAAGGCAGGGCAGCAGGTCCTGATCAACGGGGCATCCGGTGGGGTGGGCACGTTCGCGGTGCAGATCGCCGCCGCGCTCGGAGCGGAAGTGACCGCAGTGTGCAGCAGCCGAAATGCCGACCTCGTGCGGTCGCTCGGTGCCGATCACGTGATCGACTACGCCGAGCATGACTTCACGCGGGGTGCGCAGCGCTACGACGTGATCCTCGACAACATCGGCAACCACACCCTCACCGCAAGCCGACGGGCGTTGACTCCACACGGAACGCTCGTGCTCTCCAACGGCACCGGCGGCCCGGTGCTTGGGCCCCTGCCCCGTATCCTGCGCGCGCTGCTGCTGTCGCGGTTCGTCAGCCAAAACCTGCGCACCTTCACGGCCACTCCCGGCACGGCCCACCTCGACCTGCTCCGTGAGCTCATCGAATCTGGCACGGTCACGCCGGCAATCGACCGCACTTACCCCCTCGCCGAGACCGCAGACGCCCTCCGCTATTTCGCCGAAGACCACGCTCAAGCCAAAATCTCCATCACCGTTTGAACCCCGTCACCTCTACACCACACGAAAGAAGAAGACCATGTCCACATCAACTCTTGGAGCCGGCCAGGCGCCAGCGCTGAAAAGTTCACGCAAAGCGACGTCGCGGCTGATCGGCGGGCTCTTCCTGTCGGGGTTCCTGGTATACGGAATTGGCGCCGCCCTGGTCGCCTCCGTAGTCGGCGCACCCGACTTTCTCGCCTCGGTCGCCGCACAGCAGACCACCCTGGTGCTCGGCGCGTTCCTCATGTTGCTGAACGTGCTGGTGGATGTTGGCAAGGCGGTGCTGTTCTTTCCGATCATCGAGACTCACGGCCGGCGAACCGCACTGATTTATCTGGCCACAATGATTTTCGAGGTCGTGCTGCTGACGGTGGGTGTGCTGGCCGTGCTCATGATCGTGCCCATTGCCCAGCAGTCCGTTGTTTCCGGACCGGCGGGCGCAGAGTGGGCGCAATCCCTCGGCGCGCTCGCCGTGGCGGGCAATACCCTGGCCTACCAAATCGCCATGATGGCGCTGGGAATCGGGTGCATCTTCCTGTTCGCACTGTTGTTTCGCAGTCGTCTGCTGCCCCGCTTCCTGTCGGTGTGGGGCATGGCCGGCTACGCGATCTTCGCTGCTGGCGCCATCGCCGAGATCTTTGGCCTCCACATCGGCCTCATCCTGACGATCCCGGGCGGCCTGCTCGAGGTGGCGCTTGGCTTCTGGCTGATCATCAGGGGTTTCGAGCCAAAAGCCTACGACCAGGCGCCCTGAGCTGTGCCCCGCAGTCACGTGACGTACAAAAGGAATTCGACGATGAATGAGATCCACCCCCACACAATGACCGGCCAGACCGTACTGGTCACCGGCGCAACCAGCGGCATCGGCAAGGCAACCGCCCTCGGGCTGGCCGCGCTGGGTGCGACGGTGGCGATCACCGGTCGCGATCGCGAACGCACGGACGGCGCGGTGCGAGACATCCGGGCATCCGTCGACGGCGAGGTACACGCGTTCGTCGCTGACCTGTCGAGCCAGTCGGAGGTGCGGCGGCTGGCCGACGAGGTACTCACCGGTCTCCCCCGGATCGACGTGCTCGTCAACAACGTCGGCGGCTATTGGAACACCCGGCACGTGACCGCCGACGCGCTCGAGCGCACCTTCGCCCTCAACCATCTCGCGCCGTTCCTGCTCACCAATCTGCTGCTCCAACGACTGAAACAAGGCCCCGCCGCGCGGGTGGTCATGGTCGCCTCCAACGCACAGTCGATGGGTCGGATCGACTTCGACGACCTGCAGGGCGAGCGCGCGTACTCCGGCGCACGGGCCTACAACCAGTCCAAACTGGCCAACGTGATGTTCGCGTATGAGCTGGCCAGGCGCCTCCAGGGAACCTCGGTCACGGCGAACGCCGTGCACCCGGGCCTGGTGAGCACGGGGTTCGGCGCCGAGGATCCGGGGCGAACGCAGCGTCTGCTCGTGCCGCTGCTGCGACCGTTCATGAAAGCCCCGGCTAAGGGCGCGGCCACATCAATCCACGTGGCGTCGGTCGCCCAGCTCGCGCGGGTGACCGGCCGCTACTTCGCCGACAGGCAGCCCAGGAAGTCCTCCCCGCTGAGCTACGACACGGCTGCCGCAGCGCGGCTCTGGCAGGTGAGCGCCGACCTCGTCGGCTTACCCGCCCTCACCTGAGCGGGCGCCCAGCTGGTAGGCAGGTGACAACCCGATCTACCTATCAGCCGCCCACCATCTGCAGGAACTCGCCTTCGGAGAGTACTTCGATGGGCTGGCCGCGGTCGTGGAGCTCCAGGACGCGCCGGGCCTTGCCGGTCAGCCTGCCGGACCGCAGGTCCGCGGCCACAAAGCCGTCACCCACCACCAGCACCGTGGTGCGGGCGGTTACCCGGCTTTCCGGCCGGGCACCCAGCTCGGCCGAACGCACCTTCGCTTCCGGCCGGGCCATGGAGAGCTCGCCGGTGAAGACGACGGTCTGGCCGTACAGCGGGTGGGAGGGTTCGGCGTCGGCATTGGGTACGGGGTTGTCGCCCTCCTCCGGCCACCCGGACAGGAACGGGCGCACCAGCGCGGCGCTGCCTCCGCCAGCGGCACCGGCAAGGGCGGTAAGGCTGGCTTTGGACAGGACATCGTGCGCCGGGTCAAACGCCTCCTGATGCGGCAGGACCAGGCCCAGCGACAGGTAGAGCTCGGCAATGCTGTTGGCGTTGTTCCGCGCAGCGATGTCGATCAGGATGCCGGCGCAGGCGCGGGCGTCTTCTGCGGCGTCGTGGTGGTTGACCAGCGGCACGCCGGCTTCCTCCGCGGCGAACGGCAAGGAATTGGAGACCAGGGAGTAGCAGCGCCGGGCCAGCATCACGGTGCAGACGTAGTCGTAGGCAGGGCCGGGCAGGCCGGAGACCTCAAGCCCTGACCGGATCACTCCCAGGTCAAAGGCCGCGTTGTGCGC
Source organism: Pseudarthrobacter sulfonivorans (assembly GCF_001484605.1). Lineage (NCBI taxonomy): Bacteria > Bacillati > Actinomycetota > Actinomycetes > Micrococcales > Micrococcaceae > Pseudarthrobacter > Pseudarthrobacter sulfonivorans. The sequence continues at coordinate 4,162,266 of NZ_CP013747.1, read as the reverse complement.
CGCCAGGATATCGTCCCCGATGAAGGCGCCAATCTCCGGGAACAGGTCACCGAAGCGGGGACGGCCCGCGACGTCCGTGGCCTTGATGCCGTGGACCCTGACGTTGTGGTACTCGAAGTGGTCGTGGTTGACCGGAGGCCGCATCAGCCACGACGCCTCGTCCACCACGCGCCCGCCGCGCACTTTTGTCAGGCCAACCGCGCACGGTGAACCCCGGAAGCCATTGGCCGTCTCGAAGTCGATCGCCGTAAAGTCCAAACCCACGGCCCATACTTTACCGCCGGACAGGCCCGTTCCCGTGTCACCAGGGCGGCCCTGTCGCGGATATCACGCGTCCGACGCCGGTGGCGGGGTTAGGGAATCGCCCGCCGCAGCGTGAGGTAGGAGCCGCCGGCAAGCACCACACACAGGGCGGCAGCCCAGGCGCCCATGGTCAGCGGTGTCTGCTGGACGAACCAGAAGCCGATGCTCCCCCACCACTGGTTCAGCGTCGCCAGCGCCACAATGCCAAGCAACAAAGCGGCCGAGCCGATCAGGGAGATCAGCATCCCGATGGTCCCCCAGCGTTTGTAGATCGTGGCGAACCAGAAGCCGATGATGAACATAAACATCATGATGGTGAAGTAGAACACCGCCGTGCCGTACCAGGGCCCGTCCGCGACCCACGGGAGGGCGAAGAAGAATCCATTGACGCCCCAGCCGTTGGTGGCCCGTTCAACGATGCCGCCCAGGAGGTAGATGGCCGTCATGGCCACGGCCAGCACGGAAAACAGGCCCAGCGTGCCCAGGTAAAAGGCCCGGCGGCTCACGCTCAGTGCCTGCGAAAACGGGAAAGCCAGCGTCATGCTCTGGATGCCCAGCACCATGAAGTACCAGAGCGGAGCCTGGCTGCCGCCGCCGAACTTGGGCTCGTCCACCGGAATCAGGGCGAATATGGCGATCGAGAGGAGAAAGGCCGCCGCGAGAATGACCAGCGGGTTCCCCAGATATGTCCATTTGGTGACGAGTTGCATCCGCGCCACCGCCATTGCCTTGCTCATCGTGCTGCCTCCAATGCATCGCGTTCCGGTCCGTCACCTGGCGCCTGGCGCCGGGTGTGGTTGTCCACGGTCTTCCTGATAACGAGCTGCTGCAGGGACACGGGAACCACTTCCAGTCCCACCCTGGCGGCTTCCGCCCGCTGCACGGGGCTGAGGGCTTCGTCAACAGTGACCGACGCCAGGGAGGCCATGGTCTCGCGGTGCAGGACCTTCCTGCCCGCGAGGAACGCGTCCACCTTGCCTGCCGGGCCCACCAGCGTCGTTGCGGACCCCCTCAGCGCATCCGCCTCGGCGTCGATAAGGATCCTTCCCGCATCAATCACAATGACGTGGTCCAGAAGGTTGGCCACTTCGTCAATGAGGTGGGAGGACAGGACGATCGTGCGCGGATAGTGCGTGAAGTCGGCCAGGAGCCGGTCGTAGAACAATTGCCGGGCAACCGCATCAAGCCCGAGGTAGGGTTCGTCAAAGAACGTCAGCTCCGCCCGTGACGCCAGGCCGATGATCACGCCCACGACGGACAACTGCCCCCGGGAGAGCTTCTTGATCCGCCGCTTGACCGGGAGTCCGAAGTCACTGATGAGCCGTTCGGCAAACGCCTGGTCCCAGTTGGGGAACAGCAGCCGCGCGGCCTTAAAGGCATGGAACGGCGTGAAGTCATCGGGGTATTTCTGCGATTCGCGGATAAAGCAGACCCGGGACAGGACCCTGTCATTTTCGTACGCCGGCTCGCCGAAAACCAGCGCATCCCCCGAGGTGGCGAACGCCTGCGCCGTCAAGACGGACATCAGGGTGGTCTTGCCGGCACCGTTACGTCCCAGCAGGCCGTAAATCCGGCCCCCTGAAAGACTGATGCTCACGTCGTCGAGTGCCAGGACATCCCGGTACCGTTTTGTGAGATTCCTTGCTTCAACCACTGTTTCGTTCATAGTGCCGCGCTCCTTTCCTGGTTGCCGTCCGCTGCCGTCGCGGCCTCTGCGCCGCGGATGATCATGCGGCTGAGCTCGTCCGGTGGAATGCCCAGCTTGCGTGCCTCCGCTGCGAGCGGCCGCACGTACTGCTCAAAGAATTCCTGGGTCCGCCGCGCCACCAAAGCCGCCCGGGCACCTGTGCAGACAAACATGCCGATCCCCCGCCTTTTGTAGAGGATTCCCTCCTCCACCAGGAGGTTCACACCCTTTGCTGCCGTGGCCGGGTTGATCCGATGGAACGCCGCGAACTCGTTGGTGGACGGGACTTGGGATTCCTCCGGGAGGTTGCCGTCCACGATGTCGTTTTCTATCAGTGCGGCAATCTGCAGGAAGATCGGCCTGCTGTCGTCTATCACTGGCGCCGCCTTGATCCTCATCCACGAGGCCGCAAAGCCTCACTGGTTAGTTACTTGTGTAACTAACCATACAACCAGGATGCCCTGGTGCGTCAAGTACCCTGAGGAGGTGAACTTTCTTGCGATCAGCGACCTTGCCGCGCCCATGCTGGGTGGTGCAGGACCGGTCCAGCCGCAGCTGGCCTCCTTCCTGCCCGACTGGCTGAACCCCCAGATTTTCCTGGCCGATCCCGCCCTTGCGCCCTGGGTGGTGCTGCTGGTCTGCGGAATTGTCTTCGCCGAGACCGGCCTGCTGGTGGGATTCTTCCTACCCGGCGATTCGATGCTGTTCACGGCAGGGCTGTTGGTGGCAACGGACACCATCCAGTTCAATGTCTGGCTCCTGGCGCTCCTGATCACCATTTCCGCCATCATCGGCAACCAGACCGGCTACCTGATCGGTTCCAAGGCCGGTCCCGCCATATTCAACAAGCCGAACTCCCGCCTCTTCAAGCGCGAAAACGTGGAGAACGCACACGCCTTCTTCGAAAAGCACGGCGGCAAGGCACTGATCCTCGCCCGCTTCGTGCCGATCATCCGGACCTTCGTGCCCGTGATCGTTGGCGTGGCCCAGATGAACAAGAAGAAGTTCTTCCTGTTCAACGTGATCGGCGCGGTCCTGTGGGGCAGCGGCGTCACGCTGTTGGGCTACCTGCTCGGTGACAGGGTCCCGTGGGTCCGGGAGAACCTGGACATCATCTTCATCGTCATCGTGCTGGTCTCCGTGATTCCGATCGGCATCGAAGTCCTCCGCGGAATTTCCGCCAAGCGCCAAGCGGCCAGGTTCGGCACCGACCCCGTTGACGAATTCATTGAGGAGCACGAACCCGAAGCCGAACGGAAGACGCACCGGGACCACTGAGCCCCTCACCGCTCCCTGGCCACTCCCTCCCCCGGAGTTCTTGTCCAGATAACGCCATCATGCCGGCTACTTAGCAGCGATATCTGGACAAAATCTCCCGTACGGTCACGGGCCGGCGAGTGCCTCGACAATGGCCGGCAGGAGTGCCCGGAAGGCCTTCGCCCGGTGGCTGATCGCGTTCTTTTCCGCCGCTGACAATTCAGCGCAGCTGCGGTCCTCACCGGCCGGCTGCAGCACGGGGTCGTAGCCGAAGCCGCCGTTGCCGCGGGGTTCGCGCAGGAGGGTCCCCTCAAGCTGGCCGTATTCCACCACTTCGCGGCTCCCAGCGCCCGGTCCCGGGACAGCCAGGGCCGCAGCGCAGACAAACGCGGCTCCACGGTGCCCGTCGGGGACATCGGAGAGCTGGTCCAGCAGAAGCTTCAGGTTGGCGGCGTCGTCACCGTGGCGGCCGGACCAGCGCGCGGAAAAGATTCCGGGCGCCCCGCCCAGCACGTCCACGGCCAGCCCCGAATCGTCGGCGATGGCCACCAGCCCAGTGGCCTCCGCAACGGCCCGCGCCTTCAACAGCGAGTTTTCGGCGAACGTCACGCCGGTTTCGACGACGTCTGGCGCACCCACCGCCGCGGCGTCCACCACCTGCGTGTCGACGTCGAGCCCGGGGACCTGTCCGCGCAGCAGCTCCCGGAGCTCCCTGAGCTTGCCCTTGTTGTGCGTGGCCAGGACGAGGCGCGGTACGGGCGCGCCGTCCGGTTCAGCGTTCGGGGTCACAGCGTCCTGGTTCACAGTGCGTCGGCGAGGGTTTCGCGCTGGATCGCCGCCAGGGCGGTGGTGCCCAGGAGGGCCAGGTCCAGCAGCTGGTTCAGCTCGTCCCGGTCGAAGGGAGCACCCTCTGCGGTGCCCTGGACTTCCACGAACTTCCCGGATCCGGTGACCACCACGTTCATGTCGGTTTCGGCGCGGACGTCCTCAACGTAGGGCAGGTCCAGCATGGGCACGCCGTCGATGATGCCCACCGAAACCGCTGCGATCGTGTCGATCAGGGGCTGGGCGTTCTTGGCGATCAGCTTGTTGTCGCGGGCGAAGCGGATGGCGTCCGCCAGTGCCACGTACGCGCCGGTGATGGCCGCGGTGCGCGTTCCGCCGTCGGCCTGGAGGACGTCGCAGTCCAGGACGATCGTGTTTTCGCCCAGGGCCTTGGTGTCAATGATGGAACGCAGCGAGCGTCCGATCAGCCGGGAAATCTCGTGGGTCCGCCCGCCGATTTTCCCCTTGACAGATTCGCGGTCGGAACGGGTGTTGGTGGCCCGGGGAAGCATGGCGTACTCCGCCGTGACCCAGCCGCGGCCTTCGCCCTTGAGCCAGCGCGGCACGCCCGCCGTCAGGGACGCCGTGCACAGGACCCTGGTGTTGCCGAACTCGATGAGGGCCGATCCCTCGGCCTGCTTGGACCATCCGCGGGTGATGCTGATGGGGCGGAGCTGGTCGGGGGCACGGCCATCGGCGCGCACTACGGGCACTGCGGTTGCTTCAGAAGTCATGCCTTTAGCTTATCGACTCGCCGTGGGACGTCCTGCCACGGACAGCCCTTCCCCCTGTCCGGTGCAGCATGTCATCGTTGCAGTGTGCAGACGGTGTACGAGGCTGCCGGCAGTGCCGACTTTTTCCTGAGGCTGGCCAACGCCTGGCATGCAAGGGTAATGGCTGACGAGGTAGTCAGCCACGCGTTCAGCCACGGATTCCATCCGCAGCACAGCCACCGGCTCGCAGCCTATTGGACGGAGGCGTTGGGTGGCCCGCCCGTGTATTCAGACTCGTATGGTGACGAGACATCAGTGATTCGGCTGCACAGCGGCAACGGCCCGCACGAGGACATGGACCGTAGGGCGGTCGCCTGCTTCGACCAGGCGCTGGCCGACGTCGGGCTCGCTGATGACGATCCGGTGCGCAAGGTGCTGCACAATTACTTCACCTGGGCGGCCACCACCACGATGTCCCGTTACCAGCGCTCTGCAGAGGACGTGCCGGACGGGCTCCGCATCCCGCACTGGTCCTGGGACGGCCCGGTCGGTGAAACAGGTTCCGGCGGTGCAGACAGCAGGCCGTCGGCCAAGGGGCCCTAGACGGTGTAGTGCACACCGGCCACGGCAACGGCCACGTCGCCGCCGAACACGGGGCGCGCTTCGGCCATAACAGTGGTGGGCGATGTCCAGACGGGGATGTGCGTGAGCAACAGCCGGCGTGCGCCCGCGCTCTCCGCGGCCTCGCCGGCACGCTTTCCGGTCAGGTGGACATCCTTGATGTCGTCGTCGCGGCCTTCCTCAAAGGCGGCCTCGCACAGGAACAGGTCAGCGTCCTTAGCCGCTTCCTCCAGCCCGGCGCAGGAATCGGTGTCCCCGGAATACGTCAGGATCCGGCTGACCGCGTTGCCCTGCTTGTCCGGTTCGGTCACTTCCACCCGCAGGGCGTAGGCCTCCTTTACGGGATGGTTCACCGCGAACGGCGTCACCGTGAACGGCCCCACCGTGACGGATTCCCTTTCGGTCCAGTTGGTGAAGTCGAATTCCTCGTGCATCCCCGGATCGAGCTCCAGGCCGTAGGCGGTGGCCATCCGGTCCGCCGTCGCGGCGGGGCCCCACACCGGAATCCTGCCGCGTCCCCAGCCGCCGGGCTTCCAGCGGACGGCCACGTGCAGGCCGCACAAGTCCATGCAGTGGTCCGGGTGCAGGTGGGTGAGGAAGATCGCGTCGATGTCCTCAAGGTCCGTGTATCGCTGGATGGCGCCAAGGGCTCCGCTGCCAAGGTCCATCACGATCTTCCACGTCCGCTCGCCGTCGCTGGCGGTCAGGAGGTAGCAGGACGCCGGGGAGCTCGGGCCGGGAAACGAGCCGGTGCAGCCGACGATGGTGAGCTTCACAGGGCAGGTCCTCCGGCCCGGTGGGCGCCCACAAAGTTCGAAATCCGAGGTCCCGACGACGACTGCCGGGCGCTGGCGATCTGCGCAGCCGCGATCATCTCGGGCGTGATCCGCGCCAGGCTGCCGGTGGGGTATTGGGCTGCCACATGGTCCACGTGCCGGACGGACAGGACCTCCGGGCCCAGGAAACGGCGGGCCAGCGTTTCGAACTGGCCGGCGTCACCGGTGGCGATGAAGTGGTGTTCCGGCGGTGTTACAGCAGTGCGCTGAAGGTCGTGGGTGGCGAGGGCCCGGTACACGTCCTTCGCCGTTTCCTCCGCGCTGGACACGAGCGTCACGGCGTCGCCCATCACGAACGAGATGACGCCGGTCAGCAGCGGATAGTGCGTGCAGCCCAGCACCACGGTGTCCACGCCTGCCGCCTTCAGCGGCGCCAGGTACTCTTCGGCAATAGCCAGCAAGGCGGGTCCGGTGGTGATCCCGGCCTCCACGTAGCTCACGAACTCGGGGCAGGCCACGGACGTGATCGCCAGGTCCGGCGCGGCGGCGAACGTGTCTTCGTAAGCCCGTGAACCAACGGTGGCGGAGGTTCCGATGACGCCGATACGCCCACTGCGGGTGGCAGCGACAGCCCGCCGGACGGCCGGCTGGATCACCTCGATGACGGGGATGCCGTATTTCGCCGTGTACCGCTCGCGGGCGTCCCTCAGGACAGCGGCCGACGCCGAGTTGCAGGCAATGGTCAGCAGCTTGACGCCGGAGTCCACCAGTTCGTCCATCACGCCCAGGGCGTTGGCGCGGACTTCGGCAATGGGCAAGGGCCCGTAGGGCCCGTTGGCGGTATCCCCCACATAGAGGATGGACTCGTTGGGGAGCTGGTCGATGATGGACCGCGCCACGGTCAGTCCGCCGACACCGGAATCAAAGATGCCGATGGGGCGGGACCCCACCTGCGCGGTGGTGCTGCTGGCTGCGGAGTCCGATGCGGCTGCGCCTGACGGATCCATGCTCGAGGCTGTAGTCATGATTATTCGAGGATAGGTCTTCCCCGGGGCCGCAGCCATCACATTGTGGCGCCCGACTCATGTCAAATTTGTCACATTGGCGGTCGAATCCCGGAACAGGACAGCAGTTCAGCCCCGTGAGTCCAGGGACTGGAGCATCGCCTGGACCAGTGATTCCTGCAGCCACGTGGTGAAGTTGTACACCAGGGCGAGGTAACTTTCCACGTCCTCGGCCTGGGACCAGTCCTGCATCAGGTGCACGTGTTCGGCGTCCTCTTCATCCCGGATATCCAGGCGTTCCGCCAGCACCAGGCGCACATCGTTCAGGGCCATGGACCAGAACCTTGCCCCTTCGGCGGTGAGGACCACTTCATCCCTGTCCAGGTCCAGGGCGGCGGCGCGCAGCGCGCCGATCTTGGTTTCCCGCAACGAGCGCTCGGTGAGCTGGCGGAACTCCAGGGACGCGCCGTCGTCGTTCTTCATCACGTTGGGCAGCAACCGCTTAACGGCACGGTCCGTCGGTTCCTGGACGTCCATATCCAGTCCGATCAGGGCGGCCAGCGGATCCTGGCTGGTGTGTTCGGCCGGCTGGAGCATGGAGATGACGTCATCGATCAGGCTGCGGAGCAGTTCCCGTTCGGCGGGTTCCAGGAACCCGGTGATGCCCTTGAGCCCGTATTTGAATGCCTTAGCCACGTTTCCCCTTGCCCTGCCCGGACCCGCCGGATTTTCCTGAGTTTTTGGAGCTTCCACCATTCCCGCCGGAGGCCCTCTCCACGGTGGCCCAGAGGCCGAAGCCGTGCATGGCCACGGCATGCCGCTCAACCTGTTCCTTGCTGCCGTGGGCAACAATGGACCGGCCCTTTTTGTGGACTTCCATCATCAGCTTGTTGGCTTTGGACTCGGCGTAGCCGAAGTAGCTTTGGAAGACATAGCTGACGTAACTCATCAGGTTGACGGGATCGTTCCAGATCACCAGGTTCCAAGGGATGTCCGGGGCGGTCAGGGAGTCCGTGGACGCCTCTGTCCCGGTCCGGGTGCCCTCCTGTGTATCAGGGCCGAGCGCAACGCTTAAGGTCATCTGTCCATTCTATGGGGATGCACACTAGAGTGAATTTTGTGAGTACCTCCGCCAGCTGGGACCATCCCCGCACGTCCTTTTACACAGACCACTACGAGCTGACCATGCTGCAGGCGTCCCTGCACTCGGGCGCCGCACACCGCAGGTCCGTCTTCGAGGCTTTTGCCCGGCGCCTGCCGGACGGCCGGCGGTACGGGATTGTGGCGGGAACGGGCCGCCTGCTGGAAGGCATCGCCGACTTCCGGTTCGGCGAAGCCGAGCTGGACTTCCTGGGGCGGACCGGCGTGGTCAACCAGGACACCCTGGACTACCTGGCGAACTACCGCTTTTCCGGTGACATCTGGGGCTACCCGGAGGGCGAGGCGTACTTCCCCAACTCCCCCATCCTGATTGTCGAATCAACGTTTGCCGAAGCCTGCATGCTGGAAACCTACCTGCTCTCGGTCCTGAACCATGACAGTGCCATCGCTTCCGCCGCATCCCGCATGATCACCGCTGCCGGCAACCGGCCCTGCATCGAAATGGGATCCCGGCGGACCCACGAGGAATCGGCAGTCGCGGCAGCCCGCGCCGCCGTCATTGCCGGGTTCGACAGCACCTCCAACCTCGAGGCCGGCTTCCGGTACGGCATCAAAACGGTAGGGACCGCCGCGCACTCCTTCACGCTCCTCCACGACACTGAGCGGGAAGCCTTTAAGGCGCAGATCGCCTCCCTCGGACCCGGCACCTCGCTGCTCGTGGACACGTACGACGTCGAAGCAGCGGTGCGTGCCGCCGTCGAGTTGGCGGGGCCCAAGCTGGGGGGCGTCCGGCTGGACTCCGGCGACCTCGTGGCCCAGGCCCAATGGGTCCGGCGCCTCCTGGACGAGCTTGGCAACGTGAACACCAAGATCGTGGTCACCTCGGACCTGGACGAGTTCGCCATCGCCGCGCTGCAGTCCGCCCCGGTGGATTCCTACGGTGTGGGCACCTCGCTGGTCACCGGTTCCGGTGCACCCACAGCGAGCATGGTCTACAAGCTCGTCAGCCGCACCGACGACGCCGGCAATTTCGTCTCCGTGGCAAAAACCGCCAAGAACAAAACCAGCATGGGCGGCCGGAAGTACGCGCTGCGCAAGCTCAACGAGCGGGGGGTGGCCACCCAGGAAATTGTGGGCATTGGCCACCGCCCCGAAGACGACGGCAACGACCGGCCGCTGCTTCAGCAGTTTATGAAGAACGGCGAGCTGCTGCCGGGCTGGACCGGACACGAGGGTGTGGTCCGCGCCCGCCAACGGCACGCGGACACCATGGCCGAACTGCCCGGCGTCGTCAACCGCCTGCAGCGCGGCGAGCCTGCCATCCCCACCATCTACGAGGAGAACTGATGTCCCGCGCCCTGATCATCGTTGACGTCCAGAACGACTTCTGCGAGGGCGGCTCCCTGGCCGTGGCCGGCGGTGCCGATGTTGCCGGAGCCATCAGCGAGTACGTGGACGCCCATCACAACGAGTTCGACCACATTGTTGCCACGCAGGACTGGCACATCGATCCCGGCGCGCATTTTTCCGACACGCCCGATCACAAGGACAGCTGGCCGCGGCACTGCGTGGCCGGCACTCGCGGCGCAGAACTCCATCCGGACCTGGACAGCGAATACATCCAGGCCTACTTCCAGAAGGGCCAGTTCGCCGCGGCGTACTCCGGCTTTGAGGGCCTGCTGGCACCTGAGGATGCCGTCCCCACTGGGGAACGCCAGCCGGGCGCCATGCCCGCTGACGCAGAAGCCTACGCACCCGCGGACAACGCCATCGGACTGGACGACTGGCTGCAAAGCCACGACGTGGAGGACGTTGTAGTGGTAGGGATCGCCACCGACTTCTGCGTGATGGCCACCTCGCTGGACGCGGTCCAGGCCGGCTACTCCGTCACGGTCATCCGCTCACTCACCGCCGGCATTGCCGAGGACCTGGAGGATGCCGTCGCCGAAATGGAGCTGGGCGGCGTCGAAGTCGCGTAAGTACTACTTCCGGCCGATGAACCAGTCCTGGAGCTTCCGCAGCCTGGACTGAAGCTGTTCCTCGTTCGCCTGGGCCACCGGAGGGCCGCCGCAGACGGTCCGCAGCTTCGTGTGCACCACACCGTGCGGGGTCCCGGTCCGCGCCGACCAGGCCGCCACGTTCTTGGCCAGTTCGTTGCGCAGGTCCATCAGCATCCGGTGGTCCGGAATGGCCGGCGCCGCGGCGGCCGGCTCGGCTGCCGGTGCGCGCCGGTTCTTGCGGTTGAGCTGTTCGTGCTGGCGCTGCCGCAGCAGCGTCCCCACCTGCTCGGCATCCAGCAGTCCGGGGATGCCCAGGAAATCCAGTTCGTCCTCCGAGCCCACTTCTCCCCCGGTGCCGAACTCGCCGCCGTCGAACAATACCCGGTCGAAGGACGCCTGCGAGTCGAGGGCCTCGAACTTGCCCTTGGTAAGGCTGTCGGACGCCTTGTCCTCCCGGTTGGCCTCTTCCATCAGCGAGTCCTCGGGATTGAACAGGCCGTCGCTGTCCTCTTTCTCGGGGCGGTCCAGCGCGTGGTCGCGTTCGGCCTCCATCGAGTTGGCCAGGGCCATCAGCGTCGGCACGGACGGCAGGAAGACCGAGGCCGTTTCGCCGCGTTTCCGGGCGCGCACAAAGCGGCCCACGGCCTGGGCGAAGAACAGCGGCGTCGAGGTGGACGTCGCATAGACGCCGACGGAGAGCCGGGGCACGTCCACGCCTTCTGACACCATGCGGACGGCCACCATCCACCGTTTCTCGCTCACGGTGAATTCCTCGATCTTGCTGGAGGCCTTGGCGTCGTCGGAAAGGATCACGGTGGGCGATTCGCCGGTGATCCTTTTCAGCTGCCCGGCATAGGCCCTGGCATCCTCGTGGTCCGTGGCGATGACCAGCCCGCCGGCGTCCGGAACGGTGCGGCGCACTTCGCTGAGGCGTTTGTCCGCCCCCGCCAGGACAGCGGGAATCCATTCCCCGGCCGGGTTCAGCGCCGTCCGCCACGCCTGCGACGTGATGTCCTTGGTGACCGCGGACTCGCCCAGGGAGGCCGCCATTTCCTCGCCGGCACTGGTGCGCCACCGCATCTGGCCCGAGTAGGCCATGAACATGACCGGGCGCACCACGTGGTCACGCAGGGCATTGCCGTAGCCGTAGGTGTAGTCCGCTTTCGAGCGCCGGATGCCGTCCTTGTCCTGCGCGTATTCAACAAACGGGATGGGCGAGGTATCGGAGCGGAACGGCGTACCAGTCAGGGAGAGCCGCCGTGCCGCAGGGTCAAACGCTTCGCGGAGGCCGTCGCCCCAGGACAGGGCTTCGCCGCCGTGGTGGATCTCGTCAAGGATCACCAGCGTGCGGGCGGCCTCGGTCTTGGCGCGGTGCAGCATGGGTTTGCTGGCCACCTGCGCGTATGTAACAGCGACGCCAACAAAACCGCGGCCGTGCTGGCCGTCGGAGTTCTTGAAGTTGGGGTCGATGGCGATGCCCACCTTGGCAGCGGCGTCGGCCCACTGCCGTTTCAGGTGGTCCGTGGGCGCCACGATGGTGACGCGGTTGACCGCCCCTGATTCGATGAGCATGGAGGCCACGCGCAGCGCGAAGGTGGTCTTACCGGCGCCGGGAGTTGCTACGGCCAGGAAGTCGCGGGGATCGGTCCTGAAGTAGAGGTCAAGGGCTTGCTGCTGCCAGGCACGGAGTTTTTGGGCGGTTCCCCAGGCTGCGCGTTCCGGATAAGCCGGTGGCAGGGTGGGGCCGCCAAAGAGCGTCTCCGTCACTACTTGTTGTTGCCCGAGTCCCCTCCGGGACCCTTGCCGCCGTCGTTGCCCGGGCGGAGGCCGTCATAAACCTCTTTGCACATGGGGCACACCGGGAACTTCTGCGGATCCCGGCCCGGCGTCCACACTTTGCCGCACAGGGCAATGACAGGATCACCCGTCAGCGCGGATTCCATGATTTTTTCCTTGCGCACATAGTGCGAGAAGCGTTCCCGGTCACCCGGCTCCACTTCCTGGCGCAGCTCTTCGCGCTCGATGGTTGCCGTGGACGTTCCAGCCCCGGAAAGCTCGCGCATCGGGTCGTTTTCGAGAGGGTCCGTCATGCTAGTCATGGCATCCATCTTAGCGTCCCAGGACGGAGGACGTTCGACGGCGGGAGGACCGTTTTGCATGCACCGCACCCGCCGCCGTCGGCCGTTCCGCGCAACGCCGCTACGCACCCGCCCGTGGTGTGTGGCCGGAATTACAGCCCCTGGAATTACAGACCCTGCCAGGCAGGCTTGTGATCGTACGTGTGCCGGTAGAAGTCGGCGAGCTTCAGCGACGACGCCGCGGCCTCATCCACCAGGATGGTGGCGTGCGGGTGGAACTGGAGGACCGAGGCCGGGCAGATGGCGGCGACGGGCCCCTCCACAAAGTCGCGGACGGCCGGTGCCTTCTGTGCCCCGGTAGCGATGAGGACAACGTGCCGGGCCTCGAGGATGGTGCCCAGCCCCTGGGTCACCACATGGTGCGGCACCTCTGCCAGGCTGCCAAAGAATCTGGCGTTGTCCCGGCGCGTCTGCTCGATCAGCGTTTTGATGCGGGTCCGGGATGCGAGCGAGGAACCGGGCTCGTTGAAGCCGATGTGGCCATCCGTACCCACGCCCAGGAGCTGCAGGTCCACGCCGCCCGCTGCCCGCATGGCCTCCTCGTAGGCGGAACAGGCCGCAGGCAGGTCCGCGGCCGCCCCGTCAGGCGTATGGACGTTGCCTTCGGCGATGTTGACCCGGCTGGTGAATTCCCGCCGGATGACTTCCCGGTAGGACTCCGGATGCCCGTGGTCCAGCCCCACGTATTCGTCCAGGGCAAAGGCATGGGCATTGCTGAAGTCCAGCCCGTCACGCTGGTGCCGCGCCGCCAGCTCGTCGTACACCGGCAGTGGCGATGACCCGGTGGCGAGGCCCAGTACGGCGGTGGGCTTTCGCCGGAGCAGGGCCTCGATGGCATCGGCGACGAGCTGTCCGATCTGCTTGCTGCCCTGGAGGATGACAACTTCCATGTCCGGCCGCCTTTCTGGTGCTTTACGTCTGGTGCGTTACGGAGTCAGCGGTTGACGGTCAGTTGGGCCAGCAGTTCGGGTCCGCGGGCATCAAGCCACTTTCCACCCAGCCGAATGCCCGCACCAAACAGCGCCAGTCCCAGCATCAGGCCGACGGCCAGGTTGGCCCACCCGAACATGGCATTCCCCGTGACCAGCTGCGCGATGAGCAGGCCCACCTCGGGCAGGACCAGCAGGCTCAGGACGCCCATGCCGGCAAACTGCACCACCAGGGTCTGCCCTACGTTGCCCGGGGGTTTCTTGAACGGGCTGTCCCCGGGCAACGGGACGGCCACCGTATAGCGTGCCGACACCACGGACGACAAGCCAAGCCCGGTGAAGAGGATGCCCAGGCTCAAGCCCAACTGGCCGGGCAGTTCCGACCAGCTGCCGGTAAAGAAGTACTGGCCCACTGCAAAGATCAGCACCACGGGCAGGGCAAAAGCCAGGCAGGCCAACGCCCTGCCCAGCCGGTCGTCCACACCGCGGACACCCGTGGCCACATGCAGCGCGAATGCCGTGTTGTCATAGGAGACGTCCGCTGAGATGGACCAGGCCAGCAGGAAGGCAGCCAGCGGGGCAGCCACCGCCAGTACTCCGTAGTCACCGGACTGGCTGCCCTGGAAGACCAGCAGGATGGGGAGCAGCGGGACCACCACCAGGGAACCGGAATAGCGGGGATCGCGCAGCCAGTAGGTCAGCGCCCGCGCTGTTACTGCACCGGCCGGTGTGGCCGGCAGCAGGTCGAACAGCCCAAGTTTGCCACCCTTGCGGCTCCCGCTGCCGGCGTAGGGCGGGTTGACCAGGGCCCGTTCAAGGAGCAGTTTCCAGCACCAGGACAGGACTGCGAGGGTTGCTGCGGCGATCACGAGTTTCAGTGCGGCCGCTCCCGGGCGGCCAACCGCAACATCACCACCGAGGGACCACGCGGCACCAAGTGGCGTCCAGGACAAGGTGGCAGCCAGCTCCGGCAGGAAACCCGTCGAGGCGGTGATGCCCCTGCCGACGCCAGCGACGATCGGGCCCATCAGGACCAGCGGGACCATAAATGCGATGGCGCTGACATCCTTGAACCGGCGCGACGACGCCAGGCTGGCGGTAGCGGTGGTGACCACTTTGGACAGGACAATACAGGTCAGAACGCCGACGGCGGCACCCACCAGTGCGGCAACCGCGGGAAGGGGGCCACGGGCCCAGGTCCACACGGTGGCGAGCGCTGCGAGCGCGGTGGCCAGGCCGGGGATGCCGATCAGCCCGCCGAGGGCCAGCCCCGTGAGCAGTTGGCGCATGGGGATGGCGGAGGTGGTGAAGCGGGCAGGGTCCAGGGTCAGGTCTGCGGCGGACGCGACCACCGGAATGAGGCCCCAGCCGAGGAGGGCCGCTGAACCACCAAGCACCACAACCGTCTGGGCCAGTTCGGGGTCTGCAGTGCGCAGCAGGATAAGTGCCACGACCACTACCCCCACCAGCCCCAAGGCATAGAGACCGCCGAACGCCAGGCCGACAAGCTGCCAGGGGCTGCGGCGAAGGCCGTTCCGCAGCAGGGTCAGTTTGAGCCTTAGGAGGTGCGCAACCATTCCAGGCCTTCCGTGTGGTTGCGTCCGCCGACGAGCTGGACAAACCTTTCTTCCAGCGTTGCCCCGGCGCGGACTTCGTCCACGGTCCCGGTGGCGAGGAGCCTTCCGGCCGCCACCACGGCGACGTGGTCGCACATACGCTGGACCAGGTCCATAACGTGGCTCGAGACGATCACCGTCCCGCCGGAGGCTACATAACTGTCCAGGATGGACCGGATGTTGGCCGCCGAGACGGGATCCACGGACTCGAAGGGTTCATCGAGCACCAGCAGCCGCGGGGCGTGGATCAAGGCCGAGGCGAGAGCGATCTTTTTTGTCATGCCGGCCGAATAGTCCACCACGAGGGTCCCGGCGTCCTCGCTGAGGTCCAGGGCGGACAACAGCTCCCCCACGCGGGAGGCCACCACGTCTTTGTCCATGCCACGCAGCAGCCCGGCGTAGGTGACCAGCTGTTCGCCGGTGAGCCGGTCAAAGAGGCGGACACCGTCAGGGAGGATGCCCATCAGCTTCTTGGCCTCCAGCGGCCGGGCCCAGACGTCCACCCCGTGGACAACGGCTGTCCCGAAGTCGGGCCGCAGCAGGCCGGTGGCCATCGACAACGTGGTGGTCTTGCCGGCGCCGTTGGGCCCCACGATGCCAAAGAATGAACCTGCCGGGACGTCGAGGCTGATGCCGTCCACGGCGATTTTTCCGCCGAAACGCTTGGCGAGGCCGCGGATGGACAAGGCAGGAACCGGCCCGGCGTGCACCACCGGATCAGAGTGGGGATCAGGATGCGCAGCAGTCATGATGCCAGCCTAGACCCAGGGCCCTGCCGAAGGGGTCCTCCCGCGGGAGTAGTGCCTAAGGCGTAGGGAACCCTAGAACGAATGCCGCGGCATGGCCCGTTCGTACTGCGGTGCCCAGGGGAGGTCATGCCCCAGTTCAAACGCCGCACGGAGCCACCAGTGCGGATCCCGGAGCGCGGCCCGGGCAATAAACACGCCGTCGGCCTGCCCGGTGGCCACGGCATGCTCGGCCTGGCCTGCGGAAGTGAGCAGGCCCACGGTGCCTGTGGGCACACCGGCTTCCCGGCGGATGCGTGCGGAGAACTCCGTCTGGTAGCCCGGACCCGGCCTGATGTCCTGATGGGCCACGGCCCCGCCGCTGGAGACGTCGATGAGGTCCACTCCGTGTTCTGCCGCCTGGGCGGCCAGCCGGACCGAAGCCTGGACATCGACGCCGCCCGGCGCCCAATCGGTGGCTGAAATCCGCAGCAGCAGGGGCATGGATTCGGGGATGACGTTGCGGACGGCATCAACGACGGCGAGCATCAGCCGGTTCCGTCCGGCCTCATCCCCGCCCCAGGAATCGGTCCGCGTATTGATCAGCGGGCTTTGGAACTGGTGCAGGAGGTAGCCGTGCGCGCCATGGATCTCCACGGTGTCGAACCCGGCGTCCACGGCACGCACTGCGGCGGCCGCGAAGTCGGAAATGACGTCCTGGATCTGCGCCTCGGTCATCGCGGCGGGTTCGGCAAAGCCGTCGAAGGCAAGCCGTGACGGCCCCACCGTGGGCCAGCCGCCGTCGGACTCCGGGACGCTCCCCCGCTGCCCGGCGAACGGCCAGTAGGCGGACGCTTTCCGGCCGGCGTGGGCAAGCTGGGCGCCGATCTTCGCTTCCGCGGCACCGTGCCGGTGCACAAAGGACGTGATCCGCTGCCAGGCCTCGGCCTGTTCGTCGTTGTACAGCCCGGCATCGCGGGGGCTGATCCTGCCGGCCGCGTTCACGGCGGCCGCCTCGGTGAGGATCAACGCGGCGCCGCCCGCGGCGAAGGAGCCCAGATGCATCAGGTGCCAGTCGTTCGGAACCCCCGGGGCGCCGTCGGGACCGCAGCTGTACTGGCACATGGGTGATACCCAGCCGCGGTGCGTGAGCTCCAGGGAGCGGAGCTTGAGCGGCTGGAACAGGGCCGGCACTAGAACAGGACCCTGGCGAGTCCTTGGCGTGCCTTGGCAACACGGGGGTCGGACGTGCCCACCACGTCAAAGAGCTCCAGGAGGCGTACGCGGGCAGTCTCCCGTTCCGGGCCGAAGTTCCGGCCGATGAAGCTGACCACGCGGTTCAGCGCGTCCTCCACGTGGCCGCCGGACACGTCCAGGTCCGCCACGTCCAGCTGGGCGGCCAGATTGTCAGGTTCGTTGGCGGCGAGGGTACGCAAGGCTTCCGAGTCCTCGGCGGAGAGCGGCTGGAGCCGGGCCATCAGCTCCACCTGGGCCAGGCCGGCCTTGGCCTCGGCGTCGGCGGGCATTTCCAGCAGGGCCTGCCGGTAGGCCACGGCGGCGGCCTCATAGTCGCCCGCTTCAATGGCGTCGAACGCGGCCTGGTGCAGCGGCGGAAGAGGTGCTGGTTCAGTCTCCATGGGCGCACCGCCCCCGCCGAGGCTGCCCGTAACCCCATTGGCCGCCGCGACTTTCAGCAGTTCATCCAGGAGGGGGCGGATCTGGGATTCCTCGGCGCCGCCTTGGAAGAGCGGTACGGGCTGGCCTTTGAGGACGGCGACGGCCGTGGGGACGGCCTGGACCTGGAAGGCCTGTGCCAGCTGCGGGAAGGCTTCGATGTCCGCCGCCCCCAAGACCAGGCGGCCGCCGTAGCTGTTGATGACCCGCTCCAGCGAGTCGAGCATCGCGGCGGATTCCGGCGAGTACGCGGCCCATAGCGCGAAGACCACCGGAACCTGGGCGGAAAGCTCCACGAGTTCCTGGAAATTGCCTTCGGTGACAGTGACACGCAGCGGTGCCGCGCCGTCGTCGGGCGTTGCCGCACCCGCTTCTGCGCTGCCACCCGCATCCCCGGAAACAGGCGGATTGCCGGCAGCCGCAGGCGGCGCCTGTCGCTGTTTCAGGGATGAAAGGTCGACGGCGCCACGCATGTTAAGCAGGCTGGCAGCGGCGGGAGGGACTGGGCGGGAAGCTGGCGAACTCATGCTTTCCACTCTAGCCACTCCGGCCGCTGCCGGGGGTACTGCATCTGGGACTGGACCCTGCGGGCCTATTTGAAGCTTGCGCCTACCAGCCCGCGCGTTGCGGCCACCAGCTTGATGGGATCCGTGGAACCTGCCGGCGGAACGTAGACCGCCATTGATTCAGCAAAGTTCAGGACCATGCCGGTGGTGGTTTCCTTGCCGCCGGCGAGCGCCGCGGCATCGTCGCCGATGGTGAGCTTGTCACCGGAGGCCTTGGGCGTGCCATCAAAGCCGAAGTTGATCCGGCCCAGCACGAGCGCCCCGCCGTCGGCCGTCCGGAACACCACAGTGCTTTCCGGTACTACCTTGTGGGTGAAGGAGAAGTTGCCGTTTTCGCCGGACTTGACTACCTCGGCCTGGTAGGAGAGCGTGTCGGCGATGTACGGCGAGGATGCGCCCTCCACGAGCTTGTCCTTGAAGCTCGACTCTGAATTCGCCAGGCGGTCGGCCAGCCCGGCCAGGGCTTCTTCGCCGCTGTACAGCAGGCCGGATTTGTCGTTGGCGGCCAGCGTGTCGGTGCCGTTCCGGCCGATGGCGGGGAACGTGGTTCCCGGCTGCAGCGGGGTGGTCTCGGTCAGCTTGTAGTTCTCCCGCGGGGAGGGCTGGACCAGGGTGAGCAGCTGCGGGACGACGTTGCCGTCACCCTGCGTAACGGCGAGGACTGAACGCGGCCAGCTGCGGTCGCTGGTGACCACCGTGGTGAGGAGCTTCGTGGAACGGACGGGCATCCGGGCTTCATAAGTGCCCACCTGGGAACGGATCTTGTAGTTCTGCGTACGGACCTCAAGCTCCGTCCCGGCTACGCGCTCTGCGAGCTTGGCTGCGTCCTTTGCGGCGTCACCGGCGTCGGCGGTGCTGGAGACCTGCTCCAGGATCCTGCGGAACTGGGCGTCCAGGAGGACCGGCGCGGCCCCCTGGGCGGCCTCCGGCGATGCTGATTCGGGAGCCGGCGCGGGCGTGGTGGCAGCGTTCGCAGCAACACCCGTTCCGGCCACAACAAGGGCGGTCACTGCGGCGGTGACCATGCCGCCGGAGACCATGCCGAGCCGTGAGGCGGACCTTGCCTCGGCCTTGGCCCGGGCGCGCCGGGCGAACAGGCTTCCCGTGCCGTTGCCTTCACCGTCCCGCTTGCGTGCGGACAGGACCACCAGGGCAATGCCGGCGAGGATCAGCAGGCCGCCAATCACCATCAGCGGGATGGCCCACGGGGTGGAGGTGTCATTCGGGAACGTCATGGAGACCGACGACGGTGCGGGCTTGGTGCCATCGGACGCCAGCAGCAGTGACCATTCGCCGTCAGCGGGCGGCGTCCACGAGTACTCCAGCTCACCGCTCGCGTTCTCAGTGGAAACCCAGAGATCGGATCCGGACGGATTCGGCGCCGTGGCGTCGCCGTCGGCGTGCTCAACCTGCAGGGATTTGTTGTCCTCGGAAACCCCAGTGATGGTGTTGTGGGCCGTCGGGCCCACCCAGGCGTCCACGTCGTCAGGCCGGCCGGCCGCGAGCATGAAGTTGCCGTCGCCTTCGATCTTGATCTTCACCGTTCCGCCCTGCGCGGTGCGCAGGTTCTGGTCGATGACGGTCAGTGGCGCCTCCGCGGCATCTGCCGGGGCGGAAGCCGTAAAGGTCTCGGAGGGAGCCCAGATTGTCTTCTGGCCAATACCGGCCAGAAGTGTCAGGAGGCCGAGCAGCACGAGTGCAACTGCAGTCTTGAAGCGCAAAGGAAACACCTATCATTCGCGGGGGTTTACTTTCAATAGTAACCGTTTTGTTACCAGAACCCCCGTTTGGGCGCCAGCGGGGTCCGGAATCGGCGGCGCCCGGGCGGCCCGGCGGGCGCCCTCGCTCCTGTTGGCAAGGCTGCTGATAGTGTTTGCGATGATCATCACACCGGCCCGCAAATGCGGCGCCACGCACGGAACAGGCCCCAGAATCCAGTGACTGACAAGACGGAAGAGTCCTCCACGGGACACGAAAATCAACCGGCCGCTGGCGCTTTGGAATCCTCGCCGGACACGCCTGCGACGGCGAAGCGACGGGGCTCCGCAGCTTCGGCCCTTGGCCAGCTTGTTCGGCGCCTGCGCCAGCCGCTGCCGGGCGCCCAGCCCAGGCTCCGGTTTGAGATCCCGCCGGAATACAACCACACGGAAGAACCTGCCGCCATCGAAGACGGCGGGGCTGGCGGGACAGCCGCGCAGTTTGGCCGTCCGGGTCCCCGGATGTCGATGCAACATCCCCTTTACATGGGCTTCATGGGCACCGTAGGGGTCGGCCTTGCACTGCTGGTCTACTGGATCGGCTCCAACACCACCCAGCTACTGCTATGGATTGTTGCTGCTCTGTTCATTGCCCTTGGCCTGGAACCCGTGGTGGGCTGGCTGGAGAACCGCCGCATTCCCCGCCCGGTCGGCATTCTTCTGGCCGTCCTTGTCCTCGTAGTGGCTGTGGGAGGGTTCTTCGCTACCCTCATTCCCACCATCGTGGAACAGGTCACCCAAATTGTGGTGCAGGCACCCACCTGGGTACGGGACTTCATCGACTCTGAGTTCTTCCGCAATCTTGATAACGAGTTCGGGGTCCGCGACCGCATCAACGAGGAACTCGACAAGTTCGTCAATGATCCGGCGGCGATGGGCGGGATCTTCGGCGGGGTGGTGGGCTTCGGTTCCACCCTGGCCAACGGTCTCTTCGGCACGTTGATCGTCCTGGTCCTGAGCCTCTACTTCCTGGCCGCCCTTCCAGCCATGAAGAAGTGGGGCTACCGGCTGGCCCCGCGGTCTCGCCGGGCCCGGGTGGAAGCCCTCTCCGAGGAGATCACCCGTTCCGTCGGCAACTACGTGATCGGGCAGGCCTGCGTGGCATTGCTCAATGCCACGTTTGCTTTCATCGTGATGTCCATTGTGGGTGTCCCGTTCGCCCTCTTGCTGGCCTTCGTGGTGGCCCTGCTGGCGTTCATCCCCTTGGTGGGCGGCATGATCGCCGGCATCGTGGTCCTGCTGGTATCGCTGACGGAGGGCTGGCAGACCGCCGCCGTCTACGGCATCTGCTACTTCGCCTACCTCCAGTTCGAGGCCTACTTCATCTCGCCGCGCATCATGCAGAAAGCCGTGGCCGTGCCTGGCGCCGTGGCCGTGATCTCCGTGATTGCCGGCGGCAGCCTGCTGGGAGTCCTGGGCGCGCTCATCGCCATCCCCACGGCGGCCGCCATCCTGCTCCTGGTCAAGGAGATCTACATCGCCCGCCAGGACAAGCACTAGCGGACAGGCACTATCGGGCAGGCACTAGGCGGCTGAGGTAGCCACCGGGCCGTTCCACACTTGCGGCAGGCCTTCGGGTCCGGAGCCCGCTTCCGTCACGTCGTCGACGATTTCATTGAGCACGCGGGAAGCGTATTTCTCCCCCACCCAAAGGTGCTTGGCGCCGTCGACGCCTACCACCCGGGCCTGTGGCACCAGGCTGAAGCGTTCAGCGGCGGCCGCGGGCTGGAGGTAGTCGTCATGCTCCGGCACAAGCACCGTGAGCGGCTTGGCGGAGTCCGCCCAGAGGCGCAGGTGGGCATCCGTTGCGCGGTGCAGCGGCGGTGACAGCAGGACAGCACCTTCAACCTGGCTCGCCACCGGCTCAACGGCACCGTACATCAGCGCCAGCTCGGTGCCGAAGGACCAGCCCACCAGCCAGCGGTTGGGCAGTTGGCGTTCGACGGCGAAACGCACCGCCGCCTCAACGTCCTGCCGCTCGCCAATCCCTTCTTCGAAGGAACCTGCGCTGGTTCCCCGCGGCGACTCCGTCCCGCGCGTGTTGAAACGAAGCACAGCCACGCCGGCCAGGGCCGGAAGCCGGTAGGACGCCTTGCGGTACACGTGCGAGTCCATAAAACCGCCGTGCGTCGGAAGCGGATGCAGGGTGATCAACGTCGCGGTGATCTGGCCGGACTCGGGCAGCGCCAGTTCCCCCACCAGCGTGTGGCCATCCTCCGTGCGGAGCTCGATGTTCTCGCGACGGGCCGGCAGCACCGTTGACGCGCGGATGGGTGCGGGCCCTGTTGGCTGGCTGAATTCGTACGACACGGGATCAAAAGTCATGCCTGCCAGCTTAGCGACTCCCGGCGTCCGCAGGCGCAGTGCGCTGGCTCTTAACGCGGCTTCTCCGGGGCGGAGCCGTTCGCCGGGGCTATTCCGAGTCAGCGGTAACGGTACGTCCGGGACAGCCAGCAGTTGGTGTGCCAGTGGCGGCGCTCAGCCAGGCCTGCGGCCGCACCGAAGATGTGATCGTCCTTCCAGACCACCAGGTGGGCGATGCCGGGGACCACAGCGGTGGAACAGCCGGGGCAAATGTAGGTCTTTTCCGCGTTCCTGGCGGTCATGGTCCTGACCGTCCACTCGCCGTCGGGCGCGCTTTCCCGGCGGGCGATTCCAGCCCGCGCCCGCTCCAAATCCAACTCCGGAACGTCGCCGTTGCCCTTCTTGCCCACCGGCTTTCCGCCAGCTATGCCCGGCTTTCCGGAGGCAGGGCGACGGGGACGGTTGGAACGCGGCATGCCTCCATTCTGCCCCAGCCCCGGTAGTGTGTACGGCGTGCGACTTGTCATAGCCCGATGTTCAGTTGATTATGTTGGCCGGCTCAAAGCCCATCTCCCCCTTGCCACCAGGCTCCTGCTGGTCAAGGCCGACGGCTCGGTGCTGGTTCATTCCGACGGCGGCTCCTACAAGCCGCTGAACTGGATGAGCCCGCCCGCAACCCTGCGGGTGTCCTCGCCGGAGGACATTGACCTGGAGCTTGGCGTCACGGAACAGTGGACCGTCCAGTCCGCCAAGACCGATGACCGCCTGATCATCAACATCCACGAGCAGCTGCACGAGTCCTCCCACGACCTCGGGGTGGACCCCGGTCTGATCAAGGACGGCGTCGAAGCCGACCTCCAGCGCCTGCTTGCCGATCAGATCGAGACGCTGGGCTCAGGTTTTTCGCTCATTCGCCGCGAGTACTTCACCGCCATCGGCCCGGTGGACATCCTGGCCCGTGACGCCAGCGGGGCCACCGTGGCCATCGAGCTGAAGCGGCGGGGCGACATTGACGGCGTGGAGCAGCTCACGCGCTACCTTGAACTCCTGAACCGCGATCCGCTGCTGGCCCCGGTCCGTGGCATCTTCGCTGCCCAGCAGATCAAGCCGCAGGCCAAGGTGCTGGCCAACGACCGCGGTATCGACTGCATCACGCTGGACTACGACGCCATGCGCGGGGTGGATGACAGCGACTCCCGGCTTTTCTGAGGCCCGCTATCCGCTTTTATGACGCCGAGTTCCGCTTTTCTGACGCCGGATATCCGCACCGGTGACGCCTTCGGCCCCCTGACAAGGGGATTCATCCTTTTTATACGCAAAATTTGCCGTATTGGCCGTTCAGACCGTTGACCTGACGGAATCGGCGTGAAATTCTTAGACCAGTCTTTGTGTAGGTGTTTTTCATGCTCGCAAGACATGTTGCGAGCGCGAAGCTCCTGCAGCGCAGGTTCCCAGGAACGGCATTGAAGGATTCTTCTCGCGGAGTGACCTAGTCCGGCACGAGGTGTGCCGGACTTAGACAAGTTCCATAATGAGGAGAAATAAATGGCACAGGGAACCGTCAAGTGGTTCAACGCTGAAAAGGGCTTCGGCTTCATCACCCCGGATGACTCCGATGGCGATGTCTT
Organism: Pseudarthrobacter sulfonivorans; assembly: GCF_001484605.1. NCBI lineage: Bacteria > Bacillati > Actinomycetota > Actinomycetes > Micrococcales > Micrococcaceae > Pseudarthrobacter > Pseudarthrobacter sulfonivorans. Next base: position 4,138,642 of record NZ_CP013747.1, on the reverse strand, counting down.
CGTTCACTACTCGGAAATCCAGACCGGTGGCTTCAAGACCCTCGACGAGAACCAGCGCGTTCAGTTCGAAATCGGTCAGGGTGCCAAGGGCCCCCAGGCTACCGGCGTAACGCTGGTCTAGTCCCCCGCCCGGCGGCCGCCATCCGCGTGGCCTCCAGCGAAGAAAAGATCCCCGGCATCCGTGCCGGGGGTCTTTTCTTTGTCCGCAATGTCTTTGTCCACCGTGACTTTCCAGTCCCAAATCGTTCGTGCCGCTGTGAGGATCAGCTTCCCTGGCCCACGAGGCCCCGGACCAGCCGCGCCCCCTGCCGCAGCGAAAGGCCGGGCAAATAGGCCCGGGTGAGCGCCCGTCCGATCGCCGGCAACTGCAGCGGATCCTGGTAATACAGGTAAAGGGTTCGGTACTCGGGTTTGAAGCGTGATTTGAAAGCCGCCAGGGACCGGAATCCGTAGACCGGTTCGAGGGCGTGGCCCACCACATCGAGGATGCGGACGAGGTTCTCTGCCCGCACCGGCTTCCCCGGCGTTTCGTCGCCGGGCCGGCTGGCGAGCGGGGACCCGGAGAGCGAGATCACCTCCACGGATTCGCGCAACTCCAGGACCGCCGAAGCAATGAGGAACTCCATCACCCCGGGGAATCCGTCAGCACCCCGGCGCATAACGTCCAGAGTGCGGCTGACCAGCGTCCCGCCGTCGTAAACGGGCAACCAACTGGTGACCCCGTGCACATGGCCGTCGCCATCCACGGCCAGGCAGCACAGCACTTCGTCGTCCATCAGCTCATCCATGCCGCCCAGCGTGAATCCCATTTCCGGAACTGATTTTCCTGCCGCCCATTCCTCCGACACTTCGCTGAGCCGGGCACGCAGGGCGGACGGCAGCCCGTGGTAGGTACCCCAGACGGCTTTGACGCCCATCTTGGCGGCGCGGTTGCGGGCAGTCCTGACGTTCTGCCATTCTTTGCCCGTGAATTCAAGTTGCCGGACGGACAGCCTGGTCTCCTGCGCTACCGACACGCGCTGGAAGCCCCGGTCCTGCAGCAGGGGCCACAGCGTGTCATCGCACGAGTAGAAGGCCGGGATGAGCGCGCGGTTGCCGCAGTAGGAAAGAAACCCTTCAGCGGTCCGCTGACGGGAGTCGGCCGCACCGAAGGGGCCCGCCAGCGTCAGGGCAACACTGCCGTGCAGCTGGTAGGCGACGGCGCCGCGTCCATCCGGGCTGAACCAGTACCGGTTGGGCTCCCAGAGGGCCATCCACGACAGTGAATCGCCGCCCTCATGCAACAGCTTCCGGGCCGCGGCTCTGTCGTCGTGGCCCGAATCGCTGCCATGGTGCCGGCCCAGGAGTACGGACCAGACGCCCGCCAAGGCAACAAGCCAGAAGACCGGTCCGGCGTAGCCAAAAATCAGGGACTCGAGTCCGTTCCGTTCAGCAAAAACCCGGTGGTAGAGATTGGGCAGTGGTACCGGCAGATACTGCCTGGACAGTTCGGCCAGCAAGCCCAGCAGGCCGCCGTCGCGCGTCATTCCCCCAGCGGCAAACCAGGCCAGGGCGTAGCTCCCGGCCAGGAGGAGCCAGACGCCACCTACGACTGACAAGAGCCGACGGCGGGCGGCGGGGATCGTCTCGACTCGGAACTGGCGGCGGTTAATCCAGAGCAGGACCGCCAGCAGCAGTGGGACGATCACCAGAGGCAGAATGTGGGCAAAACCCGAACCCATGGCGGCCGTATGCGGCCGCGCGGGGTAGTGCGGGATCAGCGCGAACAGGGCGAGGTAGACGGCGGCCATGGCCGTAATCGCCAGCTGAAGGGCCAACGTGATGCGCAATGCCATACGGCGGCCGCGGCGCATGCCGTCAGCACAGATGAGGAGCAGAATCACCGGCACTACTGCCAGGGCAAGGCCAAAGGGTCCGGCGAAGCCCGTCCGCCCCACCTCCAGGCAGGATGCCTCCACTGTTGCTCCACAGTTTGCTTCGAGCTGGCCCAGCGTTGGCATGGGGTTCAGCACCACGTCCCGGAGCAGCGCCAGCGGGCCGGTGGGCGTACGGGCAACGGCGGTAAGGATAGGGCCCACGGCGAACACGGCCACCGTCAGGGCCAGCAGGTTCCTGGTTTCCCTCCCGCTCGAGCGGGGCGGATGAAGCTGGCCGTGGTCGCTCTGGTTCCACCAGCTGGCTGCGAGGCCCACGGCTGCACCTACCAGGCCGATCACGGTCTCGGCATGCCCCACGTACAAAACCAGCAGGAGCGACACCGAGAGCAGCGCCGTCCGCAACCGGCGCCGCCACAGAACAGGAATCCTGCCACTCGCGGCGAGCGAAACCGCCAGGACAGCGGCGTAGGGTCCGATCAGGCTGTTGTCCGCCATCAGCCCCAGCCAGCCGTCCCCCGCGTACCTCGCCAACTGGGTCAGGAGCAGGAAGACTGTGACAGCAGCAAACTGGCCACCGAGGAAAAACGCTGCCGTCTGAAGGGACCCGAGGTTCTTCTCGGCCAGGCCCAGCAGCAGCAGGATCATCAGGGACGCCACCAGATAGGCCAGGGGGTTGGTGGCAAAGAACAGTGACGTCACCAGGGACCACCAGTTGCCGGCCTTCAGACCCGGGGCGCTGACGCCTGCGAGGGAAAGAAGCTCCTCCGGCGGACCGCTGAGGAAACTGCCGGTTGCCGCCCCGACCAACAGGAAAATGCCGAGGATGCTGAGCGTCAGTGGCACCGACCGCAGGTAGCCCCACATCCTGCGGACAGCCGGAAGCACGACGGTTGACCAGAGCAGGGCCGGCGCACGGGTTTCGCCAGCTTCCCTCATTTGGTCCACCCCCAGTGTGCGGCCAGCAGCTCAAGCCCATTGTCCATGCCGGGAGTCAGCACGTCCCACGAATGGCCGGTGTGCGCCACCACGTCCGAGCCCACGGTGAAACCTGCCCCGCTGGCCGCCGCTTCGAGGGTGCGAAGATTTGCCACAAACTCAGGATCGGTGGCCCCGGCCGCGAAATACGCCACGCTGCCAGGATATTTCCGCTCCTTCAACAGCGTCAGCGGTACCTGGGCATCAAAGGCGGCGGTGTCGCCGTGGAAGGCCGCGTCAACCGTTTTCTGGCGTTCCTTGGCCAGCGCAGGCTCGCTCTCGCTGGAAAAGGCGAGAACACCCGTGTAAAGCTCCGGGTGGCGGGTGGCCATCTGTACCGCACAGGTGGCACCAAAACTGAACCCGCCCATGGCCCATTTCCGGTGGTCGGGGTCCACGTCCAACGTTCCCGAGATCCATGCCGGCACGTCCACTGCGAGGTAAGTGTCTGCCTTGGCGATGGCGCTGTCCATGCAGAGATTGTTCGCTGACTGGTTGCCGTTGGGATCAACCACCACCACAACCGGCGCCACTCCTCCGTGCCGGGCGGCGAAAGTGTCCATGCGTGCCGGGAGCGACCCGCCGGTCAACCAGTCGGCAGGGCCGCCGGGCTGGCCGGGCACCAGAACCAGCACCGGAAGGCTGGGACGGTTCGAAGCAAAGTAGGCCGGCGGCAGGTAGATGTACGAGTCGCGTGTCTGGAGGCCCGAAGAAGCTCCTGGAATGGACGCGGTGCGAACAACGCCTTCGGCAGGGATCTCATTGGCGGGTTTCCACCCCTCCAGAGGCGTGGCCGGGCTGTCCGGCTGGCGCATCAGCTCCTGTTCCAGGGCCGGGATGCGGGTCAGCGCCGTTCCCGTCAGGTCCGCAACTGTCCGGTTGAGGCCGAAATATGCGTTGATCTGCACCGCGGCCAGCAGCACCACCGCCAGGAGGGCGAGCACATCCAGCCCACGACGGCGCCACGACGCCGTGGGGAGCCGGAGCAATACCAGCAGGAGGGCGGCCACGGCCGGAAACACCCACGCCAGGACGTCGAACGGCAGTTCTTCGGGGAAGGTAGAGGCCCAATAGATGAGGACCCAATGAACCAGGGCCACCACGGCGGCAGCTGCGGCCGCGGCGGCGGCAACACTGAGGAACCAGCGGCGGCGGCCAAGGGCGCGCGGAGGCCAGATCAGGGACAGTGCGGCGGCGGCACCAAGGACCCAAGCGGCCCAGTACAACGGTCCGTCGGTCAACCGGATATCAGCAATCCAGTCCACGTGGCTAGCGCCAGGTACCCACGCCGATGACCGGCCCGGCTTCCAGCCAGGAGGACAGCCCCGTGTAGGCATCGAATTTCATGGCCAGCCGCAGATCCTGGCCTTCGTACCGCAGCTCGACAATCACGACGTCGGGCTGGACTTTCACGGCCTCCGCCTCGGTGGGCTTGCGGCGGCCCAGCAGCTCCAGGGAGCTGCGTTTGAATTTATGTTTGGGACGCACGCTCAGGGACAACAGGCGGAACCATTCAAGGTCGTTGTCCTGATAACGACAAACCCCCATCTGCCAGCTGTTTCCAGCAATGCAAATGGAGGCGTCCACCGTGCCAAGGGCGCGCCGCAGATTGAAGCGGCGCACCCCCGAAAGGCACAGTGCGAAAACCAGCAATCCAAAAACGATTGCCAAGGCGATGAACGTAAGAGTCGGAGCGTCCATCAAGGTCGTGCTAGCGGATCCCAGCAGTAACCGCGTCACCCAGTTGGGCGTTGTCAGCAACAATCACCACGCGGTTGTTGTCGACGGAGAAAAATCCGCCGTCAACAGCCACGGCAATGCGGTTCCCGGAAACCGGCTCAATGGCCAGTTCACCTTCGGCCAGGATCGCCAGCAGGGGCGAGTGGCCGGGCAGGATTCCGATCTCACCATCGCTGGTGCGGGCCTTGACCATCTTGGCCGCTCCGGACCACACGAAGTGATCCGCTGCGACAATCTCAACCTCAAGCTCAGCCATATTACTTGGTCTGTTCCTGGATCTTGGCCCACTGGCGCTCAACATCGTCCAGGCCGCCGACGTTGAAGAACGCCTGCTCTGCAACGTGGTCAAGTTCGCCGTCGCAGATAGCGGTGAAGCCTTCAACCGTGTCCTTGATGGTCACGGTGGAGCCCTCGACGCCGGTGAACTGCTTGGCGGTGTAGGTGTTCTGGGAGAGGAACTGCTGGATACGGCGTGCACGCGACACGACGATCTTGTCCTCTTCCGACAGTTCGTCAACACCGAGGATGGCGATGATGTCCTGGAGTTCCTTGTTCTTCTGCAGGATCTGCTTCACACGAACAGCCGTGTTGTAGTGGTCCTGACCGATGTACTGCGGGTCCAGGATGCGGGACGTCGACGTCAGCGGGTCAACGGCCGGGTACAGACCACGGGAAGCAATTTCACGGGAAAGTTCCGTGGTTGCGTCGAGGTGTGCGAAGGTCGTGGCCGGGGCCGGGTCGGTGTAGTCATCTGCGGGAACGTAGATGGCCTGCATCGAGGTGATCGAGTGGCCCTTGGTGGACGTGATGCGCTCCTGGAGGAGACCCATCTCGTCAGCCAGGTTGGGCTGGTAGCCCACGGCCGACGGCATGCGGCCGAGGAGGGTGGAAACCTCGGAGCCTGCCTGGGTGAAGCGGAAGATGTTGTCGATGAAGAGCAGCACGTCCTGGTTCTGCACATCGCGGAAGTACTCCGCCATGGTCAGGGCGGACAGTGCAACACGCAGACGCGTTCCCGGCGGCTCATCCATCTGGCCGAATACAAGGGCGGTGTCCTTGAGGACGCCTGCCTCTTCCATTTCAACCCAGAGGTCGTTACCTTCACGGGTACGCTCGCCAACACCGGCGAATACCGAGGTACCACCGAAGTTGCGGGCCACACGGGTGATCATTTCCTGGATCAGCACGGTCTTGCCGACGCCGGCGCCGCCGAACAGGCCGATCTTGCCACCCTTGATGTACGGGGTGAGAAGGTCAATGACCTTGATGCCGGTTTCCATCATCTCGGTGGAACCCTCAAGCGTCGCGAAGGCCGGGGCCTTGCGGTGGATGGGCCAGCGCTCGGTGATCTCGAGTTCGGCCTCCGTCACGTCAAGCGGCTGTCCGAGGACGTTGAAGATGTGTCCCTTGACGACGTCGCCGACAGGCACGGAGATGGGGGCACCCGTGTCCACCACAGCGGTACCGCGGACGAGGCCGTCGGTTGCCTGCAGGGAGATGGCGCGAATGACGTTGTCGCCGAGGTGCAGGGCAACCTCGAACGTGATGGTCTTGGTCTCACCGTTGAGAGTAATCTCGGTGGTGAGTGCGTTGTAAATCGAGGGGATTGCGTCAGCCGGGAATTCGACGTCGACAACCGGGCCAATAACACGTGCAATACGGCCGGTAGCACCGGTCGTCGCGGCTACGTGTTCGGTAGCAGTGGCAGTCATCTCTCTCACTTCACTCAGTAGATGGCGTGGGGTTAAGTTTGTTCTTTAGTGCAGGTACAGCTGGACCGGACCGGGCTACGCGTTCAACGCGTCAGCACCGGCCACGATTTCAGAAAGCTCCTGCGTAATTTCAGCCTGTCGGGCAGTGTTGCGCAGACGCGTGTACTTCTTGATGAGGTCCGTGGCATTGTCGCCGGCGGACTTCATCGCCCGCTGGCGGGCTGCGAGCTCGGAAGCTGCTGCCTGCAACATGGCGGCGAAAATGCGTGACTCGATGTAGCGCGGCAGCAGGGCATCAAGGACCTGCTCCGCTTCCGGCTCGAATTCGTAGAGCGGCGGGAGATCCGACTCGGACGCCGCCTGCTCTTCGACCACCTCAAGCGGAAGCAGGCGGATAACCGTCGGCTCCTGCGTCACCATGGACTTGAAGCGGGTGTAAACGACATGGATCTCGTCGACGCCGCCCTCTTCGTAGTCAGTCGCGAAGGCTTCGAGCAATGCCGCGCCGACTTCACGTGCAGTTCCAAACTCGGGCGCATCGGTGTTGCCGGTCCACACGCGCTCGTAAGGAAGGTTGCGGAAGTCGAAGTACGCCTGCGCCTTGCGGCCCATCACGTACGTTGTGACTTCTTTGCCCTCCTCCCGGAGCAGCTCGTTGAGGCCAATCGCCTGCTTAAGCACGGTTGCCGAGTAGGATCCTGCAAGGCCGCGGTCAGCACTGATGACCAGGACGGCGGCCCGGCGGATCTGCGCCGGCTCGGTGACCAGCGGGTGGTCAATTTCGCTCTGGCTTGCGACAGCAGAAACGGCACGCGTAATCGCGTTTGCGTAAGGCAGTGAAGCCGCTACGCGTGCGCGGGCCTTGCCAATGCGCGAGGTAGCGATCAGTTCCATCGCCTTGAAGATCTTGCGCATCGACGTGGTCGAGCTGATCTTCTGGCGGTAGACCCGAATCTGGGCTCCCATACTTTTCCTTTCCTAAGATCCCGATGGCCGGGACTGCCGGAACCTCGGGGTTCCGACAGTCCCTGCCAGCGAAACTAGCGCTTCTGCTTGACGATTTTTTCCTGGTCGACGTCGCCCTCGGAGATAGCTTCATGCTCCTCGTGGCCGGCGCCTACCAGGCGGTTGTCACCCTCGCCGAAGAAGCCCTTTTTGAAGGCCACGATGGCGGTCTTCAGAGCTTCAGCAGTGTCGTCGTCCATAACGTTGGTCTGAGCCAGCGTGGTCAGGATGGAGGACTTGTGCTTGAGGTGCTCGAGGAATTCGGTCTCGAAGCGGTTGATGTCCTCAACCGGAACCTCGTCCAAGTGGCCGTTGGTACCGGCCCAGATGGACACAACCTGGTTCTCGATCGGGAACGGTGAGTACTGGCCCTGCTTGAGCAGTTCCATCAGGCGGGCACCGCGGGTCAGCTGCTGGCGCGATGCGGCATCGAGGTCCGATGCGAACATGGCGAACGCCTGCATGTCACGGTACTGGGCCAGTTCCAGCTTCAAGGTACCGGAGACCTTCTTCATGGACTTGACCTGCGCAGCACCACCAACGCGGGACACAGAGACACCCACGTCGACGGCCGGACGCTGGTTGGCGTTGAAGAGGTCCGACTGCAGGAAGATCTGGCCATCGGTAATGGAGATCACGTTGGTCGGGATGTAGGCAGAGACGTCGTTTGCCTTGGTTTCGATGAGCGGCAGGCCGGTCATCGAGCCGGCACCGAGCTCGTCGGAGAGCTTGGCACAACGCTCCAGCAGACGGGAGTGCAAGTAGAAGACGTCGCCCGGGTAGGCTTCGCGTCCCGGCGGGCGGCGCAGCAGCAGTGATACTGCACGGTAGGCCTCGGCCTGCTTGGAGAGGTCATCGAACACGATGAGGACGTGCTTGCCGCCGTACATCCAGTGCTGGCCGATGGCCGAACCGGCGTACGGTGCCAGGTACTTGAAGCCTGCGGGGTCAGACGCGGGGGAAGCCACAATGGTGGTGTATTCCAGTGCGCCGTTGTCCTCAAGGGTCTGACGGACAGCCGCGATGGTGGATGCCTTCTGACCGATTGCCACGTAGATGCAACGCACCTGCTTGGTCACATCGCCGGAAGCCCAGTTGGCCTTCTGGTTGAGGATGGTGTCGATGGCGATAGCCGACTTGCCGGTCTGGCGGTCACCGATGATCAGCTGACGCTGACCGCGGCCGATCGGGATCATGGCGTCGATAGCCTTCAGACCGGTCTGCATCGGCTCGTGGACCGACTTACGCTGGGTCACGCCGGGCGCCTGGAGTTCCAGTGCACGGGTGGTTTCGGCCTTGATCTCGCCGAGGTCGTCGATGGGCTGGCCCAAGGGGTCAACCACGCGGCCGAGGAAGGCGTCGCCTACCGGTACGGACAGAACCTGACCCGTGCGGTGGACTTCCTGGCCTTCTTCGATTCCGGTGAAGTCACCGAGGATGATGACACCGATCTCGCGGACGTCAAGGTTCTGGGCCAGGCCCAGGGTGCCGTCTTCAAAGCGAAGCAGCTCGTTCGCCATGACCGAGGGAAGGCCCTCAACACGGGCGATGCCGTCACCTGCGGTTGTTACACGGCCAACCTCTACGCGCTCTGCGTTTCCGGGTTCGTAGGACGCCGCGAACTCGTTCAACGCATTACGGACGTCGTCGGCGTTGATGGTCAATTCGGCCATCTGCAGTCCCTGCTCTCCTGTTTTCGTGATCATCGTTGCTCACGATGACCGGGGTTTCGTTTCGTTAGGTTGTGCTTGTCCGGCTAACCGGCCAGTTGGCGGTGAAGCTGTCCCAGCCGGGTGACAACCGAAGCGTCCAGCACTTCGTCACCCACCTGGACGCGGATTCCGCCGATCAGTCCAGGATCAACAGTCATGTTGACCTTGAGCTCGCGACCGTACAGGGCGTTGAGCCCTGCCTGGAGGCGGGCGAACTGCGTCTCCGTCAAGGGACGGGTGACGCTGACCGTTGCAATCCAGCGCTGCTGACGTTTGGCTGCCAGCTCGGCGAACCGGGTAACCAGCTTGGTCGGCTTGATGCCGCGGGGCTGGGATACTGCCTGCCCAATGAGGACTTTTGCTTCCTCGCTGGCACCGGGATGCAGCTTCTGCGCCAAACCGATCTTCGCGGCGGCACTGGCCTGCGGCTCCGACAGAGCACGTTGTACCTCATGGTTGGAGGCAACGGCCTGGTTGAAGGAGAACAGATCGTTCTCCAGTTCTTCCAGCCCAGAGATTCCGGAGGCAGAAACGGCCGACTTGTTTTCAGCAACGGCAATAACCACCGTTGTGGCAAGCGTCTCGAGTGCATCGCCGATATCTCGGGCTGATGCCCAGCGTGAACTGGCCAGTCCGCCCGCGATGTCCGCAGCATCAGCGGAGACTTTTCCGCCAACAAGCTGCTTGACCAGCGCCGACTTATCGTCGCCGGTGCGGGACGGGTCAGTCAGGGCGCGGCGCAAGCCAGCCGAGCTGTCCACCGTTCCCAGGATTCCGAAGAGTTCCTTTGCCAACTCCAACGAGGCCAACGGAAGCTTGGCTTCCAGTTTGGTCAGCGCCGTGGTCAGCGATTCGCTCGATACACCTGACATTACTTAGCTGCACCTGCGTTCTGGTTTTCCAGATCTGCCAGGAAGCGGTCAACTACACGGGCGGAACGCTCGTCGTCGTTGAGTGCTTCGCCAACGATGCGGCCTGCCAGCGTGGTGGCCAGCGTGCCTACCTCGGAGCGCAGGGACACAACTGCGGCCTGGCGCTCCGATTCGATCTGCACTTGTGCCTGGGCCGTGATACGGGCAGACTCAGAGGCGGCCTTTTCCTTCAGGTCTGCAAGGATCTGGGCGCCTTCAGCACGGGCTTCCTCGCGGATGCGGTTAGCTTCCGCGCGGGCGTCCGTGAGCTGCTGCTTGTACTCTTCGAGGGCGGCTGATGCTTCTGCCTGGGCCTTTTCAGCCTTTGCAATGCCGCCTTCGATTGCCTCTGCGCGCTCTGCGAACGTCTTCTCGAACATCGGGACAACGAACTTGACCACGATGAACATGAGGACAGCAAAGCCGGCGAGGACAACGCCCATTTCCCAGACGTTGGGTACCAGTGGGTTAGTCCCGCCCGCTGTTGCGGCTGAGATGATCACCTGGTTCATAATTCACCCGTCCTTATCTACTCGGTTCTGGATGTTCGCTAAGTTCTTACGCTTAGGAAAGAACGAAAGCGAAGACCAGGCCGAGGATGGCGAGGGCTTCAGTCAGCGCGAGGCCGAGGAACGCGATCGGCTGCAGGACGCGCTGGGCTTCCGGCTGACGTGCTACGCCGTTGATGTAAGCGGCGAACACGAGACCAACACCGATACCACCGCCGATGGCGGAGAGACCGTAGCCGATGAGGTTGAGGGAGCCGTTAATGGAGCCTTCCATTTTTCTTCCTTTCAAGATGCCACCCGTGTGGCAGGTTGTTTGGTTTGCTTCATCCCCGTGAGGGGAAGTTTGTGGGTGCCTAGTGGCTGTCCGCGTGCAGCGCGCCTTCGATGTAGATGGCGGTCAGCAGCGTGAAGACGTAGGCCTGCAGGGCCATGATCAGCGCTTCCAGCATGTACATGGCAACGGCGCCGGCGATGACCAGAAGCGAGGTTCCCTTGAGCAGGATATTTTCCTGCATCACGAGGAACTCAATGCCCGAACCGGCGATCATGACGATCAGGTGTCCTGCCAGCATGGTGGCGAAAAGACGGAGGCTGTGTGTGACCGGCCGGACCAGGAAGTTAGAGATGATCTCGATCGGGATCACAATCGGGAGAATGTACACCGGGACGCCGGACGGCACAGTGGCCAGCTTGAAGTACCTCAGGCCGTTCTTCTTGATGCCGATGGCAATCCAGGTGACGTACACAATGCCCGCGAGGACATAGGCGCCGCCAACGTGCGAGAAGCTCGGGAGCTGGATCACGGGAATGGCGCCGTAGATGTTGTTCACCAGAATGAAGAAGAAAAGGCTGAACAACAGCGGGACATACTTCATGAAGTCCTTGCCGCCGATAATGTCTTTTGCAATGCCGTTTCGGACAAAGCCATAAGCCATTTCACCAGCGAACTGGAGCTTGCCGGGAACAAGCTGCTGCTTCCGCGCAGCTAGCAGAAAGAATGTGGCGATAATGACGACCGACAGGATTACGAGCAGCATCTGCTTGGAGAATCCGTCAGCCACCCCCCACGGCAGGATTGCCGGCAGGTGCATTTCTTCAATTCCAGGAGGATTAAACTCTCCTGAATCTTGGGCCGGGAGCGCAAGCGCGATCAACGCGTTTCCTCTCTGCAGTGTCCATCATTGGGCGTTGGTCGAGGACCCGCGGAATTGTGCTCCGCAGCTCCCCCTGTGAAATTATTTGGCATTTGTGTTTCCGTCCGCGGACGGGCCGCTGTCTGCGCTGCTCTTACCGGCTGTGGTTCTGGAACTGGTAAGGCCATGCATGTGGGAAAGATAGAAACCTCCGAGAGCTCCAAGCAGAGCGCCTGCGAGCACGATCCAGCGGGTTCCCCACAGATAATCCAGACCCCACCCTATCAAACTCCAGACGATGATTCCGCCAATAATGTAGCTAAAGACGGCCATTCCGGCGTTGTATCCGCCGTCGTTGTTTTCGGCCGACACCCCCGGCGTGGGCGCAGCGTTCTTGGGCACGGAGGAACTGTTTTTCGCTGTTCGTTTCCGATCAGGCATCGTTCGGCTCCTTGGGCTCGGGGTCGTTGTAAATCTGCAGGCGCGCCTTGCTGAAGCCATAGATTTCGGCAGCCTGCCAGAAGACAACAGTGGCAACGGCGCCAATCAGGAACCATCGGTCGTGAAGCCAAGCAGGTGCTCCGATCACAAACAGGACAACCGCGAAACCCACGACCTTGACAAAGTAGGTGGCCGCGAACATTCCGATGGCACCGGAGGGGTTGTTGCGCCCCATGAAGTGGCCGACGAGAAGACTGATGGCGAAGAAGAGCATCACCAGGAGGCCGCCCAAAGTACTGGACAGGACGCCGCTGGGGCCATTCAGGATCACAGCCGGGATGCCCGCCAGAATCAGGGCGCCTGCACCGGCAGCTGAACTGAGTGCGAGGAGGCGAAGCCACAGCGAGCGCGTGGGACCGGAAACACCAACGGGTCCGCTGCCGGACGAACGTCCGGGTTCGGCGTTGGAGGTCATAAGATCCCAATCGTCGGCGCCCTGGGGCTGGGTGGAGGGGCAGCTTGGGCTGCCCCTGAATTCTACACGAGATAGAAATAAATCCGAACGCCGTTACGCCGGCGACGGGTCACTGTGGCGGCGCAGGTAAGGCCAGGCCGTAATCAGGCCCATGACAAGCGTGGCGAAGATGTCAGCGGCCAATACAACTTGCCAGGGGAAGACTGCAAAGGCCAATCCCCCGAAGGACAGGATGGCGGTCCAGAGGTACATCAGGATCACGGCCGTCCGGTGCGAGTAACCGATATCCAGCAGCTTGTGGTGGAGGTGGCCGCGGTCTGCGGACCATGGCGAACGTCCCCGCGCTGTCCGGCGGACGACGGCGAGGCCCAGGTCAAGCAGTGGCAGGAACAGCACGGCGAAGGGCAGCAGAATCGGTATGACTGTGGAGATACCGTTGGCACGGTCGTACAGCCCTGACGTGATCTGGCCTGTGGAGACGATGCCGGCGGCTGCCATCAGCAGGCCGATCAGCATGGCACCGGAATCGCCCATAAAGATCTTGGACGGGAACCAGTTGTGCGGCAGGAAGCCGATGCAACTGCCAACGACGACGGCGGTGAGCAGGGTTGCCAGGTCCGAATAGTCCAACAGGACGGCGTTCCGGTGCACCCAGTACGCAGTGAAGAAGAATGCAGTTCCGCCGATGATGGCCACACCGGCGGCGAGCCCGTCGAGGCCGTCAATGAAGTTGAAGGCGTTCATGGTGGTGACGATGAGCCCGGCCGTCAGCACGACGCGGAGCAGTTCGTTCTCCAGGTAGATCGGCTCCGGAACCCACGGGACTATGGTCATCCGGACTCCCCAGATGGCCACCACCAGGGCTGCGGCGCTCTGGCCGATGAGCTTAACCCACCATCGGATGTCCAGGAGGTCGTCCGCGATCCCCACGAGCACGATCAGGGCCGCGCCTGCCAGGACGCCCCATGGCGAGAAGTTGTTCCGGTAGATGTCCTTGACGAAGAAGGACTGGCTGGCGACGAGGAGGGCCACCAGCACGCCGAGGAAGATGGCCACCCCTCCCAGCCGGGACACCGGCGTCGTATGCATGTCACGGCTGCGGATGGGGGCATGGAGTTCAAGCCGGTGCCCGATGACGCGGGCACCCCAGGTGGCTCCGTAGGACACGACGGCAGCCGTCAGCCCCATAAGCAGGTACATAATCATGCGATAGCGGCCGTTTCGTCGGTGTGCGGCGCAACCCTGCGGGTGCGCACGGGCATGGACAGCGGCCCGAACAGGTGGTCCTCGATCGATGGGCTCACTGGCGGGGAATCTGACTTTCGATAAATGAAACTTCTCCGTCGCCGGGCGCGCAGCAGGCAGTGCTTGGTGCCTTACAGGGCTGTATTACAGTGGACTCTAGTCAAGATACTAGCGCCAACGGCTCCATGGCTTCGCGCCACACTGGCGCATTGCGAGCGGGGAATCCCCTGAAGGCCATGCTGAAAGGAATCCCCATGACCGTCCGGGTTGCAGTTGCCGCCGTGACATTTAACCGTCATAAAGAGCTGTCCGTCCTGCTGGACGCCATTAATGCACAGTCCGCGGCAGTGGACACCATCTGCCTTGTCGACAGCGGCACGGACCCCGCACGCGATGTTGCCGCGCGGCACCCAAATGTTGATTACGTCCGTTCCGAAGCGAACCTCGGCGGGGCAGGCGGCTTTGCCCTCGCCGCGCTGAAGGCGGTGGCCAGCGGTGCCAAATGGGTCTGGATGATGGACGACGACGCCGAGCCGGCAGATCCCGAATGCCTCGCCACGCTGCTGCGTGAGGCTGAGGCCCGCGACCTTGAAGCCGTGGTCCCGCTGGTGGTTGCCCCGGGCCATCCCGACCGGCTGTCCTTCTTCTTCCGGCTGGACGGGAAAGTCACCCACGACCGGGCCCAACTGGAAAAAGTAGGTTTCCTACCCAACGACGGACACTTCTTCAACGGTGCCCTGATCAGGTCCGACGTGTTCTTCAAGGTGGGCCTGCCGGACATGCGCCTCTTTATCCGCGGCGACGAGGTGGACTTCACCATCCGCCTCCGCAAGGCGGGCATCCGGTTCGGCACGGTGACCACCACCGCCATCACCCACCCGCATGCGTTTTCCGAGACGAAGCACGTCTTTGGTGCACGATGGCATGTGATCGTGCCGGATTCGGCGTTCAAACGTTACTACTACTACCGCAACCGCGGGTACCTGATCCGGCGCTATTTCCGAGTTAAGTCGCTGGTGGCCGACGTCGGGGGCTATCTTGGCTATTTTGCGCAGCGCCGTGACCTGAAGGGACTGCTCGCCTGGGCAAGTTCCTTCTCGAAGGGACTGCGTGCCAAGGGCTTCGCGCCGCTGGAGGACCAGAAGTTCTAGGACACGCGCCGTAGCCGGCGCCGGGCCAGCAGCCATAGCAGCACCCACGGCTCACCAAACACGCGGTACGCCACGCGGCGGGGATGCAGCAGCAGGCGCCATGCCCATTCCAGCCCGAGCCTCCCGAGCCATCGAGGTGCAAGTTTCTGGATTCCGGCCAGCTGTTCGATCGCGCCGCCCACGGTGCAGTAGATGGCTGGCGGGAGCGTGCCGAGCCGGCGCTGCAGCACTGATTCCTGCAACGGCATGCCCAACCCGAGCAGGACTAGCTGGGGTTGCTGCTCTGCGAGCCAGCGCACAGCGGCCGTTTCGACGTCGTCGTTCCAGCCTTCGCCGGGCAGGCCCGCTACCGTGGCACCGGGAACAATGCTCCGGAGCTTTTCGACAGCCAAGGCGTTCGCCTCGGCGCCGGCGCCAACCACCGCCATCCGCTTCAGGCCGGCAACCCTGCCCAGGGACGGCAACCAGTCCGTGGAACCCAGCCGGTACTCCATGACCGGCCCCACAGCATTCCCCGTCCGGCTCCACAGCCAGAGCACCGGCGCCCCATCGAGGAGCACCACGTCGCTCTCCTCATAAACGGAACGAAAGCCGGCGTCGGAATGAGTCAGCGTGACACTGTGCAAGTTATGTCCGACGACGGTCCGCTTGGTCCCGTCGTCGACGAACCCCGCCAGCACCTCAAGCAGGTCGTCCACCTTGAGCGGCGTGGCGTCCACGCCCAGGACGGGGATGTGCTGGCGTGCCAGGCTCACCCGTCAGTCTCCCGAACCGGCGCGGCCGGCTCGTCGGCAGCTTTTTCAGCGGCCGGCTCTTCAGCTGCCGGCTCTTCAGCTGCTGATTCGGCCTGCAGAGCGACTTCTTCAGATTCTTTCTCGGGCTCAGCCATCGGAATCTCGCCCAGACCCAAGACGCCCGGAACGTGCTCCCGGAGTTGCTCCAGGGACACGGCGCCGTTGCGCACCACGCGCAGGAGCGCCCCGGTGGCATCCACGATCGTGGAGGGCACGGCGTCGGTTCCTTCCACCGGCCGGAAACCGCCTTCGAGGTAGACCTCCACGGACTCCGCGAGCTGGGCACGTGCCTCCGCGGCGGTCTGCGCCGGCGGCTGGCCGGTCCGGTTGGCGGAGGACACGGCCAGCGGACCGGTCAGCGTCAGGAGTTCCTGGGCCACCTCGTCGGCGGGCATACGTAGGGCCACAGTTCCCTGGGTCTCGCCCAGGTCCCAGTCCAGTGACGGCTGGGCGTGCAGGATCAGGGTCAGTCCCCCCGGCCAGAACGCCTCGGCGAGCTTGCGGGCATCAGCGGAAACATCTGTGGCCAGGCCGTCCAGCGCGTTGATCCGGGGAATCAGTACCGGCGGCGGCATGGTGCGGCTGCGCCCTTTGGACGCCAACAGCATGGTGACGGCCTGCGGAGAAAAGGCGTCGGCGGCAATTCCATAGACCGTGTCCGTGGGGAACACCACGCACTTCTTTTCGCTGATGGCACGCTGGGCATGCTCCAGTCCAAGGGCGCGCTGGTCCTCTGACGTGCAGTTGTAGGTTGTGGTCACTGGCCTATTCTTTCATCACTCGTGGTGCGGACCGGCAAGGACGGCGCTGGTGGCGCGTTCCTTGCCGTTGAGGTCCAGGTGTGTGGTGATCTCCCGCCAGGCACCCGTCCGCTGCATCATTCCGGCGATCCAGCCGGCCTGGACTTCCGCGTGTTCCATCACGAAGTAGCCGCCGGGAACCAGCAGCCGGGCAGCCGAGGCGGCCGCCGCCGTCGGAAGTTCCATGCCGTCCGCTCCCCCGCCGTACAGGGCTTCGGGAGGGTCGTGCAGGGCAACTTCGGGTTCATTCGGGATGGCTTCGGCGGGAATGTAGGGCGGGTTGGAGATTACGACGTCGAAGGTTCCGTTAAGTTCCGGCAGCGCGTCACGGAGGTCCCCCAGCACCAGCTTGACGCCCAGGGGCGCCAGGTTCCGGGCCGCCCACGCGTGCGCGAACGGACTGTATTCCACGGCGTGGACTTCGGCGCCGGGCACCTCGTGGGCGATGGAGCCGGCGATCGCGCCCGAGCCCGTGCCCAGGTCCACAATCCGCGGGTGTGCCATCCCCTTGACGTGGTCGATGACCAGCTGCACAACGGACTCTGTTTCCGGCCGGGGGATAAAGACCCCGGGCCCGACGGCGAGCTCCAGGTACCTGAAGTGCGCCACTCCGGTGATGTGCTGCAGCGGGATCCGTTGGGCCCGTTCAGCGACAAGTTCGGCATAGCCAGCAGGTGCCGGAGTGTCCCCCAGCATCATCGCCCGGAGCCTGCCGAGCCCCACACCGAGTAGGTGGTCCGCCAGGAGTTCCGCGTCGACGCGGGGGCTGGGGACCCCGGCGTCCCGGAGGATCACCGTGGCCTCGCTGACGGCAGCCGCGAGGGACTGCCCAGACCCGAGTGTCATGGGTGCCGGCGGCTAGTCGCCGATGGCGTCCAGGCGTGCCTGTTCGTCCATCTCGATGGCGGACTGGATGACCGGTTCCAGGTCCCCGTTCATGACCTGGTCCAGGTTGTAGGCCTTGTAGCCGGTGCGGTGGTCCGCGATCCGGTTTTCCGGGTAGTTGTACGTGCGGATGCGCTCCGAACGGTCCATGGTGCGGATCTGGGATTTACGCTGGGCCGAGTTCTCGGCGTCGATGATTTCCTGCTGGTGCGCCAGGATGCGGGCGCGGAGCACGCGCATGCCTGCTTCGCGGTTCTGCAGCTGGGATTTCTCGTTCTGCATGGCCACCACAATGCCGGTGGGAAGGTGCGTGATACGGACAGCGGAGTCCGTGGTGTTCACGGACTGGCCACCGGGACCCGACGAGCGGTAGACGTCGATCTTGAGGTCGTTCTGGTTGATGTCCAGCTCTTCGGGCTCGTCAACTTCGGGGAGGACCAGGACGCCGGCGGCTGAGGTGTGGATGCGGCCCTGGGATTCGGTGACGGGCACACGCTGCACGCGGTGGACGCCGCCTTCGAACTTGAGCCGTGCGTAGACGCCTTCGGCAGGATCGTTCGAGTTGCCTTTGACGGCCATCTGGACGTCCTTGTAGCCACCGAGATCGGATTCGTTGGCCGAGATGAGTTCGGTCTTCCAGCCGCGGGATTCCGCGTACCGGGTGTACATCCGCAGGAGGTCACCGGCGAAGAGGGCGGCTTCGTCGCCGCCTTCGCCGCCCTTGACCTCGAGGATCACGTTGCGGGCGTCGTCGGGGTCCCGCGGAATGAGGAGCCTGCGCAGCTTCGCCGAAGCCTGCTCCAGCGCTTCCTCCAGCACGGGAACCTCGGCAGCAAACTCAGGGTCCTCCGAGGCCATTTCCTTCGCAGCGGCGAGGTCGTCCTCCAGGGCATGCCACTTGTTGTATGCCTCCACGATGCCATTGAGCTGCGCAGAACGCCGCCCCAGCTTCCGGGCCAGCCGCTGGTCAGCATAGACAGCAGGATCACCAAGCTGCGCCTGGATAGCATCATGCTCATCAAGCAGGCCCTGTACGGACTCAAACATTTCAAAACCTCTTTCGACTCTTACAAGTCTAGTTTCACGGGACTTAACGACGAACCGCCCAAAACATGCCGGCCATCAGGCCGGCATGTTTTGAGCGGTGAGCGTAGCTACTTGTCGTTATCCGACTTCGCGCCAAGCGTTGTCTTCTGGACCTGCATGAGGAACTCGACGTTGCTCTGGGTCTCCCGGATCTTGTTGGTCAGCAGCTCAAGGCTCTGCTGCGTTTCGAGTCCGGAAAGGACGCGGCGCAGCTTCCACATGATCTTGACTTCCTCGGGGGAAAGCAGGTTCTCTTCGCGGCGGGTACCGGACGCGTTGACGTCCACGGCCGGGAAGATGCGCTTGTCCGCCAGCTGGCGGGACAGGCGGAGCTCCATGTTGCCGGTGCCCTTGAACTCTTCGAAGATGACCTCGTCCATCTTGGAACCGGTCTCCACGAGCGCGGTTGCCAGGATGGTCAGCGAGCCACCGTTTTCGATATTGCGGGCTGCACCGAAGAAGCGCTTCGGCGGGTACAGCGCGGCAGAGTCGACACCACCGGACAGGATACGGCCGGAGGCCGGTGCTGCCAGGTTGTAGGCGCGGCCCAGGCGGGTCATGGAGTCCAGGAGGACCACCACGTCCATACCCATTTCCACGAGGCGCTTGGCGCGTTCGATGGAGAGCTCGGCCACGGTGGTGTGGTCATCGGCGGGACGGTCGAAGGTGGAGGCAATGACCTCACCCTTGACGGTGCGCTGCATGTCCGTCACTTCTTCGGGGCGTTCGTCAACAAGCACCATCATGAGGTGGACCTCAGGATTGTTGGTGGTGATGGCGTTGGCGATGGACTGCAGGATGAGCGTCTTGCCGGCCTTCGGCGGGGAGACGATCAGGCCGCGCTGGCCCTTGCCGATCGGGGCAACCAGGTCGATGACGCGGGGGCCGATCTTCTTGGGATCCGTCTCAAGGCGCAGGCGCTCGGACGGGTACAGCGGAACCAGCTTGGCGAATTCGACGCGGTCCTTGAGCTCTTCCGGCGTCTTGCCGTTGACGGAGGTGACGCGGACCAGGGCGTTGAACTTCTGGCGGGCAGTCTGCTGGCTGCGGTCTTCGCCTTCACGCGGTGCACGGATGGCACCCACGCAGGCGTCGCCCTTGCGCAGGTTGTACTTCTTGACCTGGGCCAGGGAGACGTAAACGTCGTTCGGACCCGGCAGGTAACCGGAGGTGCGGATGAACGCGTAGTTCTCCAGCACGTCCAGGATGCCGGCGACGGGCAGCAGGACGTCGTCCTCGGTGACCTCGACGTCGTCGACGTCCGGTCCCTGGGTGCGTCCCCGACGGCGGTCGTTGCGGTCGCGGAAGCGGTCGTTACGCGAGTTGTCCCGGCTGTCCTGGCCGCCACCGGAGCGGTCGCTCCGGTCATTGCGGTCGTTCCGGTCGCGGCGGTTGCGGCGGTTCCGGCGGCTGCCGCCGTCGGAATCGTCGTTGTCGCGGGTATTGTCGCGGCTGTCATCGCGACGGGCACCGTCACGCTGACCGGCGTCACGGCTGCCTGCGTTGTCGCGGCCACCATCGGTGGTCTCGCGGGCAGTAGTTTCACGCGCGGTCGTGTCACGTGCGGTCGTGTCACGTGCCGTGGTGTCACGGGCGGTGGTTTCACGAGCCGTCGTGTCACGTGCCGTGGTGTCACGGGCGCCACGAGTGCGGCCGCTCTCGCGGCGGTCAGCACGCTGGCCGTCGCCGGATTCGGCACCCTGGGTTTCAGTGCGCTGGGATTCAGCCCGCTGGGTTTCGGTGCGGTCAGCCTGGCGCTGTTCAGCGGCGGGCTGCTCGGCCGGAGCCTCAGTGGCTTCTGCCTGCGTTGACGTGGCGGCCGCATCGCCGCGGCGCCGGTTCCGGGTGCGCGGCTGGCGGCGTTCGCCTTCAGCTGCTGCGCCGGCCTCAACGGGCGCTGACGCCGGAGCCTCAACGGGTGCGGCGGCCGGAGCTTCAGTGGCCGTTGCCGCGGCGGGGGCCGCAACTACTCCGTCACTGACAGCGCGGCGGCTGCGTCCACGGCCACGGGCACGAGTCCCCTCAGCGGCCGGGGCCTCCGAGGTTTCGCTGGCGGCAGCCACCGGTGCGGCAGCTGCCGGGGCTACGTGGTTTTCGGTCGCCTTCTCGGCAGCCTTGGCCGGGGCCTTGCTGGCTGACGTGCCTGCGCGATGGGCGGAAATGGCGGTCACCAGATCCCCCTTACGCATGCGGGATCCACCGGAAATCCCCAGCTGGCTGGCAAGTGCCTGCAGCTGGGCGAGCTTGAGGCCGGCGAGGCCACTGCTCTTGGCGGGTGCGGCCGTTGACGATCCGGCAGCAGAAGTTGATGGTTCCACAGCTGAAGACAGCTCAGTGGTTTCGGTCACGAAGGATCCTTCCCCCTCGACGGCGTCCAGACTGGGAGCTGGACGCGATGATTTGATCTGGGCTGCAGTTCAGATCTGCAGCCGCATTTTCGGTCTTGCCGGTTGGATTTCGGCCAGCAGGGCCGGATACTGATTCACCTCACGCACCGATTAATGGCGGGGCGCTGGGCTGACGATTCAGGGGCAGACAATTCAGCTGCAGATTCCTGCGACAGACCAAGCAGGCGGCACCGGAAAATATTGCGCAGTAGGAGATCACTAACAACTGAATGCAGCTGCCGATCAGATAGGCGGAATTACCGCCGGTGCAAGTCCACCTTAGCACCTTCGACGTCTACTGCCAGCTTCAGCACGCGCCAGCCGATGCCCGGCGTGTTCGCCTCTGTAAAGGACTCAATAAACCCAAGGACCTCGGCGGCTTCGGCTTCGCCGTCAGCGAGAACCAGGACCGTCGGTCCGGCACCCGAAACCACTGCCGCGTGGCCCGAGTTGCGCAGTGCCCTGATGAGAGACGCGCTGGGCGGCATCGCCTCGGCCCGGTAGCTCTGGTGCAGGTAATCCTCCGTGCCGGCGTGCAGGAACTCGGGCTTCTGGGTCAGCGCATGGATCAGCAGCGCCGCCCGGCCGGAGTTCATGGCTGCCGCATGATGGCCCACAGACGCCGGCAGCAGAGCGCGCGCGGCCTCGGTGGACAATTCAAAATCGGGGACGGCCACGATGGGAATCACGGAACCGGCCACGGTAGCGCACGTGCTGCTGTACCGGTCACTGTCCTGCCATGACAGCGCCAGTCCGCCGAAAATCGCGGGCGCGACGTTGTCCGGATGGCCTTCCATCTCGCTGGTCAACTGCAGGATCCAGTCCCGCCCGCGACGCGCCGCTTCGGGCACCATGGCATTGGCGGCCGAGACGGCCGCCACCACTGCCGACGCCGATGATCCCAGGCCCCGGCCATGGGGGTTGACGTTCGTCGCCGTGATCCTGAGGCCGCCGTGCCGGTAACCAAGCCGGGAAAAGGCAGCCTCCATCGCCCTGACCACCAGGTGACTGGCGTCCTGCGGCAGCGTGTCCGCCCCCTCGCCGCTGAGCTCGAAAACGAGTTCAGCGGATTCGAGGCTTTCCACCGTCAGGGTGTCATGCAGTGCCAGGGCGAGGCCCAGGCTGTCGTAACCCGGTCCGAGGTTGGCGCTGGTGGCCGGGACCCTGACGGTGACGCGCTGGCCTGCTTCGATGACGGGCAGGTCAACGGCGGTGGGCGAGGTGGTTTTCAAGGCTACTTTTCTTCCAGTCCCAGTTCAGCTGCGACTGTCACGACGTCGTTCGAGACCTTGACCGGCTGCACTTCACTGCCGTCCTCGGTCCGGAGGGCCCACTGGGGGTCCTTGAGGCCGTGGCCGGTCACGGTGATGACGATGGTCTTGCCGGTCGGAACTTCACCGGCGGCGTGCTTCTTGAGCAGTCCGGCCACACCGGCGGCGGAGCCGGGCTCCACAAAAACGCCTTCGCGGGCGGACAGCCAGCGGTGGGCATCCAGGATCTGTTCGTCAGTCACGGCGTCGATGAATCCGCCGGACTCGTCACGGGCCGCGATGGCACCGTCCCAGGATGCCGGGTTGCCGATCCGGATGGCAGTGGCGATGGTGTCCGGTTCCGTGATGGGGTGCCCTGCCACGAACGGTGCCGCGCCGGCGGCCTGGAAGCCCCACATCTGGGGGGTTTTGGTGGACACGGCGGGCAGGGTTCCGGCGGTTTCGGATTCGAACGGCGCCGAGTACTCCTTGTAGCCCTTCCAGTACGCCGTGATGTTGCCGGCGTTGCCTACGGGCAGGACATGGATGTCCGGAGCATCGCCGAGCGAATCAACAATCTCAAACGCGCCCGTCTTCTGGCCCTGGATGCGGGCCGGGTTCACGGAGTTGACCAGGAACACCGGATAGGACTCCCCCAGCTTCCGTGCAATGTCCAGGCAGTTATCGAAGTTGCCGTCCACCTGGAGCAGCGTGGCGCCGTGCGCGATGGCCTGGCTCAGCTTGCCCATGGAGATCTTGCCTTCGGGGACCAGCACGGCGCATTTCAGTCCCGCTGCGGTGGCGTAGGCCGCGGCGGAGGCTGAGGTGTTGCCGGTTGACGCGCACACCACGGCCTTGGCACCGGACGCGACGGCGGCCGTCATGGCCATGGTCATACCGCGGTCCTTGAACGACCCGGTGGGGTTCATCCCCTCGACCTTCAGGTACACCGTGGAGCCGGTGAGCTCGGAGAGCTTCTGCGCGTGGACCAGCGGAGTGCCGCCTTCGCCCAGCGTGATGACCCTGGTGGATTCCGTTACGGGCAGCCGGTCAGCGTATTCGCGGATAACGCCGCGCCATTGGTGAGCCACTTAGACTCCTTCTACCCGCAGAACGGATGTCACTGAATTGATGACGTCCAGGCCCTTGACGGCCTCGACGGTGGCTGCGAGGGCAGCCTCTGATGCGCGGTGGGTAACGATCCGCAATTCGGCAGACTCCACGTTGGACTCTGCGTCCCGGTGGATGGTCTGCCGCATGATTTCGATGGACACGCCGTGCTCCGCAAAGAGCTGGGCGATCCTGGCCAGCACGCCGGGCTGGTCAGCGACGTCCAGGCCGATGTAGTAGCTGGTGATGGCTGAGTCGATGGGCAGGGCCGGGACGTGGCCGGTGGTGGTCTCCGTGCGTCCGGGTCCGCCCAGCACAATGCGGCGGGCGGCCGAGACAAGGTCACCCAACACGGCGGACGCCGTCGGAGTTCCGCCGGCACCCTGGCCGTAGAACATCAGCTCGCCGGCGTTTTCCGCCTCGATGAAGACCGCATTGAACGCGCCACGAACGGCGGCCAGCGGGTGCTCCCGCGGCAGCAGCGTGGGGTGCACGCGCACGGAAACGCCTTCGCCGCCGTCGGCATCCGTGAGCTTTTCGGCGATGGCCAGCAGTTTGATGACAAATCCGGCGTCCTTGGCTGCGGCGATGTCCGCCGCGCTGACGGACGTGATGCCTTCACAGTGCACGTTCTCCAGGGCGAAGCGGGTGTGGAAGGACAGCGACGCGAGAATGGCGGCCTTGGAGGCGGCGTCGTGGCCTTCGACGTCGGCGGTGGGGTCAGCTTCGGCGTAGCCAAGGCGCTGGGCCTCGGCGAGGGCGTCAGCGAACTGCGCGCCGGTGGAGTCCATCTGGTCCAGGATGAAGTTGGTGGTGCCGTTGACGATACCCAGCACGCGGGTGATGCGGTCTCCGGCCAGGCTGTCCCGGATGAGGCGCAGGATGGGGATGGCACCGGCTACGGCGGCTTCGTAGGACAGCTGCACGCCGGCTTTGTCGGCCTCTTCGTAGAGGGTGGGGCCGTCCTGGGCGAGCAGGGCCTTGTTGCCGGTGACAACACAGGCGCCATTGCGCAGCGCGGAGAGGATCAGCGTGCGGGCAGGCTCGATCCCGCCCATGAGCTCGATCACCAGGTCGGCGTCCTTGACCAGGGTGTCGGCGTCGGTGGTGAAGAGGTCCTGCGGCAGGTCCACATCCCGCTTGGCATTGACGTTGCGCACCGCGATGCCGCTGAGCTGCAGGCGGGCCCCGGTACGGGCGGCAAGGGCGTCGGCGTCCTCAATGAGAATCCGCGCAACCTGGGCCCCAACGTTGCCACAGCCCAGCAGGGCCACTTTCAGGGTTCGCAATTCAGTCATTCGGCACTCCCATGTCGCGGTTAAGCAGATCTTCTTCGGTTTCCCCGCGGACAATCAGCCGGGCAGATCCGCCGCGCACCGCGACAACGCCCGGCCGGGCCAGATAGTTGTAGTTGCTTGACAGGGCCCAGCAGTAGGCGCCGGTCCCCGGTACAGCAAGCAGATCACCGGCTGCCACGTCCTCGGGCAGATATACATCTCTAACAACTATGTCGCCGCTCTCGCAATGTTTGCCCACTACGCGGGACAGCTGCGCGGACGCGGCGGACGTGCGGGAGGCCAGAATCGCCGAATAATCCGCGTCGTAGAGCACCGGGCGGGCGTTATCACTCATGCCGCCGTCCACTGACACATACCGGCGCGGATGCGTAACGTTCTCCTCGGCCTCTGAATCGCCCGGCGCGTCGACGCGGACAGTTTTCAGGGTACCCACCTCGTACAACGTGAAGGTGGTGCTGCCTACGATGGCGCGTCCGGGTTCGATGGAAATCCGGGGTGACGTGATCCCGAGCTCGGCGCAGGTGGAACGCACGACGGCGGCCATCGCCTGCGCGATCTCGGCTGCGGGGCGGGGAGTGTCCACCGGGGTGTAGGCAATGCCGTAGCCGCCGCCGAGGTCCAGCTCGGGCATCACGATGGAGTACTTTTCCTGCATGGCAGCGTGGAAACGCAGGAGCTTCTGCGCCGCGAGCTCAAAGCCGTCCGGCTCGAAGATCTGCGAGCCGATGTGGCAGTGCAGGCCCAGCAGTTCGATGCTGGCGTATCCCGTGGCCGCAGCCACGGCTTCCTCCGCTGCTGACAGTCCGGCCTGCTCGGTGGAATCCCCGGCCATGGAGAGACCGAACTTCTGGTCCTCGTGGGCGGTGGCGATGAACTCGTGGGTGTGCGCGTGGACGCCGGGAGTCAGGCGCAGCATAACGTTGGCAATTTCGCCGCGGTCCGAGGCGATTTTGGCAACGCGGTCCAGCTCATCGAGGCTGTCCACCACGATTCTTCCCAGCTTCATATCCAGCGCCCGGTTGATCTCGGCGTCGGATTTGTTGTTGCCGTGCAGGCCCAGGTTTTCGCCCTTGATGCCGGCCCGGGCCGCCACCGCGAGCTCGCCGCCGGAACACGTGTCCAGCCGGAGTCCCTCGTCTGCCACCCAGGCGGCTACGGCGGTGCACAGGAAGGACTTGCCCGCGTAGTAGACGTCCACTCCCCCGCAGATGTCGGCAAACGCGGCATCAAAGGCGTCCTTGAAGGAACGTGCGCGGGCCCGGAAGTCTGTCTCGCTCATCACAAAGAGCGGCGTGCCGAACTGCGCCTTGAGCTCGCTGACGGCGATGCCATCGATGGCGAGCTCACCGGCGTCGTTCTTCCGCACATCCTGCGCCCACATGGGCTCGTGGAGCGCATTCAGGTCCGCGGGAACGGCGAGCCACTCGGGAGCCAGCGGGGATCCGCTGTTGGTGTCCTGTGCTGACACCTTCTGCGTCGAAATTTCCTGTGCCGACATCAGTTTCACATCCGTTCCGGTGCGGACACGCCCAGCAGGTCCAGTCCGTTAGCCAGCACCTGGCTGGTGGCGTCGTTCAGCCACAGGCGCGTGCGGTTAACGTCGGTCACCGGTTCGTCACCCATGGGTGCGATGCGGCAGGCGTCGTACCAGCGGTGGTAGGCGCCGGCGATGACCTCAAGATGGCGGGCCACGCGGTGCGGCTCACGCAGTTCCGCGGCCTTGGCCACGATGGACGGGTAGCTGCCAAGGTAGGAGAGCAATTCGTTTTCTGTAGCATGGTCCAGCAGGGAGGCCTCGAACGCGCTGCGGTCCACGCCTGCAGCCACGGCGTTGCGGGCCGCGCCGCGGGTACGCGCATGGGCGTACTGGACGTAGAAGACCGGGTTCTCGTTGCTGTGCTTCTTCAGCAGATCGGGATCCAGGGTGAGCGGGGAATCCGCCGGGAAGCGGGCCAGAGAGTACCGCACGGCGTCCTTGCCCAGCCAGTCGATAAGGTCCTTGAGCTCGATGATGTTGCCGGCACGCTTGGACAGCTTGGCGCCGTTAACAGACACCAACTGGCCGATCAGCACCTCGATGTTCACCTCGGGATCATCGCCCGCACAGGCCGCAATGGCCTTGAGGCGGTTGATGTAACCATGGTGGTCCGCGCCCAGGAGGTAGATCTTTTCGGTAAAGCCGCGGTCCTTCTTGGAGAGGTAGTACGCGGCGTCCGCGGCAAAGTAGGTGGGTTCGCCGTTCGCGCGGATCATCACGCGGTCCTTGTCGTCCCCGAAGTCCGTGGTGCGCAACCAGACCGCACCGCCGTCGTCGAACACGTGGCCCTGCTCGCGAAGGCGGGCGACGGCACTTTCGATGTGGCCGGCGTCGTGCAGTTCCTGTTCCGAGAAGTAGACGTCAAACGCAACGCCAAAATCGGCAAGGGTGTCCTTGATGTCCTTCATCTGGGCCTTGTAGGCGGCGGCGCGGATGACAGGAAGTGCGGCGACCTCGGTGAGTTCCCGGATGTCGGGGTGCTGGGTGAGGACGTCGTGGCCGAGGTCGGCGATGTACTGGCCCGGGTAGCCGCCGTCCGGCACCGGAAGTCCATGCAGCCGCGAGTAAACAGAGTTCGCGAACACGTTCATCTGCGAACCGGCATCGTTGATGTAGTACTCGGCGGTGACCTCCGCGCCCGAAGCACGCAGCACACGTGCGATGGCATCGCCCAAGGCTGCCCAGCGGGTGTGGCCGATGTGCAGCGGACCGGTGGGGTTCGCCGACACAAATTCCATATTCACCACGTGGCCGGCGAGCGTGGTGGTGGTGCCGTAGTCACGTCCGGCTTCCACGATGGCCTTCGCCAGGGCACCCGCTGCGGCGGCGTCCACAGTGATGTTCAGGAAGCCCGGGCCGGCGATATCCACGGCAGCGACGCCGTTGATGGACTTCAGCCGGGCGCTCAGGACGGTGGCGAATTCTCGCGGGTTGGTGCCGGCCTGCTTGGACAGCTGGAGGGCGATGCTGGTGGCCCAGTCGCCGTGCTCCCGGTTCTTCGGTCGCTCCACGCGCACCTCATCAGGGACAGCTGATGCGGAAAGCGCGATTTCGCCAGCGGCGACGGCGTCTTTCAGGCAGGCGGATATGGCGAGGGAGAGTTCTTCGGGAGTCACCCCTCTAGCCTACCGGGGGCCGCCACCGGGACGAATTTGGGGGTGGTGCGTGACTGGTTCCGGACTACTTTTCCTCACAGCGGACGCAATGCTGATTCACAGGGTGAACCATTACGCTGAATCCGACGTTGAGTACAGCGTAAGCACCCAGCCCACGAAACGAGCCCCATCATGAGACCGTCAGTCCGCAAGAGTGTTTTCGTCGGCATCGCCGGCCTGTCCCTCGCTGGAACGGTGGCCGGCTGCGCGCCGTCGGCCACGCCCGCGGTGCCCGCTGCGACTTCCGACAGCACGTCCGGCGCCACCACGGCCCCTTCCGGCACGGCATCATCGCCGGCCAGCAGCGCCTCCCTCTACCAGGACGGCACCTACAGCGCTGACGGCACCTATGTTTCCCCCAACGGGACCGAAACCGTGGGGGTTGAGCTGACGCTCGCCGCGGGCACGGTCACGGCCGTGAACATCACCCAGCACCCCTCGAACCCCAACACCCGGAAGTTCCAGGGCGAATTCGCGGGCGGGATCGCAGCGCAGGTTGTGGGCAAGAGCATCGACGAACTCAACGTCTCCAAGGTGGCAGGATCCTCGCTCACCAGCGGCGGCTTCAACCAGGCCCTGGACAAGATCAAGGCCGAGGCCCAGTAGGCCGTGCCGGACCCGGAGGACTTCCGCTTCGACGGGATCGGAACCCGTTGGGAAATCTCCACCCCGCGTCCGCTTGACGCCAGCGTCCGTGCCCGGCTGCTCGCCTTGGTGGAACGGTACGACGGCGACTGGTCTCGGTTTAGGTCCGATTCGACCGTCGGTGCCATGGCCCGCCAGCCCGGGCGGTACGAGCTGCCGCCGGAAGCGGCGGACCTTGGCCGGCTGTACCGGTCGCTGTATGAGGTCACCGGCGGTGCAATGACGCCGCTGATCGGCGGCAGCCTGGAGCGCCTCGGGTACGACGCCGCCTATTCCCTGCGGCCGGCAGGGAACGCGCTTCCGGCACCCCACTGGGAGGACGTCCTGACGTGGGACGGCAATGTGCTGACCACCACCGCTCCCCTGGTCCTGGACATCGGTGCCACCGGTAAGGGGCAGCTGGTGGACCTTCTCGCTATTGAGCTCCGCTCCTGCGGCGTGGACTCCTTCGTGATTGATGCCAGCGGCGACCTGCTGCACCGCGGGCCTGATCCGGTCTCCGTGGCGTTGGAGCACCCGTACGATCCGGCGAGGGCCATCGGGACCGTGCCGCTGGCAGGCGGCGCCTTGTGCGCGTCAGCCTCAAACCGACGGGCGTGGGGCGACGGCCTGCACCATGTGCTCGATGGGAAAACGGGGCTGCCTGTCCGCAGGGCGGTCGCCACGTGGACCATGGCAGAAAGCACCATGGTTGCCGATGCCCTGGCCACCGCCCTGTTCTTTGTCCCCGGCAAAGAGCTGGAACGGAGCTTCGACTTTTCCTGGCTGACGGTTTTTTCTGATGGAAGCGCTGCCTACTCGGCCGGATTTGAAGGGACACTGTTCTCATGAGCCCCGTTGACGCCCCCAAGGCAACTGCCGTTTTCACTGCCGGCCGGCTGGACACGCTGTTGGGCAAGTACACGATGTACCGGCTGATCCTGCTGGTGCTGGCAGCCCTTGCCGCGTACAGCCTCCTGCTGAATGCCCTTGGCTGGCTGACGTTCGGCATCCCGCAGATGCTCGTCCACCTGGTGCTGTGCCTTGGCCTGACGTACGTGTCCAACCGCGGGCTGGCTGCCCTTTTCCACGTCCGCCCGCATTCCGAGTCGTCGCTGATCACCGGCCTGCTGCTGTATTTCCTGTTCTGGCCCTCGTTTATGCCCCTGGATATTGCGGGGGTGGCACTGGCCTGTGTGCTGGCCTCCGCCTCGAAATACGCGCTGGCCTGGCGCGGCCGGCATATCTTCAACCCTGCCGCCGCCGGGGCGTTTGTGACCGGGCTGACTGGCCTGAACATCGCGACGTGGTGGGCGGCGACCCCTGCCATGCTGTGGCTGCTGGTCCCGGGCGTCCTCCTGGTGCTCTACCGGACGCGTAAGTTGCTCATGGCGGCCGTGTTCCTTGTGGTTGCCACATCAATTGTGAGCGCTGAGCTGCTGCAGGCGGGGCTTACCCTGGGCAGCGCACTCTGGCAGGCCCTGGCGCAGCGGCCGCTGCTGTTCTTCGTCGGCTTTATGCTGACGGAGCCGCTCACCCTCGCTCCGCGCCGCTGGCAGCAGCTCGCGCTCGCCGCACTGGTTGGTGTGGTGTTCGCGGTGCCGTACAACTTCGGCTTCATCGCCAACTCGCCGGAACTGGCCCTGCTGGTCGGCAACCTGCTGGCGTTTCTCCTGGGCCAGCGCGGCGGGCTCAGGCTCCGGTTCGCTGGCTCCCGCCCTCTGACGCCCAGCACCACAGAGTTCGCCTTTGAACCGTCCCGGCCCGTCCGGTTTGTGCCGGGGCAGTACATGGAACTGGATCTGCCGCACGCCAAGTCTGACGGTAAAGGCCGACGCCGGGTGTTCAGTTTGACCAGTGCACCCGGTTCGGAGACGGTGAAGTTTGGCGTCCGGACGGCGGAGCCCCTGTCCGCGGCGAAGAAAGTCCTGCTGGACCTGAAGCCTGGTGATGAGGTGGCCGCCACGTCCGTGGGCGGAGATTTTGTCCTGCCCCGCGATCCCCGGGCCCCCGTCCTTCTGATCGCCGCGGGCATCGGTATCACGCCCTATCTTGCTCATCTGGCTTCCGGCGCCGCGCAGGACCGGGACGTGGTCCTCCTCCTGCTGGCGCGCAACGCTGGTGAAATTGCCTACGCGGCCGAGCTGCAGGTGTCCGGGGCGCGCATCCTGGCACGCCTCGCTGACGGTTCGGTCCCGCCGTCGTTCATCACCGATGCCGGGACGCTGGAATCCGGGGGCGCTGCAGCTGGCGCCCGGCTGGACGGAGATTCCCTGAAGGCCCTCGTTCCCGACATTGCCGGCCGCGCTGTCTACATCTCCGGGTCGCCTGCGAGCGTCGCATCGCTGCGCCGTGCAGCACATAAGGCCGGCTCGCGCCGGGTGCACGTGGACTCTTTTTCGGGCTACTGAACAGGGCCGTTTTTCCTTGCAGGCACCTTCCTGCTAAGCTCTAGGACGTCCCGCTGGCAACGGCAGGATCCCTGGATTGCCCTCGTAGCTCAGGGGATAGAGCGTCTGCCTCCGGAGCAGAAGGTCGTTGGTTCGATTCCAATCGAGGGCACATATGAAACCCCCGCCGCTTGCAAAAGCGGCGGGGGTTTCTGCGTTCCTCCCCACAGGCGCGAGCGGACACTTGAGGCCCCCCGAGCTGGCGCGGCCAGACGCTTGAGGCCCTACAGACCTGGCGCGGGCGGACACCGGCCGCATGTTTATTGCGACGCGGCTGTGGAACCCCGGTTTATTGCGGCGTGGCTGTGGCACTCCGGCTTGTCGTACTCCGCGGCTGACGCTGCGCCTCAATACCAAGCCCGCGACATGGCCCGCGCTAAGGCGGCGTGGTGCACAAGGCTCCTGTTGTTTCCGGCGCTGGCAACGTCGGTGGTTCCCAGTCGGGGTGTTCGCTGGCGTAGTGCCGTCCGGTGGGAGATATCCAGCCGGGTGGTTCGTTCTTGGTGGCCGTGGTGGGTTTCCAGGCGCTGGTGTGTTTGAGTCGGTGGTGTTTGTGGCAGGGCTGGCCGAGGTTGCTGATCCCGGTGGTGCCGCCGTGGGCCCAGGCGAGGAGGTGGTCCGCTTCGTTGTCGAGGGAGTAGTTGCTGCAGCCAGGGAACGGGCATTTCCCGTCGCGTAGGCGGAGCCATTGGCGCTGGGCTTTCGTGAGCCGGTAGCTGGTCCGCCCGATCTCCAGCGGTGCTCCGTCGCGGGGGTCGACCAGGACGCGGTGGAAGGACTCGGCGCCGTCGGCGATCAGGTGCCGGGCCATGGACGGCGGGATCGGCCCGTACCCGTCGAGCATGGCGGGCTCGTCGGTGAGGCCCAGCAGCGCCATGACCGGGACTGTGATCAGCACCTGGGCCCGCGGTGACGGAACACCGCCGCCCACTGCCGTGCCCGTTGCGCCGCTGCCGCCGGTCACGCCGGCCGTGCCGGTCATGCCAACGGTTTCGCCTGGCACGTCAACGGTTCCGCCGGGCACACCATCTGTTGCGCCTCCCGCGCTGTTGTTGGTGAGGAGCCAGGTGGCGACGGTGTCGGCGCGGAGTTGGCTGAGGGTCCGGTCCTCATGGGGTCCTTGGAGGGCGCGGGCTGCGGTGGTGGTACGGTCCCAGATCCCCGCGGCCTGATCGGCAGGGAGGTAGGCGGAGAGCCAGGCCATCCCGTCCCGGTCCGGGGAGTACTCCACCCGTCGGTCCGCGGCACACCTGGTGTGGCGCCTTTCGATGCTGACCGGATGGTGCCGTTCCCGCCAGGTCCGGGCCTTGTGCCGGAACCTCCCGGGGATGAGCTCACCGGCCGGGCCACGTGCCGGATTCACCACGTGGGGGTCCAGGAAATGTGCCTCCAACGCCTGCGCCCCGGTGGGGTCAAGGTTGGTGGTTTCGTCGACCATGATCCGGGCGTGCTGCCAGGAAATCGTCCCGGCCCGGAGTGCCGAGAACGTCAGCGGCAGGGAAGCGGTCAGCGCGTGCGCCTCCGAGAGCAGGGCACCGGCACTGCGTTCACTGACCGTCAGGGCACAGGCGACCTCCGCGACCACAGCCATCTCCTGCCCGGTGTGGTCCTGCGGCGAATCAGCAGGCCCGGCCAGGGCCTCGGCAGCGGCGCTGTAACCGGCGGCCAGCCAGACCTTCAGGGCGGCACTTTTCGCCTCCAAACGTGAGATCTCCGCCAGCCCGTCCAGGAAACCATCCGCCACCCGTCGCAACGGATCGGCATCCCCGGAACCGGAGGAATAGGCCCCGCCCCGGAGCACCACTGCCAGCTCAGCGAAGGACACCGCAAGTGCCTCCGCCATCGCCACAGCTGCTCTGCTATCCATACCGAAAGCATCCCAGCAGGGTCCGACAATAACCGCGAGGATGAGTCCCTATGTGGATAACTCCGCCGACATCATTTGTAAAGTGCCAGCGGAGCTGGGATGGGGCATAAATGTCCCCTCGCGCACGGGGCCACAACTGTCCGTTCGGGCTGGATTGAGTGCGCCTTCATCAGATTGTCAGCACCCCCTCGTAGGCTGATTCAACGTACTCGAGGGGGTAGGCCATGCACATTCCAGCTACATTCTGTTCCATCATTCCGCCTTACATACTGCGGCGGTTGGCCCGCCTGGACGAGCCTCGGTTTTCTGCCGCCGCGCGGGCCGCCAAGGAAGCGCTCAGCCACGTCCGGTCAGTACAGTCAGCCCGTACCCAGCCGGCTCCGGCTGCTCCCCCGGCACTGCGCGACGTCCGTCCGGGCCCGCCCAACAGGAGCATCTACGATGCCGGCGGATCCGAGATCCTGCCCGGAAAGCTCGTACGCAAGGAAAGCGAACCGGCTTCCGGCGATCAGTCCGCTGATGAGGCGTACGACGGCCTTGGGCACACGCATCGCCTGTTTGCCGACATCTTCGGCCGTAACTCCATCGACGGCCAAGGCCTGCCGCTCGATGCCACGGTGCACTTTGGCAAGCTGTACGACAATGCTTTCTGGGACGGCCGCCAGATGGTCTTCGGCGACGGCGACGGCGAAGTCTTCGAACGTTTTACGCGGTCGCTGAGTGTCATCGGCCACGAACTCATGCACGGTGTCACGCAGTACTCGGCGGGGCTGGCTTACCGCAACCAGGCAGGTGCCATCAACGAATCCATGTCCGACGTTTTCGGCGCGCTCGTGGAGCAGTACCTGAACAGCCAGTCCGTGACCGACGCCAGCTGGCTGATCGGCGAAGGACTTTTCACGCCTCAGGTTGAGGGATCGGCTCTCCGATCCCTGAAGGCCCCGGGCACAGCGTACGACGACGACGTGCTGGGTAAGGACCCCCAGCCGGATTCGATGGACTCGTACGTGCGGACCAGCGCGGACAACGGCGGCGTCCACATCAACTCCGGGATCCCCAACAGGGCCTTCTACCTCACGGCGGAGACCCTGGGCGGCAACGCCTGGGAGGCGCCGGGACGGATCTGGTACGACGCACTGACGGGTGGCTCGCTGCCTGCCACCGCCACCTTCCGCGTCTTCGCGAGGTCGACGGCGGCATCCGCCGTCGACCTGTTCGGCACCGATTCGCCGGAGCATGACGCCGTGCGGCAGGCGTGGGAAACTGTGAAGGTCAAGCTTTAGTTGAATGCCTGCCCGCCGCGAGCCGGCGGCCAGGCTGCAGGAAAGCCCAGGACCCAGGCCATGAAGATCAGTGTGGAGCGCAGCGGCGGCATTGCAGCCCTGACCCGCGTATGGACAGTGCACGCCCAGACCGCGAGCGCCAAAAGCCAGTGGCAACCCATTGTGGAAGCATGCCCTTGGGACGCGGTGCCCAAGACCGTCCGGGCCGCAGCCGCGGAGGTGCACGACAACCAGCCGGACCGATTTATCTATTCGATCCGGGCCGGCCAGCGGCGGGCGGCGCTGCCGGAGCAGGCTGTCACAGGACCATGGCGTGTGCTGGTGGACACCACCCGGGCGGCTTCCGAAGACAAACCCGGGCGGCAGGGTCATGTGCAGGCTTAGCTGTGCTGCCAGCTAGCCTGCCGTAA
Source organism: Pseudarthrobacter sulfonivorans (assembly GCF_001484605.1). Lineage (NCBI taxonomy): Bacteria > Bacillati > Actinomycetota > Actinomycetes > Micrococcales > Micrococcaceae > Pseudarthrobacter > Pseudarthrobacter sulfonivorans. The sequence goes on along the minus strand of NZ_CP013747.1, from coordinate 4,104,320 downwards.
CGAGTTGCCCCCGGAACGCCCGGCGGTAGGACTGCGGGCTGGTGTCCAGCACCTTGGCAAAGTGGTGCCGAAGGAGGACGGGGTGGCCAAAGCCCGATTCCCGGGCAACCTCGTCGATGTTCAGGTCAGTGGATTCCAGCAGCTCCTGCGCCCGGAGGACGCGCTGCGAGTTCAGCCAGGCAGCGGGTGTGGCCCCGGTTTCGGACCGGAAGCGGCGGGCGAAGGTCCTGGCTGACATGTGCACGCGGGACGCCAGCTCCACGACGGTGTGCTCCTGCTCCAGGTTCTGCACCATCCAGCGCAACAACTCTTCCATCGGCGCCGATCCACAGGCTGGCACGGGCCGGTCGATGAACTGAGCCTGGCCACCGTCGCGGTGCGGCGGCACCACCATGTCCCGCGCAATGGCGGCAGCCACATTGGCGCCCAACTCAACGCGCACCAGATGAAGGCAGGCATCAATTCCTGCCGCTGTTCCCGCGCTGGTGATCAGGTTGCCGTCCTGCACATAGAGCACGTTTTCATCGACCTGCACTTCCGGGTACCGGTTTGCGAGTTCATGGGAATAGTGCCAGTGCGTGGTGCAACGCCGCCCGTTCAGCAGACCGGCGCGGGCCAGGGCAAAGGCTCCGGAACAGATGGACATCACCCAGGCTCCGCGGGCATGCGCGGCGCGCAATGCCTCCAGCACGGATTCCGGAACGTCGTCGTCGCGTCCGAAGGGGGTCATGATCACGAGGTCCGCGTCCGCCGTTGCCTCCAATCCCAGCGAAACATTCAAGGAGAGTCCCGATTTCATCCGGACGTTACCGGGTTCGGGTGTGCAGACCCGGAAGTCGAACGCCGGAACGTTGCTGCCGCGTCCTGATCTGTCGATGCCAAAAACCTCGCAGGCGGTGGCGAACTCGAAGACAGAGAAGTTGGGAACTAGGATGACTGCCACTGATTTGAGCATGCTTCCATTATGGCAGAAATTCGAGCTTTTTGGGCATTTCTGCCACTGTTTCTTCACCGCCCACGGGAGCAGCATTGAGTCATGGAAATCTTCGGAATCGCCCTAGTGGTCCTGCTCCTCGTCGTCCTCGCCGCCACCGTCTCAGCGCTCCTGAGTGATGGCCGCGGCCACACCCCGCCCATCACCTCCGACCAGCCTTGGTCCGCCCTGGACCTGCCCAGCGTTAACTACACCCTGCGCATTTTCTAACCAGAAGGCATGCCTCAAGCCGCCATTACCAACCCACCAACACAACAAAAGGGACCCGGCTCATAAAGAGCCGGGTCCTCTTAATGTCTGATCTCGGGTTGACGGCAGCAAGCACGGGAATCAGGCGCCGCCCCAGTAGACTGGCTGCAGCCATGACATTTCATATCTCCTACCCTGCTGAGCTGCCCGTTTCCGAGCGCCGCGAGGACCTGAAGGCTGCCATTGCAGCGAACCAGGTGACCATCATCGCCGGCGAGACCGGCTCCGGCAAGACCACCCAGATCCCCAAAATGTGCCTCGAGCTGGGCCTGGGCGACAACGGCCTGATCGGGCACACCCAGCCGCGGCGGCTCGCAGCCCGCACCGTCGCTGAGCGCATCGCAGAGGAACTCGGTGTGGAGATCGGCCAGGAAGTCGGCTTCCAGGTGCGGTTCACCGGCGAAGTCAGCCGCGCCACCAAGGTCAAGCTCATGACCGACGGCATCCTGCTCGCCGAGATCCAGCGGGACAAGCTGCTGCGCAAATACAACGCCATCATCATTGATGAAGCGCACGAGCGCAGCCTCAACATTGACTTCATCCTGGGCTACCTCAAGCGCATCCTGCCGCAGCGGCCGGACCTGAAGATCATCATCACCTCGGCCACGATCGATCCGGAGCGCTTCGCCAAACACTTCGGGTCCGACGACGAGCCCTCCCCCATCATCGAGGTGTCCGGGCGCACGTTCCCGGTGGAGATCCGGTACAGGCCGCTGTCCCAGCCAGCCAGCGGACCCGCCGATGGCGAAGATGCAGACGCCTCCGATGACGAACTCGAAGAGGACCGCGATCCGCTCGACGCCGTCTGCGACGCCGTTGACGAACTCGCCACCGAGTCCCCCGGCGACATCCTGGTCTTTTTCTCCGGCGAGCGCGAAATCCGCGACGCAGCAGAGGCACTTAACGCCAGGATCCAGTCCAATCGGCGCCTGGCTGGCACCGAGGTGCTCCCGCTGTTCGCCCGCCTGAGCCTGCAGGAACAGCACAAGGTGTTCCACCCCGGCAAAAACCGCCGGATTGTGCTGGCCACCAACGTGGCCGAGACGTCCCTGACGGTCCCGGGCATTAAGTACGTCATCGACACCGGCACGGCCCGCATCTCCCGCTACTCGCACCGCACCAAGGTCCAACGGCTGCCCATCGAGCGCGTGTCGCAGGCTTCGGCGAACCAGCGCTCCGGCCGGTGCGGCCGCGTGTCGGACGGCATCGCCATCCGGCTCTATTCGGAAGAGGACTTCGGGTCCCGGCCGCTGTTCACCGATCCGGAAATCCTGCGCACCAACCTGGCGGCCGTCATCCTGCAGATGACCGCTATGGGCGTTGCCCGTGGGCCCAAGGACGTGGAGAACTTCCCGTTCGTCGAGCCGCCGGACTCGCGGGCAATCAACGACGGCGTTACGCTCCTGCGCGAGCTCGGCGCCCTGAATGCCGTCCGGCCAGGTGACGCCAAGAGCGGCGGACTCACCGCCGTCGGACAGCAGCTTGCCCAGCTGCCGGTGGATCCCCGCCTCGGCAGGATGATCGTTGAGGCCGGCAAGCGCGGCTGCGTCCGCGAGGTAATGATCCTGGCCGCGGCGCTGACCATCCAGGACCCGCGTGAGCGTCCCACGGACAAGCAGCAGCTCGCTGCCGAGAAGCATGCCCGGTTCCGTGACGAAAACTCTGACTTCACCGGCTTCCTGAACCTGTGGAACTACCTGCAGGAGAAACAGCAGGAACTCTCGTCCACCCAGTTCCGCCGCCTGTGCCGGACCGAGTTCATCAACTACCTTCGGGTCAGGGAATGGCAGGATCTCTTCGCCCAGCTCCGCCAGATGGCCCGCCCCCTCGGGATCAGCCTGGACAACAAGCGCCTTGCCGATCCTGTGGGCAACCACGAGGGCATCCACATGAGCCTGCTGTCGGGCCTCCTCAGCCACATCGGCATCCTGGACGAGCGCAAGCGCGAATACGCCGGTGCCCGCGGCAGCCGGTTCGCAATCTTCCCCGGTTCGTCGCTCTTCAAGAAGTCGCCCACGTTTGTGATGGCTGCCGAGCTCGTGGAGACCAGCCGCCTCTGGGCCAGGGTCGCAGCCAAGTTCGATCCCGTCTGGGCAGAACAGGTGGCGCCGGACCTCGTTAAGCGCAGCTACAGCGAGCCGCACTGGTCCACCAAAATGGGCGCGGTCATGGCGTACGAGAAGGTCACCCTGTACGGCGTGCCCATCATCCCGCAGCGCCGGGTCAACTACAGCCGAGTGGATCCTGTGCTGGCCCGCGAGCTGTTCATCCGGCACGCCCTGGTGGAAGGCGATTGGAAAACGCACCACAAGTTCTTCCACCGCAACCGCGCCCTGCTTCTGGAAGTCGAGGAACTCGAGGCCAGGATGCGCCGCCGCGACCTGCTGGTGGACGACGAAACGCTGTTTGAGTTCTACGACGCCAGGATCGGCCCCGACGTTGTATCCGAACGGCACTTCGACAAATGGTGGAAGGAGGCCCGGCAGCAGAATCCGGACCTCCTCGACTACGACAAGTCATTGCTGCTCAACAACGACGCCGATGACCTGGACGAGGCCGCTTATCCGAAGACGCTGCTGCACAAGGGCTTCGAGCTGCCACTCAGCTACGAGTTCCACCCTGTGGCGCCCGGGTCTCCGCCCAACCCGTCCGACGGCGTCACAGCCGAAGTCCCGGTGCTCTTCCTGAACCAGCTCGATGATGCCGCCTTCCGCTGGCTGATCCCCGGCCAGCGTGCCGAGCTCGTGGCTGCCCTGATCAAGTCCCTCCCCAAGCAGGTCCGCAAGAACTTCGTCCCCGCTCCGGATGTGGCCCGACAGGCCGTTGCCGCCCTGGAATCGGACTTTGATCCGGCCCACGATGAGCTGGAAGCCTCGCTGGAACTGGCCCTGCGCCGGATCCGCGGCCACGTCATCCCGCCCGGTTCCTGGAACTGGGATGCTGTGCCGTCCCACCTGCGGGTGAGCTTCAAGGTTGTGGATACCCAGGGCAAGGTGCTGGATGAGGGGAAGGACCTCGCGGCCCTGCAGGAGCGGCTGGCCCCGGCAACACGCCGGGCCATTGCTGAATCCCTGGGGGCGACGCCGGGAACCACCGCGCCGCAGTCTCGGGGAAATTCGAAGACACCCGGAAAGGCCGGCGGAACAGTCCCCGCGTCATCTACTGGCGGAAATGCAGCCGGCAGCGGCACAGGCTTCCAGGAACAGACCGGCCTGACCGAGTGGGCCTTCGGCACGGTCCAGCGGCAGGTCAGCAACACCGTCAACGGCCACACGGTCACCGGCTATCCAGCGTTGGTGGACGAAGGAACATCCGTGGCGCTGCGCGTCTTCCAGACCTCGTCGGAGCAGCTAGAGGCCATGCGCGGCGGTGTGATCCGGCTCCTCGCCCTCCGGGTACCCGCACCGGACCGCTACGTCCTGGAGCACCTCAACAACACGGAAAAGCTGACATTCAGCCAGAATCCGCATGGTTCCGTGTCAGCCCTCATTGCCGATTGTGCCCTGGCCGCCGTGGACAAACTGACCCCGGCGGAACTCCCGTGGGACCGGGCGTCCTTCGACGCCCTCTACGAGCAGGTCCGGGCGGAACTAATCGATACCGTCTTCAGCGTGACGGCCGTGGTGGAGCGCGTACTGGCCAGCACCCGGCGGATTGAGAAACAGCTGAAAGGCACCACGAGCCTGGCGCTCATCAGCGCCCTGAACGATGTCAGGAGCCAGCTCGAGCAGCTCGTGTTCCCGGGATTTGTGGCCCGCACCGGCTACAAGCAGCTCAGCCAGCTCCCCCGCTACCTTGCCGCCATCGAGAAACGCCTCGAAAAGCTCCCCGGCAACGTCCAGCGGGATGGCCTGAGCATGGCCGCGGTCCAGCGGCTGGAAGACGATTACGACGACGCCGTGTCGGCGCTGCTGCCCGGGCGTCGGGTCGGTGCAGAACTGACGCAGGTCCGCTGGATGATCGAAGAGCTGCGCGTGAGCCTCTTCGCCGTCGAACTCGGAACGGCCTATTCCGTCTCCGAAAAGCGGATCAGGGCTGTCCTTAACAAGGCGCTCGCGCCAGTCTAGGCCTGCCGGTCACGGCTGGCGCGAGCAAAGTCCTGGACGGGCCAAACCGGCGCGAGTGTCAGGCTCAGCTGGCGGGAACGAACTCCGCATAGCCGGCGGCCCTGAGCCCGGCACGCAGCTTTTCGGCGTTCGCGTCCAGCAACGCGGGATCCGGGTTCTGGTCGGCCGAGGCGAAATCGAAATCAGCCATGGTCCTGGACGGCCACACGTGGACGTGCAGGTGGTTGATCTCGTACCCGGCCACAATCAGCCCCGCCCGCTCGGCGAGGAAGACGTCCAGCTGCACCGCACCGATCCGCCGGGCCACTTCCATCACCTTCGCGAGGGTTTCCGGGGACGCATCGGTCCAGCGGTCCACCTCCTCGGTGGGCACCACCAGGGTGTGCCCGTCTGCCAGGGGACCCGTGGTCAGGAAGGCCGCAACGTCAGCCTCCCGCCAGACGAAGCGTCCGGGGATCTCGCCATTGATGATTTTGGTGAACAGCGTGCTCATGCGTCTGCCTTCTCGGCCGGAGCCTGCAGGGTGCTGGCGTCCAGCACAAACCGGTATTTGACGTCGCCTGCCACCATACGGTCGTAGGCCTCATTCAGCTGGTCTGCGCGCACCAGTTCGATATCCGCCACCACGTTGTGCTCGGCGCAGAAGTCGAGCATCTCCTGCGTTTCGGCGATGCCACCGATCAGCGAGCCTGCGTACGCGATCCGCCGCCTGATCAGGGCCCCCGGATTCACCGGCGGCATAGCGTCGGAGGGCAGACCCAGCTGGAACAGGGCACCGTCCACGCGCAGGGTACGGAAGAACGGATTCAGGTCGTGCGGAGCAGCCACGGTGTCGATAATGAGGTCGATGGTGCGGTCCGCGGCGGCCATGGCATCCTTGTCCCGGGACAGGATCACTTCGCCGGCCCCGAGTTCCAGCGCGGCCGGCACCTTGCCCTCGGAGGTGGTGAACACCACCACCCGCGCTCCCATGGCCTTGGCGAGCTTCACGGCCATGTGTCCGAGCCCGCCGAGCCCCACCACGCCCACCACGTCGCCTTCCGCCACGTCGAAGTGCCGCAAGGGAGAGAACGTGGTGACACCTGCGCAGAGCAAGGGGGCGACGGCGGCCGGGTCCAGGTTGCCGGGCACTCGGACCACGTAGCGCCGGTCCACCACCACGGCGGACGAGTAACCGCCCTGTGTGATGGCATCGCCGTTGCGCGGATCCTTGGCGCCGTAGGTCCCGATCAGCCCGTTTTCGCAGTACTGTTCCAGGCCGTCCAGGCAGCTCTCGCATTCGCGGCAGGAATCAACCATGCATCCGACGCCCACGCGGTCCCCCGGGATGAAGTCAGTCACGGCCGAGCCGACGCGGTTGACGGTTCCGACGATCTCGTGGCCAGGGACCAGCGGATATTTCTGGCTGCCCCATTCGCCTCGCGTGGCGTGCACGTCCGAGTGGCACAGGCCGCAGAATTCGATGGCAATCTCGACGTCATCTGCTTTGGGGGCACGCCGGGCCAGCGTCAGGGGTGCCAGGCCGCTGTCGGCCGAAGCCGCGCCATAGGCGGCAGCCAGCACGCCGGTGCCGGGATCGGTGTCCAGGTCCGTAGCAGGATGAGCAGCAACAGCATCGTCGTTCGGCAATACGGGGCGGGCAAGGGGCGGCGGTACGGGGCGTCCTGGGGTCATCCTTCGACGCTACCCCCGCGGGCTGCCGCATGGCCATTCGGCCGGCTGCCCGTCGCCACCGGCAGCGCGGGATTGTTGGACCATTCCGAGAAGGATCCCGGATAGAGGGCGGCCCGGAATCCTGCGATTTCAAGGGCGGCCACCTCATGGGCGGCGGTCACGCCCGAGCCGCAGTACACGGCCACCGGGACGTCGTCGCGGACGCCGAGGTCCCCGAATCGGCGCCGCAGCACGTCCGCGGGCAGGAAATGCCCGGCCCCGTCCACGTTCTCCGTTGTGGGTGCGCTCCGGGCGCCCGGAATGTGGCCGGCGCGGGGGTCAACGGGTTCAAATTCGCCCCGGTATCTTTCGCCGGCCCGGGCGTCCAGGAGGACGCCCGTTGCCGGCCAGTCCGCCGCTCCGGCCGCGTCGATGCTGGGCATCCGGCCTCCGGCAGGGGAAACATCAAAGGAAATACGCCCGACGGCGGCGTCCACGGGTCCGGTGTCCAGCGGCAGTCCGGCGTCCCGCCAGGCGGCCAGTCCGCCGTCGAGCAGGTACACGTCCTGTAGCCCGGCGTTGCGGAGCATCCACCAGAGCCGGGCGGCAGCCATGTTGCCGCTGTTGTCATAGGCCACCACAACGTCGCCGTTGTTGATCCCCCAGCGCCTGGCAGTTTCCTGGAATTCCGCGTCGGTGGGCAGCGGGTGCCTGCCGCGGGCCGGGGTGGCCGGCGTCGCCAACTCGGTGGCGAGGTCCACAAAAACTGCCCCGGGGAGGTGCCCCTCAAGGTAGCGTTCCCGGCCGTGCGGGTCACCCAGCGCCCAGCGGACGTCCAGCACCACGGTTCGCTGGCCGGCGTCGAAACGCGCCGCCAAAGCCGGGACAGCCATCAGTGGACCCATCGTTCTCCTTGCAATTGTGCTTGTGAGGTGTGCAGTCGCTGATCCAACTCTAGCTGCGGCAGAACGGCTGGCGGGGAGCGCCGCCGGTAGGCTGGTCCGGTGAAGAACGCGAGCGCGGACCGGGCCTGGGCTGACGAGGCCATCAGAAAAGTCAATGCAGAAAACAACCGGTCCGCCGATACGCATCTCTACTCGGTGCCGCTCCCGGAGCACTGGGGCGTCCAGCTTTACCTCAAGGACGAATCCACTCACCGTTCGGGGAGCCTCAAGCACCGGCTGGCCCGCTCGCTGTTCCTCTTTGGCCTGGTCAACGGCTGGATCCGCGAAGGTACCACTATCGTGGAGGCGTCCAGCGGCAGCACCGCTGTTTCGGAGGCATATTTCGCGCAGCTCCTGGGCCTGCCGTTCGTAGCGGTCATGACCCGCACGACGAGCCCGGAGAAGATCGCGCTGATCGAACAGTTCGGCGGCTCGTGCCTGTTGGTTGACCACGCCTCAGAGGTTTATGCTGCGGCGGCGGACGTCGCTGCCACGTCCAACGGCCACTACATGGACCAGTTCACCTACGCGGAGCGGGCCACGGACTGGCGTGGCAACAACAACATCGCGGAGTCCATTTTTGGTCAGCTGGCGCTGGAGGAACACCCTGTCCCCCGCTGGATTGTGGTGGGCGCCGGGACCGGCGGCACCAGCGCGACCATCGGCCGCTACCTGCGCTACCGCGGCCACGACACCCGCCTTGCAGTAGTTGACCCGGAGAATTCCGCGTTCTACCCCGGCTGGTTGAAAGGGACTGGTGAAGCAAGCACCGGCTTGCCCTCACGGATCGAAGGCATCGGCCGCCCGCGGATGGAGCCGAGCTTTGTGCCCGCCGTCATCGACCACATGATCCAGGTTCCCGATGCCGCCTCCGTCGCGGCCATGCGGCACCTGCACACCCTCGCCGGTCTGCATGCCGGACCGTCCACGGGCACAAACCTGTGGGGTGTCTGGCAGCTTGTGGCGGAAATGGTGGCCGAGGGACAGCGCGGCAGCATTGTGTCGTTGATGTGCGACGGCGGCGACCGCTATGCGGGCAACTACTACAATCCCGCGTGGCTGTCAGGGCAGGGCCTGGACCCCGAGCCGTATGAGGAAGTCATCCGCCGGTTTTTCGAGACCGGCGTCTGGAACGCGTAGGCGATCAGACCTCCACTGATTCCCGCGGGGCAAGGCGGGTGTACTCGGTGCCGTATTTCCGGCCCAGCCGGGCAACATGGGATTCTGCGACCTTCAGGCCCGTTTCGTTGAGCAGCCCGTCGTGGATCTGGAACGCACGCGGGGCGCGGACGGCAATGACAAAATCCACCACCTCGCTGACCTTGCTCCACGGCGCGTGGAGCGGAACCAGCAGCGTCTGCACGGTGAGACCGTCCGGGATGATGAAAGAGTCCCCCGGGTGGTAGACGTTGCCGTCCACCAGGTAGCCGATATTGGCCACGATGGGAACCTGCGGGTGGATCAGTGCGTGCTGTCCGCCGAAGCTGCGCACGTTGAAGCCGGCCGCGTCAAAACTGGAACCGGGTTCAACCGTGTGGATCCGCACTGCGGCCTGCGGCGCCTCCTCCCGCAGATGGGCGGCCACTCCGGCCGGCGCGAAGACCGCCAGGACGTCAGAGCGGCGCAGTGCGTTGACCATGGCCGGCACATCCACATGGTCGGCGTGCTCGTGCGTGATCAGCACGGCCTGCGCCCCGGCCAGGGCTTCGGCCGTCTCGGAGAATGTTCCCGGATCCAGCACCAGCACCCCGCCGTCCTTCTCAAGCCGGACGCACGCGTGGGTGTATTTTGTCAGCTTCATAGCGCCAGCCTAGGGTCAGGCCCCAAGCCTGTCCAAGGGGCGTCCGGCTGTTCAGCCCCGGCTGGTAATCTTGATGATTGCCACCGTCCCTCAGGGAAGCGAGTACCTTCATGCCGTTCGGCACCAAAGCTGACGCCACGCCGTCGACCGCTGCATCCGGCGCAGGCACCGCCAGTGTGCCCGGCAAGGAGCAGCGCGTCACCAAGCAGCGTGTGGCCGTCAGCGCTGCCCTGGACGAGCTGGATGACTTCGTCAGCACGCAGGAGCTGTACCGCATCCTGCAGAACAAGGGCGTCTCCGTTTCCCTGGCAACGGCGTACCGTGTCCTGCAGTCCCTCGCCGACGACGGCCTCGTGGACGTGCTGCGCAACGGCGAGGGCGAAGCCGTTTACCGGCGCTGTGCCGTGACCGGGCACCACCATCACCTGCTGTGCCGCAACTGCGGGAAGGCCGTGGAAGTCGAGGCCCCGGCGGTGGAAACCTGGGCCGCCCGGATCGCCACCGAACACGGCTACACCGAGGTGGCGCACACCGTGGAGATCTTCGGGCTGTGCCCGGACTGCACAGCCCTCAGGTCCGCCGGCAAACTCTGACGGCCTGAGCCGCAACAACCGGACGCACGCCGTTGGACCGCGTCAGCGGGCGTGCACCAGCCGGCCGTTGATGCCCTTCTTGGCCCGGACACTGCCCACGATGCGGCACACCACGTAGATCAGGAATGACAGCGTGGTGACGTAGGGGCTGATGGGGATCCGCCCGCCCAGCGCCAGCAGGATTCCGCCCACCGTGGCCGTGACGGCGAAAACAACGCTGAGCGCCACCACGGCCACGGGAGCGGACGTCACGCGGAGCGCCGCGGCTGCCGGGGTGATCAGCAATGCGAGCACCAGGAGCGCCCCCACCACTTGGATGGATAGCGCTACGCTGACGCCCAGCAGGACCATGAAGATCAGCGCGAGCGTCCGTACGGGCACCCCGCGGGCTTCGGCCAGTTCGGGATCAACGCTGGCAAAGTTCAGCGGGCGCCAGATGGCTGCCAGTGCTGCAATGACCAGCACAGCGGCGCCGGCAAGGACCTGGAGCTGGACGGTGTCCACGGACACGATCTGCCCCGTGAGAAGGCCGAATTTGTTGGCGGCCCGGCCTTCGTAGAGCGACAGGAACAGGATGCCGAGCCCTAGGCCGAAGGGCATGATCACCCCGATGATGGAGTTTTTGTCCCGGGCCCGGACGCCCATCAGGCCCAGAAGCAGCGCCGCCGCCACCGAGCCGATGAGCGAGCCAAACACGATGTCCGAGCCGATCAGGAGCGCAAACGCCGCCCCGGCGAAGGAGAGCTCCGAGATGCCGTGGACGGCGAACGCCAGGTCCCGTTTCATCACGAAAGTGCCCACCAGCCCGCCCAGCAGGCCCAGCACGGCCCCGGCCCAGATGGAGTTCTGGACCAGCACCAGCAGCTCGCCGTAGTTCTCGAAGCTGAAGATCGCTCCGATGATGCTGTCCGCATCCATCAGGCCACCTCCCCCACCGTGGCGTGGACATCGGCATGATGGTGCGTGGTCGCGTCGGGCAGGCCGATGACGACGATGCGCCCGTTCGCGTGGATGACTTCCACGTGGCTGCCATAGAGCTCGGACAGGACCTCGGTGGTCATGACCTCTTCCGGGGTCCCCACGCGGAACCGCCCGCCGACCAGGTACAGCACCCGGTCAACGTAGTCGATGATGGGGTTGATTTCATGGGTGACAAAAACCACCGCGCTGTTCTGGGCGTGGCACTGCTTGTTGATCAGCGCGCTGACGGCCTGCTGATGGTGCAGGTCCAGGGACAGCAACGGTTCGTCACAGAGGAGGACCTTGGGGTCCGTGGCCAGCGCCTGGGCCACCCGGAGGCGCTGCTGCTCACCGCCGGAGAGCTGGCCCACCGGGACTTTGGCGTAGTCACTGGCGCCCACCAGTTCCAGAAGCTCATCGATCCTGCGGTTTGCCCGGGCCTTGCCCAGCCGCAGCCCCCAGCGGTGGCCGTCCACGCCGAGCCCCACCAGGTCCCGGGCACGCATGGGGGTGTCCGGAGCAAAGGATTTCTGCTGCGGAATGTAGCCGATCAGTTTGCTGCCCCGCTCCACGGGACGGTCGCCAAGCGTGGCCCGGCCGGACTGCAGTTCCTGCAGGCCCAGGAGAACCTTGAGGAAACTGGTCTTTCCGCTGCCGTTGGGGCCCAGGACGGCGAAAAATTCACCGGGCCTGATGTCCAGGTCGAGATCCTCCCAGAGCAAGCGTTTGCCGAACTGCAGGGACGCCCCGCGGAGGCTAACCACCGGTTTCAACTATTTTTCTCCAAAACTTTGCTGACGTTGTCAACATTGTCCGTCATCCACTGCAGGTACGTCTTGCCTTCGGGCAAGGTTTCGCTGAAGTCAATGACGGGAACGCCGGCTGCTTCGGCTGCCTTTTTCAGCGCCTGTGTCTGGGGTCCCTCTGTCTGCGCGTTGTACGCCAGGAACCCGATGTCCTTGGATCCCGCCAGGTCCGTGGCTGCCTTCAGCACCGCGGGCGGAACGTCCGAGCCTTCCTCGATCGCGGCGGTGTAGTCGGCCGGAGTCTTGTTCTCCAGCCCGGCTGCCTCGAGCAGGTACAGCGGGACAGGTTCGGTCACGGCCACGGCTGCGCCTGTTCCGTTGGCCTTCAGTGCGGCAAGCTTGACGGCCAGGCCGTCCACCCCGGCTTTGAAGGTTGCGGCATTGGAAGTGAACAGGGCGGCTGATCCCGGTTCGAGTTCACCCAGTTTTGCCGCCAATGAATCAGCGAGCTTACCCATGGCATCCAGGCTGTACCAGGCGTGCTCGTTGAACTCACCGTGCTCGTGGTGGTGGCCGTCAGCTGACTCGCTCGCCGCCGACGACGAATCAGTGTGGCCTTCCTCCGGAGCCAGGCCAGCCACTTCGACGGCCGTGACGATATTGCTGTGCGGGAAGTTGCTGTCGTCGGCCATCTTGTGGAGGAAGGCGTCGTAGCCGCCGCCGTTCTCGATCACCAATTCCGCTTTGGACACCAGCAGCCGGTCCTGCGCGGTGGCCTCGTACGAATGCGGGTCCTGGCTGGTCTTGGTGATGATGGAGGTGACGTTGACTTTGTCCCCGCCGATGATCGCGGCGATGTCTCCGTACACGTTGGTGGACGCCACCACCTCGACGACGCCGGCGGATGACTCCGGGCCGGACGTCGCCGACGGTGCACCGCCTCCGGAGCCGCAGGCGGTGAGCAGCAGGCTCACGCCGGCGAGGGCTGCGAGGGACGTTCGGATGGCGGCGGGGTGGCGCACGGAAACCTCAGTTCAGTACAGGGATGGACTTTTGCGTCTCCAAAAAGCTTACCCCTAAATGTGAATGATTCCTATTTAGGATAGCCGGGCCGGTCCCTTGCGGACCCGGGCGCGCTTAGTCCCCGTTCGGCTCGCCCAGCCTCCTGATGCCGGTGGCCTGGGTGGCGTCCCGGATCTCCCCCACAAGCTGTTCGATCACGTCCTCCAGGAAGAGGACGCCGTGGGTCTGACCGTCCGCGCCGATCACACGGGCCAGGTGTGAGCCCGTGCGCTGCATGACGGACATGGCCGTTTCAACTTCGTCGTCCAGTGCGAGGTTGGCAAGCGAGCGGATCCTGCTCTCGGCGATGGGGTGCTGGTAGTCCGACTCGGGAATGGACAGCACATCCTTCACGTGGAGGTAGCCGGACAGCATGCCGTCATCGTCCAGCATCGGGAACCTTGAGAACCCGGTCCTGCTGACGGCTTTTTCAAACTCCACCGGTGTGGTGGCCGCCTTCAGCATGACCAGGTCGTCCAGCGGAACCATGATGTTCGAAGCCGTGTACTCGGAGAACTCCAAGGCGCCGGTGATCAGGCCTGCATCATCATCCACGAGCCCGTGACGGGTGGATTCCTGCAAAATCGACTGGACTTCTTCGAGCGTGAAGGACGAGTTCACCTCATCCTTGGGTTCAATCCGCAGGAGCTTGAGGATGTGGTTGGCGGACCAGTTCAACGCGACGATCACCGGATTGACCAACCGCGCAACAAACATCAGCGGCGGGGCCAGCAGCAGGGCCGCCTTGTCTGCCACGGACACTGAGATGTTCTTCGGCACCATCTCGCCGAACGTGACGTGCAGGAAAGTCACCACCATCAGGGCAATAGCGAACGCTGCGACGTCGGCAACCTCCACCGGCAGCCCAACAGCTTCCAGGGGCGCCGCCATCAGGTGGTGGATGGCCGGTTCGGCCACCTGCAGGATCAGCAACGAGCACACGGTGATGCCCAACTGCGCACAGGCCAGCATCAATGAGACGTTTTCCATGGCGCGCAACGTGGTCTGCGCCCGCTTGGAACCGGCCTCCGCGAGGGGTTCGATCTGGCTGCGCCTGGCAGACATCACCGCGAACTCCGCGCCGACGAAAAACGCGTTACCCAGCAGGAGGACAACCAGCCAGGCAATTCCGGCCCAATCACTCATCGTTGGCCCCCGTCTCCCGGAGCGGGCTCCGCTTCAGGCGCCGCCGGATGGAAGGAGATCCGTTCGATCCTTCGGCCGTCCATCCTGGTCACGCTCAGGGTGCCGCCGCCTACCTCGACGGTGTCCCCCACTGCGGCGATCCGGCCCAGTTCACTCATGACGTATCCGCCCACGGTTTCGTAAGCGGCTTCGTCCGGAACAGTCAGCCCCGGGATCTGTTCGGACAGCTCGTCGGGCCGCAGCAGCCCGGGGAAGTACCAGTCCCCGGACGCGCTCTGGAGCAGTCCCGGGCGTACCTTGTCGTGCTCGTCGGACACTTCACCGACGATTTCCTCCACCAGGTCCTCAAGGGTGGCGATGCCAGCGGTTCCGCCGTATTCATCCAGGACAATCGCGAGTTGGAGGTTTCCCTCGCGCAGTTCGGCCAGGAGGGCATCGAGGTGGATCGTCTCCGGCACGCGGAGGACATCGGTCATGATGGCTCCGGCCTCCAGGTTTGCCCGCCGGTCCCACGGCACGGCAACGGCCTTTTTGACGTGGACCAGCCCCTTGATGTCGTCGGAGGACTCCCCGATGACGGGGAAGCGGGAGTACCCGGTGCGCCGGGCGGCGTCCAGGATGTCCGAGACGGGCTGGTCGGCGTCGATGGTTTCCATCCGGATCCGGGGCGTCATAACGTCGGCGGCCGTCCGGGCCGAGAAGTTCAGTGTGCGGGCCACAAAGTTGGCCGTCCCGGCGTCGAGCGTTCCCATGGCGGCGGAGCGCCGCACCAGGGAGGCGAGCTCGGCCGGCGTCCGGGCACCGGAAATCTCTTCCTTGGCCTCCAGGCCAAAGACGTTCAGTACTTTGTTGGAAAAGCCGTTGAGCACCACGATGGCGGGTTTGAAGATGGCGGTAAAAACCAGCTGCGGCCGCGCCAGCGCCTTGCCCACTTGGAACGAGAGCGCAATGGCCATGTTCTTGGGCACCAGTTCGCCAAGCAGCATGGACAACAGCGTTGCCAGCGTCATGGCTATGACCAGGGAAACGGACGCGGCAGCCACTTCGGGAATTCCGACGGCGGCCAACGGGCCCTCGAGGAGGCGTCCTACCGACGGCTCCATCACGTAACCGGTCAAAAGGGTGGTGAGGGTGATGCCGAGCTGACAGCTGGAGAGCTGGGTTGAGAGGGATTTCAGGCACTTGAGCAGCGGGACGGCACCGGTGTCACCGTTATCGATGGCACGTTGGACCGTGGGCTGGTCAAGGGCAATCAGGGAAAATTCGACGGCGACGAAGAAGCCGGTGCCGGCGATCAGCAGGAGGCCTGCCGCGAGGAGCAACCACTCCATTCAGCATCCCGCCCGAAAATCGGGAGAAGCGCGGTGGTGCCGGGGGAAACTGACCGGCGGAGGATGATCGGCCGAAGCCGACACTGTTTCCATAGGGGCTCCGCCGGGGTGGCCTGACGGAAAGTGATGGGCGCGTGTTCGGGGTTTGCCGGCTCTGCGGGTGGACTGCGCGGTGCTGTACTTCATGCTCCGCTGACAGCCCCCAGGCCGGCACCTAGATTTACTGTCCATAAGAATTTCAGTCTACAGGAGCAGATTGCGCCTTTCGGATGGCCGCCCGGAGGTCCCGGCACACCCGCGCCGGGACGGCTTCCGGACGCCACAATCGGTGATCTCCACGTCATCGCCATGATTTGGGTCACCGTTATTGGCAGTTAACACAGAATGCTCATTAGACTGGCAAAGGTCCGGGTTCAGGACGCAGAGACTGGTTCGAATGTTGTGCTGCGGCACCGTGGCGGCCAGAGAGAAATCAAACTCATGGAAGAGGCGTATTTCAAGTGCCAGAGCAGCCAAGCCACCGTCTACCAGAGGAATTTGGCGGAAACGAGTGGCTCGTTGACGAACTGTACGAGCAGTATCAGAAAGACAAGAACACGGTGGATACCAAATGGTGGCCCCTGTTCGAGTCCTTCGATTCAGGCAGCGGTTCTTCTTCCAACGGAAGCACGGCGGTAGCCGTGGCCCACCCAGCAACCCGCGAAATGCCGGCTGTACCGCCGGCACCTCCGGCTTCTGCAACTGCTGCACCGGCAACGTCGCCGGCCGCACAGCCCGCAGCACCGGCCGCCGCCCCCGCGGCGGCAAAGAAAGCTCCCGCTACGGTCGCCCGCGATGGCGCGAAGAAGACCGAGCCCGGAACCGGCGCCCAGCCGATTCCCGCCCAGCTTCCCAAGAACGTCAAGGCACCCACGGCTCCGGAAGAGGACGTGGTCTCCGTTCTTCGCGGCCCGGCCAAGGCCATCGCCACGAACATGGTCACCAGCCTTGAGGTCCCCACGGCCACCAGCGTCCGGGCCATTCCGGCCAAGCTGCTGATCGATAACCGCGTGGTCATCAACTCCAACCTGGCCCGTGCACGCGGCGGCAAGGTTTCCTTCACGCACCTCATCGGCTACGCCGTGATCCGGGCACTCGCCCAGTTCCCCTCGATGAACGTCTACTACGACGAAATCGACGGCAAGCCCAGTGCTGTCCAGCCGGCCCACGTCAACTTCGGCATCGCCATTGACATGCCCAAGCCGGACGGCACCCGCCTGCTCATGGTGCCCAACATCAAGAAGGCGGAGACCCTCAACTTCTCCGAGTTCTGGCACACCTATGAAGACCTGATCAAGCGTGCCCGCGCCGGCAAGCTGACCGCTGATGACCACTCCGGCACCACGGTCTCCCTGACTAACCCCGGCGGCATCGGCACCGTTCACTCCGTGCCGCGCCTGTCCAAGGGCCAGGCTGCCATCATCGGCGTCGGCGCACTGGACTACCCCGCGGAATTCCAGGGTGCCAGCGAGAAGATCATCGCGCACAACGCCATCAGCAAGGTGCTCACGCTGACGTCCACGTATGACCACCGCGTCATCCAGGGTGCAGGCAGCGGCGAGTTCCTGAAGCTGGTCCACCAGCTGCTGCTGGGCGCCCAGGACTTCTACGACGAAATCTTCGAGTCCCTGCGCATCCCGTACGAGCCCGTGCGCTGGAGCCCGGACCTGCAGGTGGACCCTTCCGACCAGATCAACAAGGTTGCCCGGATCCAGCAGCTGATCCACTCCTACCGTGTGCGCGGCCACCTGATGGCAGACACCGATCCCCTGGAATACGTCCAGCGCAAGCACCCGGACCTTGACGTCCTCACCTACGGGCTGACCCTGTGGGACCTGGACCGCGAGTGGCCCACCGGCGGTTTCGGCGGCGCGCCCATGCTCAAGTTCCGCGACATCCTCGGCGTCCTCCGTGACGCCTACTGCCGCACCACGGGCATCGAGTACATGCACATCCAGGAGCCGGAGGAACGCAAGTGGTTCCAGGACCAGCTGGAGCACCCGTACTCGAAGCCCAGCCGCGAAGAGCAGCTGCGCATCGTGTCCCGGCTCAACGCGGCCGAGGCGTTTGAAACCTTCCTGCAGACCAAGTTCGTCGGCCAGAAGCGCTTCTCGCTGGAGGGCGGCGAATCCCTGATTCCGCTGCTGGACGCCATCATTTCCGATGCCGCCGACGACGGACTGGACGAGGTTGCGATCGGCATGGCCCACCGCGGCCGCCTGAACGTCCTCACCAACATCGCCGGCAAGACCTATGCCCAGGTGTTCCGCGAATTCGAAGGCACCCAGGATCCCCGCTCCGTGCAGGGCTCCGGCGACGTAAAGTACCACCTCGGTACCGAAGGCACGTTCACCTCGGAAAACGGCAACGAGACCAAGGTCTACCTCGCCGCCAACCCGTCCCACCTCGAGGCCGTGGACTCGGTGCTCGAAGGCATCGTCCGCGCCAAGCAGGACCGCCTGGACCAGGGCGAGGCCTTCCCGGTCCTGCCCCTGATGGTCCACGGCGACGCTGCGTTCGCAGGCCAGGGCGTGGTTGCCGAGACGCTGAACCTGTCCCAGCTCCGCGGCTACCGGACCGGCGGCACCATCCACGTGGTGGTCAACAACCAGGTGGGCTTCACCACGGCCCCGTCGTCGTCGCGCTCGTCCACGTACTCCACGGATGTCGCCAAGATGATCCAGGCTCCGGTGTTCCACGTGAACGGTGACGATCCCGAGGCAGTGGTGCGCATCGCCCAGCTCGCCTACGAGTTCCGCCAGCGTTTCCACAAGGACGTTGTGATCGACATGGTGTGCTACCGCCGCCGTGGCCACAACGAGGGTGACGACCCCTCGATGACCCAGCCCATGATGTACAACCTGATCGAAGCCAAGCGCTCCGTCCGCAAGCTGTACACCGAGGCACTCATCGGCCGTGGCGACATCACCGAGGAAGAAGCGGAGCAGCTGCTCCGCGACTACCAGGAGCGGCTGGAGCGGGTCTTCGCCGAAACGCACGCGGCCCAGACCTCGCCCATCCCGATCATCACCGCGGACTCCGCCGCCGTCTCCGACATTGAGCGTCCCATCGCCCAGCAGGCTGACTTCGGCACCAACGCCCCGGCGTCCACTGCCATTTCTCCGGAGACCCTGGCACACATCGGCAAGGCCCACGTCCAGATCCCCGAGGGCTTCACCGTCCACGCCAAGCTCAAGCAGCTCCTCGAAAAGCGCGAGCAGATGTCACGCGAAGGCGGCATCGACTGGGGCTTTGGCGAGATCGCGGCCTTCGGTTCGCTGATCATGGAAGGCGTTCCCGTCCGTCTTGCCGGCCAGGACTCGCGCCGCGGCACGTTTGTGCAGCGCCACGCGGTGTTCCACGACCGCGCCAACGGCGGCGAGTGGCTGCCCCTGGGCCACCTCTCGGATGACCAGGCGAAGCTGTGGATCTACGACTCCCTGCTGTCCGAATACGCGGCCATGGGCTTCGAATACGGCTACTCGGTGGAACGCCCGGATGCCCTGGTGCTGTGGGAAGCGCAGTTCGGTGACTTCGTCAACGGCGCGCAGACCATCATCGATGAGTTCATCTCCTCGGCCGAGCAGAAGTGGGGCCAGCGTTCCTCCCTGGTCCTGATGCTGCCGCACGGCTACGAAGGCCAGGGCCCGGACCACTCGTCGGCACGCATCGAACGCTTCCTGCTGATGTGCGCCGAAGAGAACATGATCGTCGCCAACCCCACCACGGCGGCATCACACTTCCACCTGCTGCGCCGCCAGGCGTACAGCCGGCCGCGCAAGCCGCTGATCATCTTCACGCCGAAGCAGCTGCTGCGCCTTAAGGCTGCCGCGTCGTCCGTCGAGGACTTCACCACGGGCTCCTTCCGCCCCGTCATCGGTGACCACGAACAGCCGGCGGCAGACGCCGTCGAACGCGTGCTGCTGGTCTCCGGCCGCCTGTACTACGATCTCCTGTCCACCCGGCAGAAGACCGGTGACAAGACCACCGCGATTGTCCGCGTGGAGCAGCTCTACCCGCTGCCGCACGAAGAAATCGCAGCGGAACTGGCCAAGTACCCGAACGCGGAGGTTGTCTGGGCACAGGACGAGCCCGCCAACCAGGGACCGTGGCCGTTTATGGGCCTGAACCTCCCGGAGGCGCTGGACCGGCGCGTCCGCCTGGTGTCGCGTCCCGCATCGGCCTCCACGGCGGCCGGCTCCATGAAGCGACACGCAGCCGAGCAGGATTCACTGCTGAAGCAGGCATTTGCACGGAAGTAGTCCCAGTGGCTGCCCGGCCGGACGTCGAAATACCAGACTCCGGCCGGGCAGTTCTGTTTAATGAAGATGGATCATAGCCACGCCGATTGGCCTGAATCGGCACGGACGTAAAGAGGGACTTGTGGAAGACAGGAAGCTGCGGATCGCAGCTGTTGGAGATGAACTGCTTGCCGGGCTGGGCGACCCCAGGGCCCTCGGCTGGCTGGGCCGCGTGTTGGCCCGCACTCCGCAGGACGGCATGGTCATGGAAGCGTATGCCCTCCCCTGTCCCCAGGAAGGAACGGAGGGGCTGGCTGCCCGCTGGCAGGAGGAGGCCGGGCGGCGGTTCGGCGACCAGCACGAGAACCGCCTGGTGATCGGCCTCTCGGGCCGGGACATCGAGTTCGGCCTTTCCACCGCCCGGAGCCGCCTGAACCTGGCCAACATCCTGGATACGGCCACGCAGAACCGGATCGAGGTGTTTGTGGTGGGCCCGCCGCCCACGCTGGACCCGGTACAGAACCGCCGGCTCGCCGATCTGAACACGGCCTTCGCTGACGTCACCACCAGGCGCAAGCACCTCTATGTGGACACGTTCTCCCCCCTTCTGAACCACGAACAGTGGCGCCAGGATCTTGCGGCGAACACCGGCACGCCGGGGCAGGCGGGCTATGGCCTGATGGCCTGGCTGGTCCTCCACCGTGGCTGGTTCCAGTGGCTGGGCATGGACGCCCCCGAGTAGGCTTCCCCAACCCTTCCAGTCGCGATATATCTTGACGGGTCCAGCGGTCCGTTATATCTTGAGATATCAGTCACGATATATCGCGGTTTTGGAGGATTCATGACAGAGGACAGCTGGACCGTCACAGGTCCGCAAACCATCGACGTTGACCACGTCCGGTCGCTGAAGCTGGGCATGGTCCGCGGCAGGTTCGACGTCGTCACCCACGCCGACGCCGTGGCCCGTGTGGAGATCAACGACGTCCAGGGCGATCCCGTGTCGGTGACGCTGACGGACGGCAGGCTTGAGGTCCGCCATCAGCTGCACGGCCCCCAGGGCTGGTTCAAGAACCTGATGGGCACGGTCAACCACAACAGCAACAACTCAGCGGTGATCAGCATCGCTCTGCCGGCCGGCGTCGAGGTGGAGGCCGGCACGGTCAGCGGCGATGGCCTCGTGTCCGGAATCAGCGGGCGCACGCGGCTCAATACCGTCTCGGGTTCTGTGATGGCAGACGGCACATCCGGGGAACTTCACGTCAACACCGTCAGCGGCGAAGTCATCGCGCGAAACCACGACGGCGTCCTGACCGCCAAGAGCGTCTCCGGCGAGGTCACCGCATCCGGCCGGTTCAGCAACATCCGGGCTCACACGGTCAGCGGCGACATGAGTTTTGACCTGCTCGGCTTTACCCACGACTTCGGTGCCAATTCAGTCTCCGGCGACCTCACCATCAGGCTGCCGCACGACGTCGGCGTGGACATCGTCGCGAAATCGGCCAGCGGCGTTGTGGTGATTGATGACCAGCAGTACTCCCAGCCCGGCGGCAAGGTGGAAACCATTGCCGGACCGGACGGCAAGCTGATGCTGGTGCGGACCAACTCGGTGTCCGGCAAAACGTCCATCTTTCATGGCCAGCCGGCCCGCAATGACGACGCAAGTAGCCCGGAAGCGGGGCACTGATGCCTCCGGTGTTCGCCCATGGTGCGCTCCGGCTGTACTTGCTCGCACTGCTGGAGTCGGGGCCCAAACACGGCTATGAACTGATCAAAGCCCTCAGCGAACGGTTCGGCGGCACCTACTCCCCCAGCGCGGGAACCATCTATCCCCGGCTTGGGAAGCTGGAGGAAGAAGGGCTCGTCGCCACTGAATCAGAAGGCCGCCGCACGAACTACCGCATCACCGCGGCGGGGCTTGCTGAACTCAACAAGCGCCGGGAGGAACTCGCCGGAGTCGAGAACGACATTTCCGCTTCCGTCCGCCGCCTGGCGGACAACCTGCGGGCGGATATCCGCGCCAACATGCGCGGGTTGCGGGCAGACCTGGCGGCAACGGCAGAGGCGGCCCGTTCCACGGCGCGGGCCCCCGATTTCCGGAAAGCCGGCCGCCAGTCTTCGGAAGGGTTCCGGGAGCTGAAGGAAGCGGAGATGCTGCTGCAGGCGTTCCGGGACGACCTGCGCGTGGAACTGCGGCTGCAGGCCACCCGGCAACCGCTCAGCGCCGTCACGCTGGAAACTGTCAGGACCGTGCTGGACCAGGCGCGCATCTCCATCCGCAACTCACTGCCCGGCTGAGCTGCGCGACTGAGCCGCCGGACTGCGCCGCCGGATCGGTATTGCCCCCGGTCACAGCCCGTTTCGGATTCGCGGCGTGTCCCATGGTGTGGGAGACTTGAGGGCAGCTCTTTTGAGTACCAACATTTAAGGAGGCCAGCTATGAGCAAGCGTGCACGTAAACGTCGTGACCGTAAGCGTGGCGGCGCGAACCACGGGAAGCGCCCCAACGCCTAAGCTAAAGCTTGGAAAACGGCTAAAGCGAAGGACCCCGGAAGCCACACGGCTTCCGGGGTCCTTCGTCTTTGCGCTTGTCTTTGGCGCCTGCGGTTCTGCTGACGGGCATCGACGCAGTCCGGCGTCGACGCGGTCACGTGGGTCCCTGCAGACGGGTACCGCTTGCGTCAGGCGTCCACCGGGCGGATCGCGTGGATCCGGTCCAGGATGGCGTTCTTCAGGTTCTCCGGAGCGGCCTCGGTGCACGAGCGCTTCACCATGGTGCGGATCACACACTCCAGGTCGTACTCCTCCGTGCACTCAGGGCACTCATCAAGGTGGGTCTTGATTTCCGTGATGTCCTCGCGGGTCAATGCCCCGTCGAGGTATTCGTAGATGCGTTGCATCCGGGCGTCATCGCAGTCGCCCAATCCCTGGCAGTCGCTCATTTCCTGTTCTCCTGTTTTGTGGTCGCGGCCGTGTCCTGTGATTCGACGGCGCCTTTGAATCCTCGTTCGGCGGCATAGTCCGCCAGCATGTCCCGCAACATTTTCCGGCCGCGGTGGAGCCGGGACATCACTGTCCCGATCGGCGTGTTCATGATGTCCGAGATTTCCTTGTACGCGAAGCCTTCGACGTCGGCGAAGTACACCGCCAGCCGGAACTCCTCGGGAATGGCCTGGAGCGCCCGCTTGACGTCCGAGTCCGGCAGGTGGTCCAGCGCCTCAGCCTCGGCCGAGCGCAGGCCGCGGGACGTGTGCGACTCCGCCCTGGCCAGCTGCCAGTCCTCGATGGTGTCCGAGTTCGACTGCAGCGGTTCCCGCTGCCGCTTGCGGTAGAGGTTGATGTACGTGTTGGTCAGGATCCGGTACAGCCAAGCCTTGAGGTTGGTGCCGGGCTTGTACTGGTGGAACGCTGAGAACGCCTTGGTGTAGGCCTCCTGGACCAGGTCTTCAGCATCCGCGGGGTTCCTGGCCATCCGCATGGCGGCCGAGTAGAGCTGATCCACGTACTGCATGGCGTCACGCTCAAAACGGACCCGGCGTTCTTCCGCTGATTCGGTGGCCACATCCACGGGTTGCTCGGCGGGCGCAGGCTCAGCGGGCACAGGGACATCCCCTGCAGGGTGCGCGTCTGCCGGCCGCGAGTCACTCCCTGCCGGCGCATCGCTGCTGGCATTGGCTTCGCTGCTTGTTTTGGCTTCGCGTTCGGAGGCCTCATACATGGCCTCGAGGGCCGGATCCAGGGTGCTCATTGTGTTCAAGTCTACTGTGACGGCCTTGGCGCGCGGCATTCCGTACTCCGGAGAATCGGATTCCAGAGTCTGCAGTGCTACGGGTCCGGCGGGCTCCGTCCCGTCCTTCAGTAACCTCAAGGGCAACTCCAGTCTGTGTCAGGCCATGGTGTTCCAGGCAAATACCTGCCGGGCAATCCATGATGAGTCAATTCGTCCGGTGTCCGGACCCACAAACCATAACCGCTGGCGGCAGGCAAATATTCCCCAAAAGTGCAAGACTAGAACGGACTCCGCCGCATCCGGTGCGGTTCGTCCAGCCAGGAGGAAACCCATGTCCTTTGTCCGTACTCTCGCCCGCCCCATGCTGGCTTCCAGTTTCGTAGTCGCCGGACTGGACAAGCTGAAGAACGCCGATGACACCGCCACCCAGCTCTCGCCGCTCCTTCAGAAGGCAGCCGCGTCGCTGCCGTTCCAGGCCGACGAAAAGATGCTGGCACGGGTGATCGGCGGAACGCAGGTGGGTGCCGGCGTGCTGTTCGGCCTGGGCAAGTTCAGCCGCCTCTCGGCAACACTGCTGACCGTCATCTCGCTCCTGAACACCTTTGTGGAATGGCGCAGCGCAGACATCAGCACCAAGGAAGGCCGAGAAGTCCGCCGGAACCAGCTGCTCAAGAACATTTCCCTCAGCGGCGGCGCCCTGCTGGCCTCGGTGGACACCGCCGGCAAGCCGGGCCTGGCCTGGCGTGCCGAGCACCTCGCCGCGGACGCCCGGAAGAGCGCCGCCGGCGCCCGCAAGACCACCGGCCAAAAGCTTCACAAGGCAGACAAGGCCGTGCGCCGCGCCGTCGAACACGCAACGGGGGCGTAAGGACGGATGACCGGTTCCACCCCGCCCGCAGCCACCGACTCACACAGCTCCACCGGCACCGTTCCGCACTGGCCGGCCCCCTTCGCCAGCAGGCCCATCAACGCCACCGTCACGGTGCCCGGTTCAAAGTCCCTGACCAACAGGTTCCTGGTCCTGGCCGCGCTGGCTGACGGACCGTCCCGCCTCCGCGCCCCCCTGCATTCCCGGGACTCCGCCCTGATGATTGAGGCCCTCCGCCAGCTGGGGGCCACCATCACGGAGGTGCCCGGCGACGGCGCCTTCGGGCCGGACCTTGAGGTCACGCCCCTGAGCCGGGAGGCGCCGTCGTCGAAGACGCACATCGATTGCGGCCTCGCCGGAACAGTGATGCGCTTTGTTCCGCCGCTGGCGGCGCTGCGCAACGGCGTGAGCGTGTTCGACGGCGACCCCCACGCCCGGAAGCGCCCCATGGGCACCATCATCGAGGCCCTGAAGGCCCTCGGGGTGGCCCTGACCGCGGACGACGGCGGGACCCCCTCGTCGCTGCCGTTCACCGTTGCAGGCACCGGGGAAGTCCGGGGCGGCCACCTGGTGATCGATGCCAGTGCGTCGTCACAGTTCGTCTCGGCCCTCCTGCTGGTCGGCGCCAGGTTTACCGACGGGCTCCACCTTGAACACGTGGGCAAACCGGTGCCGAGCCTGGACCACATCAACATGACCGTTGCCGTACTCCGCGGCGTCGGTGTATCAGTTGACGATTCCGTGCCCAACCACTGGGTAGTGGCACCGGGCCCCATCCGCGCCTTTGACCAGCGCATTGAGCAGGACCTCTCCAACGCCGGCCCGTTCCTGGCCGCCGCGCTGGCCTCCGGCGGCACCGTCCGGATCCCGGACTGGCCCGCCGGCACCACCCAGGTGGGAGACCTCTGGCGCAGCATCCTGGCGGACATGGGCGCGGACGTCAGCCTGGCTGACGGCGTCCTGACCGTCACGGGCGGGCCAGAGATCAAGGGTGCGGATTTTGACGAAACCAGCGAACTCGCCCCTACCGTGGCGGCCCTCTGCGCCCTGGCCAGCGGACCTTCACGGCTGACCGGCATCGCGCACCTTCGCGGCCACGAGACGGACCGGTTGGCCGCGCTGGTCACCGAAATCAACCGCCTCGGCGGCGACGCGGAGGAGACCAGCGACGGCCTGGTGATCCGCCCGGCAAAGCTGCACGCCGGCGTCGTCCACAGCTATGCGGACCACAGGATGGCCACCGCCGGTGCCATCCTCGGCCTCGCGGTGCCGGGCATCGAAGTCCAGGACATCGCTACCACTGCCAAGACCATGCCGGAATTCCCGCAGATGTGGGCCGACATGCTGGCCCAGGGCGCTGCTGCCGACAAGCGCGCGGAAGGTCCCACTGGTGGCACGCAGCACTGATTCCTGGGACGAGTCCGACGTCCGGATCCGGCCCAGCAA
The DNA here is from genome assembly GCF_001484605.1 of Pseudarthrobacter sulfonivorans. Lineage (NCBI taxonomy): Bacteria > Bacillati > Actinomycetota > Actinomycetes > Micrococcales > Micrococcaceae > Pseudarthrobacter > Pseudarthrobacter sulfonivorans. The sequence continues at coordinate 4,078,453 of NZ_CP013747.1, read as the reverse complement.
AAAGGGCTCCAGGCCGCGCACGAAGGACCGCCCCAGCCACGACGACGCCGTCACGGGCCGCATCATCACAGTGGACCGCGGCCGGTACACCGCCGTCGTCGGCGAAGACTCGGGCGACGAGCGGATCATCATCGCAGCCAGGGCCCGCGAACTCCGCCGCTCCCCCGTGGTTGCCGGCGACTTCGTCTCCCTCGTTGGAGATGTCTCCGGCGAACCCGACACGCTAGCCCGCCTGGTCCGGATCCAGGACCGCAGGACCCTGCTGCGCCGCAGCGCCGATGACACTGATCCGATCGAGCGTGCGGTGGTGGCCAACGCAGATCAGCTGGTAGTGGTGGTGGCCGCCGCAAACCCGGAGCCGCGCACAGGCTTCATCGACCGCGCCCTCGTGGCCGCTTACGACGCCGGCATTGAGCCGCTGCTGCTCGTCACCAAGGCGGACGTCAAGGATCCGGCGGAACTGCTGTCCAACTACGAGCACCTGGACTTCCCGGTGATCATCAGCCGCACGTCGGACTCCGAAGCCTCAGGTATCGATGCCCGCTCCGACGACGGCCTCTCTGCCCGCCTGGACAGTGACGCAGTTTCGCAGCTCCGCGCGTACCTCGAGGGCAAGGTCTCGGTGATGCTGGGTCATTCCGGCGTGGGCAAGTCCACCATGGTCAATGCGCTCACCGGGGCCGAACGGGCCACCGGTGGAGTGAACGCGGTGACCGGCCGCGGCCGCCACACGTCGTCGTCGGCCCTTGCCCTGAAGCTGACCGGAGCTCCCGCCGGAAGCTGGATCATCGACACCCCTGGCATCCGTTCGTTCGGCCTGGCCCATGTGGACCCGGACCGGATCCTGCGGTCCTTCCCGGACCTGGAGCCGGGTACGGATGCCTGCGAGCGTGGCTGCAAGCACAACACCGCGGCCGTCAACTGCGGGGTGGATGCCTGGGTGTCCGCCGGCCACGCGGGCCCCACCGGCCCGGCCCGGCTCGCGTCCCTGCGGCGGCTGCTGGGCACGGATCCCCGCCTGGTGGGCCAGGAAACCAAGGAACTGGGCAGCATCGGCTAGACGGGACGCCGATGTCCCCAACACTGCGGCCCTGAGACGGTAGTTTGGAACCATGATCCAACCCGCTTCGAGCTACAACGATGACTTGCGCCTTGCCCATGTGCTGGCAGATTCCGTGGATGACCAGACCATGAGCCGCTTCAAGGCACTGGACCTCCGCATCGAGACCAAGCCGGACCTGACGCCGGTAACGGACGCGGACAAGTCCGCGGAGGAAGCCATCCGCGGCCAGCTGTCCCGCTCGCGTCCGCGCGACGCCGTGCTGGGAGAGGAATTCGGCAGTTCGGGCCATGGCTCCCGCCGCTGGATCATTGATCCCATCGACGGCACCAAGAACTTTGTCCGCGGCGTCCCGGTTTGGGCCACCCTGATCGCCCTCGTGGACGAAGGCGAACCCGTTGTGGGAGTGGTCAGCGCGCCCGCGCTGGGCAAACGCTGGTGGGCCGCCAAGGGTTCCGGCGCGTACATGGGCAAGTCCCTTGCCGCCGCAACGCGGCTCCGCGTCTCGGACGTCTCCAAACTTTCGGATGCCTCCCTGTCCTACTCCAGCCTGGGCGGCTGGAAGGAACGCGGCAACCTGGATGAGTTCCTGGGCCTGACCGAGGACGTGTGGCGCACGCGCGCCTACGGCGATTTCTGGTCCTACTGCATGGTGGCCGAAGGTTCCGTGGACATCGCCTGCGAGCCCGAACTGAACCTGTACGACATGGCTGCCCTGGTGCCCATCGTGGTGGAAGCCGGCGGCCGCTTCACCTCCTTGGAGGGACAGGACGGGCCGTTCGGCGGCAACGCCCTGGCCACGAACTCCATTCTGCACTCAGAGGTGCTCAAGCGGCTGAACCCGAATCTGGACGATCTCCTCTAGGCACTTTCTTCGAATTATCGACGGCGGACGCCTCCTCAAGGGGGCGTCCGCCGTCGTATCTTCGACAAATGAGACGGTTCCTCAAACGCGCGTAACAAAGTCCTTAACATTTGGCCGGGCTTCCTTTCTGCAGCGGCGGATGTTCTACGCTTCTTAACAGGTCACGAGTGCCAGCGCTAAACCCCGGTTTGCTGGCCGGCAACCCTCCATTCGCGGTGGGGTGCCCCGGGTGACGACCAGGCCGGTCCGGAATGGACACGGCAAGCGCGGGTTCCCGTTACCGGGAGTCCTTTTAGAGTGAGGTCTCCGTGACAACTGCCACCGTCTCCCCCAACACTGTTTCTCCCGACAACGCCGCCCCCGCCAAGGCCGCTGCGCTGTTCAAGGATGCCGCCGCCATTGCCGGCCGCCCCCTCTCTGCCGTCACCGGCGCGGAAATCCAGGCACCGCTGATCCAGGGCGGCCACATCCGGTACGCAAACCTGGACTACGGCGCATCCACTCCCGCCCTCTCCGTGGTGTCGGCCTACCTCAACGAGATCCTGCCGTTCTACGCCAGCGTCCATCGCGGCGCCGGCTACGCATCGCAGATCAGCACGTCCGTCTATGAGAACGCCCGGGACATCGTGCGCGACTTTGTGGGCGGACGCCCGGACGACTCCGTCATCTTCACCCGGAACACCACCGACTCGCTTAACCTGCTGGCGGGTTGCCTGCCGGCGACGGACGGGCGGTCCAATGGCGATGTCCTCTACCTGGACATCGAACACCACGCCAACCTCCTGCCGTGGCAGGGAGTCCCGCACCGCAGCGTCGTCGCCGCGGACACCATCGTGGGGACCCTCGAGGTCCTCCGCGCCGAACTTGAGCAGGGCAACGTCAGCCTCCTCGCGATCACGGGCGCCTCCAACGTCACCGGCGAGATCCTCCCGATCAAGGCCCTGGCCGCCCTCGCCCATGAGTACGGAGCGCGGATCGTGGTGGACGCCGCGCAGCTGGCACCGCACCGGCGCATCAATATCAGCACCGACGACGTCGACTACCTCGCCTTCTCCGGGCACAAGCTCTACGCGCCCTTCGGCTCCGGGGTCCTGGTGGGCCGCACCGACTGGCTCGACGCCGGCACTCCCCACCTGGCCGGCGGCGGCGCCGTCCGCGAGGCCAGGCTCGACGGCGTCAGCTGGGCCACCGGTCCGGCCCGGCACGAGGGCGGCTCCCCCAACGTCCTCGGCGCGGCCACACTGGCCCGCGCCACCCAGGTCATCGCGTCCCTGGACCACGACCGCTGGCACGCCCACGAGGCAGCCATCAGGTCATTCCTGGTGGAAGGGCTCGGGAAGATCGACGGCGTCACCGTGCACCAGATCTTCTCGGACACGGACGCTGAAACGGGCACCATCGGCGTGGTGAACTTCTCCGTGGCAGGGTACGACGCCGGGCTTGTGGCCGCGTTCCTGTCGGCCGAGCATGGCGTTGGCCTCCGGGACGGCCGCTTCTGCGCGCACCCGCTGCTCAAGCGCCTCGGCCTTCCCTCCGGTTCGCTGCGGGCCAGCTTCGGCGTAGGCTCCCGGTTGGAAGACGCCCAGCGGCTCCTTGCCGGCCTGGAGCAACTCCGCCGGACCGGCCTGGGCTGGGACTACGTGGTGGACGCGGGCCGCTGGGTTCCGGCCAACGACACCCGCACGTACCCTCACTGGGCTCCCAACACGCCGGGCACCGCCGGCGCGGCTCCGTGCCTTGACGACTGACTGACGCTTTCCTCCCCTGGTTCCTGACCTGACCGCTGCCACCTGACTGCCGCCTGACCCAGCGGCTGCGGCCCATGCGGTAAATTCGAAGGATACCGATGGGCACAGTTGAAGGAGGCCGCACGTGGCACGGGGTGGCCCCAGACTTGAGCACGGACGCCGCCTGGAACTCGGACGGAGTTTCCAGGACGGCGGCGAACACTACCAGCGCGTACGCCCTGGCTACCCGGCCGACTCAGCGGACTGGCTGATCCCTGCCGGGGCCGCGGACGCGGTGGACGTGGGCGCCGGAACCGGCAAGTTCACCGCCCTGCTGCTGGAACGCGGCCTGGCGGTTTCCGCCGTGGACCCGTCGCCGGACATGCTCGAACAGCTGCGGGCCCACTACGCGGCGGCGGACGCGACGCAGGGGACGGCAGAGGCGACGGGACTCGCTGACTCCTCGTTCGACGTCGTAAGCGTGGCGCAGGCCTGGCACTGGTGCGATCCGCTGCCGGCGAGCACCGAACTGGCGCGGATCCTGCGGCCCGGCGGAACGCTGGGGCTGATCTGGAACCAGCTGGACACGTCCGTTCCGTGGGTGCACCGGTTGTCCCGCATCATGCACGCGGGCGACGTCTACAAGCCCGGGTTCCGCCCGGTGGTGGGGCCGGAGTTTGAAGGCCTCGAGAGCCATGTGACGCGGTGGGAGGACAGCCTCAGCACGGCGGACATCATGGAACTGACGAAGTCCCGCAGCTACTACCTGCGCGCCGGCGAAGCCACCCGAAGCAAGGTCCTGGCCAACCTGGACTGGTATCTGCACGAGCACTTGGGGCACGCCGTGGAAGAGGACATCAGCCTGCCGTACCTGACGCTGACGTGGCGGGCCACGAAGGCGTGAGGGACGCGGACCACCGGGTAGGCTAGGAGACGTGAAGACCAGCGCGCCCTCCTCCTCGATCGAGGACTACGTCAAGGTCATCTACGGCTTCACGGAGTGGCAGGACAAACGCATCACGTCCTCCCAGCTCGCGCAGCGCCTGGGGGTGGCCAATTCCTCGGTCTCGGAGATGGTCCGCAAGCTCAAGGACCAGGGCCTGGTGGACCACAAGCCGTACAGCGCCATCACCCTTACAGACTCCGGGGTCCGGCTGGCATTGTCCATGGTGCGCCGGCACCGGCTCATTGAGACCTACCTGGTGCAGGAGCTCGGCTACAGCTGGGACGAAGTCCACGACGAAGCCGAACTGCTGGAGCACGCGGTGTCGGACACGTTTATTGAGCGCATGGCGGCAAAACTGGGCAACCCGCAACGCGACCCGCACGGTGACCCGATCCCCGCCGCGGACGGCACGGTGCTGCTGCCCGAGGCCCATCTGCTCGGCGAACTCGATCCCGGGCACACCGGCCGGATCACCCGCATCAGCGACGAGAACCCTGATCTGCTGCGGTATCTTTCGGCCGAGGAAATTGACCTCGACGACGAGGTGGAGGTAGTGGGCCGTAAGCCGTTTGGCGGAGCGCTGGTGGTGCGGATCAGCAACGCCGGCAGGAAGCGGGACTACGATCTCGCGGATGAAGTCACCGCGGCGCTCTGGGTCCACAGTGACCACCCCCACACCGGCTGCACCCTCAGCGACAGCTGAATGACGAACGCCCGCGTGCCGCACTGGCGGGCCTGGCTGGCCGTGGCGGCAGGCGGCCTGGCCGGAACGGAACTCCGGTACGGGCTGGGACTCGCCTTTCCGGAAACCGCTGGGGCAATGCCCTGGACCACCCTGGGAATCAATGTGACTGGCAGTTTTGTGCTGGCCGCCCTCACCACGGTGTGGATGGCGCGGCCGCAGACGGCATTCTGGCTACGCGCCGGCCTGGGGCCCGGATTCCTGGGCTCGTTCACCACGTTCTCTGCGGTAGTCTTCGCGATTGACCAGCTGACCAGGGCCGGCGAACATCCCGTGTGGATCGCCTACCTGGGGCTCTCCCTGCTGCTGGGCCTGGGCGCCGCGGCCGGTGGCTGGCGGACCGGGCGGCTGCTCACCGACCGGCTGCAGGGTGACCGGGCGGGGACAGCACCGTGACGGGCGCGGTCCTGGTGGGAGTGTTCGGCATGGCGGGCGCCCTGCTGCGCTTCGCCATCGACAGCTGGTTCGCCCACCGCGAGGGGCTCCGCACGGCCGTCAGCCCGAGCGGTAGGCCGCGGCACTGGCCGTGGGCCACGCTCACCGTCAACGTCACCGGGTGCCTGATCATCGGACTGTCCATCGGCATGACCGGACGGCTCGGCCTTGCCCCCGAGTGGCAGACCGCTGTCGCCACCGGCCTGGCGGGCGGACTCACCACGTTCAGCTCCTGGACCACTGCCACGGTGCGTCTCCTGAGCGAGTCGCGGTTCGGTGCCGCCGCCCTGAACATCGGCGCCAACCTGGCCCCCGGATTTGCCGCGGCGGCTGTGGGCATCGCACTGGCGTCGTAAGGGACCCATTCAGGTTTGTCCCGGTCCCGTATCGTTGACTCTGATGATTAGCAGACGCGACGCGGCAATTGCCCTTGATGTACCGATGGAAATGGCCCAGCGCCATGGCATCCCGAAACGACTGACCGAGGCGGAGCTGGGCGAAATCCTGGACAACCCACCGGCATGGCTGATCCAGTCGAGGGCCAACCGGACCGGCAAGCGTCCGGTCTGGGTGCACCTGGAATGTGCCGTCTGCGGCTACGAGGAAGCGGCCCGGCCCAAAAAATGGTGGCCGGAATTCACGTATGTGGTGTGCGAGCACCATGCCTCGGACGAGGTGCCGCCGCTGCGGCCGGGCCTCATCAGGAGCGAGTTCGACGGCGTCGGGACCCGTTTCGTGGGCATCGCGGACGTTGCAGTTCCGGACTGATTCGGGGCATTACATTCGGGGCTGAACAGGCGTATTTTACGAAGTGGGACGCAGCCCGTCCCACGTCGTAAGGAGCATGCCATGCCGGACAAGTCACCACACCAGCAGCTGCACAAGAAGCCGGTCAAAACCATCAAGGAAAAACGCGCGGAAAAGAAGGCCAAGAGCCCGGTTGAAGGCCCGCAGGACCCGGTAGCGCACCTGAAGAAGCGCCGGTAGCGGTTTACCCGTTCCCGGCCATCTCGTCGGGCACTGCCACAATGTCCACTTCCTGGCCGTCCCTCAGCACTCGAATCGGCAGCGGCTGGCCGATCGCATCGGCGAACAGCAGCTTCTGCAGGCTCTCGGCGTTGCTGACGGGGCGGCTTCCGGCTGTCAGGATGACGTCACCCGCCCGCAGGCCCCCGCGGTCTGCAGGCGAACCGGCCAAAACCTCCACCACGCGCAGCCCGTCCCGTTGTCCCGTCCTGATCACCGCGCTGGCATTGAGCCGGAAAGGTGTGCTGACCACGCCGAGATAAGCCCGCCTGACACGGCCGTCCTTCAGCAGCGCTGAGATGATGCGCCGCGTGGTGGTGTTGATGGGCACGGCCAGGCCCAGCCCCGCTCCGGCCACTGCGGTGTTAATTCCCACGATGCGGCCGTGCGTATCGGCCAGTGCTCCGCCGGAACTGCCGGCATTTAGTGCTGCGTCGGTCTGGATGACGTCCTCGATCACGCGCCGGTTGCCGCTGGACCACACCGGAATGGCACGGCCCAGGCCGCTGACCACACCCGCTGTAACTGATCCGGCCAAGCCCAGCGGATTTCCCACCGCAATGACCAGCTGGCCCACCCGCAACGTCTCGGCATCGCCGAACTGCGCCGGGGCCACTTTCGGTGCCCTGCCGTGGACCACCGCGAGGTCGGACAAAGGATCCGCCCCCACCAGTTCAAGATCGGTCCGGCTGCCGTCAGCAAAGGCGGCATGGCCTTGATGGGTGCCGGCCACCACATGCGAATTGGTGAGCAGGTAGCCGTCTTCAGTAAAGAGCACCGCCGAACCTGCGCCCATGCGGAAGCGGCCGTTACGGTGGTTGCCGGTCATTTCAATGGCCGCAACATGCGGGGTGACCGTCTCAGCCACGCGCATGACGGTCTCCGAATACGAGTCCAGCGGACCGTCGTCGGCCGCGGTATTGGGTTCCTGCGCCTGTTCCATGGCACACCTCCTGGCTGGCGTTGCTGCCTCCGGCTTCCAGACCTGCTGCTGCGCCGGAGCCTACTGGGGACAACCACGCGGTGGCGCCCGGTAGTCCCGGAACGGCTACGCCGTGGGTGAACAGGGCACTCAACACGGCGCTTAAATGCCAGAAGACCCGGACGAGGGGTCCGGGCCTTCTGGCAATGTCTTGCGACATTCAAAATGTGGAGATGGGGGGAATTGAACCCCCGTCCGATGTTGTGTTAACAGGGCTTCTCCGGGCGCAGTTTGCGTCGGACTTTCTCGGCCCCAGCCCTCCTGCAAACAGGTGGCTGATCCGGGCCCAGTCATCTAAGAGTCCCGTTTGCCCCGATGACGGAGGCAAGCAGCAGTGGCTATCTAAATGACGCCAGGATCCGGGGCAATAGCAACCTCGGGCTGACGGACTGTCTTACTGCTTAGGCAGCGAGAGCGAAGTCAGTGCGGTTTGATTTGGCACTTATTGGTTTGCAGACAGCGTTTACGAGATAATTCTGCATCCTCGGCCCGCTTCACCTGTCGCGACTAACATCGTCGAAACCGATCATCCCCGTATTTTGTTTTCAAACCGGCCGGGCTGTGCACGCACAAATCCCTGCCGGACTACCTATCATAACGCATGCCCGGCGGAAATCATTCCTACCTGCGGTTGCGTTCCCGGACCTCGCGAAGGGCTTCGCGGTTATCCTGCTGCTCGCGCAGGGTCTGGCGCTTGTCGTACTCCCGCTTACCGCGTGCGACACCGATCTCCACCTTGGCCCGGCCATCGAGGAAGTACAGCTGCAGCGGCACCACTGTGAAGCCGGACTCCCGGATCTTCACGGAGATCTTGTTGAGCTCCTCACGGTGCAGCAAAAGCTTCCGACGGCGGCGTGCGGAGTGGTTGGTCCAGCTCCCCTGGTTGTACTCGGGGATATGGATGCCCTCCATCCACAGCTCGTCGTTGTAGAACGTGCAGAAGCCGTCCACCATGGAGGCGTGGCCTTCGCGCAGGGACTTGACCTCGGTTCCCATCAGGGCGATGCCGGCCTCGTAGGTATCCAGCACGTGGTAGTCATGCCGGGCCTTGCGGTTGGTGGCCACAACTTTACGGCCACTTTCTTTGGGCACGGTGGAACTCCTCAGTTCGTGGATCCTGGTTGGCTCCGGCCGTTCCGGCGCGGAGTCATACCAGTGTACGGCAGGCGCGGACCGGCGTTACAGCAGGCGCATCGGGTCAACTGCGGCCCCGTTGAGCCAGGTTTCGAAGTGTGCGTGGCAGCCTGTTGAGTTGCCGGTGCTGCCCGAGTAGGCGATGAGCTGCCCGGCGGAAACCTGCTGGCCGTTGGAGACCACGATGCTGCTGTTGTGGTAAACGATGGTGGTCAGCGAGTTGCCCTGCACCACTCCATGGGAGAGCTTCACCCGCCAGCCGCCGCCGTCAGCGGAGTTCCAGCCTGAGGAGAACACCTCGCCGGCGGCCGCGGCGTAGACGGGGGTGCCGCAGGCTGCGCCGAAGTCAATGCCGGTGTGGACATATCCGCCCTGCCCGTAGAAATCGATGGTTCCCGGCGGGGTTGACCGCCAGCCGAAGCCGGAGGTGATCGGAACGTCACCGGAGAACGGGGACCGCAGGCCAAAGGCCGACGGCGATCCGGTCACCGGGGCGTACGGCTGCTCGGCCTGGCCCTGCGCCCGTGCGGCGGCAGCGGCCGCCTCCGCGAGCCGGCGCTGTTCGGCCTCCCAGGCCTCGCGGAGCCTGCGGTCACGTTCGGCGATTTCGTTGGCAACGGAGTTCTGGCTCGCTGCAACCGCCGCCATTTGGGACTGGATGCCTGGTTTCGCTGCCTGGAGTTCGGCATCAAGGCGCACGGTGTCGGCGATCAGCTGGTCAACCTGGGCCTTCTTGGCAGCCGCCTCGTCACGGGCAGCCTTTTCCCGTTCCAAGGCGGCGTCTGCCTTGGCTTTGAGGTCCCTGATTTCTGCCTCAACGGCTTCGAGCCGGGCCTGCGAGTTCACATTTGTGGCGCTTTGCTGGGACAGCTTGTCCATGGCGGCGTTCTGGCTGCGCATGGCCTGGTCCGCGAGGTCCATGGTGTCGGTCAGGCTGCCGCCGTTGTTTGCCCCGAAGAAGAGGGTCAGGTTCGACGGCACGCCTCCGGACTTGTAGGCCTGGGTGGCGATCTGGCCGATCAGCTTCTTGGTGTCCGCGATCTTCTGCTTGTCAGCCTCAAGCTGCTGGGTGATTTTGGCCTTATTCTGCTGTGCAAGGTCAACCCGCGCCGTCAGCGCTTCAACTTCTTTGACCGCACTGGCCACGCGCCCCTGGGCCTCCAGGAGTGCCTGCTGGGCGCCCGGCAGCTGGCCTTGATAGATCACTAGGTCGCCGGCGGCCTTCGCGATGCGTGAGTCCACGAATTCCAGGGACTGCTGAACCCGGGCCGCCTCAGCTTCGAGGGCGGCACGCTTGTCATCGAGCTCATCGGCGTGCGCCACCGGGGCTGACGCACCCATGCTGGCGGCGAGGAGCAGGGCCAGGACGCCGCTGATCAGGCCGGCGCGGCGGCCCGCAGATCGCCGGCGTTCGGCCCGGTGCCGGGGCGCAGTTCGGTGCAATTCGTTCATCAGGATTCCTTGTTCGGTTTGCACAGCCTAGACCTTCAAATATCTGCGTAAGGTCAAGAGCGACGAAATTCCTGCCAAAGATCCGCCAAGGATCAGCAAGGCCGGCGCAAGAATGAGCGTCTGGCCCGGCGAGATAAACGCCGTATCCGGATACTGCTTGGACAAGTACTCGCCCAGGAAGAAGTGCGCCACCGCCCACAGCGTGCCGGATGCCAGGGCGGCGCCGATCACCGCCGCAATCACCCCTTCAAGGATGAACGGCAGCTGGATGACGATCTTGGACGCGCCCACCAGGCGCATGATCCCGGTTTCGCGGCGGCGGCTGAAGGCCGAGAGCCGGATGGTGGTGGCGATCAGGAGGATGGCACAGATAATCATCACGCCGGCGATGCTGACCGCAACCAGGGAGGCGGCATTCATGGCCGAGAAGAGCCGCTCCAGGAGCTGGCGCTGGTCAATGACCGTTTCGACGCCCGGCTGCGAGGAGAACGTCTCGCTGATGATCTGGTATTTCTCCGGATCCTTCATGTTGATGCGGAACGATGAAGGGAGCTGGTCCGGCGTGACGGAATCCACGATCGGAGAATTCGAGAACTGTTCCTTGAAGTGCTTGTAAGCCTCTTCCTTGGACTCGAACTGGAAATCGTTGACGTATTGGGCCACGGCGGGTGATTCGAGCAGGGTCAGCAGGTTGTCCTGCTGCTCCGGCGTGACCGGCCCGGTGGCGCAACCGGCCGCCGTCGAACCGTCACTGCAGAGGAAGATAGCAACCTGGACTTTGTCGTACCAGTAGCCCTTCATCTGGTTGATCTGGAGCTGCAGCATGCCTGCGGCACCCACGAACGTCAGTGAGACAAAGGTGACCAGGATGACCGAGACCACCATGGAAACGTTGCGGCGCAGTCCGCTGCCGATCTCACCGAGGACAAAAGCCAACCTCATCGCTGCTCCTCCCCTGCGCCCGGATTGCGTTCCCCTGATGCGGGCGGCTGGGATTCGTCCCGGCCGCTGGCGTCCCTGAGCCTGCGGGACTGGCCCACCACGGGGATCATGGAGGTATACAAAGCTTTGGCCTCGTCGCGGATGACGATGCCATTCCTGAGCTCTACAACGCGCTTGCGCATCTCGTTGACGATGTCGTCATCGTGCGTGGCCATGACCACGGTGGTGCCGTTCTGGTTGATCTTGTCCAGCACGCCCATGATGCCCATGGAGGTGGTGGGGTCCAGGTTGCCGGTGGGTTCATCGGCGAGGAGGATGCCGGGGCGGTTGACTACCGCACGGGCGATGGCCACACGCTGCTGCTCGCCGCCGGAAAGCTCATGCGGAAGGCGGTTTTCCTTGCCTTCCAGGCCCACGGTCTTCAGGACTTCGGGGACGGTGTCGCGGATGACGCTGCGGCTCTTGCCGATGACCTGCATCGCGAAGGCTACGTTGGCGAACACGCTCTTCTGCGGAAGGAGCCGGAAGTCCTGAAAGACGACGCCGATGCCGCGGCGGAGCCTGGGCACGCGCCAGCTGGAGATCTTGGCGACGTTTTGCCCGGCGACGTACACGGCGCCCGAGGAGGCCCGGTCTTCCTTCAGCACCAGCCGCAGGAAGGTGGACTTTCCGGATCCGGAAGCGCCGACGAGGAAGGCAAATTCACCACGGTCAATCTCAAGGCTGACATCGTCCAGGGCAGGCCGGGCCGTATGGTCGTAGACCTTGGTGACATTTTCGAATCGGATCATGGCCCTAAATACCCTGCAGGGCACGGCTGATACAGCCCAGATCTGCAGCCGGCGCACGGGCTTTCGTTTGGGGGAAGTAGAGCTCCGGCTCCTCGACTATACGCAGGCTTTTGGCCGGTTTTCGGGGGCTTCGGGGGTGTGTCGCGCGATCAGGCCTACCGGGTAGGCACAGCAGCTACGACTTCTCGGCGTTCCGGTTGTCGGTGCGCCAGCGGATCCCGGCGTCGATGAAGTCGTCAATTTCGCCGTCGAACACGGCGGAGGTGTTGCCTACCTCGTGTTCGGTCCTGAGGTCCTTGACCATCTGGTACGGGTTCAGGACGTAGGAGCGCATCTGATCGCCCCAGGATGCCTTGACATCGCCGGCGAACGCCTTCTTTTCGGCGTCCTCCTGCTCCTTCTTCAGGAGAAGGAGCCGGGACTGCAAAACGCGCAGGGCTGCTGCCCGGTTCTGGAGCTGCGACTTTTCGTTCTGCATCGACACCACGGTGCCGGTGGGGATGTGGGTCAGCCGGACGGCGGAGTCGGTGGTGTTAACCGACTGCCCGCCGGGACCGGAGGACCTGAACACATCCACACGGATCTCGTTGTCCGGTATGTCGATGGAGTCCGTTGACTCGATGAGCGGAATGACCTCGACGGCGGCGAAGGACGTCTGGCGGCGGCCCTGGTTGTCGAACGGGCTGATCCGCACCAGGCGGTGGGTTCCGGCTTCGACGCTGAGCGTGCCGAACGCATACGGTGCCTTGACTTCGAACGTTGCGGACTTCAGTCCCGCCTCTTCGGCGTAGGAGGTGTCCATGACGGTGGTGGGGTACCCGTGGCGTTCGGCCCAGCGAAGGTACATACGCATGAGCATTTCGGCGAAGTCTGCGGCGTCAACGCCGCCGGCCCCGGCCCTGATGGACACCACGGCTTCACGTTCGTCGTACTCCCCGGAAAGCAGCGTCACTACTTCGAGTTCCTTCAGGGATTTCCTGATGGACTCCAGCTCGGTTGCAGCTTCGCCCATGGAATCGGCGTCATCCTCGTCCTGGCCAAGCTCCACCAGCACTTCCAGGTCATCGATCCGCGATACCAGCCTGTTCAGCCGCTCCAGCTCGGACTGGCGGTGCGACAGGCGGGAGGTGATCTTCTGCGCCGCGGCGGGGTCATCCCACAGGTCCGGCTCGCCGGCGCGTTCGCTCAGTTCGGCGATGTCTTCCTTCAGAGCCTCAACATCGCTGACTCGCTCGATGGAGGTGTAGGTGGCGCGAAGAGCGCGGATTTCTGCGGAAAAATCAATATTGGCCATGGTTGTTTAAGCCTACGCCATCCGGCCGGAGTGCCGGACTTCTCCTGACTTCTCCGCTTCCGGTCAGCGCGTGAGCCGGGAACGGGCCGTGGAGGCCGCTTCAATTCTGATGCCATCAGGCACCAGGAAGTTCACCACCGGCGGGTGGACAACAGCGCTGAGAACCACGACGGCGGTGGACCCGTCAGGGCTGCCGGTCGCCGCTGAAACGGCTAACCCGTCGAACCGGGCCGACGACGGGCTCCGCGCGATAAAGTCGGCCGCAACGCTGCGGACGCGTCCAGGGCCCAGTACGGCTGAGGGGCTCCCGCCCTCTCCGCCGACCTCGCCCAAGGTGTAGCTGTCGGCGGCGGCCAGCGAGGCGCCGTCGGCCAGGGACAACAGCCGCTTGTGTTCGAGGTAGACGCTGGAGATGCCGATGACTACTGTGACCACCAGGAGGGCCAGCGCGACGTAGCCGATGATCATGACGATCATCTGGCCGCCCTCATCTGGATCGCTCTGCGTGGCTTCGGGGATCGCTTTGTGCGTCACTTTTGGGTCACCGGAACCTGCCCACCAGTTGGGTGGACGCGGCTTCAACTTCGCTGGCCTTGAGCCTGAAGTCCTCGTTGAATGGCACGAAGGGCAGCGGGACAGTGAGGTTGACCGTGACGGTGATGGCCGTGCCCGCAGCCTGGCAGTCGGCAGGGTCGCAGCGGGTGGATACGCGTGCCTGCTCGGCATCGTGGCCGAAGTCCGCGAGGGCGATGAGGGCTGCCTGTTCGGCAGCAGCCTGGGCAGACTCTGCATCCGGTTGGGCGACGAACACCTTCGCGGCCTGGTCGGCGGCGCCGACCACGGCGAAGGACCCACCCTGGATCTGTCCCACGGTGATGATGAAGTAGACCAATGGGACCATCAGGAGCAGCGCGAGGAAGGTGAATTCGACCACTGCACTCCCATCTTCCCTGTGCTCGTTGCGGAGCGCATCGCTGAATCGCTTGCGTAGGCAGGAACGCCAGGTGTCAGGGCTGGATTGCGGCATGGCCTTTCACCTCGAGCAGGTCCCGGGGGCCGATCAGCCCGATGACGGGCATGGGAGCCTTGATGGTCACTTCGAGGGTCCGCAGGCCCTGGAACGTCATTTCGGCAGTTGTGATGTCCTGCGCGAACTCAGCGTTCAGGGAAGTCTCGATGAGCGTCGCCGCCCGTTCCTGGGCATCTGACGCTCCCCGGTCTGCGAGGGTTCCATAACGTGCCCCTGAGGCTGCCGCGTCGATCAGTGTGTTGCGGACGTGCAGGACCAGGGTCAGCTGGATTATCGCCAGAAAAAACATGGTGAGCAGGCCACCCACGAGGACGAAGTCCACGACGCCAGAACCGCGTTCATCCGTGCGCCAGCCCGGCTCAGCGCCGATCCGGGATCGGCACGGTTCCCGGCTGGGCATGCATTGGCTGGCGCCCATCATGACTTACTTTCCGACCTTGTCCATGGCCTGGTTGAACATCGTTTCGAGGGCTGGGCCGGCGAGAGCCAGCAACGCCGCCACTAAGACTGCGGACATTAAGGTGATCATCACCCAACCGGGGACGTCGCCACGTTCCGGGTCGTCTTGGGCCGGCACGTCTGGATCTGTCGCTGCGTACCTCCGGCCTGACACAGTTTCACTTGTCCGTGCCCACAGGCCGGCCAGCAAAGCGAGGAGCAGCAGGCTGCCCGAGATTCCCATGTTTTTCATTTCGGTCCCATTCGTTGTGTAAATGACGCGGTGGAAGTCATGTGGCGGTTAGTGGCTGTGACGGCTTGGCGATGCTCATGGCTAAAGTCCAATGCTGATGGCCGCGATGCCGGGGAACACTGCGAAAACCACTGTCAAGGGCAGGACACCAAAGACCAAAGGAACCATCATGGCAATTTCTTTCTTGCCCGCCGACTCCATGAGGTCCCGTTTTGCGGTGTCCCGGACGTCCTGGGCCTGAGCCCTCAACACATCTGCCAAGGGTGTGCCCCGCTCGACCGCGACGATGATTCCGTCGACAAATCTGACGAGCGGCCCCAGATCTGTCCGCGAGGAAAACTCCTGGAGCGCTTCCACCAGCGGTTTTCCCGCTCTGGTCTCAGCAAGAATCTTGGAAAACTCCTTGGCCAGCTCGCCACTGGCACTGCGACAGACGCGGTCCAGGGCCCCCGTGGCACTTTCACCGGCACCGACAGCCAGGGCCATGAGCTCGGCAAGACTGGGAAACTCCGCCATCATCCGGGATTCCCGCCTGCTGATCTGGACGCCCAACCAGAAGTCACGGAAGAGAAAGCCGCCGAGCGCGCTTCCGAGGACGGCCACAACCGCGAGGAATGGACTGAACCGGCCGGCTACCGCGCCCAGCACCACGGCGGCCACGGCGGCGGCGAATCCAGCGGTGGCCCAGAGGAGCTGTTCGGCCCGGAAATCTATGGGTGATTCGTTGATGCTGGCTTGGGCGAGCCTGCGGGTCAGCGCCTTTGACCCGAGGTTCAGCTTCCCCAAGGCTGCGAGTCCGTCGTGGAGCAGGGGACGCACGATCCGTTCCAACGGTCCGAATGGCGTGGCGTTCTGTCCGCTGGCCCGCAGCAACCGCGATTCAAGGTTTTGCGATTTCAGCTGCGGATCGATGCGCTCGACGAATGTGAGCGGCCGCATAAAGGGCAACCGGACGAAGATCAGCCAAAGGCCCGTCCCGAGGACGATGCCGCACACAATCGCAGTCGCCGAGATCCCGTTCATCGCAGCACCCGTTCGTCCTGCGGAAGGGCGCCGATGCGGAGCATGATGGAGTAGCAGACCAGCGACACCACGAGCCCGCCGAGGAGGACGCCGGCTCCCATGGGCGTGTTGTAAGCGTTCACGGCTTCAGGCCTGGTGGCCAGGAGGAGCATAACGATCCAGGGGGCGGCAACCGCGAGCCTGGCGGCGTTGACAGTCCAGGACTGCCGGGCCTCGAGCTCGCTGCGTGTCCGAGCATTTTCCCGGAGAAATTCCGCAAGGGTGCCCAACAGCTTCCCCAGGTCCGAACCGCCCACTTCACGGGTCAGCCTGAGTGCCTCGACGATCCGGTCCGCCACCGGGTCCGCCAGCCGGTCCTTGAGTTTATTAAGAGAGGCATCGAACTGCCCGCCCGCGCGGTAGTCGGCTCCGAAGTCCCGGAAAACATGCCGAAGCTCCTCGGGGCCTTTCTCCCCCAGCTGGATCAGGGCCTCCGGCAGTGAAAGCCCGGCGCGGATGGCCGAGCGCAGGTGGTCCACCACGTCCGGCCAGAGCTGGCGTAGGACGGCAGTTCTCCTGTTCGCCCGCCACCGGACAATGCTGACGGGCAGCCAGGCGCCGAAAAGTCCGAAGCAGACGGATATAGGCCATGACCGGCTGACCACAAAGAGGATGAGAGCCACAAATATGCCCAATCCCAAGCATGAGGCCACGAGGCCCGTCCCGGTGACCTTTTCGATTCCGGCGGAGGCCAGCAGGTCCTCGAGGCGGCTGGCCCGCGGGCGGCGCTTCAGCGCTGCCGGCTTTTCCCAGAACGACCACCAGATCAGGAAGAGCCCGGCGCCCGCAAGCACCCCTACCAGAGGCGCCATCAGCGCGGGTCCAGCAGCGCCGCGACGTCGTACCCTGCCCGGGAAAACTTCTCCGCCGCCGGCATGGAGTTGGCCCGCGGCTGCAGCTGGCCATCCTCCATGGCGAAAACCATGGAGGATTCGATGACGCCGTTTTCCACGCGCCGGCCGAGGGAAAGGATCTCGGTTACTTGGCGGCGGCCGTTGGCGTGCCGGCTGCAGTGGACCACGAGGTCGATGCAGGACGCCACCGTAGGGACGACGAAGGCAGACGAGATATTCTCACCGGCGAGTAGCGGAAGGGTACAGATCTTGGTCACGGCGTCGTGGGCTGAGTTTGCATGGACGGTGCACATCCCCGGAAGGCCACTATTTAAGGCGATCAGCATGTCCAGGCTTTCCGCTTCCCGTACCTCTCCCACCACTAGTCTGTCCGGGCGCATCCGGAGGGCTTCCTTTACAAGCCTGCGCAGTGGGATCTCGCCTTCGCCTTCGAGGTTGGGCTGCCTGCATTGGAGTCCGACGACGTCCCGGAGCGGGAACTGGAGTTCGAAGATTTCCTCGACCGTAATGACGCGCTCACGGCTGCCGATGCTCGCTGCCAGGCAGTTGAGCATGGTGGTCTTGCCAGCCTGGGTTGAGCCCGACACGAGGATGTTCAGTCCGCTGGACACCGCTGCACCGAGGAATCGGGCGGACTGTGGTGTCAGGGTTCCAAGCTCGACCAGGTGCTCCAGGCGGCTGGCCTTCACCACGAACTTGCGAATATTCACGGCCCAGTGCCTGCGGGTGACATCTGGAATAACTACGTGGAGTCTCGAACCATCAGGCAAGGCTGCGTCCACGAAGGGCGATGACATGTCCAGGCGGCGGCCAGAACTCTTCAACATGCGTTCCACGAGATCGCGAACCTGCTGGTCCGTGAGGCTGAGTGAGGTCAGTTCCGACTCGCCGTTCCTGGCGACGTAGATTTCGTTGGGCGCGTTGATCCAGACTTCCTCGATGGTCGGATCGTCCAGCAGCGGCTGAAGGACACCGAAGCCGGCCACCGCATCAAAGACAAACCTGCGGGCGGCCTCCAGCGGACCAATCGGAGGGAGCGGCCCCATCAGGGCCCGTTCGTCGTAGTCGCTGACAGCCGCCTCTACGAGACGACGGACCTCGCCCGCCTGCCGCAGTGGATCAAGACCCCGACGGCGGATCAGCTCGCGGACTTCGTCTTCCACGATTCGCACAGCGTCCATGTAGTTCCCCAATACAACTGCCGCCCCCGGCGGAGGCAGTTCAACTGGGTACAGCCTAGGGAGCGTACAGCACGCCGCCAAGTCATATGAGTCGGGCTGTGGATAACAGTGACGCATCTTTCACATTGGCAACAGCGGAAACTCTGGTTACTGCAGACACTGCGGTGTTAGGGTAGGCGCGTTAAGTCTCGATGTAACCAGTTCAGCGTCTCCTGAACTGCAACCCACTAGTGACGCGCTTAAGTTCGCGCCTCATTGTCTCCGGAGCCAAAATGAAGCGGAACCAGCCCAACAATCATCGTCCCCTCCTGCAAGTCTTCGGGACAGCAGTTTTGGCTGCCGCTCTTCTGGCGGGCCCCGGGCTTGCTGGCGTCGCCTTCGCTGTTGAACCGACCCCGACGCCCACGACCGGTTCAACGTCCGCGCCGGCTCCGACCTCATCGGCGGTATCGACGCAGGTCCCGGAATCAGCTACGACTCCAACACCTGCGCCGGCTGCACCCGTGCCATCAGTCGCACCGACTCCGACGGCCGCACCCTCTCCTGCTCCGGAATCTGCCAGCATCAACGAGTCCATGGCTGAGGCTGTTGGCGTCGGCGGTGCGGAAATGGGCCAACGGTCCGCCAGGGTGGCCGCGACATCTTCAAGCACCAGCTTTAAAAGGCTCAGCACTGAGGCCCTCGGAACCGAAGGCACCTGGATGCCGACGTTTGGTATCCAAGGATTGGACGTAAGCGGCCACCAGCCCAGCGTGGATTGGCAGCACCAGTGGAACATGGGCGCTCGATTCGCGTACGTCAAGGCGAGCGAGGGCAACTACTATACGAACCCGTCCTATAGTTCGCAGTATCAGGGTTCGCGCAATGTCGGCATGGTTCGGGGGGCTTACCACTTCGCCATCCCCAACTGGTCCTCCGGAGCAGACCAAGCACTCTACTTCGTACAAAACGGTGGTGGCTGGACCGCCGACGGGTACACCATGCCGCCTGTCCTAGACTTCGAGTTCAACCCCTACGAAGGCCGTACTATCAACGGTTTTTACTTCGGCAACACCTGCTACGGCATGTCGCCTGCACAGCTGGGCTCCTGGGTCCGCGACTTCGGCAACACAATGCAGTCATTGACCGGACGGGTTCCCGTTATCTACACCAACACCAGCTGGTGGAATCAGTGCCTCGGCAATCCCTCAGGTTTTGGTGACTACCCGCTGTGGGTCGCTGCCTACCCGAGTTCGCCTACGAACAACGCGGGACCGGTTCCTTCCGCAAGCTGGAGCACTTACAGTATCTGGCAGTACAGCAGCACCGGGCCATTGGCGGGTGACTCGAATGTCTGGAATGGAGACTACTCGGGACTGAAAGCCTTCGCCTCTAGCGGCATTCCGCCTGCGGCCACTCAGCAGATCGGTGCGTACAGGTCCAGTCATCCCGCCTTGGGCAACACCACCACTAGTATCGTATGCGGCCTCGCGAATGGTGGCTGCTACCAGGGCTTCCAGGGCGGAACCGTGATGTGGTCAGGGTCCTCCGGTGCTTTCGCGGTGATAGCCGGTCCTGTCGCGGCAGCTTGGCGGGCCACCGGGGCCGAAGGCGGCCCGGCTGGTTATCCAACAAGCGATGTGGTCTGTGGCCTGAAGGACAATGGCTGCTTCCAGAATTTCCAAGGCGGGAGCATTCTTTCCTCGTCCACATCCGGCGCGGCCCTGATTCAGCCCGGAGCGATACGCGACTACTGGGCCAAAAACGGCTACGAGAACGGACCTCTCGGGTATCCGACCAGCAACACCACCTGTGGGCTGCGCCTCTCCGGCTGTTTCCAACTGTTCCAGGCAGGTTCGGTCCTCTCCAGCAGCTCTACAGGGGCTCAGCTTGTGAAATCCGGTCCTATCCTTGACGCCTGGTCGCGCGCCGGATTTGAAAACGGCCTCCTGGGCTACCCCTCTGCGGACGCCACCTGCGATGCCACGAGTTGCACGCAGAGCTTCGTTGGTGGAGTGGTGGCGTGGACGGGCGCTTCAGGAGCCTGGCCCATCTTTATGGGCATGGCAGACTCCTGGAAGTCCGCCCGTTCGCAGTCTGTTCCCATCGGATTCCCGATCGGCACTGAGGTTTGCGGCATCCGCGGCGGCGGCTGTTTCCAACTGTTCCAAGGTGGAACCCTACTGTTCTCACCGGCAACAGGCGCGTTTCCCGTCACCGGCCGGATGCTGGATTACTGGCAGAAAACCGGATTCGAGAACGGTTCTCTGGGTTATCCCACGTCCTTCGCGGTGTGCAACCTTCCCGACAGCGGATGCCTGCAGTCATTCGAGCACGGCACCGTGACCTACTCCGCCGCCACGTCCATCCAAACGGTCACCGCCGGGGCAATGCGTGATGGATGGAACGCCTACGATTCCGTTACTGGCTCCCTTGGCTACCCCACCTCCCCCAAATACTGCGGGCTAGCAAACGACGGATGTTTCCAGATGTTCGCCAAAGGCGCCCTGATGTATTCCCCGTCGACCGGTGCACATCCAAGCCTCAACGGGCCGATCCGGGACCTTTGGCAGCGGGAGGGCTTCGAGAATGGCCGCCTTGGCTACCCGGCGTCGACCGTCCTGTGCGGGCTGCGGAACAGCGGCTGCTTCCAGAACTATCTCGGCGGTAGCGTCATGTGGTCTCAGGCTACCGGCGCGCACGCCTTGCACTTTGGCCCCATCAGGGATGCCTGGGTCAAGTCAGGTTTCGAAAACGGCTCGCTGGGCTATCCGGCCAGCGCCCAGATTTGCGGACTGCGCGACGGCGGCTGCTTCCAGAACTTCGAAAAGGGCACTGTGATGTGGTCGCCGCAGACCGGTGCGCAACCAGTTACATCGGCGCCGATCCAGGCGCGCTGGGCCCAGGCAGGTTTTGAATCGGGTTCATTGGGCTACCCGACCAGCGGATCTGTCTGCGGGCTCCGCGACGGCGGCTGCTTCCAGAACTTCGAAAAAGGAACCATCATGTGGTCAGCTGCCAGCGGCGCCCATCCGATGGTTCCGGGTCCAATCCAGCAAGCCTGGGCAGGGCAAGGATTCGAGAACGGCGCCCTCGGCTACCCCACGGCGCCGCAGACATGCACCACCGGTGGGCAAAGCTGCACCCAGACTTTCCAAAGTGGCAGGATCGAATGGACCGCCCTTGGCGGGGCCAAGATCAGGCCATAGACGCAAAAAGCCGGAAGGCGGGACCCGTTACGGGTCCCGCGTTCCGGCTTTAACGTGTCCGGCCTAACGGCCGTGTTCGAGGAGGTTCAGGAGATACTGCCCGTACCCGCTCTTGACCAACGGCTCGGCGCGTTGACGGAGGTCGTCGTCGTCGAGGAACCCGAGACGCCAGGCGATTTCTTCAGGAGCGCCGATCTTCAGGCCCTGACGGTTCTCCGTTGTCCGGACGAAGTTCGACGCGTCGTTGAGGTCATTGAAGGTCCCTGTATCCAGCCAGGCGGTGCCACGGGGCAGAATTTCAACCTGCAACTTGCCGCGCTCGAGATAAGTGCGGTTCACGTCGGTGATCTCAAGCTCGCCACGGGGAGAAGGCTTCAAGTTCTCTGCGATCTCTACAACATCGTTGTCATAGAAGTAGAGGCCCGGCACTGCGTAGTGGCTTTTGGGCACTGCCGGCTTTTCCTCGAGTGAAATTGCCTTACCGTTGCCGTCGAACTCGACCACACCGTAAGCCTTCGGGTCCGCGACCCAATATCCGAACACGGCCCCGCCGTCGATGTTCTCAAAGCGGCGCAGCTGCGTGCCCATGCCGTGCCCGTAGAAGATGTTGTCACCCAGCACCAGGGCCACGGTGTCATCGCCGATGTGCTCCTTGCCCAGCACGAAAGCCTGGGCAAGGCCATCCGGTGCAGGCTGCTGCTTGTAGCTGATGGAGACGCCAAAACGGGAGCCATCGCCCAGAAGACGCTCGAACTGCTCGGCGTCGTGAGGAGTGGTGATGATGAGGATGTCCCTAATGCCTGCAAGGATCAACGTCGAAAGCGGGTAGTAGATCATGGGCTTGTCGTAGACAGGAACGAGTTGCTTGCTGACGCCCAGGGTGATGGGGTGAAGCCGAGAGCCGGTACCGCCGGCAAGTATTATTCCGCGCATGCCCCCCATCTTTCCCTTCGCTAATGGCCGCTGCAAATCCGGTAGTCTTGGGAACTATGCAGCGACTTCTTGTTACCGGTGGTGCCGGGTTCATTGGTTCGAATTTTGTCCACTACGTTCTTGAAAACACTGACGATCACGTCACAGTGCTGGACAAACTGACGTATGCAGGGAACATCGAGTCTCTGAAGGGACTCCCGGAGGACCGCTTCACGTTCGTTGAGGGTGACATTGTTGACGCCGCCGTGGTGGACGGTCTCGTTGCGGCCTGCGATGTGGTGGTCCACTACGCTGCCGAGTCGCACAACGACAATTCGCTGCATGACCCGCGGCCGTTCCTGGACACCAATATCATTGGCACGTACACGCTGATCGAGGCGGCCCGGAAGCACAACAAGCGTTTCCACCACATCTCCACCGACGAGGTCTACGGCGACCTGGAGCTTGATGACCCGGAGCGCTTCACCGAACAGACCCCGTACAACCCGTCCAGCCCGTATTCCTCCACGAAGGCTGGTTCGGACATGCTGGTCCGGGCATGGGTGCGGTCCTTCGGGCTGCAGGCCACTATCAGTAACTGCTCGAACAACTACGGCCCGTACCAGCACGTGGAGAAATTCATCCCGCGCCAGATCACCAACGCGATAGACGGGATCCGCCCCAAGCTCTACGGCAAGGGCGAGAACGTCCGTGACTGGATCCACGCGAATGACCACTCCTCGGCCGTGCTGGCCATCATCGCCAAGGGCCGGATCGGCGAAACGTACCTGATCGGCGCCGATGGGGAAAAGAACAACAAAGATGTTGTGGAGCTCATCCTCAAGCACATGGGCCAGGCCCCGGACGCCTACGACCACGTCGTGGACCGCGCGGGCCATGACTTGCGCTACGCCATCGATTCGAGCAAGCTCCGCGGCGAACTCGACTGGGAACCGCAGTTCTCCAACTTCGACGCCGGCATCGAGGACACGATCGCCTGGTACCGGGACAACGAGGACTGGTGGCGGCCGCAGAAGGCCCAGACCGAAGCCAAATACAAGGAACAGGGCCAGTAGTCGATGTCGATCGAGTTCGCCAAAAAACTAAACGCCTTCGAAACGCCGATTCCCGGCGTCGTCCTCTATGACCTTTCGGTCCACGGTGACAACCGGGGCTGGTTCAAGGAAAACTGGCAGCGCGAGAAAATGGTGGCCTTGGGGCTGCCGGACTTCCGCCCGGTGCAGAACAACGTCTCGTTCAATGAGAAGGCCGGCACCACCCGGGGAATCCACGCCGAGCCTTGGGACAAGTTCATCTCGGTCGCGACGGGCAGGATTTTCGGCGCCTGGGTGGACCTGCGCGAAGGCCCCTCGTTCGGTGCCATCTTCACCGCGGAGCTCGATCCCAGCCAGGCAATTTTCATTCCCCGCGGGGTCGGCAATGCCTTTCAGACGCTCGAGGACAACACCGCGTACACATACCTCGTCAACGACCACTGGTCCGCCGATGCGCAGGGACAGTACACCTTCCTGAACCTTGCCGACGAAACGGCAGGCATCCAATGGCCCATCCCCCTGGGGCAGGCAGAACTTTCCGACAAGGACAAGGCCCACCCCCGCCTGCACGACGTCACGCCCATGCCGCCCAAGAAGATTCTTGTGTTGGGTGCTAACGGCCAGCTCGGCAAGGCCTTCCGGGACCTGTACGACGGCGATACATCAGTCGAGTTCGTCAGTCGCGCAGAAATCGACCTGACGGCTGAAGACTCCCTCGCCACGGTCAACTGGAAGAACTATTCGACGGTCATCAACGCCGCCGCGTTCACTGCAGTCGACAACGCTGAGACCCCTGAGGGCCGTGCGGCCGCCTGGAGTGTCAACGTGACAGCGGTGGCGCGACTGGCCCGAATCGCCGTAGAACACGACCTTACCCTCGTCCAGGTGTCGTCGGACTATGTCTTCGACGGAACGGAGAAGACCCACGGCGAGGACGAGCCACCCACGCCGCTGGGAGTCTACGGCCAGACCAAGGCCGCCGGAGACGCTGTTGTCAGTGTTGTACCGAAGCACTACATTGTGCGGACGAGTTGGGTCATCGGGGATGGCAGCAACTTCGTCCGCACGATGTCTTCGTTGGCTGCCCGCGGGATCAACCCTTCCGTTGTCGACGATCAGTTCGGCCGGCTGAGCTTCACAACCGACATCGCCGCCGGCATCCGGCATCTGTTGGAATCCGGGGCGGCGTACGGCACCTATAACCTCACCAATGACGGTCCCGAGCAGTCTTGGGCTGACATTGCAGCAGATGTGTACGAACTCTCCGGAGCGTCGCGGGAATCAGTGACCGGGGTGTCCACTGACGTGTATTTTGAGGGCAAGTCGGCTTCGCCGCGTCCCCGTAACAGCAGTCTGGCACTGGACAAAATCAAAGCGAGCGGTTTCGCACCTGACATGTCCCGCGCGCGCTTGGCCGCGTATCTGAAGGACGGGGTCTGACAATGGTTGCGCAAATACGCAGACATGACACTCTGGTGATCATGCCCGCCTGGAACGAATCCGAAGCCATTGGTAACACCGTCCAGGAGGTTTTCACCTTCGGGCCGCCCTGCGACATCCTCGTCGTTGATGATGGCTCCCGGGACAGCACGGCAATGGTGGCCCGCGAAGCCGGGGCCACCGTCATTCAACTTCCTTTCAACATGGGAGTGGGCGGCGCAATGCGGACAGGGTTCAAGTACGCCAAAAAGCACGGCTACGAGCGGGTTATCCAGGTTGATGCTGACGGTCAACACGATCCCCGAGACATACAAGCGGTCCTAGATGGTTTGGCCCACGCTGATATCGCAATCGGTGCCCGTTTCGCTGACAAAGGTGAGTACGTTGTCAAGGGTCCCCGAAAGTGGGCCATGAACGTGCTGGCATGGACTATTTCACGAATTGCCGGAACTCGTTTGACCGATGTCACGTCGGGTTTTCGTGCCGGGAACACTAAGGCAATCCGTCAATACGTTGACCACTACCCGGCCGAATACCTCGGCGACACCATTGACTCCCTGGTCGTCGCGATCCGCTCGGGATGCACTGTCCATCAAGTTGGCGTTTCGATGCGTGAAAGGCAGGCGGGTGCCCCGAGCCACGATCCGCTCAAGGCTGCGATCTACCTCGGTCGCTCCGGACTGGCGTTGATCTTCGCCTTGACACGCAAAAAATCCGAACCATCGTCCAACTAGGAACCTGATATGTCGCTACTCATGGGATCCATCGTCGTCGTGGCGATCCTCTTTTTCGTTTTTGAGATGCTTCGGCGGCAAAAGTTGCGTGAAAAATACGCAGTTCTGTGGATCATCATCGGACTCGGGACTCTTTTGCTGTCCGCCTTCCCAGGGCTGCTTGAGCTCGCCAGCAGGCTAGTGGGGATCCAGGTTCCCGCGAATCTTCTCTTTATCATGACGCTGGTTCTTTTGGTCGGCGTCTGTCTCCACCTCTCCCAGGAGCAGTCCCAGGCCGAGGACGAGGTCCGCATACTCGCCGAGGAGGTCGCAATCTTAAGACAGGACATGACGGAGCTCCGGCGGCAGCTTGATGCTTCAACTTCCTCCGAGGGCACCAACGGAGCGGCCACTAAGTGAAGTTCCAAAACGTGCACTAAAGAATGAGGCGGCCATACCCAATCGGGATGGCCGCCTCATTCATTATTCGATGGTCAGCTGACGATGTGCTTAGCGAGTCGCGGCAGGGAATCAAACCTTCCACGAGCAATGGCCTTCAGCACGAGAGAGCCAGCGTTCAGCCGTGACGTTGTGTGGAACGCGGCCGCCAGGGAGGCCTTGTTCCAGCCCAAGTCCTTGAAGCGCTTGGCTTGCAGTTCAAAGAAATTGCGCTCCTCGTCAAAACGTCGACCGTCCATCGCACGGACGGACGAATCTGAGGCCGAGTGGCGACGGTAAAGGAACGACAGGGTCGGATCAATGATCATTGAGCCGCCTTCTGCGGCGATGTCCAGCAGCAGAGCCAAATCCTGTACAACATCCAAGCCTTCAGTGAAACCAATGCGGGTCATTGTTTCCGAACGCCAAGCAAGCGACGGGAAGTATGCCCAGTCGGCACGGACAAGGCTCGTGGCCATGGCCTCCCCCTTAAGCTCCATAGGTTCGCTTGTCTTCGGGGCGTACAGCTTCTTGACTGCGTCCACGAGAGGATTGCAGGCGATGCCCTTCTCGTCAATGACCTGGACCCCGGGCTGTACGACATCGGCGTTCGGATAAGCCGAGAATGCACCAACCACAATATCGAGATAGTTCGGCAGCATGATATCGTCGGCGCCCATGATCACGACATAATCGGCCTCGACCATGGTCAGCGCCTTGCGGTAGTTGCCATTCGCGCCAAGGTTCTGCTCATTCTTCAAGTACGTCACGCGCGAGTCAGTGATGGTCGAGAACCACCGCTCGGGTTCCGGATCCGGATACCCGTCATCAATGACGACGAGGCGCCAGTCCTGGTTCTCCTGATTCATCACGCTGCGCGCGGCGAGTTTCATCTGATCGACATCGCCGTAGTATGGCAACATTACGTCAACGGTCATGGACCTGAGGTTCCTTCCGTAGTTTCCGCCCGAAGCACTCGGCGGCTGAGTCCCCTCGATTATAGTTGACCGCCCCCGCGTTCCAGTTCGATTCGTCTGCCTTGCTAGACTGCTGAAGGACCGGCCCCGCCCCGCCGGCGCATAACGGGGGCCTAAACAGAAAGCAATCCTGATGGACCCCACCCCCGGCGTGACTCCACGTGTGAGCGTATGCCTGGCCGCCTACAACGGCGCCACCCACATCGAAGAACAGATCAAGTCCATCATCTCGGAGTTGGATACCCACGACGAACTGATTGTGGTGGACGACAAATCGACCGACCACACCGCGGACATCGTGCGTGGCATCCAGGATGACCGCATCCGAATCATCCAGGCGGCCGTCAATGCGGGGTATGTCCGTACCTTCGAAAGGGCGCTAGGCGAAGCCCGCGGGGAGTTCGTGTTCCTCTCCGATCAGGACGACGTTTGGATCCCAGGCCGCGTTGAGGCCATGATCTCTGCCATGGATGGCAAAGACATGGTCGCGAGCAACTGCGAGCACTTCGACGGCCCACTTGGAACATTCCACGAAATCCGCCTCCGGGCTGAGCACTCCGAACATTCCGTGCGCAACCTCATCGGAATCGTCGTCGGATACCGCCTGCACTGGGGGTGCGCAATGGCTGTCCGCAACAAGATTCTCAACCAGATCCTGCCTTTCCCGCAGCACATGGCGGAGTCACATGACCAATGGATCGCCATGGTCGGCAACGTTAACCGTTCCATCACCTACCTCGAAGCAGACACTATTCGTCACCGCCTGCACGGTGAGAATCTCACGCCGCGGGGAATCCGCTCGGCGTCGAAAATCGTCCGCGCGCGTGTGGCTTTTGTTCGAAATGTCCTCGAAGCGGTCCGGCGCGCACGCCTGGCAGCAAGGGCAGCATGACGGGCAGCGAATCGTCGGACAAGGTCCGGCAAAACTCGGAGGTCTGCGCTGTTGTCTCCGCGTTCAATCCCGGTCCGGAAAACGTCGAGAATATCAAGTGGCTATTCCGCTTTGTGAGCAGGGTTGTCATCGTCGACGACGGCTCCCCTCGTGACGTCACCGACACGATGTCCGCTTTCGAGCAACTAGGGGCAGTCGTCGTCCGCCTGAACACAAACTCCGGTATCGCGAAGGCCCTCAACACCGGGATCCAGGAAGCACGCAAACGCTGGAATCCCGAGTGGATCGTCACGATGGACCAGGATTCCCGCTTCTCCGGGGATTACATCACCGCCGCCTTGGCGACCGCCCATGCTTCTGATCACCCTGACACTCTGGGCATGGTCTGCGCCGAGTCCCACAATCACGCACCGCTTCCTACGCTGGGAGGCACGCGTGAGCCGGAAGTCTTCGACCCCATGACGAGCGGCAGCATGATCCGTTCTGAAGTCTTCGATGCCGTGGGCTACTTCGATGAAGACTTCTTTATCGATTGCGTAGACACTGAATTCAACGCCCGGCTTCGCGACCACGGCTTCCGTTCGCTCTCCGGTCGCGGCTGCGACCTCGAGCACAGCCTAGGTAATGCCAGGCCCATGAAAATCTTTGGCTGGCGGGTCCGCGTAGGGCAGAAGAAGCTGAACGTTTATTACCACCCTCCGTTCCGTGTTTACTACATCACCCGGAATTCCTTGGTCATGGCCCGCAGGTTCGCCGGAAAACAGCCGGCATGGGTGCTTCGTCGCTTGTACATGGAGGTCCAAAGCCATATCGTCCGCTTCGTATACGGTCCCAACAGGCGAAAGCACCTCATCGCGGCCATGGCGGGAGCAAAAGATGCCTGGACCGGCCGCATGGGTAAGATCGATGACGCCCTTGCCGCCCGTTTGCGCTAAAACCGCGCCAGATCAGCTATCGAAGATCGAGAGAATACCGTGAGCAACGCACGCAAGATATTTGTCCTCTACCACCGCGGTTTGCGCACCGGAGGCCCCGAAGCACTGCATCAGCTGGTGTCAACACTCCGGGAGTTGGGGCAGGATGCCTATCTCGTGCCCCACTACACCACCGCAGCTACACCCCGCGTCGCCCAGTACTCCATCTATGACGCGCCGGAAGCCGACACGATCGAAGACACTGCGGGCAACATCGTAGTGGTGCCCGAGACGTTCATCGAAGACGTGTTCGCGTACAAACACGCCAAGAAAATGATTTGGTGGCTGAGCATAGACAATGCGCTGACTTTCATGGGCGAACGCCTCTGGCAGCGGACCACCGGCGGCCTGCCGACAAAGATCCGCGAAACATGGGTGCCGTTCCTGCGCATGCTGAAGCACGGGGACACCCCCTTTCAGATGCGGCAGCGGCGTGACATCGTGCATCTAGTGCAGTCCTCATATGCGTGGTCATTTATTGCCAGCCGGCTGAACACCGTCCCTTCACTGCTTTCTGATTTCACTCCCCACGATGAATTCGGCCCAGCAAATGAAGCAAAACGCAACCCGCGGCTGGTGACCTATAACCCGGCTAAGGGCGCCCACATCATCGACGCCGTCAGGAAGGTTTGCGATCCTGGAATTGAATGGTTGCCGATTCAGGGCATGACGCGCTCAGAAGTCGTCAGCACCCTGCAGACATGCGGTGTCTATCTGGATCTCGGGCATCACCCCGGGAAAGACAGAATGCCCCGCGAAGCCGCACTGTCTGGAGCTTTAGCAGTTGTCGCGCGACGCGGCTCGGGAGCATACTTCGCTGACGTCCCGATTCCGTGGGAGCACAAAATCATGCCGGACGACAACGAAGTTTCGGCTACTGCCGCCGCGCTTCCCCGGCTGATGGACAACCTCTCGGAGGAGATCCGCAAGCAGGATGCCTACCGTTCTGCGATAAAGGCCGAACGGGAGCGCTTCCGGAAGGAAGTGACCGACATTTTCATCGATAACCGACTCGGCAAGGACGCATATGACTACATGTAGTATGCAGCGCGCCCACCCCGGAGTTTTCCCAGCATGATCAAGAGGATTGCCGCGTTTGCGGGATTACCGCTCCTATCTTCGCTGGCATCCTTCATCCTGCTTCCGATAGTTGCAAGGGTCGGCGGGGCGCCGGTATGGACTTCACTTGCGCTCGGCCAAGCCATCGGGGCCATCGCCGCGATCGTCGTCGGTCTTGGATGGTCCCTCACCGGGCCAGCAGCCGTCGCATCCTCTGCGGATGAGACTGTCCGGCGCCGTCATTACGCCGTGAGTTTTGCAACACGTTCACTGATGTTCCTCGGTACTATCCCCCTCATGTTTGTTGCCTTGGGCCTCGCCGGGGACCCTGCCAACTTCTGGCTGGCCTTCCTCATGGCCTGCGCCCAGGCGGCTTCCGGCCTAACGCCCGCCTGGTACTGCATCGCGACCGGCCACCCCGGCAGGATCGCCAAGTACGACGTCGTACCCCGAATGGTCGCAACTTTGGGTGTAATCCCCATTCTCTTGACCACCGGACAGACAATCATCTACCCAGCAGCTTTGTTGGTGTTGGGTCTTGCCGGGACGTTGCTCTTCAATGCGCATCATGCACACAAAGGCGATTTCCAGGACCTTTCCTTCGGCCGGATTATCCGCGAGATTTGGGCTCTTCGTGCCGGCGCAGGCATCACTCTGGCGGCTGGATCCTATGCTTCAACGCCTATCATCATCGTCCAGTTCATGGCTGCCTCCGGCGGGTTGGCAGCGTTTGTCTCGGCAGAAAAGCTATACCGAATCGGGCTGCTGGCCACGGCAGCGCTTGGAAACAGCCTGCAGGGCTGGGTCAGTGACTTTGCAGGCGACCATGCCCGCCGCCGGAAATACTCGCTGGTTGCCCTGTCCGGACTTGGACTGGTGGGCTGGCTGTTGCTCGCTGTTGCCGGTCCTTGGGCAACGGCGCTGCTTTTCAGTGAGGCGCTGGCCGCAGATTTCTGGACCTGCTTCTGGTTCGGGCTGTCATTTCTCTTGGTCTGTGTAACCAGTTCGACTGGTGCGCACTGGCTGGTCCCTGCAAAACGCATGCGGACGGTACTGACCAGCACTATTGCCGGTGCCGTCGTGGGCGTCCCTGCCATGATCGTTCTGGCCGACTTGATGGGCGGCCCAGGCGGCGCCCTCGGACTCGCCCTTGGTGAAATCGTTGTCACCGCTATCCAGATGCTGGTCGTCCTGCGCCTACTCAAGGACCCCGACACAAACACCGCGTCGAAGCAGGCGGCTTCATGACGTGGCTCGGCTTCCTGCCGGTTGTCCTACTGGCTGTGCTGTTGATGTATGTGCCCGGTGCGGCCATAGCCGCGTGCCTGAAATTCAGGCTGGGTCCTGTGATTGGCATGGCGCCGCTGCACTCGACGGCAGCCGCCGGCCTCGCCGGAACGATTGCGGACGTCCTGGGCGTGCCTTGGAACATCGTTCCGTACCTCGCCATTTGCGCAGTGCTGGCCGGATTAGCCCTCCTCATGACACGCGGAGTCGAGTGGCCGGTGGCAAAGGCTTCATGGCGGGGGTTGCTGCCCTACCTTGCCGTGATCATCGCAGTGGCCTGTGTTACGTGGCGGTTCACGCAGTTGGTTGGTTCCCCGGTCAACCCGGCCCAGGTATTCGACAACGTGTTCCACCTCAACGCGGTCCGTTTCATCCTTGATACCGGGAACGCTTCGTCGTTGACGCTGGCGTCGCTCCAGGGAGTTTCTGGTCTGGATGCTGTATACCCCGCGGCCTGGCATTCCATCGCAGCCCTTCTTGTGCAGTTAACAGGCATTGACATCCCGACTGCACAGAATGCCCTGAACCTGGTTACCGCTGCAGTCATTTGGCCCGCGTCGTGCCTGTTTCTCGTCGGGTCTGTCATTTCCCGGCGCCCGGCAGCACTAATCCTGGTGTCAATCGTCGCCAGCGCCCAGGTGGCGTTCCCCTACCTGATGATTGTCTGGGGCCCTCTGTTTCCATACGCGTTGGCGGTCAGCATGTTGCCTGCCGCAATGACGGCAGTGTTCGCTCTATGCGGTGTGGGCCGGAGCCACAGTGGAAGCCGGGGCGCCGGAGCCGCCTCACTCGCCCTCGCCATAGGAGGACTTGCATTTGCCCACACGAGTTCCATCAATACCCTTCTTGCCATCTCCACCCCCGTCCTGCTCTTCCTGTGGTGGCAACGGGCACGGCGCCTGGCCCCTTGGCGGACGCCGAACCTCCGGCAGGGCCTGTTCGCGCTGACCACGGTCTTCGTGCTCGGCCTGGCAGCCGTTTCCTGGCTGAAACTTCGGCCGGCACACTACGACAATTGGGGACCAACAGTGAAGCCCGGCGCGGCCATAGGGGAAATCCTGACCGTAAGCCCGATGCAGCTGGCGATTCCCGCCGTCGTCGTGTCTGTTCTTTCCGTCAGCGGCCTATATGTTGTGGTCCGCTACCGCAAACACCTTTTGCTTGCCGCTTGCTATGGTGCCGTTGCTGCACTGTACATAGTCGCCGCAGCGGCCCCCACAGGCTTCATTCGCGACGCCATCGTCGGCACGTGGTACCAAGACACTTATCGGTTGGCGGCCCTGCTGCCCTTGTTCACCACCCCAATTGCGGTGGTGGGCGGGCTTCACCTTTGGGATCTATGGCGCAGGTCCCGGGCGGCCACCCGGACCACTTCCGCACTTGAACAACGCCTTGCCATCGTCCGTGGACGAGGTCAATTCGTGGCAGCGGCATCAGTCGTCCTGGTGGTGACGGTTCTCGCCACTTTCGTGGGCCCTACATCGCACTATGTTTCCGGGGCCTCGACGGTTTATCGGTTCGACGCGCAATCGGAAATGCTGACCCAGGACGAGCGCGCTCTGCTCGCGCGTGTTGCTGATCACGTTCCGCCTGACTCCGTCATTGCTGACAACCCGTGGAACGGGAGTTCGCTAGCTTACGCCTATGCCGGGCGTCGAGTGTTGACGCCACACCTTTTCGCCGGCATCGACCCAATTCGTGAGCTCATCGACAAACGGCTGAAGTTTGAGCCCGCTGATACTGAAGTGTGCGATGCCCTCCGTCACACGAAGGTGGAGTTCGTATTGGACTTCGGTAGCGCTTACATGCTTGATCTGGCCGGATCCAATGATTTCCCCGGTGTTACCGACATTGGCAATACCGCCGGCTTCGAATTGTTGGATTCGGAAGGACCCGATGCCAAGCTTTACCGGATTACCTCGTGCGGATAATTGGAGTAGGACGCGCTACGGCTGCGTGCCACGTGTCAGCCGTTGCGGCACTGTGCCACTAGGCTGGAGTGGTGATTTCTGTTTCTAGGCGAAGTGTCAGGCTCTGCGTTGCGGCCACCTTGACAGGGATGCTCTCCCTGTCAGCGTGCTCGCATTCTCCTGAAGGCATGGTTCAAGGCGCCCTCACCGGCATCGGTGGCCAATCTGCGCAAGGTGCCGTCAGCGCCTGGAGTGTCTCGTGGAGCAGCCAGGTCAAAGGCGCGTCTGTCAGCTACTCCCCCGATGGTGCCGGCGCTGGATTGAAGGCCTTCAGTGATGGCCAGGCCCATTTTACGGCGAGCGGAAGCTCTCTGTCCGACGCCGAAAAAGCGGCGATTTCCGGACTTTGCACTTCGGCGGGTGCACTTTCCATCGCAGCCGGTGTCCTGCCGGTCGGAGTCGCCATCAAAGTCGACGGAATCAACGACCTTGTGCTGGATGCCCCAACGCTGGCAGCGATTCTGCGGGGAGACGTAGAACGCTGGAACGATCCGAAGATCGCTGCATTGAACGCTGAACAGCCCCTGCCAGACGTCGAGATCAAAGTAATGGCCGAAGAGGGCCCCTCGGAAACAACTCGCGCTGTCAACACCTATCTGGCTAACTCACCCGGAGTGTCTTGGAATCCTCTCCAGCCGGACCGCTGGCCAAAGGATGTGAAGGGACTCACCGGTTCGCAGCCACGAGACCTCGCAAACAAGCTGGACGACACTGACGGCGGCCTGGCGGTACTTGATGGAGGCATCATCGGTAACCGCTTCGTCGCCACTCAACTGGTGTTTGACGGGCAGGCACGGAAGATGGACGCAGCGTCAGTGGTGAATGCAGTCGCCGCAGGCCAGGTAACGACGACGCCGCGCTCTGTTGTCCAAGCCCTGGACGACCGCGCAGGCTATGGATTGGCGACCGTGATCTACGTCAATGTCTGCCAGCAGTACGTCGAGGAACCCCTCAACCGCCTCACCCGGTCCTTTGGCGAGGCGCTTCTCGGCGAGAAGGCTCAAAAGGACGCCAATTCTTATTCCTTTGTTATGTCACCGAGCAAGAAGGCCATCAGTGAGGGCCTGGCGCTCGTACGCACAATCGGAGACGCGCGATGAGCATCAGCAGTCGGCCCACAAAGGGCCGATCAATTCCAAGACCACTGCGGACGTTCGCCGTTCTGACCGGATTGTTCGCCGTGCTCTTAGGCTTGTGGTCCGCTGCGACGCCTCTGATGGGCTTCCCTGATGAGCCGGCGCACACTATTAAGGCTGCCGCAGTTGTGCGTGGCCAGGTTCTGGTTGAGGAAGGAACTTCCTTCGGCCACGGTGTCCACGTCAAGGTTCCAGACTATATCGCCAACCTCCATGGTCAGGGGTGCTACAAATTCAATCGCGGGCAGGCGGCAGATTGCGCTCCGCTGGTCTACGCAGACGACACCTACACGAACATCGGCGTTACCTCGGCCGCGTCCTACAACCCCATGTACTACTGGCTGGTGGGGCTTCCCACCCTGATTATGTCCGGCGCGCCAGCAATCTACGCAATGAGGCTGATCAGCGCCCTGTTCTGCGCCGTTTTCTTTGCTGCGGGATTCACGGCCCTGACAGAGCTGCGACGGCCCCAGTTTGCCGTGCTGTTGGCTGCGATCGCCATGACGCCCATGGTCCTGTTCCTTGGTGGCGGCATCAACCCGAATTCAATGGAGATTGCCGCCACCATGGCTGCTTTCTCCGGGTTTGTAGTGGTGCTGGACAACTGGCGGAATACCAAGCTCGTTATTCCAGCTCTGGCGACAGTTGCCGCGTCCACTGTGGTTTTGGCCAATGCGCGCCAGATCTCCCTGGTGTGGCTCCTATGCGCACTCGTGGCTGGAGTCTGCTCGTTCAAACTCCGTCGCACCCTCCAGGTATTCGCAGACAAGCGTGTCCTCATTGCCGTCGGGCTTACCGTACCGGGAACGCTTTTGGGCCTCCTCTGGACCTGGATCGCCTCCAATGGCCCGGCAAATGTGGGCGTGGCTCCCGACGGCATCGCCAGTCCGCACCCTGATGCCCCGCTCTACCGGGGATTCTTGATCATGTTGGACCGGACGTACGACTTCTTCCCCCAGTACATCGGGGTCATGGGCTGGCTGGATACGCCCGTCCCGGAACTCGTGATGCTCGTGTGGAGCGCCCTGATGATGGCGGCGCTCGTTGCCCCTTTCTGCATCCGGCCGCTGCGGAGCTGGACGGGATACTGGGTGTCCCTGGCCATGCTGTATGTTGTGCCGGCGCTTCTTCAAACTGTCTTGTGGCGCTCCATGGGGTTCATCTGGCAGGGCCGATACACTCTCCCCTTGGTGGTCGTCCTGTTCATCACGGTCGGGCTTGGGCTAAGGCGGCTGCGTTTCGCAAACAAAGGCATGGCCGTCAAAGCAGCGAGGATCATTTTCTGGCTTGTAGGTGCATGCCACACGTTGGCATTCGTGTATGTCCTTCGGCGCTATGTTGTGGGAATCAGTGAGCTGGCAAACTGGCAGACCCTGTTCTCGTCCCCGGACTGGCAGCCACCGCTCGGCTGGTTCTTCTTGACTGTGCTCTACCTTGGTGCCGCCATGGTGGGCATGGAGGTTTTGTTCCGTTATCTGTATCCGGGGCAAACGCTCGTGACGGTCAAGCTCCGCGGGTTCCAGCTGGCCAGAATAGTCCTCCGTGACCGCAAAGTGGCAAATGACAAAGCCCGGGACAAGGTTCCCGCATCGTCGTCTCTGCTTCCATGAGGCCTCGGCTCTTCCGAACCGGGTGTTAGGCCCGCAGCAGCCGGATTAATTTTTGCCATAGAAAACGGGAGTCGCCCTCACACCAGTGAGGGCGACCCCCGTTCGTTGAGACTCGCGCGACCTCAGCGGTCCAGGCCGAACGTCTTTCGCCAGGCTTCCATAGAAACAAGCTCCGGCAGCGCTGTTCGGTACGCCTCTGCCAATGACTCCCACGATGTGAACAGGCGTGCGTGTTGGTTCCCTGCCCGG
Source organism: Pseudarthrobacter sulfonivorans (assembly GCF_001484605.1). Classification (NCBI taxonomy): domain Bacteria; kingdom Bacillati; phylum Actinomycetota; class Actinomycetes; order Micrococcales; family Micrococcaceae; genus Pseudarthrobacter; species Pseudarthrobacter sulfonivorans. Next base: position 4,042,339 of record NZ_CP013747.1, on the reverse strand, counting down.
GCGAGCATAGTTCGCATTTTCCGTGGGTCGCGTTTGTACCAGGAGGCTGCGGTGCCCTCGGCGTTGGACACCACCACAGAATCGTAGTGAGCCAGACGGAACCAGCGATTGTCCACATGGGCAAGATGGCTTTGTGGCCTGGTCATGGCCTCCTCAGATGGCCTGCTGACCAGCTGGCGCGCCACGGTCGTGAGGCCCCATTTGACCATGTCTTTCTTAGCGGGCATTCCCACGTGGGACATGGTGGAGGGTCCCCCGCCCAGTGAGGGTGCCGGGAAGTCGTCAAGATCCTCACGCATCTGAGCATCCGAGTATTCGGACCGCATCCGCATGATCTCGGGCAATTTTGTAGCCAGTGACGGATGGAGATGCCCCGGCCCCTCGAACAAGTCCGCCATCGCCTTGAGACGGCTTTCTTCGGTGAAGTACTGCATGGAGACCAGATGCTTGATGTCAGACTGGAGTGACTCACGGATAACCGCGCCACCCTTGGCGTGCGGGCTGTGCAAGAGCGCCGTGATCAACCGGTTACGACTATGGAAATACGCTTGCCAACCGACCAGATCATCCTTGTCAATCCACGAAATATGCCACAGCGCAGCCCCCGGCAGGGACACCGTTCGAATGCCTGCCGCCCTGGCGCGGAGGCCATATTCTGAATCGTCCCATTTGAGAAACAGCGGAAGCGGCAGCCCAATCTTCTTGATGACCGATGTCGGGACCAGGCACATCCACCACCCGTTGTAGTCAACATCGAAACGGCGGTGCATCCAAGGTGTCTGACGAAGGTTAGAGACACTGAAATCGTGTCGCATCTGCATTTCCTGGTGCGGCTGATCAGGCGAAATGCTGCGAGCGTCAATAATTTCGCCCATCGAATACAACGTGCTTCGGCTGTAGAGGTCGAACATGTGCCCGCCAACAATCGTTGGCGTCTTGCAGTGTGCTGCAAATGACATCAGCCGTGCGATGCTCTCCGGCTCAAGGACGACATCATCGTCCAGCAACAGGACGTAGTCGCTGCCGTTCTCTACGGCCTCGTACATTCCGCGTGCGAATCCGCCGGAGCCGCCCAGGTTGGCCTGCTCAATGATGCGCAGCTTCTCGCCGAGCCGACTGGCCAATTCTTCGAATCCCGGTTGATCAGCGACCTTGTTCGTTCCCTGGTCGACGATCAGTACTTCATGCGCCAGGTCCAGAGCTTCAGGATGATCCGCGAGGATCCGGGCATTTGCAAGGCAAAAGTCCGGCTTGTTCATCGTCGTAACCTGAATTGTCACGCTTTGGGCCGGTCCCGCGGTTTGCGGGCCCTCCCAGCGCGCACGGTCCAGCACCAGATCCTCCTGGCTTGAGGCCAGGTCAAACCAATACCAGCCGCCATCCCCGAATGGCTTCAGCGACAGCAGGAACTCGGTAGAAGATTCCCCTTCGACCCTCGATCCGTCAACACGCTGAATGGTCCCCCGGGCATTGGACTTGTAGACGGAGATGGTCCCGTGGCCGCGGGTCTCTACGACGAGCCGCACCTCACGGACCTCGGTCCACCGCCGCCAATATCCTGCCGGGAAGGCGTTAAAGTACGTGCCCAACGAGAGCTGCTCCCCCGAACGCACCCTGATCGAGTGCCGGGACATAACGTCGTCAAAGTGCACCTCGCGTGGGCTTGAGCCAACGAGATGGAGTTTATCTTCCGTGCGCTTCGGGTTGCGGGCGAACTCATCGCTCTCATTAATGCGCACACCCGCTGCCGGGCCGGCGTCGGCGTAGAGCGACATCGTGTCCACGCCTGACTCCGGGGGGAATATCACCCTTTGGAGCGTCGCCCAGCCCGGCGCTTCACTCACGCGTCTACGCCTCCGCTTTCAAGCTTCGCTCCGCCTTCGAAATGAGGCCGAATCTGGTTGTCGAACATGGTCAAGGCTGAGCCTATGGCCATGTGCATGTCGAGGTACTTGTAGGTGCCCAGTCGTCCGCCGAAGAGGACGTCCTTCTCCGCAGCAGCGAGGTCACGGTACTTCAGCAGGCGTTCCCGGTCTGTGGGCGTATTGATCGGGTAGTAGGGCTCGTCGCCCTTTTCTGCGGCACGCGAGAATTCGCGCATGACGACGGTCTTTTCCGTCTGGTAGTCGCGCTCGGGGTGGAAGTGGCGGGGCTCAATGATCCGCGTGTAGGCCACCTCGGCGTCGTTGTAGTTGACCACCGACGTTCCCTGGAAATCGCCGACGTCGAGCACTTCCTTTTCGAAATCGATCGTGCGCCACGAGAGGTCGCCCTCTGCGAAGTCGAAGTAACGGTCCACCGGACCCGTGTAGATCACAGGGATGTTGCCGACGACCTTGTCCTTGCTGTATTCGTGCGACTCGTCGAAGAAGTCGGTGTTGAGCCGAACTTCGATGTTCGGGTGTTCCGCCATCTTTTCGATCCAGGCCGTATAGCCGTTAGTCGGCAGGCCCTCATACTTGTCGTTGAAGTACCGGTTGTCGTAGTTGTAGCGCACCGGGAGGCGGGAGATGATGCCCGCGGGCAGGTCCTTGGGATCGGTCTGCCACTGTTTGCCCGTGTAGTGCTTGATGAACGCCTCATAGAGCGGCCGTCCGATGAGCTGGATGCCCTTGTCGTTCAGGTTCTGCGGATCGGTCCCGGCGAGTTCGCCAGCCTGTTCCTGGATCAGAGCCTGCGCCTGGCCAGGTGTCAGGTTGGCGCGGAAGAACTGGTTGATAGTGGCCAGGTTGATGGGCAGGGAATAGACCTCGCCCTTGTGCACGCCATAGACCTTGTGGACGTAGTTCGTGAAGGTGGTAAACCGGTTCACGTACTCCCAAACACGCTCGTTGGAGGTGTGGAACAGGTGAGCGCCGTAGCGGTGCACCTCGATCCCGGTCTGTTCTTCCTTTTCGCTGTACGCGTTCCCACCGATGTGGTGGCGGCGGTCGAGGACGACCACCTTCAAGCCGAGCTCAGTGGCGGCCTGTTCTGCGATTGTCAGGCCGAAAAAGCCAGACCCTACGATGACGAGGTCAGCGGTCACAAAATCTCCTGGTTCGAATGCGGGCAGCGCAATGTTGCGCATTGTCTGCTGCACCAGCCTACCGGAGACCCCCTCGTGACCTACTAATCCGGCAGCTCAGTCCTTATCCACATACGGCACCTCGCCCCACGACACCGTCCCGCGTGATGGCTAGCTTGGAGACAAGCTGACCGTTAGGACTTCACATCATGCCGCTGCACTGCACGCTCGTTCGGAGCCCGGGCGCAGCTCTCCAGGAACCACCCGTGGAGCTGACCATCGTGGGTCCGCACGGGGCTGCCGGTGCGGAACTGCAGGCCGCGCTGACGGCAAGCTTCGGGACCGGGATTGTGTCTGTCGCCGGCGAGCACGTCGCTGACCTCAGGCTCGGACAGCCTCCGCTTGTCAACGGAGCCACGCTCGTCGACGGGGCGGATCTGAAGGAGCGCAGGTCCCGGCAGCGCACCTCCGAGCCTCCGGCGTCACTGGCATTGGCCGTCCACAGCGGTGCCGGCGCGGGGACAATTGTGCCGCTGCGGCGCGGCACGTACACCATCGGCCGCAGCAATGCCGACATTCTCATCCCAGACGCCGACGTTTCGCGGGCCCACGCACACCTGGTGGTCACCGAGACAGCCATCACGATTGTTGATCTGGACAGCGCCAACGGCACCGATGTGGATGGCGAGCGCCTGCGGAATGCCGTGATTTCGACGGGCTCCACCATTCGTTGCGGCAACTCCACCATGTCGTTGGTGTTCCTTGAGCGTTCGGGTGACGGCCTGGCCGACGCGGGGATGGATGTCCACGAGCCGATGGTTATCAGCCGGCGCGACGATCCCACGAACCGCGCGGCCCTGCTTCTGACTGCTGTGCTGCCGGTGGTAATTGGCGTGGGGCTTGCCGTCCTGACCGGAATGTGGATGTTCCTGGCCTTCACGGCCGTCTCCGCGATCTCCATCCTGGTGCCGGTGATCGGCGGCCGCCGGCAACGCCGCGAACTCGCTGCCGCGGTCAGAGCCGCGGTCACCCAGGACCAGGAACGACGACGGCGGGCCGCGCCGCCGCTATCGGACCTGACCATCGGGGATACAACAGGTAGGGGCCGGGCCGGGCCGGTATCCAAGGAGGCCATCTGGCTGCGGCTGGGCCAGGCAATTCAGCCAGCCAACCTCCGGTTCGAGCCCACGGATCCGGGACGCGCTGTCCCTTCAGCCGGCATGCTGCCACTAACGCTGAGTCCGGCCAGACCCCTCACCACCATCCGCGGGCCACGCGCCGCCGTCGACGGGCTGTTGCGCTCACTCCTGATGCAGCTTGCCGGTTATCCGCTGGGCCGGAATACCCGGGTGGTCATCCATGGCAAGGCGGAGCAGCTCCCCCTGGCCGCACGGTATCTGGACGGCGTCACCCTTTCCAGTAACTCAAGTACTCTCGGGATCCTGCTTAAGAGAGGCTTCGGACCTGCTCATGGACACGGTCTGCTCCTTCTTATGGACGGCACGGAGTCCTCGGCCAGGATCACAGCAACGGCCTTGGAACACCGGTGGCAGGTCATCCATGCCCTCGAAGGCGGGTCCGCGCTGACGAATGCTGACGTGGAACTCGGTGAACGCTCTTCCGTGTTCAATGCCGATGACGAAAGGATCCGATTCGCTCCTGATCTGGCGCCCGTTGACGTCTTCGACAGGTTTTGCCGTCGACTGGCGCGGGAGGCAAACCAGCCAGTCGGTGCGGGACGGTCCATCCCCATGTCCTGCCGGCTCGCAGAGCTGCTCCCCCACTCCACGCCCGAAACATCCAGGCGATGGTCAGCAAACAACAGCTTGCCCGGGCTTGCCGTTCCCATAGGGCGCGGTCTTGAGGGTGCCAGGACACTCGATCTCCAAAACGACGGACCGCACCTGCTGGTCGCCGGGACCACTGGCTCAGGAAAATCCGAACTCCTGCGCAGCATCACTGTTGCTCTCGCCCTCAGCTACGCGCCGGACCGCATCAACTTCCTCTTTGTGGATTTCAAGGGCGGCTCCGGACTCGGACCCCTGACCGGGCTCCCGCACTGTGTGGGTATGCTCACCGACCTGAGCAGCCATGAGCTCGAACGCGCCCTGCAGTCCCTCCGCGCCGAGATCAAATTCCGGGAACAGAGCCTTGCGGCAGTTCAGGCACTGGACCTGACGTCATTCCGGGCAACGTCGGCGGGGCGCGCGTCGCCGCTCCCCCATCTTGTAATTGTCATAGATGAATTCCGGATGCTGGTGGAGGATGCCCCCGAATCACTCCTTGAATTGATGAGGATCGCCGCCATCGGCCGTTCCCTGGGCATCCACCTGATCATGGCCACACAACGGCCCCAGGGCGCGCTGACGGCTGACATCCGCGCCAACGTCACCACCAGCATCGCGTTGCGCGTCCAGTCGGAGATGGAATCCGTGGACATCATAAATTCGAAAGCCGCGGCCGGGATCAGCGTCGATACTCCGGGCCGAGCTTACCTGGCCCGCGGAACGGAGGCTCCGCTGGAGTTTCAGGCCGGATCCCTGACAGCCGGAGCCATCCGATCCGAACCCGCCGGAATTTCGGTATGGTTGGCCTCCGAGTACATCGATGCCCCTGCAGTGCTGGGGGGTTCCGGATCCGCCGGCCATGAACCGACGCCTGCCGAGGCAACCGCCCCGTTGATGGCTTCCATGTCCGCGTTGTGGGAGACCATGAACCGTCCGGCCATCCGGAAGCCGATTGCTGCACCGCTCCCCTGTCTCCTCCCCGAACCTGCAGGCTCGTCTACCCCCGGGACCGTTGAAGGCGACGCTGATGACGACGATGGCGCCAGTGACAGGACCAAGGCCGACGCCGGTGCCACCAGCTGGTCCGTGACGCTCGGCCTGATGGACCTGCCTGCCGAACAGCGAACCGCACCCTTGATCTGGGAACCTGCCGGCCACGGACACCTGGCGCTTGTTGGCGGACCTGAATCAGGAGTGCCCGAGGCCATCCGGCTGGCAGTCCTCGGCTTGGCATCCCATGCCCGGGAATCCCACTTGTATGTGCTGGACCCGGACACTTCGTTCGTGGGGTTGGCTTCCCACTGCCGGGTGGGCGCCACGGCAGGACTGCACGAGCTTCGCCGAGCCGTACGCATCCTGGAGCGTCTGGCACGGGAGCAGTCACTCCGGCTGGGACGTCCCGCCGCTGACGACGACATACCGCTCGTGCTCGTGATCGCTGGCTGGGGATCCTGGCTCTCGGCCTTACGTGCCGGGCCGTTGGCGTGGGCCGAGGACGTTCTCCATGACCTTGTCCGGGATGGAAACCGGGCCGGTATCACGGTGATCATCTCGGGTCAGCGGGAACTGGTCACTTCCAGGTTCTTCGCAGCCATTCCCAACCGGGTGTACTTCCCGACCGGATCCAGCGACGACAGCCGGATTGCCTGGCCGAAACTGCCTCCGACAGCGCCCGCGGTGGGAAGGGCCGTCGCTGTGGGCGCGCTGTCGGGTGGAAGAACTACAGTCTGCCAGTTCTACACGGCTGCCGGCGCTGAGGCCGCAGATCAGGGGGTAGCCCAAGCGCCGGAGCCCTCCCTGCGGCGTCGACCATTCCGAGTGGAGCCCCTGCCGGCCGTGGTTCCGGCGGCCCAGATCCTGAACCGGGCGGCCCCTCAGATCCCGGCTGAACTGGAAGGCAGGATCCCGCCGGGGCAGCGCGTCCTCCGCATCGGCGTGGGCGGCGACGAACTTGACCTGATATCCGTCCGGGCGCCTGCGGGTGGAGTGCTGGCCGTGCTGGGCGGCACCTCGTCTGGCAAGTCGTCTTTTCTCCGGCTCCTGCCAAAGGTCAACCCTGAAGCAGGACCGTGGCTTATGCCGGAGCAGGACACCGACCCGGGTGCCTATTGGTCCGGGATCCTGCGCCAAGCCACCACGGGTGGTCTGGAACGGAACTCGGTGGCATTGGTTGACAATGCGGACCTGTTGCCGCAGGACGTCACCCGTGACCTTGCCGACCTCAACACGCTTGGAATCACGGTGCTTATGACCGTGGGATACAGTCCGATACTCGCCCAGCGGGTTCCACTGGCGCTCCAGGCACGCAACTTGGGCTGCGGCATCCTGATCGCGCCCCGGACCTTTATGGACGGAGACCTCTTAGGGGTCCGCTTCGAGACGGAACCCAACCCGCCACCGGGACGGAGCGTTCTCATCCAGAACGGCCGCGCCACCGCCGTCCAACTGGGCTGGGTACCGCCGGATCAGTCGAAGGACGGATTGGCCGCCTAAAGTGCCGGTGGTGCCTAGAACGCCGGAGGCGAATCGGCTGTCCGGGATGCGTAGCTGATGACGCGTTTGTCGAACAGGAGCACTATGGCCGCAAGCGCCGGCACCACCATGGCGATCCCCGCCCAAATGACGCCGCCGGTAAGGGTCGGGACGCCGATAGTAAGGACAAACAGCTGGGCGACCAGCGCCGCTGCCCTCGTCCACCGGCGCCCTCGGAAGAGGAAGTGCCCCACCGAATAGAGCCAGGCCGAGAAAGCGAGCAAGAGGACCAAAGTAAATACGGCTCCCCAAAAAGACAGTACCGGTGCACCGGTCAGGAGTTCGTAGCCGTACCAGGCGGCGGCAACCAATAGCGCGGAGGCCTCGGCGGCAACAACAAGAGCTATCGCCACAATGCCGCGCGGGCGCGTGGATGGCGACGGATCTGCAGGGTTCGTGGGGGGTCTTGACACACTGGCACCCTACCGGAGATAGTCGGACAGTGGCGGGGGCCGGCAATGCCCGTGTGATGTATCGCTCAGCTATCCGGGGATTTCAAGCTGTATTACCCCTTGTTTACACAGCGTTAACATGACAGGCTTGACTGAGATGACCAAGGGGGCCCCTCAGGGCCCTTTTCCTTTGTAGCTACTAGTGAATTATTTCACAAAGAGCTTTTCCCAGAATTGGAGCAACTGATCAGCATGGATTGGCGTAACCGCGCGGCGTGCCTCGACAAGGACCCGGAACTGTTTTTCCCCGTAGGAAACACAGGGCCTGCCCTCCTCCAGATTGAGGAAGCCAAAAGCGTTTGCCGCCGCTGCCCCGTCGTTGACACGTGCCTCCAGTGGGCACTTGAGTCCGGCCAGGACGCCGGCGTCTGGGGCGGCATGAGCGAAGACGAACGCCGCGCCCTTAAGCGCCGCGCCGCACGCGCCCGCCGAGCCTCCTAGGCTCGGTCCTTAAAGCCCTAGCACCGACAGCCTCACACAACGATGGCCGCAACCCTTCCGGGTTGCGGCCATCGGCTGTTAAGTCACGTGCAAGGTCCCCGGGCTACCTGGCCGCCAGGCTGAGGCGGATCTGGACAGCCGTTCCGCCGCCGTCGCGCGGGTGCCACGCGATGGTGCCGCCCAGCTCACTGGTGACCAGCGTGCGGACAATCTGAAGCCCCAGCCCCTCGACGTGCGGCGTATCCGGCAGTCCCACACCGTCGTCGGCAATGGTGACGGTCAGCAGTTCCTCGCCGTCTTCCTCTTCGGAACGGTCTGCGATGAGCCACACGGTGCCGGTCCGTCCTTCGAGCCCGTGCTCGACGGCGTTGGTCACCAGTTCATTGATGACCAGTGCCAGCGGGGTGGCGAAGTCGCTGGGCAGTTCCCCAAACAGTCCAGACCGCTCGGTCTTGACCTGCTGCGATGGCGAGGCGACCTCTGCGGAAAGCCTGAACTGGCGGCCGATCAGCTCGTCGAAGTCAACGCTCTGCGCCAATCCCTGTGAAAGAGTCTCGTGGACCAGCGCGATGGTGGCCACGCGCCGCATCGCCTGCTCCAGGCCCTGCTTGGCCTCGTCGCTGACCATCCGGCGGGACTGCATACGCAGCAGGGCTGCTACCGTCTGCAGGTTGTTTTTCACGCGGTGGTGGATCTCGCGGATGGTTGCGTCTTTGGTGACGAGTTCCATCTCCCGGCGCCGCAGTTCCGACACGTCCCGGCACAGCACCAGCGCACCAAAGCGCTGCTGCTCGTCCCGCAGCGGGATGGCCCGCAGCGAGAGGCTCACACCACGGGATTCAATCTCACTACGCCACGGCATCCGCCCGGTCACCACCAGCGGCAGCGTCTCGTCCACCAGCCGCCGGTCCTTCAGCAGGCCGGCGGTCACCTCGGCCAGGGAACGGCCCTCCAGCGACTCGCCGTCGCCCAGCCGCCGGAAGGCCGATACCCCGTTGGGGCTTGCGTACTGCACAATTCCTTCGGCATCGAGCCTGATCAGGCCGTCCCCCACACGAGGCGCGCCGCGGCGCGAACCGGTAGGCGAGGCAAAGTCAGGCCACAGCCCCAGCGTTCCCATCCGGAGGAGATCGTAGGCACACTGCCGGTACGTCAGCTCCAGGCGGGACGGCATCCGGGAACTGGACAGGTCCATGTGAGTGGTCACCACAGCCAGGGTCCGGCCGTTGCGGACCATCGGCACAGCCTCCACCCGCAACGCCATATCAGTGCTCCAGTTGGTCTCACTGGACCGCTCGATGGCACGGCTGCTCCAGGCCTTGTCCACGAGCGGCTGCAGGTCCTGCCGGATGGGCTCGCCCACAAAGTCGCCGTGGAACACGGTGTGCGTGGTGGACGGCCTGACGTGCGCCAGCGCCACATAGCCGTGATCCGGGTGCGGGAACCACAACGCCAAGTCGGCGAACGCCAGGTCAGCGACCATCTGCCAGTCGCCCACCAGGAGGTGCAGCCATTCGGCATCGCCCGGCCCGAAATCAGCGTGTTCCCTGATGGGGTCCGTAAAGATTGCCACTGCACCTCCAGTTACGACGCCGGGATTCCTAGCGTCGGACGATTGACCTCAAGAGCCTCAATGCTACCGACAGTGAGGCCATGTCGTCGGCCTCGAGCGAGTTGACCTCGTCAAACATGCTCTTTGCCCTGCCCAGCTGCTCGGCATTCTGGCGTTCCCAGTCCTTCAGCCTGTCCTCCGCGGAGTCCCCGGACGCCGTCGACTCGAGTACCGCCGTCGTCATGTCCGAGACGGTGGAATAGAGGTCATCCCGGAGTGCGGCCCTGGCCAGTGCCTGCCACCTGTCCTGGCGCGGCAGGCTGCTGATCCGTTCCAGCAGCGAGTCAGCGTGGAAGCGGTTGAACACTGTGTAGTAAACGGCCGCGATCTCCTCCACCGGCTCCTTACGGGCATGCACGATCGTGGCGATGTCCAGCAGGACAAAGCTCTCGAAGAGCTCCGCCCACCGGAAGGCAAGCCCATCCGGGAGTTCCCACGCACGCGCGGTCTCCAGCCAGTCCGCAACGCGGTCACGGTCATCACCACGCAGGTAGTCCAGGAGCCGGGCCCGCATCGGGTCCAGGAGCGGCTTGAACTCGGCCACGGTGTCCGCGATGGGCCGGGACGTGCCGCCCTGCGCCAGCAGCCACCGGACAGCGCGGTCCAGCAGACGCCGGATGTCCAGGTGGACGGTGCTCCAGTGCTCTGTGGGGAACGACGCCGGCAGGCTGTTCAGCTCCCCCACCATGGTGTTGAGGTCGAAAATCTCGCGGAGCGCCACAAATGCCTTGGCCACAGCCACTTCCGTGGCCGAGGTTTCCTCCATGGTCCGGAAGGCGAACGTGATGCCGCCCAGGTTGATCATGTCGTTGGCCACCACCGTGGCAATGATCTCGCGCCGCAGCGGATGGGTGTCCAGCTCGGCGTCGAACCGTTCGCGCAGCTGCTGCGGGAAGTACGCCCGCAGCGTCCCGCGGAACCACGGATCGTCGGCGAGGTCGCTGTCACGCAGCGCCGAGGCCAGCTCGATCTTCGCGTAGGCCGCCAGCACGGACAGCTCCGGCGACGTCAGCCCCTGGCCCTGGCCCAGCCGCTCGCGCAGGGTTTCGGTGCTGGGCAGCGCTTCAAGGTCACGCTTCAGGTCAGCCGACTTTTCCAGCCAGTCCATGAGTCGCTCATAGCTGGGACTCCACTCGGCCACCCGCATCCGGTCGTTCAGGAGCAGGATGTTCTGGTCCACGTTGTCCTCGAGGACCAGCCGCCCTACCTCGTCCGTCATGGAGGCGAGGAAGCCGGCCCGTTCCTCCGGGGTCAGCTTGTCCGCAGCCACCATCCGGTCTACAAAGATCTTGATGTTCACTTCATGGTCAGAGCAGTCGACGCCGGCCGAGTTGTCGATCGCGTCGGTGTTCAGGATGACCCCTTGCAGGGCAGCTTCGATGCGGCCGCGCTGTGTCATGCCCAGGTTTCCGCCTTCGCCAACCACCTTGACCCGCAGGTCCTTGCCGTCCACGCGAATGCTGTCGTTGGCCTTGTCACCCACGGAGGCGTTGGACTCGGTGCTGGCCTTGACGTACGTTCCGATCCCGCCGTTATAGAGCAGGTCTGCGGGGGCGAGCAGGATAGCGCGGAGAAGCTCCGGCGGGCTGAGTTCGGTGGTCGCCTCGGGCAGGCCCAGGGCCGCCCGGACCTGCCGCGAGACCGGAATGGACTTGGCCTGGCGGGCGTACACGCCGCCGCCTTCGCTGATGAGGGATTTGTCGTAGTCGTCCCACGAGGACCGCGGCAGTTCGAACAGCCTCCGGCGTTCCACGAACGACGATTCCGTTTCAGGTGCGGGGTCAAGGAAGATGTGCCGGTGGTCGAACGCTGCCAGCAGCCGGATATGCCGGGACAGGAGCATGCCGTTGCCAAACACATCGCCTGACATGTCGCCCACGCCCACCACGCTGAACGGCTGGGTCTGGGTATCGACGTCGAGCTCGCTGAAGTGACGTTTGACCGACTCCCAGGCGCCACGTGCCGTGATGCCCATGGCCTTGTGGTCGTAACCCACCGAACCTCCGGAGGCGAACGCGTCACCGAGCCAGAACCCGTATTCTGCGGCCAGCCCGTTGGCAATATCCGAGAACGTGGCCGTCCCCTTGTCCGCCGCCACCACAAGGTAGGAATCGTCGTCGTCGTGCCTGACAACGTCCGACGGCGGCACTACAGTTTCGCCCTCAGCTCCGGTGACGAGGTTGTCAGTGAGGTCCAGCAGGCCCCGGATGAACGTCTTGTAGCTTTCAACACCCTCCGCCATCCAGGCGGCACGGTCCGCGGCAGGATCGGGCAGCCGCTTGGCGAAGAAGCCGCCCTTGGCCCCGGTGGGAACGATGACCGCGTTCTTGACGGTCTGCGCCTTCACCAGGCCAAGGATCTCCGTCCGGAAATCCTCGCGCCGGTCAGACCAGCGCAGGCCGCCGCGGGCCACCTTGCCGAAGCGAAGGTGGACGCCCTCAACCCGCGGGGAGTAGACCCAGATTTCGAACATCGGCCGCGGGAAAGGCAGGCCCTCAATCCGGGCAGGATCGAGCTTGAAGCTCAGGTGCGTCTTGTACTGGAAGTAGTTGGTGCGGAGGGTCGCCTCGATCAGGTTCGCCAAAGTCCGCAGCACACGGTCGGCGTCGAGCGTTGCCACCTCTTCAATGGCAGCTGACAGCTCGCCGCGGACTTTCTCCTGCGCCGCAAGGCGCTCAGTCCCGCTCAGGGCGGGATCGAACCGGGCCGCGAAAAGAGCCGTCAGGGCCTTGGTGACATCGGGATTGGCGAGCAGCGTGTCCGCCATGAAGCCCACCGAGTTGGTATTTCCCATCTGCCGCATGTACCGGGCATAGGCCCGCAGGACCGTGATCTGACGCCACTGCATCCCCTCACGCAGCACCAGCCGGTCAAAACTGTCAGACTCAACGGCGCCGGATACGGCGGCACCGAACGAGTCCGCCAGCAGCTGTCCCGTGGCCAGCGGATCAATGCCGGCAGGGTATTTCAGCCCGAGGTCGTAGAGGAAGAAGTCCCGCTGGTCAGCCGTCTCGATCTCAAAGGGCCGCTCATCCAGCACCTCGAGACCCAGATTGTGGAAGAACGGCAGGATCTGGCTCAGGCTCTTGGGCTCCAGCATGTACAGCTTGACGCGGGCATCCTCCTCCAGGACTTCACCGGCGCCCTTGGGCAAGTACACATGGACGCCCGGCCGTTCCTGCCTGGCACCGGCCGTGCGCTCGGCTTCAGCCCCGTATTTCTCGAACCGGGCGATGTCCTCCAGCGCGTCTTCGACCTCGTAATCCACCCGGTAGCCGGCCGGAAAAGCCTCCGACCAGATCGCGGCAAGCTCCTTCGCCTGCTCATCAGCGCCGCGTTCCCGCAGGACTTCAGCGATGCCCTCACTCCACGAACGCGCTGCCCGGACCAGCCGCGCTTCAAGCTCATCGGCGTTGAACTGGCTGACCTCGCTGCCCTTGGGCAGGCGGATCCGGAAAAACAGGCGGGCGAGGGCCGATTCGGTCATCCGCGCTTCGTAGTCGATGGACTCAGCCTTGAACGTGGTCCGTAATTCTTCCTCGATGCGGAGCCGGACATTGGTGGTGTACCGGTCACGCGGAAGGTAGACCACCGCGGACATAAAACGGCCGTAGATGTCCGGCCGGAGGAACAGCCGGGTCCGCCGCCGCTCCTGCAATCTCTGGATGCCGGTTGCGGTGGACGCCAGGTCCTCGGTCTCGATCTGGAACAGCTCGTCGCGGGGGTACGTCTCCAGGATCCCCAAAAGGTCCTTGCCGGAGTGTGAGTCCGGCGGGAAGCCGGCATTGCCCAGCACGGCGTCCACTTTTTCGCGCACAACGGGGATGTTCCGGACGGATCCGGCGTAGGCACTGGTTGCGAACAGGCCGATGAAGCGGCGCTCGCCGTTGACGTTGCCGGCCGCGTCGAAACTCTTAACGCCAATGTAGTCAAGGTACGCGGGGCGGTGGACGGTGGACCGTGAGTTTGCCTTGGTGATCACCAGCGCCCGCTTTTCGCGGGCCTTTTTTCGGCCGGCGTCGGTGAGATGCTGCATATGCGGCGCACCCGGCTTCGCCCGGAGCAGTCCGAGGCCGCTGTCTTCACGCAGTTCCAGTACATCTTCACCGTCGACGGTAACGAGGTCGTACTCACGGTATCCAAGGAAAGTGAAGTTGCCGTCGTCGAGCCAGCGCAGAAGATCCTGCGCCTGCCGCAGTTCGGCAATCTGGGCCGGGTGGGACACCTGGTCCAGGCTCGCGGCAATCTGTTGGGCCTTGTTGCGCATCTTGGGCCAGTCTTCGACGGCGGCGCGCACGTCTCCCAGGATGCGGTCCAGCCCGTCCAGCAACGACGCCTTTGCCTCGTCGGAGACGCGGTTGATTTCCACGGCGATCCACGACTCCATGTGGGAGGCGTTTTCGCCCTGCGCGATGAGGTGCGACAGCATGGGCATCGCCGCCGTATCACCGCTGGACAGACCGATGTGGGAGGGGACGCGGTCAACTTTAACCAGCTGCCCAGTTTCCCGGTTCCGGGTCACCACGAACAGCGGATGAAGCACAAGCCCGATGGCGGCGTTCTGGCGCACAAGCTCGGCGTTGACCGAGTCGACAAGGAAAGGCATATCGTCCGTGACAACATAGACGACGCTGCTGTCCGCCTCGTTAACGATGGAAACCTGCGCCTGGCCCGGCTGCCGGTTCGCGGCCACACCCCGGTGGGTTTCCGCCCGGCTGGCCAGCGCCTCCGGGGAATAGGTCCGGGCATCCTCTTCGGCCAGATGTTGGTAGTAGTCCGCGAGGAATCCCTCCCGGTCACCAATGGCCAAGGCTTGATCCTCCACGCTGGATCCAGACGACATCAACAAACGCCTCCATCACAAGTTTGATGCTGCACCGTCGCAGCTCCTACGGCGAGCCTAACCCTTTCGGCGACGCCTCGGTGTGGAAGAAAATACAGAGGATCGTGAAGATCGCTGGACAGGTGCACAAACCAATTCAGCGATCGCGTGCCTGAGCTTGGAATCCGGCGCCGTTTCGAGCAGCAGCGAGCCGCCGAGCAGGGCCGCATCAGCTGCGGGGCTGTCCGCCGGCAGGAAGACCGCGATCTGCGACGACGGACCATACCGTTCCCACGCATCCTTCAGCTGGCGTTCCGGGGACCTCCCCACCGCCGCCGCCCGGACCTTGTTCATCACCACAACAGGCGACGCCTGCGGGACTGCCAACTCAAGCTCCGCGAGTCCGCGGACCAGCCGGGGAACCCCCACCGGATCGGCGGCCCCCACGGCATAGACGGTGTCCGCCAGTTCCAGGGTCCGCAAGGTCGCGGCATTCCGGCGCGGAGCCATCGTGTCGAAGCTGAGTTCCTCGTCCGCCTCCAGGCAGAAGCCGGTGTCCACAACCACGACGTCGGCAACCTCCTTCGCGCGCTCCAGCACCAGCGACAGGGCTGCTGCCCGTAGTTCGGTCCACCTGTCCGCCCGGGTGATCCCGGTCAGGACTCGGAAAGTTCCAAGCTTGGTGGTGACCGGTGTGGCCACCTTCAGCAGCGCATCGGCGTCGAGCAGTCCCTGGTCCGCAAGGCGGCAGGCCTGCGCGATCCCCGCAGATTCATCCAGCAGGCCCAGGACTGCGGCGATGCTGGCCCCGTAACTGTCGGCGTCGACGAGGAGCACGGATTTCCCATCCGCAGCCAGTTCCCCTGCGATGTTGGCCGCGACGAAGGTCCGGCCGGGTGAACCGGCGGGACCCCACACGGCAATGATCTTGCCCTCCCCGGAGGCCGGCGGCACGTCCGCCTGGTCTGCGGGACGCTGACGCAACGCAGCGCTGGTGTCCCCCAGCCCGCTCCCGAACGTTGCATCCCTGGCGGTGCCTGTCAGCTGGGCAACGGCCTCGGCAATCCTGCCGGCCAGGGCGGCGGACTCTACGCCGGTCAGTGCGGAGGCCACACCGATCCCGCGCAGCCTGGCAGCCTCGTCGGCGTCATCCGTGAGGGCGATGATCGCCACGCCCACGGCACCGAGCCGATCAACGAGCGAAGCAGTCAGGCCCTCGCAGCCGTCGGCCACCACAGCGGCCCGTGCCAGGCCGCTCTGGCAGGCCGCCAGCAGTTCCGTCAGTTCGGTGCAGCGACGGACCACCGTGACCGGACCGTGGAGCCGCTCCAACCCGCCCACCACGTCCTCGCGGGCCTGGCCCACGGTGACCACGGGGATGCTCATGAGGCCCCGCCCGGGTTCCACACCACTGAAATCTTGGCCTGGTTCGCCTGCGCGCCGAGGATGGCCGGCATCTGGCCGTCGGCAACCAGCACCATCAGCACCGTATTGCGGGAGGACCCCAAGGCCGTCGAGCCGGCGGTCACCTGTGCAATTTCCGCGCCGGGCAGCAGGAGCTTCGGCTCACTGAAGCCGTTGCGGGCATCCGGCAAGGCAACCCAGACGTCCACCCGGGTCCCGGCAACCGCCTGCGGCGGCAGTGCTTCCTCAATGGTCACGGCCACGGGCTTGCGGTCCAACGAATCCACAGTGGCCAGACTTTCCTTGGGCACCAATTGGTTCTTGCCGATTCTTTGGACTGCGACCAACCCGTCGGGGAGCCCTGCTTCAACGGTGACGTAATGCTGTTCGGTCTCACCCAGGCGGACCTTGGCCCGGACCACATTGTCCGCGGTCAGCTTCTCACCCACCGCAATGGAGTCCCGGGCGGCGTACACCTCGGTGGTCTGATCAGCGCTGCCAACCAGCGAGATCACTCCCACCACCGATGCCAGGACCAGCAGCACGCCAACCAGCAGCCGGGGATCCTTCCACGACGGCGGTTTCAGCCTGGCACCTGTAGTAACGGCATCGTGGCTCATGCTCTTCTCCCCCTAGCTCCGGTCCAGGCGGCTGGCTGCGTCCGGACACCTCATTGTTACGGCATGGACCCCGGAACAAAAGTCAAAAGACCAAACAACATCAAACTGTGGATAACCGCACCAGATGGCGCCTTCAATGGCAAAATGGAGCTATGCCCAGATTCCTGACTCTCGCCGATGTTGCTGAACAGCTGCAAATCAACTCGCCGGCGGCCTATGCCTTGGTCCGCAGCGGAGAACTGAAGGCCATCCAGGTGGGTGGAAGGCGTTATCTTGGGCATTTTTGCAGCCCTGAGCGTTCCTTTGCCGTCACTGCAGGGTTCCGGGCCTGATGAGGGTGAATGGTTTTTGTGCGGTTCGTGAGGAACGTTGGGGTGGCTTGGGTAGTGTTTGGGGCGTGATGTTTCGTGGCTGAGAAGCGGTTTCTGGCGTTGGCTGATGTTTCTGAGATTCTGAATATTTCTTCGGCTCAGGCTTATGCCTTGGTGCGTTCTGGTGAGTTGCCTGCGATTCAGGTCGGGGGCAGGGGCCAGTGGCGGGTGGAGTCACGTGTTTTGGAGGAGTACATTTCCCGCGGATATGAAAAGACCGCCGAGTATGTGCGCTCTCAGTCGTCGGCCGAGCGGGGCGACAGCGCCGAGGTTTAGGTCTTGTCCGGCGTTGCGGGTGCAGCGAATTCCAGCACGTTCGCGGTCTCGTTCCGTTGTTTCATCATGGTCCGGTTGATGGACTGCGCGGCACGGAGCTGGTCGTCGAGGTCTTGAAGGCTGGCCTCCAGGACGGTCACTGCTGACTCCGTCTGAGCCCTATGCTCCCGTTCGGCGATGAGTTCCTCTTCAAGTTCCTTGATATAGGCTGCCATTTGGTCCGGGGTCCGGCCGGCAAGTTCTTCGGCAAGGTTGATGTGCACGGCCCTTTTGTAGTCATCCCGCTGACGGGTGACGGTGTCCAGACGGTTCTGCAGGCGCAGGAGTTCCGTGGTCGCGTCTCGTGGGGTCAGGCCCGCTTCGTGGCTTCCTTGGGCCCAGGCCTTGCGCTGCTGGCTGGAAGCCGTGGCGATTGCTGTTTTGAGGTCGGGGGTGTTGTAGAGCAGCCAGCGGCTCACTCCGGCGTTGCGTGCCACTGAGGAAACGGTGAGGAGTTCGGGCCCTGCGAGGAGCTTGGCGATGGCCTTGCGGACGCTGGCGTGTTTGGCTTTGCTTTCTTTCTTTTTGGCGGCAATGAGCTTGTCGATGGCTGCGGTCCGTTGCTCGTTCATGGCTGGCCTGCCGGTGTTCTGACCGGCGTCAGTGGCAGCATCCGCCGCCCGTCTGAGGGTGTGGGCGGAGGGGCAGCGGCCGGGATCTCCTGGAGCAGGGTCACGGCATCATCAATGAGTGCGTTGTCTTCGGGAGTGAGCCTGGATTTTTCTTTGAGGAGGGCGGTGCGCATCCGTTTGTAGGAGGCGATCTCGTCTTTGAGGGACTGATGGACCCAGGGTTCGGCGATGTCGCCGGCAGCGATCAGGTCGGCGGTCAACGCCACGATGTGAGCGTCGATCTGGGGCAGGTGGGAGAGGTTGGCCCGGTAGTACTGGCATCCGCCGCATTTGTTGCGGACCGGGCATGATTGACCTGCTGCTTTGACGTTGCTGGGTTCGGTGCAGAGTCCCAGCGGTGTTGAGACGGACTCCCGGACGTATGCTGCGTAGTCTTTGGGCCCATGAAGTAGGCCTTGGCGGTCGATCGTGGTGCTGTTGACGATCTCGATGGCCTTGCGCTGTCTGTCCCTGGTGATCTTGATGTAGCCGGTGGAGGTGGTGAAGCTTTTGTGGTTCATCAGTTCTTTGATGACGTCCGGAGGGGTGCTGTTGTCGCTGAGCCGCTGGGCGTAGGTGTGGCGCCAGTTGTATAGCCCCATTCGTTCCCGGGTGAGGAAGTCCGCGGGTGATAACGGGTCATCCCGGACTTCGGCCTGGGTGCGGATCCGGTCGATCCAGCGCCAGTAGTTCGTGTGGAACCCGGTAGGGGTTATGTAGGTTTTGGACTGGGGCCCATACGGTCTGGGTGAGGGAAAGAGGTATCCGGCGGCGTCGGGGTGGATGTTCAGTATTTTTTCGAGTGTTTCCTGCCAGGTCCTGATGATCGTGGCTGTTGAGCGGTGGACTGGTAGCTCGAGTCCGTATTCTGCCGTTTTATGGCTGTCGTAGATGATGTAGGGCTGGCCGTCGTCGGTTTCGCGCAGGGTGTCCCGCGGCAGTGAGTAGATTTCCGTTGGTCGGCGGCCCAGATCGCGCAGCAGCTGGTAAATGGTCTGGAGCATCAGGTTGTGGAATTCGCGGGTCCGGCCGGCCGGGAGGGAATACTTCTCATCGACGGCGAGTAAGTGAAGGTTCGCGTCCAGGATTCGGATGATGTGGTCCGGGATAGCCCGGCCGGGGTTTTTATGGGGTCCGGGCTTCGGAAGTGCTTCGGCGGTGATGAACATGAACCGGGCACTGACCCGGGTCACGGGTTCGAGGTCGCTGCCTTCACGCAGGACCCGTTGGAAGAGCTTGAAATAGTCGTACTTCACTGAGTCGGTGCGTTGATCGCCGTTCTCGTGCGTGAGGTTCCGGTAGGCATCGACCACGGCCTTCGCGTCGGTTCTGGTCAGCTGTTCTGGGCGGGTTCCGTGCGGCCGGCCGGCCAGGGCGTGAGAGGCGACCTGGACGGTCCGGATGACATCGCGGATCTGGTCCGCGGCAAGGCCGAAGTGGCGGGCGTATTCCTTGGCCGTTTCCCGCAGCCAGTCCACGCGGATGTTGCGGAAATCCAGGGTGCCTTTGGAACAGATTTTCTGGCTCGTCCGGTCTTTGCGGAGCGCTATGACCGCGGCGTCCCAGACGTCTTCGGCGCGCATGTCCTTGCCGGAGTGGCAGTAGCGCCACCGTGCAGTGAGCAGTCCGGCGTAACGGAGGAATCCGATGACGTTCGCGTCGGGGCGTGCCCGGCCCTCCTCGGTGTCCAGTAAGCGGTGGATCGAGCGGGCGTTGGATTCCATCGCGGTCCGGATGATCCTGCGCATCGTGACGGGCATGATGCGGTACGAGTTCCGGTCCCTTTCCTGCAGGACTAGCAGCAGCTCTGTCCGCAGTATCGGCGGCAAGTCAATGAAGGAGAATTCGTGACGGTGGTAGCGGATGTCCAAGGGCCGTTCGACGGCGATGAAGGCGGCGTGGTCGATACCGTGTTTGGTGAGTTTGCGGAACATCGTATGGTGCCAGAGGCACAGACCTGAAGCGCGCTGGCTCGATTCCGCCCCGCACGCCGGGGACGCGCAGCGCTTGCCCGGAGGAAACAGGGCCTTGTCTGTCGCGGCGAATTCCTCGACGTCGAGGCGTGGTCCTGTCTGCTCCGAACCGTGGTGCCACCGGGAGTAGTGTCGGTGGCAGAGGCCCTTGATCATTCCCATCGCCTGGCAGCGGGCTGCGGCTGAGCCCACAATGCAACGCGGGGCTTCCGTTTCCAGAGCCCGCCGCCGCGACCGCACCGGTCCAGCATCTGGCGCACCGTCCACGCAGGAACGACAACGGCTCCCGGTGATGGTTGAAACCCTCGGACACCCGGGTGACGGGCACCCGTAGATACCGGTCAGCGGGTTGGCAGGGTCAGCAGCGAACAGCCACAACCGCAGACTCCACTCTGCCGGGCGCCATTGAGGCTCCAGCATGGATTCCAGAAAGGCACGGTAGGAATCCGGCGCTGACACCGGTGATTCACGGCGCAGGAACTCGGCGGCCTCGCTCATGGCGACGTCTCCCGGGCCGGCAACGATCCTTCGACGGCGCCTCGAAGGTCCTCTGTTGCCGGGTGCAGATAGATGGACGTGGATGCCAGGGATCTGTGTCCCATCAGCGCCATGATGACATCCGGTGCGACACCGGACCGGGCCCACCAGGTAGCGGCCGTGTGCCGGAACTGGTGCGCCCGGACCGGTATCCCGGTTCTCTTGCCAACAGCTGCCAGCATGCTGTGCAGTCCCGGATAGCCCAGCGGCGCCGGGTGTTGGCCATGGATGGAGAGAAACAAGGCTGAGGGCTGGCCGTGGCCAAGGGCCCGGTACCGCTGAGCCATGTAGGCGCCGTGAACCTCGCAGACATCCGCCGGCAGCGGAACGCTTCGCGTGTGCGGCGACTTGGCCCAGGCCCCGTTGGGGTTCATCCGCCGGACAATGTGAACATGTGCTCCGGGATCCAGGCAGCCCAGGTGTCCGGAGTCCGGCAGCATATGCAGATCAGCCAGGGCAAGGCCCAACACTTCACCGGCGCGAAGGCCGCAGCGCAGCATCAGCAGGACAAGGAGCCGGTCACGGGGACGCTCAAGTGTTTCCAGCACCCGGTCCACCTGCGGACGCGAGAGCGCAGCCGGCCTGCGGCTCACCTCCCGGGCCTTGAGCAGCCGGGCCGCACGAGGATACCGGAAATGTTCAGCAGCTTTCAAAGGCACCGTTCCTGCCATCCGCTGCTCCACCGTGGCGCGCAGGCTCTCAGTCGCGAAGCCGTGTGCCACCGCGTAGCGCAGAAACGTCAGGACAGCCGTCAGGTGTGCATTCACCGTTCGACCAGACTGCCGGCCGCCGCTAGATGTTTGGCTCTCAAGAAATGACTTGTAGCCTGCCAGTTGGTGGAACCGCAGACTCTTCCATGCAACTTGCGTCTCCGTGCACCAGGACAGGAACCGGGCCAGCCTCAACTGATAGGCCTTCTGGGTATTCACCGCCCGGCCGGAATGCGCCAGCCACAACGCATAGCCGCGGCATTCCTCGATCAGGTGATAGCGCTCATCCACGACGACCCACACGCCCGCGCCGCTTCCCATCGATACCTGGACCGCTTGGAAAATCCGCACACAAAGCAAGGTACCGAGTCTCACGAAGCTCAACAACAGCCAGTAACGTTCGGGACGATGAACTTTGCCCCAACTTCACTGGAGTGCCGTGCGGCGGACAAGCCCGCACAAGATAAGAATGTCATCTGCACTCCATCGACATCCGTGCTCCCAGGAAAATATCCCATTTCCAAGGAGCTCGGACACAGTTAGCCGTCCGGTGGAGGTATTTGGCTCCTGTCCTCAGGATGGAGGTGGTCGGGCGACGATTCAGCTCGGCGACCTGCGAGAGCCAGTGCGAGGCGTCGCCAGAAGTGCGTCTCTCAGTCGTCGGGTCATCGCGATCACTCGAAGAACTCCGATGGCGCTTCCGTGACGGCTGACTGCATGTTCGCGATAGTGACCCGCTCGATAACCAGCAAGCGTTTCACGGTGAAGAGCCGGCCGGTTTCCAATTCGGCGTCGATGTCTTGTTGCAAGCGTGTCGGCTCGTAGAACGTTACGCTGATCAGCGAGTCGTCGATGCGCACCGCAGCGCCCCAGAACACGCCTTTGGACTCAACTTCCCAGGCGTAATCACCGAAGTCCGGGGGGAACACAAGTTCTCTGATCATGGCTAGTAGCACTCTATTCTGGGCGGCGATGACCCAGCGCCATGATCTCGTCTGTTGGATGAGAACTGACTTTGCCTGCTTCTCCGGCGTTTATGAGAAGTAGTCGTCCAGGGCAAGCAAAGCATCCAGTCGCCACCGATCGTCAATTACCCTTATAAGCTGCCTCAGGTCGTCCACCGTTCCCACTGGTTCAGACAGGAGAGCTAAAGGCGGAGCGGCCCTAACGAACTCAGCCTCTTCGGAATCCCACAGCAGTAAACCTGCCCTTTCCTCAAAGAAGCGCATCTGCTCAATCTCGATCACTTCATCAAGGTCCTCCTGATCCCGCACCATCAACTGATCCAAGCTTTGACGGAAGACGTCCGACATTAGCTCCGTCGGATCCGGCAATGCCACCGTGTGGCACACCCCTAAATCGTCAACCCACATTTTTCCTCCCACCTAGGAAAATAGTAGTGCCGTGTATGCCGGTGGGGTCAAGGTATCGGCCGAGCCAGCCCAGGGGCGGGGCGTTCGGGATGTTCGGGCAGGCGGTCCCCGGCCGCCCATAGGTTCCCAGGTCCCGGCTGACGTGACGGTTCCGGCGGCGTCGGGGACGGGGGCCAGCCTGTCCGTGTGAAAGTATGCGTCCGCGTCGGTTGAGTCATGGGCCGCGAGGGGCTGGTCTCCGTGGGTGTAGTGGCGGACGAGGGCGCTGCCATCCTCACATACACGAGAAAAGTGCCAGTTACGGAGGCAGGAAGTGCCCCAACGCACGATCCTCACGGCCCAAACCGTGCCAAGATAAGCGCGGGCAGTGGCGCGTCGAGGAAAAGATGCTGGAGCAATACATCGAAGAGCGTTACGCCGAGGCCAGCCGCATGATCCAGGAAGCCAAAGCCAAGCAAGGCTGATTCTGGCTTTACGAGTCAGCCCTCGCAACCGCTTGTCCGCTGAGTTTTTGTCCAGATAATCGCCTCAAACGGGCGGCAAAGTCCCATTAGGTGGACAAAAACTTCGGCCCGCGGCTACAGTTCCCCTGCACTCCATGACCGCAGGGCACCCAGCGCCCGAAACGGAATCGTGGCTACCTGCCGGACCTGTGATGCCCGCCGGGACTCCCCGGGACTGACCAGCGCCAGGTCCAAAAAGTCACTGCCCACCCGGTCAATGACTCCGGCCAGCCCGGTATCCCTTTCCGGCGCGTGGCGCAGAGTGACGGCAAGTTCGGTCCGGTCCCGCGCCAGGCCCCGCAGCGCATGCGCCAATCCGATCCGGCGCCGCACCTGCGAAGTCTCGGCCACGGAGCCGCGGCCAAGGCCCGCATAGCGTGCCACCGCGCCGTACGGGACCAGGACCTGGTGACGCAACTCGTTCAGGACCAGCGCATCGGCGCCGGCATGGCTCAGGGTTCCTTCGAAGGCGCGCCCACACGCCAGGTACACGGCCACGTGGCTGTTCAGGGAACCCCGCAAGCGGTCAGCCAGAGCGACGGAGGCTGTTTCCGCTCTTGCCCGCTCAGAGATCTCGGCATCGACGGCCAGTCGCTCGCCCTCGGCGAACTGTGCCTCCATATCACTGAACAGAGCATCCCAACGCATGGGGCCAAGCGTAGGGTGCGGGTTTGTTCGCGGTCAATTCATCAACGACTTCACTCCAGTCTCTGGACAAATCCAGCACAGCTGCGTCAAACTGAACCTAGATTCATCAAACGGCATCAAACAGCATCAAACATGAGATAGGAACATCATGACGGCAGCTACAGCACGTGGGCTCCGCGCAGACGCCGTCATGGCGGCGTCCATCCTCCTGTTGGGATTTTTCCTCTGCGTTGCCGGCGGGGGCATGGTGGGTCGATGGCAACTGTCCACAGCACGCCGGCAAGGCCCGGACCTCGATGACCTACTTGGTGCCGTGGCTGTCGCCGCTGGGCTGGCCATCGTGGCGTGGTGGATCTTCTCGATGGTTTTGGCGTCAGCGGCTGCCGTCCTGGGCAGGTGCGGCAGGCGGCGGGCCGCCGACAGGGCCGGCAAGTTCTGCCCGGCATTTATGCGCCGGCTCGCTGTGGCCGCACTGTCGGTGCAACTGCTGTCGGCACCGCTGGCTCACGCAGCCGTCCCACCGGCCGGACCCGCCTGGGTACCCACGCAGGAAGTGGCAGTCCAGGACGTACCGGTCCACGGCGCAGCCATCCAGGCCCAGTGGTCTCCCACAAGCGGCCACCGGCAGCTCCCGGAACCGGAGGGCAAAAACCCCGCAGACACGGGAGGACAGACCACCGAAACTCCTGCGGCGGCGGTCCGGCCAGACTGGCGTCCCAGCCCGCCGGTCCCGGACCCCGGCCTGCTGGCGGCCCAGCCCGTCCGTGCGGAACAGGGCCCACCGGCGCCATTGAGTGAGGTCACGGTACTGGCGGGCGACACACTCTGGGACATCGCCTCCCGCCACTTGGGCCCTTCGGCTTCGGATGTGGATGTCGCCTTGCACTGGCCCCGCTGGTACGAGGTCAACAAATCCCGGATCGGCGAAAGCCCGCATGTCCTGCTGCCCGGGCAGATTTTGAAAGCACCTTCCACGGCCTAACCGACGTTCCGATATTCATCAGCTCACGATCAAGGGGAATCACATGTACGCAGTTACGCCGATCCGCTCCGCCACGGTCAACCCGGGCGGCGCGGCAGCAGTCCCCCAGGTTCCTCCGCGCACCACTACCGCGCCGGTCGTGCCGCTGCGTGCGACAGACGAAGCCTCCGAAATCCTGGCGATCACACGCAGTACCGTGCAGGCGGCCATGGAAGTCCTCGCCGGCATCCGGCCGATCCACCAGCTCGCCCGCCGTCTGGATCCGCGCTGCCTCGCCGTGCTGCAGCACCGTGCGGCCTTGATCCGCCGCGAACAGTCGCGCTCTGCCTCGCCGTCCCTGGCCCGGCTGCACAAGAACTCCATCGTGCGTTCAGTCCGCGCCTGCGAGGTCGCCCCGGGCATCTATGAGGCAAGCGCCGTGGTGGTTGATGACATCCGGGCACGGGCTGTAGCGGTCCGGCTTGAGCGCAGCAAGCAGGTCTGGCGCGTGACCGAGTTTATGGTCGGCTGAGCCGCTTGCCCACGAATGCAGAAGTGCCCGGAGCTGAGGCTCCGGGCACTTCCAGTGTCGAACTATTTCAGTGACGATCTATTGCAGTGCCGACCTATGGCTGATCAGGCTCGATCCCTGCTGTCAGCGGCGCTTTTTCCTGGCCGGACGCTTGGTGGCGTCCTGCGCTGCAGCCTTTGCGGGATTTCCGGACCGTGAAGAGACACGACCCTCCACCCGGGTCTGGGATGCGCCGTCTTCGCCGGGAGCCGTGTACTGCAGCTGGGCCGGCTTCTCCGGCGCCTCCAGGCCGGCAGCGTGGATCTGCGGCTCAACGTGCTCGGTGTGGCCACCTGCTGCGTCGGGCACCACCACATCCTGGGCCGGAGTCACCTCAACTTCAAGGTTGAACAGGAAACCGACGCTTTCCTCGCGGATGGCCTCCATCATGCTCTGGAACATAACGAAGCCCTCGCGCTGGTATTCCACCAGCGGGTCACGCTGTGCCATGGCGCGCAGTCCGATGCCTTCCTTGAGGTAGTCCATCTCATAGAGGTGTTCCTGCCACTTGCGCCCGATGACCGACAGCACCACGCGGCGTTCCAGCTCGCGCATGCTCTCGGCGCCGATGGTCTCTTCCCGTGTCTGGTAGACCACGCGGGCGTCGGAGAGCAGCTCCTCCTTGAGGAATTCAACAGTGAGCTTGGACTTGCCGCCAGCTTCCTCGATGATCTCATCCGCTGTGACGCTGACGGGGTAGAGCGTCTTGAGGTTGGTCCACAGCTGGGTGTAGTCCCAGTCATCGCCATTGCCTTCGGCCGTGGCGGAGTCGATCAGGGCGGTGATGGTGTCCTCCACAAAGAACTGGACCTTCTCGTGCAGGTCGTCACCTTCGAGGATCCGGCGGCGGTCGCCGTAGATGGCTTCGCGCTGGCGGTTCAGGACGTCGTCGTACTTGAGGACGTTCTTGCGCTGCTCGGCGTTGCGGCCTTCAACCTGACCCTGGGCAGACGCGATGGCCCGGGAAACCAGTTTCGATTCCAACGCCACATCATCCGGGACGGAACTGTTCATCAGCCGTTCGGCCGCGCCGGAATTGAAGAGCCGCATCAGGTCATCGGTCAGGGAGAGGTAGAAGCGTGATTCGCCGGGGTCGCCCTGGCGGCCGGAGCGGCCACGGAGCTGGTTGTCGATGCGGCGGGACTCGTGCCGCTCAGTTCCCAGGACATACAGCCCGCCGAGGTTCAGTACTTCCTCGTGTTCGTCCTTTACGGACTGCTTGGCCGACTCCAGGCCAGCCGGCCATGCGGCCTCGTACTCTTCGGAATTCTCTTCCGGGTCCAGCCCGCGCTTGGCCAGATCGGCCACCGCAGTGAATTCGGCGTTGCCACCCAGCATGATGTCAGTGCCGCGGCCTGCCATGTTGGTGGCCACCGTAACAGCACCCTTTCGTCCGGCCTGCGCAACGATGGCCGCTTCACGGGCGTGGTTCTTGGCGTTCAGGACTTCGTGCCTGATGCCCTCCTTGGCGAGCAGCCCGGAAAGGTATTCGCTCTTTTCGACACTCGTTGTGCCCACAAGGATCGGCTGGCCCTGTTCGTGACGCTCGGCAATGTCCTTCACGACGGCGTCGAACTTCACCTTTTCATTCTTGAACACGAGGTCCGACTGGTCGATCCGCTGCATGTCC
Source organism: Pseudarthrobacter sulfonivorans (assembly GCF_001484605.1). Classification (NCBI taxonomy): domain Bacteria; kingdom Bacillati; phylum Actinomycetota; class Actinomycetes; order Micrococcales; family Micrococcaceae; genus Pseudarthrobacter; species Pseudarthrobacter sulfonivorans. Next base: position 4,015,459 of record NZ_CP013747.1, on the reverse strand, counting down.
CGGTTGGTGGGGATGGCCACCACGCCGAGCTTGTACGTGCCCATGAACTCGGCGGCCTCAGTCTCGGCCGTGCCGGTCATGCCTGCCAGCTTGGAGTACATCCGGAAGTAGTTCTGGAGCGTCACCGTGGCCAGAGTCTGGTTTTCGGCCTTGATCTCCACGGCCTCTTTGGCTTCGATGGCCTGGTGCATGCCCTCGTTGTAGCGGCGCCCGGCCAGGATGCGGCCGGTGTGTTCGTCAACGATCAGCACTTCGCCGTCGAGGATGACGTAATCCTTGTCCCGCTTGAACAGTTCCTTGGCCTTGATGGCGTTGTTCAGGAACCCGATGAGCGGAGTGTTCGCAGATTCGTAGAGGTTCTGGATGCCCAGGTAGTCCTCCACCTTTTCGATGCCGCTCTCCAGGACGCCGACGGTGCGCTTCTTCTCGTCCGCCTCATAGTCCTCGCCGGCCTTCAGGCGCTGCACCACCTTGGCAAATTCGCTGTACCACCGGTTGGTGTCGCCCTGGGCAGGGCCGGAAATGATGAGCGGCGTGCGGGCTTCGTCGATGAGGATGGAGTCGACCTCATCAACAATGGCGAAGTTGTGGCCACGCTGGACCAGTTCTGACTGGTCCCACGCCATGTTGTCGCGCAGGTAGTCAAAGCCGAATTCGTTGTTGGTGCCGTAGGTGATGTCCGCGGCGTACTGCTGCCGGCGCACCGCGGGATCCTGGTTGGACAGGATGCAACCGCTGGTCAGGCCAAGGAAACGGTAGACCCGGCCCATAAGGTCTGACTGGTATTCGGCAAGGTAGTCGTTCACCGTGATGACGTGGACGCCATTGCCGGTGAGGGCATTAAGGAAGGCGGGCGCGGTGGCCACGAGGGTCTTGCCTTCGCCGGTCTTCATTTCGGCGATATTGCCCAGGTGGAGCGCGGCGCCACCCATAAGCTGGACGTCAAAGTGACGCATGCCCAGGGTGCGGGATGAGGCCTCACGCACGGCGGCGAATGCCTCCGGGAGGAGATCGTCCAGGTGCTCGCCGTCCCGGTGGCGGGCGCGGAGGTGGTCAGTTTCCTCCCGGAGCTCAGCATCCGTGAAGGTTTTGAACGAGTCTTCGAGCGCATTGATGGAGTCGGCATAGTTCCGCAGTTGCCGCAGGGTTTTTTTGTCACCCGTGCGGAGAAGTTTTTCGATAAGTGATGCCACGTGAAGATACTCCCAGTCTTATGCTGCCGAATTCTGGCGTTTTTAGTCTACGGGAGAGACACAGGCCACGCGGCCGGTGTTCCCTGAGAGCGGAGCGGACCGGCGCGGTGACGCAGGGCGGTGCCGAGGGACTCCGCCAGGTCCCCGATCGGGCTGACCACAATGTTGTCCAGCTCCAGCCATTCGGCCAACAGTTCCAGCTCGGCGGCGAGCTCGACGGCGGTCCCTGGCGGTGCGTCCGGCTCACCGTAGGCGGACCTGACCAGCAGATTTCCTGCCGCACGGTCCGCTTTAAGGTCCACCCGCGCCACGATGGTGTCACCCAGGAGAAAGGGCAGGACGTAGTACCCGAAGCGTCGGAGGTGCGCGGGCGTGTAAATCTCGATCCGGAAATGGAACCCGAAGAGCTCCTCAAGCCGGCGCCGCTCGAAGACCAGGGAGTCAAAGGGACTGAGCAAGGCCCGCCCTGCCGCCCGCCGCGGCATTGTGGCGTCGGCATGGAGGAACACCTTCCGGTCCCAGCCGGCGACAGCCACGGGCTCCAGCCTCCCTATGCTGACCAGATGGTCCACCGAGGCGGCGGCCGCCTTGACCGGTGTACGGAAGTAGTCGGCGAAGCACTTCACGGTTCCGATGCCATGGGCTTGTGCGGCCGCGTCGATGAGCCGATGCATGGCCTCAACAGGGTCCGGGGTGGGTTCGAGGGCCAGCCGGCGCGGCAGCACCCTTGCCGTCAGGGTGTACTTTCGCTCGAACTGTTCGGTTCTGGACGCCGCGGAAATGGTGCCCGCCTCGAACAGGTCTTCAAGCACGCGTTTAACGGCGTTCCAGTTCCATCCCCAGTTGTCGTCCCGCCGGTCCTCCACGTGCCCGATGTTCACCGTCAGTTCCGCCGCCGTCATGGGCCGCCCGGCGGCGAGGGCGTCGAAGATCTTTCCGGCCACCGCGTCGCGCAGCTCCGGGTCGAGGGCGGATGCACCCACCCACGTGCGTTTCTGCCACAAGCGGAGGTCCTGGAAGTGCTCGGGCCGGATGAAGCTGGCCTCGTGGGCCCAGTACTCCATCATTCGCCTGGGAGGCAAGCTGGCCATCCGCTGAAGGATGGTGCGGTCGTAGTTGCCGAGCCTTGAAAAGAAGGGCAGAAAGTGACTGCGGGACAACACGTTGACGGAATCGATCTGGACAAGCTGGATCCGGGCAAAGGTCCGGCCCACCGTCCGTGAGGTCACGGGGCCGGCGGGCCGTCCTTTGTCGAGTCCCTGAGCTGCCAGAGCGATCCGCCGGGCCTGGTTAAGGCTCAGCGTCGCTGGCACATCAGTCCTTTCATTGAGGGGTGTAAACCGCCCTAGACTTTTGCAGCCTCGTCATCGGAACGGTAGGCGAGGATTTTTTCTTCGACGGCGGTGTTCCCCGGTTCGCATTCGTGGTCCAGGGTGATCACCCCGTACGTCCAGCCACGGCGCCGGTAGACCACCGAGGGCGTGTTGGTGGCCTTGTCCACAAACAGGTAGAAATCGTGGCCCACGAGCTCCATGTTGTCCACAGCATCGTCAAGGGTGAGGGAGGCCGCAGGGAAGACTTTGCGCCGGATCAGCACCGGGGAGTCCCCTGCCGGAATGTCGTTCTCGACATCGTAGGGCGATCGTTCAACAGGTGCTGCCTGGGGTTCACTGCGATGGCTCGCCTCGACGTAAAGGGGCTCACTGGGACTTGCGGGTTCCAGTGTGGCGGTGGCCTCACGCACTGCCTTGGGAGTGTGACGCCCATGGTGGACCTTCTTGCGGTCCTTGGCGCGGCGGAGACGTTCCAGCAGCTTGGTGTAGGCGAGATCGAACGCAGCGAATTTGTCTGCGGCGCTGGCTTCGGCACGGATTACGGGTCCCCGGCCCAGGACAGTCACTTCAACGGTGAGCTGGTCGCCGGTCTGGCGCGCATTCGTTTCCTTGGAAACCTTCGCGTCAACCCGCTGGACCTTGTCGCCAAGTGACTCGATCTTCGAGATCTTCTCACCGGCGTATTCGCGGAAGCGGTCTGAGACCGTCAGATTTCGTCCGCTGATCATAAACTCCATGGTGCCCTCCAAATGACTTCGGTGACACGACGGCGGCACATCCCACGGGCCGATCTGCTTGACAGTCGAGCCCCTTTCCGAGCCGCCATCGAAAGGTACAACTTGTTCTTGGTACCCACAACCGACGTTAGTTCATAGCCACCTGTTATTCATCCTTTCTTCGTTTATTTTTTTCTAAGACGGGCAGCGTTCCGCCAGCTCCCGGGGCGGGCTATTCGCCGCCAGCTGAATCCGGCGGGCGTGTCGCGGCAAGGACCACCGCCCCCACCACCACGGCACCGCTGACGTGCAGCGCGCGGGCTGCTTCCGCGAGTGTGGCCCCCGTGGTGAGGACGTCGTCGACAATGATGCAGCGGCGTCCGGCCACCCGCGCGCGCTGGCGTTTCGGGACCTTCATGGACCCCTTGACCCGGCTGGCCCTGGCCCCGCGGCCGAGTCCCTTTTGGCCTCCAGGCAGCCGCTCCAGTGCGGCGCGGCGCCGGGATTTCCGGATCACGTCCACCACCGGTGTACCGCGGATGGTGGTCCCCCGACGCAACTCTGCGAGCAGGAGGTGGACCGGGCTGAATCCCCTCTTGATGTAGCCGGCCGTACTGCTGGGCACCGGAACCAGGCAGACGCCGTCGACACCGGCCACGGACGCGGCGATGCCCTGCCCCAGTCCGCGCGCCAGGACTGACGTGAGCTGGTGCTGGCCATGGCTCTTGAACGAAAGCACGGCCTGCGCCAGCTCCTCGCGGTACACCCCGGCCGCCACCACGGGAAGGATCAGGCCGCCGTCGACGTTCATCAGGGCCGGCGCCTGCTCCTCTGCCCGGAACGGGTGCCTGGTCAACAGGCGGACGTGGCGTTCGCACATGACGCACAGGGCCAGGTCCTCCGCACCGCAGCAGACGCAGTCCACAGGGACGGCAAGTGCCAGCAACTCCGCCGCGGCCACGCCCATCTGGTCGGCGGCCCGCAGCCAGCGGCGGCGGTGGCCGCCGCGATGCTTGGCGGACTGCAGCGGAGGCGGCAGGAGGTCCGGATCCAGGCTTGCCGCATTTCTGGCGGGACTTCCCCCGGAGCGGCCCCCAACGCCGCCCCCGGACCGGCGCGCACGCGCGTGGCGAGCAGGCGGGTGGCGGGCAGGAGCGTGGCGAGCAGGAGGACGTCCGGGCTGAACTTCGGTCACACCCCATGGTGGCGTGCGTATCGCAGCCCCGGAACCGCTGGTCCGCGCTATGTGGAAAGCTACCCAGGGAATGAGGGGTCGATGGGGCCCTTCAGCTGGGGCGACCAGCCGTTGCCGAGCCGCTGGAAGATGCCCTCGGCCGACTGGCCGTAAATTTCCTCCAGCCCGTTGCCGGCGCTGAGCCACACAAGGCCGGGCCATGGCGCCAACTGCTGGGGTTGTCCGGAGGTGAGGGACAGCAGCTCCGGCGTGACGTTCGAGCCTGCCGAGGCTTTCATCACGGCGACCGTTGTGTCGTTCACCCAGACGCCCTGGTCCGGGTCACCGGAAGCCACCAGCGTGATCGGGGCAGTCAGTTCCCGGGGCGTCCCGTCGGCGTTCCGGATGATCCCGGCAATCTGCACCTTCGTCTTGCCATTCTGTTCCGAAATGACCAGCGCCCGGACGCCCTCGCGGGAGATCCTCAGCTCCTTGACGGTTCTTCCGGCCAACCACGACGGCGTGAGCGTAACGGTGGGAACGGCGGCACCTTCGGCAACTCCGATGGGCCGGTAGGCCACCACCTCCGTACCGCCGGTAGCTCCCGGCCCTGCGGCCCACACCCAGTCATGAATACTGAAGGACGGGTGCGTAATGGTGCTGCGCGTTGTCAGCGCACGGGCGGGCTGTCCCGGCACCATGCTGTAGAGCGTCGTCCGGCTTTCGTTGAGGAAGGCAACGGTCTGTGACACCGGGGATTCCGACGGGTAGCGGGGCCCGAGCGATGAAACTGGCTGCATATCCGGCAGCGGGGACACCCTGTTGTTTTCGTAGCGCACCAGCTCATTGCCGCTGACGGCGATCTCGCGGACCGGCACGTTTTTGTCCCGCACCGGGGGCAACACGGAACCGTTGTCTTCGACGCGGACCAGGTCCTGGTTGGCATGCAACTCCACATTAACGACGTCGGGCTGGCTGCGGAACGTGAGCGAAAGCTGCGTCTGCATCCGGAGCCTATCCTCCGTGGACGCCTCCGTGAGTTCCTTGGCGGTGAGGTCCACCTGCGCGGCGCCGGACACCACCGGAACTGATTCGCGGGCGAGTTTGATGCCGGACGGGAAGGCGCTCACCACCGCGCCGCGAAGGTACGGCGCGGGGCCGGCCAGCAGGGCACTGGTCATGGCTTTGACGGTCTTGTTCTTGATGAACCAGCGGACGTCAGGCACGGCATAGGTGAAGCTGGGATCGTAGAAGTAGATAGGGTAGGCGCCGTAGATGACCTTGAAGGTTTCCTCCGGGATCGCTGTTCCGTCCGGGATGGCTGAGATCCGCCATTCGCCGTCCACCTGGGTGAGAGTGGCCGGAATGTTCTCGATGGTGCCTTCGGGCATCTGGGTGGCGATGCCGTCAACATCCACGCTGTACGCAACGTCCAGCTGGTAGTTGTAGACGTTGTCGACGCCGGTGCCCACCACTTTCGCCTCGCGGTACACCAGCGCGCGCTGGTCGGGTTTCCAGGATACTGACGCTGCCTGCGTCAGGTATTCGCGGGCCACCGCGTAGTCCCCCTCGTATCCGGTGCCGGCACGGTAGAAGTAATCAATGATGTTTTCCGGAGTAGCGCCGGGCTGGGGAGCGGCCGGGAGGAACACCGGTGCGTTGACGTTGCCGGCGCTGCCTTCAGCGCTCTTCCCCACCGGCCCGGCCGTGGGAATGCGCGCGCAGGACGCCAGCACCAGGGCAACGACGAACAGCACAACGCTCCTCTTCAGCATCGCCCGCACTTTTCGTCCCGTCATGAAGACTCCTTCGGTGTTGCGCCCGTCCCGGCAGGGGTGCGCCCGGTGCCCTGGCCACGCCCGCCGCCAGCGGGGACATCAGGCGCCCCAGTGGGGCCGGGCCCCAGGACCAGCACGTTTTTCGAATGTGGGACGTCGGGGAGGATGACGTCCTCAGGCTCAAGCTGCACAGGTGAGCGGTCGATCTCCTCGCCCTGGCGCAACGGAATGGTCAGCCGGAAGTTGGCCCCTCTACCCTTGTTTCCCCATGCCTGCAGCCAGCCGTTATGGAGTTTGGTGTCTTCCATTGCGATGGACAGGCCCAGTCCGCTGCCTCCGGTGGTGCGGGCACGCGCCGGATCCGCACGCCAGAACCGGTCAAAGACCCGGGCGGCCTCGGCCGGGGTCATGCCGATCCCCTGGTCCCGGACTGCAACTCCCACCGCTGACCGGTTGGCTGAGACAGTCACGGTGACCGGCCTGCCTTCGCCATGCTCCACTGCATTCAGGATGAGGTTCCGCAGGATCCTGTCGATCCTCCTGGCGTCCATCTCCGCGACAATTCCCACAGCGGGAGCCCGGAGGATGATCTCCGAGCCGTATTCGGCCGCGACGGGCGCTGCCCCGTCAATGACATGGGCGATCACCTGCAGGATGTCCTCGGGCTCGGCGTCGAGCATGGCCACGCCGGCGTCGAAGCGGGAGATCTCGAGCAGGTCGGCCAGCAGGGACTGGAACCGCTCCACCTGGTTGTACAGGAGTTCCGCGGAGCGCTTGTTGATGGGGTCGAAGTCGTGGCGGGCGTCGTACAACACTTCCGCGGCCATCCGGACGGTGGTCAGGGGCGTGCGGAGCTCGTGGGAGACGTCGGAGACAAACCGCTGCTGCATCTGGGACAACATGGCCAGCTGGGTGATCTGCTCCTGGAGGCTGGCGGCCATGTGGTTGAACGATGCCCCGAGGCGGGCAACCTCGTCTTCGCCTTTGACCACCATCCGCTCCTGCAATTGGCCGGCAGCGAGCTTCTCCGACACCAGGGCAGCGTGGCTGACCGGGCTGACAACATTGCGGGTGACGTACCAGGCGATGGCCCCGATCATCAGCACCAGCACCGCGCCGCCGGCCAGGAGGACGCCCTGGATTTCGTCGAGCGTCTGCTGGGCGGTGTTGACGTCATAGATCAGGTAGAGCTCGTACACGGTCCCGTTGAAGGTCACCAGGTTGCCCACGGCGATGCCCGGCCTGTCCTCGGTACCTACCGGAATCACGGTGGAGGCCCAGTACTGGTCCTTGCCTGAATCCTGTACCGCCGTACGGAGTTCAGGCGGGATGACGCTGACGGTCAGCTGGTCCGACGCCCGCGACTCCACCCAGCGGTTCCGGGGCTTGGTCTGTTCGGGCTTGGCTTCGAAAACGTAGCGGCGCTGGATGACGGAGCCGCGGCCCTCCACGGCGTTCAAGGTGTCGTAGACCAGCGTGATGACGCTGGACTGGTCGGTGACCTGGGCGCCGTCGAACGTCTCCTGGACCTGCTTGACGTAGTAACGGGTCTCGGATTCGGCCTGGGTGAGGCGCTCCTGGAACAGGTTGTTGGCGATCTGGTTGGACAGGTAGGCGCCCACGGCGCCAAAGGATGTCACGGCCAACAGCAGCGTGGTGAGGACTGTCCGGAACTGCAGGGACCGGCGCCAGCGTCGACGCATGGCCCGCCCGGCAGAACGGACCGCAGGGAAGAAACGGGTCACGCCGAGACGGACAAGGCGGCCCACCCGTAGCCCCACGATTACTCCACGGCGCCGCCAGATCCGTGCCCGGAATGGCAGCGTTGCCAGCTCCGACGGCAGCGCATCCGTGTGCTCCGGGCCCTTGGCTGCGGGAAGATCCGGGGCACGGTGCGCTTCTGGTCCTGAGGGCTCAGGAACCTGCTTTGTAGCCGACACCACGAACCGTCAATACAACTTCGGGAGCTTCCGGATCCCGTTCAATTTTTGACCGGAGGCGCTGGACGTGGACGTTGACCAGCCGGGTGTCTGCCGCGTGGCGGTAGCCCCAGACCTGCTCCAGCAGCAGCTCGCGGGTGAACACCTGCCAGGGCTTCCGCGCCAGGGCTACGAGGAGGTCAAACTCCAGGGGGGTGAGGGAAATCCGCTCATCGGCACGCTTCACCGTGTGGCCAGCCACGTCGATGGTGATGTCAGCGATCCGCAGCGTTTCAGGCGCCTTCTGGTCGCCGGGCCGCAGGCGGGCACGCACGCGTGCCACGAGTTCGGCGGGTTTGAACGGCTTGGGCACGTAATCGTCTGCGCCGGACTCAAGGCCGCGGACGACGTCGGACGTATCCGACTTGGCCGTGAGCATGACGATGGGCACGTCCGATTCGGAGCGGATCTGCCGGCAGACCTCGATGCCGTCCACGCCGGGCAGCATCAGGTCAAGCAGCACGAGGTCAGGCTTCGATGAACGGAAAATATCCAGCGCCTGGCTGCCATCGGCGCAAAAAACCGGCTCAAAGCCGTCATTGCGCAGAACAATCCCAATCATTTCGGCCAGCGCTTCGTCATCGTCAACTACCAGAATGCGTGCCTTCATAGTTATATATTCCCTTATTGAACAGGGTTTGTCCTGTTCAACGGCCTTACGGCATGGCGCGATGCTATGACGCCCGACGCCGGAACTATAGGCTGGCAACACGCGGACAGTCCCGCACGGGGGAAGGAACAGGGTGCCACACCAGGATCCGAACATGCAGCAGCCGCATCCTGCCGGCGAGGCTGGGAACGGCCAGCCGCCAGGGAACCCGCCTCCATGGGGGCCGCAGCCCGGGCCGGCACAGCAGCCCTGGGGCGGCCAGCCGGTTTGGGGACCTCCCCCGGGTGGCCCGCCGGCTTGGGGCACGCCGCCGCACAATCCCTACGGCGGCCCGCCGCCCCACCAGCAGCCGCGTTATGTTGCCCCGCCCAAACCCGGCATCGTTCCCCTGCGGCCACTGATGTTCGGCGAGATCCTGGACGGCTCCTTCCAGGCGATCAGGCGCAACGCCAAAGCCATGCTGGGCGCCGCGCTGCTGGCGCAGACCCTCGCCGCAGTGCTCACGGCAGTTCTCAGTTCATTTTCCGCCACTTCCGCGGCGTCACTTGAAGCCTGGGCGGCGGGCCTGACGGAGCAGGACCTGGTCCCGCTGGTGGTGACCTTCGCGTCCGGGATCCTGCTCGTCTCGGTGCTCACCGTTTTTCTGTCGGCGGTGCTTCAGGGCGCCATGGTGGTTCCGGTCGCCAGGTCCGTCCTCAACCGCCCCACCGGCTTCAGGCAGATGTGGTCCCTGGCGCGGTCCCGCGCTGGTGCCCTGATCCGCCTTGCGGCCCTGCTGGTGGGCTGCGGGCTCCTCGTTGCGCTGCTGTTTGTGGCGCTGGCAGTGCTGCTGGTCAGCACCGTGGGCGGACTTGGCGCCATGATCCTCATCCCGCTGGGGCTGGTGTGCTTTGTGCTGTACGTATGGGTCTACATCAAGTTCATGGTGGCGCCGGCCGCCGTTGTGGTGGAGGAACTCGGGGCGATGGCCGGCATCCGGCGCTCCTGGGAACTGACACGCAGCAATTGGTGGCGGCTGCTGGGCATCACGCTGGTTGTGGGCATCATGGTGGGGGTCATCGCCCAGGTCGTCATGATTCCCGTCACACTGCTCACCGGCTTTTACACGGGCGTGGTCTCACCCCACGGCGGTGCCGAGCAGGCCATAACGGCGGCCGTGGTGGCGGGCGTTGCCACCGCGGTAGTTACCGCAGTGGTCGCCGCAGCGGGTTTTGCCTTCCAGACCTCCGTGATGGCACTGCTCTACCTCGACCTCAGGATGCGCCGGGACGGACTGGATATCGCCCTGCTCCGGCTGCTGGAATCCGGAGCAGATCCCGACGGCGTCCCGGGCCGAGGCGTCCCGGTCTACCGGGCGGGACCCGACCAATATCCGCGGCCGCCCTACGGGGCAGCGCCAGGCGGGGCATGGCCGGATGGCCGTTGAACCACCAGTCCTGCCGGGCCGCGACGAGGCCCGCCGCTGGGCCGAAGAAGAACTTGCCAAGCCGGAATACCGTGACGCGGCCCCCGGCTGGCTGGACAGTGTGTGGGCGGACATCCTGGACTGGCTGCGGTCCCTGGACGGCGGCTCCGGCCCGGACACCACCGTGGCGGCGCCGTGGATCGGCGTGGCCATCGCCGTGCTGATCGGCGCCGCGGTCGTCCTGGCCCGCCCGCGCCTCAACGCGAAGGCCAAGCGTGCCGGAGACGTATTCGACGCCGGCACAACAGTCAGTGCCGAGGCCTACCGCGGGCGCGCGGCGGCCGCTGCCGCAGCAGGCAACTGGAGTGCCGCCGTCGTGGACTGTTTCCGTGCGCTGGTGCGCACGGCCGAGGACAGAACGCTTTTCGACGCGCGGCCGGGCCGGACCGCGGACGAGGTGGCGCACGAACTGGCCACACCGTTTCCGTCAGAGGCCGGCCGCCTGACGGAAGCTGCGCGGACTTTCGACGGGATCCGCTACGGAAATGAGTCCGCGGGCCAGGCTGACTTTGCCGCGGTGCGCGAACTGGACATTGCCCTGCAGTCCCTCACACCGGCGAGCGCCGCCCTGCCCGCTGAACGTGACGAACCGGCGGTTCCGCGATGACGCAGGGTCCCACGATGCAGAAACCTTCGCCGGATCCTCTGACGCCCAAACTTCCGACGTCGGGTGCACCGGAGGCGCAGCCGGGTTCCGCCCCGGCACTCCGATCCGGTTCCGGGTCCGGTTCCGGGTCCGGCGCCGGTGCCGTGTCCGGTGCCCGTGCCTGGCTCCGGCGGCACCGCGGCGGGGCAGCGATCGGCGCGGCGGCCGCCGTCGGACTGACGGTGGTTATTTCCACCCAACTCGCGCCAAGGGGCGATTCCCTGCCCTTATCCGTGCATAACGCCGGGCCGGGCGGCGCCAGGGCGGTCAGCGAGATACTGGGCCGCCACGGTGTCGAGGTCCAGGATGTTGAATCCTTTGACTCCGCCACGGCAGCACTCGCGGACCGGCCGGGTGCCACCCTCCTCCTGTACGACCGGAGCGGATTCCTGGACCAATCCCGGCTGGACGAGCTGACCGCAAGTGCGGGACGCGTAGTGCTGGTGACGCCGCGGCTCGGCACGCTGAAGGCCTTCGATACCGGCATCAGCCAGGCCGGTGTGGTGCCTGAGTCAACGGCGCTCCTGGAACCGGGCTGCGATCTCACCGATCCCGCGGCGGCAGGCGCTGTCTCCGGAACCGGCGGATTCCTGTACGACGGCGGCACGGTTTGCTTCAGCCCGCCGGGAAGCACCGCCGGGCTGCTTGCCCGCACGGATGACGGCGGCCTGACCGTCCTGGGCAGCACCGCCCTCCTCAACAACGGCGGGCTTGCCGGCCACGGCCATGCCGCACTGGCGCTGCGGACGCTGGGCGGCTCAGAGGTCGTTGTCTGGTACCTGCCCGGACTGGGCGACGCGGCCGCTGCGGAGTCAACGCAGACACTTGATGACCTAGCCCCTGACTGGGTGGCATTCCTGGGGCCCTGGCTGGTCTTTGTGGCCGTGCTGGCCATTGTGTGGCGCGGGCGCCGCCTCGGCCCGCTCGTGTTTGAACCACTCCCCGTGGTGGTCAAGGCCGTGGAGACCGCCGAAGGCCGCGCGCGCCTCTATCAGGATTCCCACGCACTGGACCGGGCACGGGACAACCTTCGGGCCGGCACCCTGGTTCGTCTGGCGCAAGCCCTTCGAGTGGGATCCCAGGCCACTGCCGACGACGTGGTGCAGGCAGTGGCCCGGCACCTGGGCCGGCCGGTCAGAGATATCAGCGGCCTGATCCAGGAACGCCCCGGTACCGCAACCAGGCTGGTGCAATGGTCACAGGAACTGGACAAACTAGAGAACGAGGTCAGGACCCGATGAACGAACCGTACGGCGCCCCGCAGATCATGGATTCCTCCCCGCGGACGCTGGATCCCGCCCGGCAGGCGCTCCTGGATGTCCGCCACGAGGTTGCCAAAGCCGTGGTGGGCCAGGATGCCACCGTCACGGGACTCCTTATCGCGCTGCTTTCCCAGGGGCATGTCCTCCTCGAAGGCGTGCCCGGGGTGGCCAAGACACTCCTTGTCCGTGCCCTTTCCGCCGCGCTGAGCCTGGACACGAAACGCGTACAGTTCACCCCTGACCTGATGCCCGGCGACATCACCGGTTCCCTGGTCTATGACTCGCACACCTCGGAATTCAGTTTCCGCGAGGGGCCGGTCTTCACCAACATCCTGCTGGCCGACGAAATCAACCGGACGCCGCCGAAGACGCAGGCCTCCCTGTTGGAGGCCATGGAAGAGCGGCAGGTCTCGGTGGACGGGGTGTCCAGGCCGCTGCCGGCGAACTTCCTGGTGGCGGCAACCCAGAACCCTGTGGAATACGAGGGAACCTATCCCCTGCCCGAAGCCCAGCTTGACCGGTTCCTGCTCAAGCTCGCCATGCCGCTGCCCAGCCGGACTGACGAGGTGGAAGTGATCCGGCGGCACGCAGCCGGCTTCAATCCCCGGGACCTTGCTGCCGCCGGTGTCCGGGCAGTGGCCGGCGCCGAGGACCTCGAACGGGCGCGGCAGGCTGTGGCCACCGTTGCCGTCGAACCGGAAATCATCGGCTACATCGTGGACCTGGTGCGCGCCACCCGGCAGGCGCCGTCGTTCCAGCTGGGCGTCTCGCCCCGCGGCGCGACTGCACTGCTTAATACGGCCCGCGCCTGGGCCTGGCTGTCGGGCCGCAGCTTCGTCACCCCCGACGACGTCAAGGCACTGGCGCTGCCGTGCCTGCGCCACCGGGTGGCCCTGCAGCCTGATGCCCAGATGGACGGGGTCCGCGTGGACGATGTCCTGGGCAGCATCCTGGCATCCGTCCCGGTCCCCCGCTGATTCGCTTGCACATGGCACTCTCCGGACGGTTCGTCGTGCTGGCACTGCTGGGCCTGGTGCCGGTGCTGCTGTTTCCTGGCGGGGGAACGGTCCTGGGCGTGGTCGTGGCACTCGCTGCTCTCCTGGGCCTGGACCTTGGCCTGGCCGCTTCCCCGCGGGCCATCATCGTCACGCGCGCCGAGCCCGGCAACGTGACGCTGCACGGCACGGCGGCTTCGGTCCTCACGCTGCGCAACAGTGGCCGGCGACGCTTGCGTGCCACAGTTCGAGACGCGTGGCAGCCGTCTGCCGGGGCTGTGAATCCGGTCCAGGACCTGGACATCCCCGCCTTGGAAAGCCGCCGGATGACCGTCCGGTTACAGCCGGTCCGCCGTGGCGACGTGGGCGCCCGGCACGTCACTGTGCGCTCCCATGGACCCCTTCGGCTCGCGGCACGCCAGCGCACGTTTGACTGTGCCGGCCTCCTGCGGGTCCTGCCGCCGTTCCATTCCCGCAGGCACCTCCCCTCGAAGCTCAGGAAACTCCGCGAACTCGACGGCAAGGCCGCCGTGCAGATCCGGGGTGCCGGCACCGAATTCGACTCGCTGCGTGACTACGTCCGCGGGGACGACGTCCGGTCCATCGACTGGCGCGCAACCGCCCGCCGGTCCGCCGTCGTCGTCCGCACCTGGCGCCCGGAACGCGACCGGCGCGTGGTGATCATGCTGGATACCTCTCGCACGTCAGCGGCAAGGATCGAGGACGAACCAAGGTTGGATACCGGCATCGAAGCGGCGCTCCTGCTGGCGGTCCTGGCCGAGCGTGGCGGTGACCGGGTGGACTTCCTGGCCTACGACCGACGTCCGCGGGCAAGGGCCGGTTCCGCCACCACCGGCAACCTCCTGGGGCAGCTGGTACAAGCGATGGCGCCCCTCGAGGCGGAACTGATTGAGCTTGACTGGTCCAGCCTCCCCGGCCAGATCCGGGCGGTCTCCGCCCACCGGTCCCTGGTGGTGCTGCTGACCTCGTTGGACGGCGGGGCACCGGAGGAAGGTCTCATTCCCGTGGCCGCGCAGCTCGCGCAGCAGCACGTTGTGGTGGTGGCCGCCGTCCGTGATCCCATGCTGGGGCGGATGCTGCGGGAGCGTGAGAACGCCGCCGGCGTGTTCCGGGCGGCAGCGGCCGAACGCGTACTGCTGGAACGGGCGGCGGTCAGCGCCGAACTCCGGCACCATGGGGTTGAAGTGGTGGATGCGGAGCCACACCAGCTGCCGCCGCAGCTTGCCGACATGTACATCCGGCTCAAGGCGGCCGGTAGATTGTGAGTCGCCGCAGCGCCGCTGACGGCACCGTCCAGGAGGTCACCATGAACGTCCCTATTTACCGGCAGGCCCTGGGCGAGGACTTCCACCGGCTGCAGCCTGAGCTGCAGGAGTACTTTTCCCTGGCGCCCGGCTCGGGGCACTACGGCGTCGGGGAGGGCGTGTTCGACGTTGTGGGCTGCCGGCAGGCGTGGCTGCGGCCGCTGCTCAAGCTGACCTCCGGGGAGGACGCGTTTTTCCCGGATTACGGGGAAGGCATCCCCTTCCGGATTGAAAACCATGCCCACCAGGATCCGTTCGGCCGCTCCAGCCTGACTGCCCGGCGGGAAATCCGTTTTCCCGGGCACGTGCGGATATTCCAGGACACCACCAGCCTCGTGGATTCCGACGGCGGCCCGCGGCTGGTGGACTACCTGGGCCGTTTCCGGCGCATGGTGACCGACCTCAAGCTCAGTGTGACGAACGAGGGTAGGCTGCGCGGCGTTTCCGAAGCGTCGCGGCTGTTCCTGGGCCCCCTCCGCCTGCCGCTGCCGGCCACCGTGGATGCCAGGGCTTACGCCGAGCAGTGGTGGGACGGCGCCGCAGGCGAGCACGGACAGCACCGGATCCAGGTCAAGGTCATCCAGCCGCAGATCGGGCTGGTCCTGGTCTATGCGGGCGGTTTTGACTACCGCCTGCGTCCCTACATCGGCGGCAGTTCGGCGCAGAGTTTCCTGCCCCGCTACGCCCAGCCGGACCGTTGGGAGAACCGGACGTAGAAGTCTTGCAGGTAGGTCCGCTCAGCGGTGGGCCGATCAGCCGTGCGCGCGCTGGTTCAGGCCGTCGGCCACCTGGGTGAGCCGGCCCAGCACCGCTGTGGCGGTGGCCGGCGTGTGGCCGGCAAGTCCCGCCGAGGGGGTGACCCGGATATTGCCCAGGGACGACGCCGGCAGCCCCAGCTCGTGCCATGGCCGCCAGACGGACTCCACGACGTCGGCCACCCTGGGCAGCGTGCCACGGCTAACGTCCAGTGCGCCGGCCCAGATCCGCTTGCCGGCCTCCACTGCCGTGGCCAACTGCTCCCACTGCCGTGTGGTCAGGGCCCTCAGCGGTACGGCCACGCCGTCGGCGCCGGCGGCAATGATCCGGCCGATGGGGGCCTCAATTTCAGGCACGGAGACAACGATTTCGGCGGCACCCGCGTCACGGAGCGCCTCGATCACCACCTGCCAGGACTCGGTGACCTCCTGGCCACCCACCGCCCGCAGCGTGCGGTAACCGCTCGACGTCGGAATGGTGCCGGCCAGTACGGCGGCGATATCAGGCTCGTCGACCTGAACCACCAGCCGCGCGCCCGGAACCGCGCTGGAAATCCGGGAGAGGTAGCCGCCAACCCCTGCGGCCAGCGAGTCGGCAACGTCCCGGCGTGCGCCGTAATCGATCAGCGCCCGTTCGCCGTTGTGCAGGTGCAGTCCGGCGGCAAGACTCAGCGGTCCCAGCAGCTGGACCTTGAGTTCGGGGGCGCGGGTGTCCTCGTCGCCGGCAACGTCAGCCAGGACGTTGATGTCGGTGGAGAGGGCCGACGCGGCCCGGCGGAAATCCTTGCCGGGACGGTCCACCAGCCGCCAGCCATACGGCTGGACATCCACGGCCATTTCAACCAGGAGTGCGGCCGTCCGCCCCAGGGCGTCGGAACCGACTCCACGGTCCGGAAGCTCTGCCAGGAACGGCAGGTGCGGGCTTCCAAGCTCGCCGCGGATAATGCGGGCAGCCTCCGCGGGGTCCTCCCCCGGCCAGGGCCCAAGCCCGGTGGCTGTTACTTCCACTCTGCAGCGGCCTGGTGGTCCTCGGCGATGGCTTCATGATGGCGGATGACCTCGCCGATGATGAAATTCAGGAACTTCTCCGCAAACGCGGGATCGAGGTGTGCATCCTCCGCCAGCCGCCGGAGACGGGCGATCTGGGCGGATTCCCGGCCTGGATCCCCCGCCGGGAGCCGGTGCGCGGCCTTGAGGAAGCCCACTTTCTGGGTGGCCTTGAACCGTTCGGCCAGGAGGTACACCAGGGTCGCATCGATGTTGTCGATGCTGGAGCGGATGGACAGCAGTTCCGCCATCACCGAGTTGTCCACGTGGCCTGCCAGCGAACTCGCGGCGGCATCGTAGGTGTCGGTGTCGGGAACATCGTGGTTTTGCTGCGTCATGGTCCAAGTCTATGGGGCGCCCGCGGAAATTCTTCCGGTGTTAAGCGGCGGACGGACACCCCGCCGGGTGGGGCGGGATGTCCGTCCGGTGGCGCCGCGACTGTGGGGTCGCTGGTGGTGCCTACTGGGCCAGCAGCGCCCGGTGCGCTTCCCGGCGTCGTGCCTGTTCGTCCGGATCAGGGACCGGCAGCGAGGCAATCAGCCGTTTGGTGTAGTCGTGCTGCGGCGCGCCCATCACCTGGCTGCCGATGCCCTGCTCCACGAGTTTGCCCTTGTAGAGGACGCCCACCCACTGTGACAGGATGTCCACCACCGCGAGGTCGTGGCTGATGAACAGTGCCGCGAACCCGAACTCGGCCTGGATTTCCTTGAAGAGTTCCAGGACCTTCGCCTGCACCGAAACGTCCAGGGCCGACGTCGGCTCGTCAGCGATCAGCAACCGCGGGTTCAGGATCAGTGCCCGCGCCAGCGACGCCCGCTGGCGCTGCCCGCCGGACAGCTCGTGCGGGTACCGCTGGGCGTACGACGCCGGCAACTGCACTGATTCAAGCAGCTCAGCAACGCGTTTGCGCGCCTGCGCCGGGCTCGGATTGGTGTGAATGATCATGGGCTCCGCTACGCAGTCGCCGATGGTCAGCTGGGGGTTGAAGGACGCAGCCGGATCCTGGAACACAAAGCCAATATCCTTCCGGAGGGGCTTGAACGTCCGCTCCTTGAGGTTCAGCATCTCGTAGCCGAGTACCTTCAGGCTGCCGCCCGTGGTCCGGTTCAGGCCCGCGATGGCCCGGCCGATGGTGGTTTTCCCTGATCCGGATTCGCCCACCAGTCCAAAGACTTCGCCCTGGGACACGGTGAAGCTGACCCCGTCCACGGCCTTGAAGGCCGGAGTTCCCAGCCTGCCGGGGTACTCGATGGTCAGGTTGGTTGCCTCCACCAGCACCGGCGAACCCTGGTGGGCGCGTTCCCGCAGGCCCTCCGACGCCGAGTTCCGGCCCAGGTGGGGCACGGCGGCCAGCAGCTTCTTGGTGTAATCCTGCTTGGGTTCAGCAAAAAGCACGCGCACCGGCGCCTCCTCCACCACATCACCCTGGTACATCACCACTACGCGGTCCGCAAGATCGGCCACCACGCCCATGTTGTGGGTGATCAGCACGATCGAGGTGCCGTATATGTCCCGAAGGTCCCGGAGCAGCTCCAGGATTTCGGCCTGGACGGTGACATCCAGGGCTGTGGTGGGTTCATCGGCGACAATCAGTCCCGGGTTCAGGGCCAGCGCGGCGGCGATCACCACGCGCTGCTTCTGGCCGCCGGAGAACTGGTGCGGATAGTAGTTGACCCGGTGCTCCGGATCCGGGATCCCCACTTTGCGCAGCGCCTCAATGGCACGGGCCTTGGCGTCCTTGGCCGAGACCCGTTTCCCGCCGGCACCGCCGGCATGGGCACGGATGCCCTCGGCGATCTGCCAGCCCACGGTGAACACCGGGTTCAGGGCCGTGGACGGCTCCTGGAACACCATGGCCACATCGCGGCCCCGAATCTGCCTCAGCTTCGCGGCGCTGACGCTGATCACGTTGTTGCCGTTGATCAGGACGGCCCCACCGCTGGTGGCGGTCTCCGGCAGCAGCCCGAGAATGGTTTTCGCGGTCACGGTCTTGCCCGAGCCGGATTCGCCTACGATGGCCAGGACTTCGCCGGAGCGGACGTCCAGGCTCACGTCCTTGACGGCGTAGACGTCTCCGCCGTCGGTGGCAAAGGTGACTTTGAGGTGGTCGATCTCCAGTACGGGCTGGTCTGCCGGCCTGGACTGGTCAGCTACGGAATCCATATTGATGGTCACAGTCCTCTCACATCCGCTGCGATGGCGGCCTGCGCGGCCGCGGTTGATGGTCCCGGGGCGCCCTTGGCGCCGGCAGCCTTGCGACCGCGCAAGCGCGGATCGTTCAGGTCGTTGATGCTTTCACCCACGAGGGTGAGGCCAACCACCGTCATGACGATCGCCAGGCCGGGAAAGAGGCCCGTCCACCAGATGCCGGAGGTTGTGTCGGCGAGGGCCTTGTTCAGGTCAAAGCCCCACTCCGCCGCGGAGCTGGGCTCGATGCCGAAGCCCAGGAAGCCCAGGCCGGCCAGCGTGAGGATGGCCTCCGAGGCGTTGAGAGTGAAGATCAACGGCAGGGTCCTGGTGGCGTTTTTGTAGATGTGGCGGCTCATGATGCGAATATTTGAGGCGCCCACAACTTTGGCGGATTCAACGAAAGGCTCTGCTTTCAGCCGGACGGTCTCGGCCCGGATGACCCTGAAGTACTGCGGAATGAAGACCAGGGTAATGGCCGTGCCCGCTGCCAAGACACCGCCGATGAGGCTGGACTGGCCGCCGCTGATCACGATCGCCATAACGATGGCCACCAGCAGCGAAGGGAAGGCATAGACCGCATCGGCGATGACCACGAGGATCCGGTCCAGCCAGCCGCCGAGGTAGCCGCTCACCAATCCCAGAATCACGCCGATCACGATGGACATCAGGACAGCCACCACAATGACGAACAGGGCCGTCTGGGCACCCCAGACAACTCGGGACAACACGTCGTAACCGCCCACTGTGGTACCGAGCAGGTGCTTTCCGCCGGGGGCCTCCTGGGTGGGGAAATTGCCGTCAGCGTCCGCTAGTTGGGCGAAACCGTACGGGGCGAGCAGCGGGGCGAAGGCCGCGGTCAGGACGAACAGGCCCGTGAGAACCAGGCCCGCCACGAGCATGCCACGCTGCAGTCCGACGCTTTTGTTGAAGTGCGAAACCACCGGCAACCGCCGGTAGAAGGGGGCCCGCGGGTTTGCCAGCGGCTCGTTTGCCGGAAGGACGCTCATGTCAGTACCTCACCCGGGGGTCGATCAGCGCGGCCACTATGTCCACGATGAAGTTGGTCACCGCGACGATAATGGCCAGGAGGACCACAATGCCCTGGACCGCCACGAAGTCGCGTGCGGTCAGGTAGTTGGCGAGCTGGAACCCCAGGCCCTTCCACTCAAAGGTTTTTTCGGTCAGGACGGCCCCGCCGAGCATCACGGCGATCTGCAGGCCCATCACGGTGATGATGGGGATCAGCGCAGGCTTGTACGCGTGCTTGGTGACCAGCCGGAACTCACTGACACCGCGTGAGCGGCCCGCTTCCACGTAGTCCTTGCCCAGTGTTCCGATCACGTTGGTCCGGACCAGCCGGAGGAAGATTCCGGCCGTCAGCAGACCCAGTGCGACGGCGGGAAGCACGGCGTGTGCCATGACGTCGCCCAGTGCCGCCATGTTGCCGCTGCGGACGGCATCGAGCCAGTAGATTCCGGTGGGAGCCTGGAGGGACGTCAGTGCCAGCTCGGATGACGTCTTGGCGCGTCCGGCGACCGGTAGCCAGCCCAGCCAGACGGCGAACGTCAGCTTAAGCAGCATGCCGGCGAAAAAGACCGGCGTTGCGTAGCAAAGGATCGCGAAGACCCGCAGCACTGCGTCGGGTGCGTGGTCGCGGCGCTGGGCGGCAATCATGCCGAGCGGGATTCCCACCAGGAGGGCCAGGATCAGCGCGTTGATGGACAGTTCCAGGGTGGCTGAACCGTAGGTGGTCAGCATCTCTGAGACGGCCCGGTTGTCCGTGAGGGTCCGGCCAAAGTTTCCGGTGGCCAGCTGGCCCAGGTATTCGAAGTACTGGACCAGGATTGGACGGTCGTAGCCCGCGTTGTGGATCCGTTCCTGGAGCTGTTCGGCGGGCAGCCTGCCACCCATGGCCGCGGTGATGGGATCGCCGGTGATCCGCATGAGGAAGAACACCATGGTGACGAGGATGAAGATGGTGGGAAAGATCAGCAGGAACCGGACAAGAATGTACTGCCCCAGCCCCCCGCCGGAAGATTTCTTGCTGGACGGAAGGATTCCGTCTGCGTCGCTGGGCGGCGCGTCAATCAAAGTAGTCATTGGTACCTAAGTTTTGTGGTGGCCGGAGCCAGCTCCCCCGAGGCGCTGGCCTGTGACCAGCAGCGAGGCGGGACGCCGGTAGACGTCCCGCCTCGCTGCCGCAATCAAAGCCGGATGGGTCGGGGACCTACTTGGACATCACACCAAGACGGGTCTTGAAGGAGGCATCCAGCGTCTTCTCGACGCCCTTCACATCCGTGCCGGCAACCATGACCTGGGCGCCCTGCAGCAGTGGAAGCGTGGAGAGGTCCTTGGCAATGGCCTCCTGGGCCTCGCCCAGGAGCTTGCTCCGCTCCGCCTTGTCCGTGGTGACCAGCTGCTTGTTGACAACCGCGGTGACTGCCGCATTCTCGTAGTGGTTGCCCAGGAAGTTCCCCGGGATGAAGAACGGCGTCAGGTAGTTGTCGGCGTCGGAGTAGTCCGGGAACCAGCCGAGCTGGTAAACGGGGTAGGCGTCAGCACGCCGTTCCTTCGTGTAGGTGGTCCACTCGGTGGACTTGAGGTCCACGGTGAACAGGGCCGATTTTTCCAGCTGCTGCTTCACCAGTGCGTATTCGTCAGCCGCCGACGTGCCGTACCTGTCGGTGTACTGCAGCTTCAGGTCCACCACAGAAGTGACACCGGCATCCGCGAGCACCTGCTTGGCCTTGTCCAGGCTGGGCTTGCCGGTGCCGTCACCGTAGAGGCTCTTCAGCGGCTCGGCGGCCCCTTCGAAGCCTTGCGGGACGTAGGAGTACACGGGTGTGTACGTGTTCTTGAAGACCTGTGACGCGATGACGTCACGGTCCACGAGGTGGGCGATGGCCTGGCGCACTGCCAGCGACTTCTTGGCATCGGCCTCAGGAGTCTTGGCGCCGAAGGGCATGGTGTCGAAGTTGAACACCATGTAGCGGAGCTCGCCGCCGGGGCCCTTGTGGACCTTGACCTTGGAGTCCTTCTCAAGGTCGGCAACGTCCGTTGCAGTCAGGATGCGGCCTGCGACGTCGATATTGCCTTGCTGCACGTCCAGCTTGAGGTTGTTGGGGTCAGCGTAGTGCTTCAGGTTTGCACCCTCGTTGGAGGCTGCGCCGAGCAGGCCCTTGTAGTCCGCGTTGGGCTTGAAGCTGACAAGCTCGTTCTTTTTGTAGCTTTCAATGGTGTACTGGCCGGCGAACGGCTTGCCCTTGATGATGGCGTCGTCATCCATGACCTTGTCAGCCGGGAAGACCTGCTCGTCCACGATGGGACCGGGGTTGGAGGCGAGTACGCCCGGGAACACCTGGTCGTTGGCGGCCTTGAGCGTGAAGACCACAGTGGTGGGATCCTTGGCTTCCACCGTGCCCATGTTGGACAGCAACGACGCGGGACCGTTGGGATCGTTGATGGCCACGACGCGCTTGAACGAGAACACCACGTCCGAGGAATCGAGGGTGTTGCCGTTGGCGAACTTCAGCCCGGATTTGAGCTTCACCGTGTATTCGGTGGGGCTGGTGAAGGAAGCAGATTCGGCGATATCCGGGCTGGCGTCCGCGGTGCCGGGCTTGTAGTTCAGGAGGAACGGGTAGATCTGGTTCATCACCATAAAGGATCCGCCGTCATAGGAACCTGCGGGATCGAGCGTGACCACTTTGTCAGTCGTTCCGTAGGTGATGGTGCCGCCACCGGCACTCTGGGTGGAAGTTCCGTCTCCGCCCGTGGGGCCGGTGCAGGCCGTCAATGCGAAAGCGGAAACGCCTGCGAGCGCGATAACGCTGCGCAAGGCTTTGGTGCTCTTGGTCATCTGTGAACTTTCTGTTCGATGAGTACGCGCTCGCCGCCCGCAAATGGGTGTCTTGGCTTGAGCGGGCAGCGCGCTGTCCTGATGCCTAGATTCAACCAGACGCCGGACTCATCAACCGGCTTTTTTGTGAGTTGAGACACAAAATTTACCTGACCGGGGTAAATTTGCTCCGCCTCAGAGCTCCGCGCGCTGCAACGACCGGGCAGCGTCGATCGTGGCCTGTCCCAGGACGCGGCTGCCCTGGTAGAGGACCACTGTCTGGCCGGGTGCCACACCGCGCAGCGGATCGGTCAACGTGACCAGCAGCTGGGGTGCACCCTCGCCGGGCAGCATTCGCGCGGTTGCCGGCACGGGGTCCCCGTGGGCGCGGACCTGGGCATAGCAGTCAAACTCGGCGCCCGTTTCGATTTCCGCGATGGGCAGGCCGGCCCACGAGACCTTGATGCCGCGGATCTCGTCAATGGCCAGCAGCGCCTGGGGTCCCACCACTACCTTGTTTTCCTTGGGCCGGATCTCCAGGACGAACCTGGGCTTGCCGTCCGCTGCGGGTGTGCCGAGCTTCAGGCCGCGGCGCTGTCCCACGGTGAACGCGTTGGCTCCCGGGTGCTCCCCCACCTTCGTGCCGGTCTCGTCCACAATGTCACCGGTGGTCATGTCGATCTTTTCGGCGAGCCAGCCCGCGGTGTCGCCGTCCGGAATGAAGCAGATGTCGTGGCTGTCGGGCTTGTTGGCCACTGACAGTCCACGGCGCTCGGCCTCGGCCCGCACCTCAGCCTTGGAGGGCGTGTCGGCCAGCGGGAACATGGAGTGCTTGAGCTGCTCGTGGGTCAGGACACCCAGGACGTAGCTCTGGTCCTTGGCCCAGTCCGCCGCTCGGTGAAGTTCGGGGTTGCCATCGGCGTCCTTGATGACCTTGGCGTAATGCCCGGTGCAGACGGCGTCAAAGCCCAGGGCTATGGCCTTCTCCAGCAGGGCGGCAAACTTAATCCGCTCGTTGCAGCGCATGCAGGGGTTGGGGGTCCGCCCGGCAGCATACTCATCGATGAAGTCCTGGACCACGTCTTCCTTGAAGCGCTCCGAGAAATCCCAGACGTAATACGGAATGCCCAGCACATCGCAGGCCCGCCACGCATCGCGCGAGTCCTCGATGGTGCAGCAGCCGCGGCTGCCCGTCCGCAGGGTGCCGGGCATCCTGGACAGCGCAAGGTGAACGCCGACGACGTCGTGCCCGGCTTCAACGGCACGTGCTGCGGCAACGGCGGAGTCGACTCCACCGCTCATGGCTGCTAGAACTCGCATGCTGGCTTTCTTTAGGGTTCGGGGGATGCCGGCAGAGGGCGGCTGCCATTAAAACCGGCGGCCGCAGGAATAGCACAATGCCTGCCGCACCATTCTATCGCCACGCCGAATCCTCCCCAAAAGACCCTTGACCCAGCGGGCCTTCACTTCTAAAGTCAGACTTAACGGTTTTAGACTTCGAGTACGCACCAGCGGGAATCGGGCGGACATGGCTGAGGACATTGCTACTGCGAGGGACATTGTGATTGCCGGCGGCGGCCTGGCCGGTGCCACCGCGGCCAAGACCCTGCGGGCGGAAGGGTTCAAAGGCCGGGTGATCATCATCGGCGCCGAGCGCCATCACCCCTACCTGCGTCCGCCGCTGTCCAAGGAGTATCTGCTGGGCAAGGCCGCCGAGGACGCCGTTCCGGTGGTGCCGCCAGGCTGGTACGCGGAGAACGACGTCGGCCTCCGCCTGGGTGCCCGCGTCACGGGCATCCGGCCGGACGGCAGGACGGTGGAGCTGGACGACGGCAGCACACTGTCATACGGCTCCCTGCTGCTCGCCACCGGTGCGGCGCCCCGCACCCTCCGCCTGCCCGGAAGCGACCTGGCCGGGGTATCCACCTTCCGCACCTTGGACGACAGCCGTCGGTTGCGCAGCAGCCTGGCGGCGGGCGGCAGGAACGTGGTGATGATCGGCTCCGGCTGGATCGGCATGGAACTGGCTGCGGCTGCCGCCACGTACGGCAACAACGTCACGCTCCTCGGACTGGAAGAGATCCCCCTGGCCGGGGCCATCGGCCCTGACCTTGGGCGGTTCTTCCGCAGACTCCACGAAGCCAACGGCGTGAGCTTCCGGCTTCCCGCCTCAGCACGGGAACTCACCGGCCACGGCGGTGCTGTCACCGGGGTGGTCACCGATTCCGGAGAGGCGCTACCTGCTGACATCGTGGTCATCGCCGTCGGCGTGGTTCCCGAGACCGGACTCGCGCAGGCGGCCGGCCTCGCCCTGGACAACGGGATCCTCACGGACGCGTCCCTGCGGACCAGCGCGCCCGGCATTTTTGCCGCCGGCGACGTCGCCAACGCCTTGCACCCCTTCACCGGCCAGCACCACCGCAGCGAGCACTGGTCCAATGCCCTGAACGGCGGAAAGGTGGTTGCCAGGGCCATGCTCGGCCAGGATGCAGTCCTGAGCACCATCCCCTACTTCTACACCGATCAGTACGACGTCAACATGGAGTACTCCGGCTTCCCGGCCCTGGCGGCGGGCGCTGAGCCGGTGATCCGGGGCTCGCTGGAGAACAAGGAGTTCATCGCGTTCTGGCAGCAGGATTCCAGGGTGGTGGCCGGGATGAGCGTCAACTGGCCGCGGAAGCCACAGCCCGGCGCGCAGAAGACCGTCAAGGCCCTCATCTCGGCCAGGACCCGAGTCACAGCGGGGCGCCTGGCCGACAACTCCGTTGGGCTCGATCAGCTCCTGCCGGAGGACGCCTGACGCGCTACCGTTCCCGCAGTCTGGATCGAGGATTCATGCCCGGCCATCCCTGCCTGGCGGGCGCGTTGGTATGCGCCGGGGAGGGCTGCCAGCAAGGCATCCACGTCCGCGTCGGTTGAGGCATGTCCCAGCGTGAAGCGCTGGGCGCCGCGGGCTGTCTCCTCGTCCAGCCCCATGGCCAGCAGCACGTGGGACGGGCGCGGGACACCGGCCGTACAGGCGGATCCCGTGGAGGATTCCACCCCCACCAGGTCCAGCAGGAACAGCAGCGAATCACCTTCGCAGCCAGGGAACGTGAAATGCGCGTTGCCGGGCAGCCTCCCCTCCCCCGGGGCGCCGCGGAGTGCAGCTTCGGGCACCCGCTGAAGGACGCCGTCGATGAGCCTGTCCCGCAGGGCCGCGATCCTCGCGGACTCGGCCGCAAGCCGTGCGGTGGCGGCCTCGGCGGCAGCAGCGAAGGCGGCGATAGACGCCGTGTCCAGCGTCCCGGAGCGCACGTCGCGTTCCTGGCCGCCACCGTGCTGCACCGGAGTCAGCTTGACGGCCCGCCCCAGCAGGAGGGCGCCGACTCCCACCGGTCCGCCGATCTTGTGCCCGGAAACGGACATCGCGTCCAGCCCGGAATCCTTGAAATCCACCGGCAGCGAGCCGAAGGCCTGCACGGCATCCGAATGGACCGGCACGCCGGCGGCGTGCGCCAGCTGCACAATCCTGTGCACCGGCTGGATGGTGCCCACTTCATTGTTGGCCCACATGACCGTCACGAGCGCAATGGTCCCGGGGTCCCGGGCCAGCTCGGCGGCGAGGACGCCCAGGTCCACCACGCCCTCGCTGTCCACCGGAAGCCACGTGACAATGGCGCCCTCGTGCCGCTCCAGCCATTCCACGGTGTCCAGCACGGCATGATGCTCGACGGCGGAGCAGAGGATGCGGCGCCGTGCCGGGTCTTCGCCGGAACGGGCCCAGTACAGGCCCTTCACGGCAAGGTTGTCCGACTCAGTGCCCCCGGACGTAAAGATGACCTCGGAAGGATGGGCGCCGGCCGCTTTCGCGATGGCTTCCCTGGCGTCCTCCACGGAGCGGCGGGCACGCCGGCCCGAGCCGTGCAGGGACGAAGGATTGCCGGTGCGGGCAAGTTCCCGGGTCAGGGCTGCCAGCGCCTCGGCGGAAAGTGGCGTGGTGGCTGCATGATCGAGGTAGACGGGCACGCCTCAATTCTAGCGGCGTCCAGGGCGGCACACCCGCGGCCCCGGCCCATCAGGTGTCAGGGCGGGGTGATCCTGGCGCAGCACTGGCCAGGCTCGTTGTTCGGCGCTATACGTTCCTCCGGCTCCCCGCACGCCGCAGCCGCGCCCTGCAGAAATGATCCGTTCATGGCGCAGACGACTTCCGGGTGCCCGTCCGAGAGCCGATGGAACGGGCAGTTCACCAGCACAAAGCCGCCTGCGCCGTCAGGCGTCGGCTCGTAGCCCTCCCCCGCCATGAAGTCCGCCAGGCTTGCGGCGCCGGCGGCCAGCGCCTGGCCCTTACCGTACGACGCGGTCAGCAGGGAATTGCCCACGGCTCCGCCGGTCGCTGTGGAGTGCTCGATCGCTGCGACCAGCAGCTCAGCGGCGAGGTCATAGTTGCGGTCCGGCACGAAAGCGCCGACTTCACTCGTTGATTGCCGGTACATCTTCGCCGGCCGCCCGGAGCCAGGACCTGACTTCCCGGCGGCCTTGTGGAATTCCACCGCGAGGAGTCCGTCCTGGACCAGCCTGTCAAGGTGGAAGGACGCCGTGCTTCTTGGCAGGCCGAGGGCCAGCGCAGCCTCATCGCGCCCGACTGCGGCATCGGAAGCGGCAACCAGTTCAAAAAGCTGCCGGCGCTTGTCGTCGCCCAAGGAAGCCACGGCCGCCATGCGGCGGCCCCACGGAAGTCTGCGCACCCTGTAACCCTAACTCTAAAAACAACATCCATTGCTTAATGGTGCTAATCTTTCTAAAATAATCATACCTACTTTTAGAAGGAGTCCACCATGACAACCAACGCGAAAATCACCGCAGGCAGTCGGCTACAGGCTATGGCACCGGACAGGCAGGCCTTCTTCCTGCTGCGCACCGTGTTCACCGTCGCACCGATTCTCTTCGGGCTGGACAAGTTCACCAACATCCTGACCGACTGGACCATCTACCTCGCGCCGGTTGCCACCTCCGTGGTGCCAGTGTCGGCGCAGACCTTTATGTACATCGTCGGCGTCGTGGAGATCGTCGCCGGCATTGCGGTGGCCGTCCGGCCCCGGTTCGGTTCCCTGCTGGTCGCCGTCTGGCTGCTGGGCATCATCGTCAACCTGCTGGTCCTGGGCAGCTTCTACGACGTTGCCTTACGGGACTTCGGCCTGCTCGTGGGCGCGCTGGCCCTGAACCGCCTTTCCCCCGCCGGGTCCTGGCGCAGGCATGGTAAGTAACCAACACCGCTAGTTCGACGGCGGAACCACACGGAGGCGTTCTGCGACGTCGGCCCGGGCGGCTGCCAGTGTGGCATCGTCCGGGCAGGCCACCGAAATGTAGACCGACGATGCCGCGGTGCCGAACACCCGGGCCATAACGGCCGTGGCCCTGACGCCCGCTTGGCCGGGTTTCTCCAGCACCATTACCTCGGCCGATGGCCCCGGCTTGCCAACCTCACCGCCCCAACGCAGCGTCGCGGTCTTCAGATAACCGGGCAGGATGGTCGGATCCAGGTACGTGAAGAGGCCAATGGTCGATTCCTTGTCGTCTTGGAGTGCCAGCGGGACCTGGTTGGTGCGGACCTTGGCCGCCACCAGGCAGCCATCGGCCTTCACGAATTGACTCTCGCCGGCCACGTTCTCCTTGACCTGCTGCCAGCCGGGTGCTTCCTTCAGTCCGTCCGATATCCCCACGGGGACTCCGGTGGCCAGGGAACCGCCCGCGGAGAACGGCATGTCCTTTTCTGCCACCGCTTCTGCGTCGTGGCCAGGGGTAATAGTGGGCGTGGCCAGGGCGGTGACGGTCGGCTCCACTTTCGGGGCGGCCGGATCGGGCACATCAACACTGCAGCCCCCCAGTGTGCTCACGCCAAGCAGCGCCCCCGCCACGAGTACAGCCGCATGTGCCTTCACGTCCACCCCAATAAGTTCGCCCCGGACGGCCAGCCTGCCGTCCTCCTGAAAGAGTCTAGACGCCGGCCGCGGGAACCACTGGGGCGTGCGCAGACGTTGTGTGGGCAGGCCGTAAACTGGGGCCCACCGGGCTGCCTGCCGTGGACTGGCCAGACGAAGAAAAAGGATGAGTGCTTGACCGAGAGCAGCAGCTCCTACTACGAGGTGCTCCGTGTCGCCGTGACGGCCACCGACAAGGAGATCAAGGTGGCCTACCGCCGGGCCGCGCGGAAGGCCCATCCTGACCATGGCGGGGACGCCGCTGCTTTCCGGCGAGTGACGGCAGCATACGAAACCCTCATAGACCCCACGCGCCGGAAGGCCTACGACCGCTCGTACGCCGCTGGAACCGCCCGCAACACCGACGATTCCGCCGCAGGGCCGCACTTTGATGCGCCGGCGGCGGGCAGCCATGCCTCGGCCACAGTGCACAGAACCACCACGCCGCGGAACACCGCAGGCGACCCGCCCCTTTATGTCCCGCCCTACGATGCCGCGGCTTTCGAGGCGTCCGGCACGGTGCCGCTTATCCCGTTCGCCCAGGCCAGCCAGCAGGTCCACGGGATGCCGCGCAAACGGGGTATTTTTGGCGCCGAGGCCCGAATCCAGCGCGAACTGCGCACGGTGCAGCTCATCACCCGCCAGGTTCTGCCTGCGATTCCTGCGGCCCGGCTGGTCAACGGCCTGCAGTCCCCGGCCGATAACAGCCACATCGACCACGCACTCCTGTCCGGCTACCGGCTGGCGCTGATCGGGTCCATGCTGCTGCCAAAGGGCGCCTACGCCTGGGACGGGCAAACCCTGAGGCACGGCGGACGTTCCATCGCGCCGCCGCAACTGGCCCACGTTGTCCGGGCCATGCAGGACATCTTCCCGGAACTGAACGTCACCGGCTGGACAGTCATCCACAGCGCCGACGGCAACCTCCACGAACCCGTCATCGACCGCCACCGGCGAACAGCCGGCACGTCCGAAACCATCCAGGTGGTGAACGCGGCAGGCCTGGTCCGCGGCCTCAAGCACTTCCTCTCCTCC
This sequence comes from Pseudarthrobacter sulfonivorans, assembly GCF_001484605.1. Lineage (NCBI taxonomy): Bacteria > Bacillati > Actinomycetota > Actinomycetes > Micrococcales > Micrococcaceae > Pseudarthrobacter > Pseudarthrobacter sulfonivorans. The sequence goes on along the minus strand of NZ_CP013747.1, from coordinate 3,986,157 downwards.
GGCCCCACACCCAACACCGTCAATGTGTCCGTGCTGGCCAGGCTGCTTCGCGGCATGCACTGAACCGTTGCATGCGCTGGGAAGCGGGCACTGAACCGTTGACCCGGATTGGTTGACTAGGATTGGACGGTGTTCCGAATCCTCTTCCATGCCCCCGAAATCCCCGGCAACACCGGCAATGCGATCAGGCTGGCAGCCATAACCGGCGCCCAACTGCACCTGGTGGAACCCCTCGGCTTTGATTTCTCCGATGCCAAGCTCCGGCGCGCCGGCCTGGACTACCACGACCTCGCCGTCGTCACCGTCCACAAAAGCATTGAGGACGCCTGGCGCGAACTGCAGCCGGAGCGTGTGTACGCCTTCACCTCGGACGGCACCGCCAGCTACGCGGACATCGCCTACCGCCCCGGGGACGTCCTGATGTTCGGCCAGGAATCAGTGGGCCTGCCGGAACACCTCAAAAGCGATCCGCATGTCACGGCCACCGTGCGGCTTCCCATGCTGCCGTCCCTCCGTTCGCTGAACCTGGCCAACGCGGCGTCCATTGCTGTCTACGAGGCCTGGCGCCAGCAGGGATTTTCCGGCGCCCAGATTTGAGCGCCCGCGGCCCATCCGGACGGCTGCCTGCACCGAATCACTCCTGACAGCAATTCCAGGGCGAGGAAGGAGCGGCAGGTGACACGGCTAGCGACGAGGCGGGCGGCGCCGTCGGCTCTCCCCGTTCCCCGGGTCAGCACCGGCCGCGACGCTCAGGTTTCACCGCCGGGCGACTTATGCTGGGTAGTGATGGAAACTCCCAACGCGCCAAACTCCGAGGCCCCGGCCGCAGTCACTGACTCACCGGCGGACCTCGGCAAGCGCTTGGCCGGGCTGCTCGCCCGCATAGCCGGCGGCGACCAGGCCGCGTTTGCCGAGTTCTACCAACTGACATCGCGCAGGGTGTTCGGCATGGCGCGGCGAGTGCTCATCGATCCCGAACTCAGCGAAGACGCCACGCAGGAGGTTTTCCTCCAGGTCTGGCAGAACGCCGCGAAGTTCAACCCGGAAGCAGGCAGTCCGCTGTCGTGGCTGATGACCATTTCACACCGCCGGGCCGTGGACAAGGTCCGTTCCTCGCAGTCGGCCACCGACCGCGAGGCCAAATACGGCGCCAGCAGCCAGGACGTGGACCACGACTCCGTCTCCGCCGAGGTGGACAGCAGGCTCGAGGCCGAGGCGGTGGTCCGGTGCCTGGAAACACTGACCGAAACACAACAGGAATCCGTGCGGCTGGCCTACTACGGCGGCCTCACTTACCGCGAAGTCGCGGAAAAGCTAAACGCAGCAGTACCCACCATCAAGTCCCGCATCCGCGACGGACTGATCCGCTTGAAGACCTGTCTGGGGGTGAGTTGAGATGACAGAAATGAATAGTCAGGGAGGCACCCGCCGTCCCGGCTCGTTCGGAACTGAGATCGCCGCCGACCTGGAATCCGGGCGGGCCGCGGATCTCGCCGAGCTCTATGCCCTGGACGCGATCAGCGATGCCGAACGCGCCGCCATTGACCGCTACATCTCCGCCGCGCCCGACGCCGAGCGCAGCGCCTTCTTTGAGCGTGTCCGCCAGGCAAGGGAGACCCTCGCGACGTCCTTCACGGCTGAGGCCGAGCCTCCCGCGGATCTTTTCGCCCGCATCGTGTCGCAGTTGCCGTCCCTCACGCAACTCCCCGCTGATGGGCCCACCGAAGTCATTGCTGCGCCTGCCGCGGCAGCCACGCCGTCCGCACAGGCGCCGGCAGAAGCCCCGGATGAGCTCGCCGCTGCCAGGGTCCGCCGGGAAGAACGACGCCGGCCTGCCGGCGCCCGCCGCTGGCTCACCGCAGTCGCCGCCGCCGCCGTAATCGCCCTCGGTGGCGTGGGCGTGGGTGCCTACATCACGGACCAGAACGACCCCCTGAACCAGGTCGTCCGGGCCGGCGACGTCCGCGAAGCCTCCGTACCCGTCTCCGCCGGCGGCACCGCCACCGTGCTGATTTCGTCGTCGAAGGATGCCGTGGTGGTCAAGATGAACGGTGTACCCGCACCGCCGGCTGGCAAGGTTTACCAGATGTGGCTGATCCCGAAGGACGGCTCGGCACCGGTTTCCCAGGGCCTGATGGACGAAGCAGCCCTGTCAAAGCCTGCCGTGGTGAAGGGCATTGCGTCCGCTGCAGCGCTCGGCATCACCGTGGAGCCGGTGGGCGGTTCGGCTACCCCGACGTTCCCCACCGTGGCGGCCGCACCTCTGGGCGCCTGAGCCCCCAGTTCCTGTCCCATAGGGGAAATCCGCGGCCGCGGACGTCCTAGAAGCCGGCGATCGTCCCAGGGCCGTTGACGGCGACCACGTGGAAGGCTTCGGCGCTGCGGCCCTCAGCAAAGCCCGCACGCTGTGCGCTCATGTGCATGCCGTTCCGCACCGCCGCTTCCATGGCCGCGACATCGGGATGCTGGCTCACGTGCACGTGGATCGCGTCGAGCTTGGCGTCCACATGGTCGGTGACATCCTCAAAGTGGTTCTCCCGCTCTTCGGGCCCGGCATAGAGCCACAGCCACGGCAGCTTGTAGGCCGCGAGGCCTTCCTCGGCCAGCTCCGGATAGGCGAACGGGTTTTCGACCGCAGGGTATACAGCCCGGGTCACGGCCTCCCCCACGGCAAGGTGGTCCGGGTGGCTCTTCTGCAGGCGGTTCCAGTTCCGTTCCGGATGCATGGCAAGCACGACGTCGGGACGGACTTCCCGGATCAGTTTCACCACACCTTTCATCACCGCGTGCGTCGGTTCCAGGTAGCCGTCGCGCTCATGGAGGTAGTGGATGTCGGTCACGCCCACGAGTTCGGCTGCCCGGCGCTGCTCGGCCGCCCTGAGGGCGATGATCTCGGCCCGCTGCGCCGGGTCGAAGCCGCCCGCGTCGCCGTCGGTCATGATGCAGTAGCTGACGTGGATTCCCGCGGCCGTCCAGGCGGCGATGGTGCCGGCTGCACCGAAGTCGATGTCGTCCGGATGGGCGGCGAAACAGAGCACCCGCCCAATCCGGTGGATGTCCGGGTTGAACGGGCTCTGTGCTGAGGCAGCGGAGTGCGCCAAGGTCAGCCTTTTCGCTTCTTGATTTCTTCGGTGGCCTGCGGAAGGACGTCGAAGAGGTCCCCGATGATGCCAAAATCGGCGATTTCGAAGATCGGCGACTCGGCGTCTTTGTTCACGGCCACGATGACCTTCGCCGTCTGCATCCCGGCTTTCTGCTGGATGGCCCCGGAAATGCCGGCGGAGATGTAGAGCTGGGGCGACACGGTCTTGCCGGTCTGGCCCACCTGGGCGTCGTGGCTGATCCAGCCGGCGTCCGTGGCTGCACGGGAGGCCCCGACGGCAGCACCGAGGGCGTCCGCAAGCTGCTCCACGGGGCCGAAGTCGCCGTCCACTCCGCGTCCGCCGGCCACCACGATGCGGGCGTCCGACAGATCCGGGCGGCCGCTGGCCGCCTTCTGCTCGCGGGCGGTGACGCGGGCCGCCGTGGCCGTACCGTCGGCCGGAACTTCGACGGTGGACGTCTCCGGGGCGGAAGCCACGGATGCCGGCTCCGGCGTGACGTTGTTGGCCTTCACCGTCAGCACGGAAACCGCCGTGGTGGCCCTGGCAGAGGTGGTGTAGGACCCCGCGAGGACCGACTTGTGGGCTGTACCGTCGGCGTCGACCGCCACAACGTCGGTGATGACGCCGGCGTTCAGCCGGATGCCGAGCCGCGCCGCGATCTCTTTGCCTTCGGGCGAGTTGTCCAGGAGGACCGTGCCGGCACTGGCGGCACCCGCGGCGGCCGCGAGATAGGCTGCCTTCGCCGAGACAAGGTAGTCATCCAGGTCCTGGGCGGAGGGCCGGAAAACGGCGGTGACGCCGTATTCGGCGAGCGTGGCCGAAACATCCTGATGCAGATCGCCGTTCACGGCAACAGCGGTCTCTCCCAGGGAACGTCCCAGGGTGAGCAGTTCGAGGGTGCTCTTCTTCAGGGCATCGCCGGGGTTGTCAATGAATACGAGTACGTTTGCCATGTCTGTGATCCCTCTTAGAGCAGCTTCTGGGCGGCCAGGAAGTCGACGAGCTTGATGCCGGCGTCGCCTTCGTCGGTGATGATGGTTCCGGCGGTGCGCGGCGGGCGTTCCTCGGCAGCGGTCACCGTGGTCCAGGATCCGGCGTGGCCCACGTGCGCGGGATCAACTCCGATGTCGGCCAGGGACAGGGTGGTGATGCTCTTGCGCTTGGCCGCGATGATGCCCTTGAAGTTGGGGTAGCGCGGCTCGTTGATCTGGTCCGTCACGGAGACCACCGCGGGAAGCGTTGCTTCGACGGTCTCCGAGTAGGTGTCGGCGTCGCGGCGCGCGGTGAGGCGGCCGCCGTCGACCGTCAGGGAGGACGCGAAGGTGACCTGCGGCAGACCCAGGCGCTCGGCGAGCTGGGCCGGGACCAAGGATGTTTCGCCGTCTGTGGACGCCATGCCCGTGAGTACAAGGTCCACCGGCGCGCCGGTGCCAATATGGCGGATGGCAGCCGCGAGCGCGAGCGAAGTGGCGGCGGCGTCTGAGCCGGCCAGTGCACTGTCCGTGAGGTGCACACCTTCGGTTGCGCCCATCTGGAGTGACTTCTTCACCGCGTTCACGGCACCGGACGCGCCCATGCTCAGCGCAATGACCTGGTTGCCGGCTTTGGCCCCACCGCGGGCCTCAGCCAGCTGCAAAGCCGCCTCCAGCGCGTATTCGTCCAGCTCGGAAAGGATGCTTTCGTTACGGTCCGTGGTGTAGCCCTCGCCAGTGAGGTGTCGGTCGAACTGTGCGTCCGGTACATGCTTGACCAGGACGATGATCTTCAATGTCTCTTCCACTGTTTTTACAGCAGCCTTCCATGCTTGTGGACAGCCAGCCGGATGGGGTCATGGCCTCGGAACGCCCGGGGTACGGGTAGATCCTAGCTAACCATATAGCCGTCCCTCGTTGCCGTCCCGTTAACGCCTGTGTCACAGCCCTGCCCGGGCGCGCCGGGGATGACCTTACGACGGCGGCGGCACAGGACGGTGACAACAGGGGGACGGCGGCGATCACCTTTGGTGACCTCCGCCGTCGTCCGCGTTTATGGTTGCCGTGCGCTCTGCTGTTCAGGCCTACTGGTCCGCCGCGGTGCCGAGCGTGACGTCCAGCGTCTGCTCCTGGCCGTTGCGCAGGACGGTGAGCTTGACGGTGGAGCCGCCGGCCTGCTCACGGACGGCCGCTGTGAGCTGGTTAGGCTCGCTGATGACCAGGTCGTTGAACTTGATCACCACATCGCCCACCTTGATACCGGCCTTTGCGGCAGCTGAATTCGGCTCTACCGTTGCCACGTCGGCACCTACGGAGAAGCCCGAGGACGAGCTGCTGGACGACTTTTCCTTGACGCTGACACCCAACTGGCCGTGGGAGGCCTTGCCGGTATCAATGATCTCCTGTGCCACCCGTTTTGCGTGGTTGATGGGGATGCTGAAGCCCACTCCGATATTTCCGCCGGTGGTCGAAGAATCGGAGCCGGCGGACGCGATGGCGACGTTAACGCCGATGATCTCTCCCTTGCTGTTGACCAGCGCTCCGCCGGAGTTGCCGGGGTTGATGGCGGCATCAGTCTGGATCACGTTGATGGAGATGGAACCCTGGTTGGCAGTGCTTTGGCCTTGGCCACCGTTTGGCGGGGCGAACTGGAAGCCCTGATCGCCGCCCTGGGAAGTGTCGCCTTCCTTCGGTGCCGCCGAGGACGCAACACTGATGGTCCGGTTCAGGGTTGAGACGATGCCGTCAGTGACTGTTCCGGTCAGGCCAAGCGGGGAGCCGATGGCGATGGCCGTGTCGCCGACGTTGAGCTTGCCCGAGTCACCGAGCGTGGCTGCGGTGAGCCCGGACGCGTCGTCCACCTTGATGACGGCAAGGTCAGAAAGGGGGTCAGTGCCCACCAGTGTGGCCTTGAGGACCTTGCCCGCGCTGGTCCGGACCTCCAGGGCTGCGTTGGCGCTCTGGCCATCGAGCGTCACCACGTGGGTGTTGGTCAGGATGTGCCCTTCGTTGTCCATAACGATGCCCGAGCCTGTGCCGCCCGAACTGCCGCTCGTGGCACTGATGGTCACCACGCTGGGCGACGCCTTGAGCGCCGCGGCCGTGATGGCGTTGACGTCGTCCTTGTTGTTAACAATCACGGTCTCAGACTGGCTGCCGCTGCTCGCGGCCGACGGCGAGCCATTGTTGAATAGGTTGCCCGAACCGACCGTGGCCACGCCACCACCCACAAGGCCGGCGGCCAGGATGCTTGCCACCAGGGTCCCGACGCCGAAGGAGGCTTTCCTGCGGGGCGCGTCGGCCGGGTTCGGGGCAGCGTTGTACTGGCCTGCATAACCGCCCGGAACGGCGGAATGCGCTCCGTGGTGGCCATATTGCTGGCCGCTGGGCTGGACGGCGCCGTCCGGACCGGGAGTCTGCTGGCCCGGTGTCTGCTGTCCAGGGGCCGGCTGGCTATGCGTTTGTTGGGTATAGAAGGGCTCGCGGGGAGGAAAAACCGGACGGGGTGCACCCGGCAGCGGCTGCATGGGGTTCCCGGGGGCCCCGGAGCGGTCCAGCTGCTCGGTCGGATTAGCCTGACCGGCAGCGTCGCTGCGGACCTCCGCAGGCTTCTGGTCGGGATTCCGGTTCTCGTCCGGATCCCGGTTCTCAGGCGCTGCACCCTGGGTTGGGTTCTCAGTCATTGGACTTCCTTTCATCCTCGTCTGCATTAACTATGTACCGTCTGGCTGGAACTGGGGCGAACGTTCGCTGGGAGGTTCCTGAGAGACTGAAAATCCCTGCACACCAGCGCTTTCGAGCGTTTCGCTGGTGGCATATTCGTCCGTGTGGACGCACCATAAGGTGCACCATAGAATCAAGAAGAATTGCCACAGCGACCTGCGGCTTTACATCACGCGTGGGGGCGCTGCTGCATTCTGAGACGTTGATTCGTCCCGAATCGGTGTCAGGCGTGCTGAAGGGTTGCACAATGCGGTCAAAGTTCAAACGTATTCTCGCCGTGATCGGCCTGACCGGGCTGCTCGCGGTTCCTGCCGGCGCGGCTTGGGCTGAACCGCCGGTCACTCTGGACCCGGTGACAAAAATTGTCGATCCCAATGGCGTCCTGGGCGGTGACAAAGCCGAGGTTGAGTCGGCCATCAAGAAGCTGGGCACGGACCACTCAACAGTGCTGCACGTAGTAATTGTGAAGAAATTCGAAAGCCCGACCGATCGGGAAGCGTGGAGCGATGAGGTTGCCCAAAAGGCCAGCCTGGGACAGAACGCTTTGATTTTCGCGGTCGCTACCGATACCAGGCAGTACGTCCTGAATAAGCCCGGCAACAGCAAGATCACTACCGCCCAAATTGAAAACATCAAGAGCAAAGCCATTGGCCCGCAGCTGGCGAACGACAACTACTCCCAAGCCGCCATCAATGCCGCAGCAGCCATCGGCGATGCAGCAGGCGGTGGCAGCGGCAACGTCCCCGGTGACGGCGCCGGGGCTGCGGTCCTGGTAGGAACGGGTATTGCAGTTGCCGGTGGGGCCGGCGCGTACCTTTACTTCCGCAACAAGCGCAAAAAGGCAGCCTTGGCATCCAGCGCCAGCTATGGCCCCCAGGGCGCCGAGCTGGATCCGCTGGCCTCGCTCAGCGTCGAGGAACTCCGGCGCAAGAGCGGTTCCCTGATCATCGAGGCCGATGACGCCATCAAGTCCAGCGAGCAGGAACTCGGCTTCGCGGAGGCCCAGTACGGCGACGCCGCGGTGGGAAACTTCACCAAGGCCCTGGCCGAAGCCAAAGCCCACATGTCCGAATCCTTCAAGCTCCAGCAGCAGCTTGACGACCACATCCCGGACACGGAAGAACAGCAGCGCAGCTGGCTCGGCGAAATCATCCGCCGTTCAGAGGCAGCACTCGGCTCGCTCCAGGAGCAGAAGGCCGACTTCGATTCGCTCCGGGAGCTCGAGAAGAACGCCCCGCAGGCACTGGCAGCCATCAGCGCCGGAGCCCACGAAGCCGACGCCAAGATCGCCAGCGCCGAACAGTCACTGACGGCCTTGCGCGCCAAGTACGCGGACAGCGCGCTAGTTCAGGTCGCTGACAACATCACCCAGGCCAAGGAACGGCTGGCCTTTGTGCAGAATGCCACGGCCACCGCACAGGAAAAGCTCACCGAAGGCGAGGGCAGCCTCGCCGCAGTCGCCGTGCGGGCGTCTGAAGAGAGCCTGCACCAGACCAACGTTCTGCTGGACGCCATCGCCAAGGTGTCAACCAGCCTGGACGAGGCCCGCAACGGCCTGGAGGCGGCTGTCGTCGAAACCTCCCAGGACCTCGCGCAGGCGAAGGCCATGATCCAGTCCGGCGAACACCCCGAACTCGCCGGCCCGGTCGCCGGCGTTGAAGCCGCTCTGGGCCAGGTCAAAGCCGAAATCCAGGGCGGGAAAATCGATCCCATCGCCACCCTGCAGCGCGTTGAAACAGCACACCAGGCACTGGACCAGTCCCTCACCGGCATCCGGAACCAGCAGGACCAGGCCCGCCGCGCCCAGGCATCGCTGCAGCAGACCATCATGTCGGCGCAGGCGCAGATCAGTGCCACGTCGGACTACATCACCGCCCGCCGCGGCGGCGTAGGCACCGAGGCCCGTACACGGCTCGCCGAGTCCCAGCGCAACCTCGACTACGCACTGTCCATCTCGCGCAACGATCCCGTCACCGCGCTGACTTACGCCCAGCAGGCCCACGCCCTCGCGGCCCAGGCAGCGCAACTCGCACAGGCTGACGTCGACAACTTTGGTGGCTACGCCAACCAGGGCTTCGGCGGCGGGGGCATGTTCGGCGGGCGCGGCGGAGGCGGCGGCGGCCTTGGGGGCGCCATCCTTGGCGGTATCCTCATCAACTCCATCCTCAACGGCGGAAGCGGCGGAGGCTGGGGTGGAGGCCACAGTGACGGCGGCGGCTGGGGCGGTGACTCCGGCGGCGGCGATATGGGCGGCGGCTGGGGCGGCGATTCCGGCGGCGGCGGGGACTTCTGATCCGACAAAAGGCTAGACGCCGACAGGAACCAACCTGCCGGCGAAAAGAAGCGGTACAACAACTGTTCACTGATCTCAGTGGCCACCATTGAGCAGGACGAAAGGTAACACCATGGTTAAGCAGTCCATTTTCGGCCGGATCGCACAGCTGGCAAAGGCAAACATCAACACTTTGCTGGACAACGCTGAGGATCCGCAGAAGATGCTGGACCAGATGGTCCGGGACTACACCAACAACATTGCGGAGGCCGAATCCGCAGTGGCCCAGACCATCGGCAACCTGCGTATGCTCCAGGATGACTACCGCGAGGACATCAAGAACGCCCAGGACTGGGGCAACAAGGCCCTGGCCGCGTCTCGCAAGGCTGACGAATACCGCGGCGCCGGCGACAGCGTTGACGCCGAGAAGTTCGACAACCTCGCGAAGGTAGCCCTGCAGCGCCAGATGTCCGCGGAAAGCGAGGCCAAGGGTGCTGAGCCCAGCATCGCCTCGCAGACCGAGGTAGTGGACAAGCTCAAGTCAGGCCTGGACCAGATGAAAGGCAAGCTCAACGAGCTGACCAGCAAGCGCAACGAGCTGGTGGCGCGCTCCAAGACTGCAGCGGCGCAGTCCCAGGTGCACGATGCCATCAAGAGCATCGACTTCATGGATCCCACCAGCGAAGTTGGCCGTTTCGAAGAGAAGATCCGCCGCGAAGAGGCCAAGGTCCGCGGCCAGCAGGAGCTGGCTGCGTCGAGCCTGGACGCCCAGTTCAACCAGCTGGAAGACCTTGGCGAGCAGGTGGAAATCGAGGCGCGCCTGGCAGCCCTGAAGTCCGGCGGCGCCAAGCCGGCCATCGGCGCCTCCGGCGCCTCTGCCAGGTCTGAGTCCACGGTCGACGAAGCCGACTTCGACAAGCTGTAGCCAGCCGCGTCCGCCGCTGAGCGGGCAGCAGGGGGGCCGGGGTTCATCACGAACCCCGGCCCCTGCTATGCCCGGACAGAAACCTGCAAACGGCCCCGTGCGGCTCCTGACTCGGGTGTGTAGCGTGGAGGCCATGGCCTCCCCCGTCGCATCCTCCATCGTCTGGCTCCGTGATGACCTTCGACTGGACGATAACCCCGCCCTGTCCCACGCCGTCGGACTCGGCCTGCCGCTCACAGTGGTCTATATCCTCGACGAGGAATCCCCCGGAATCCGTCCCCTGGGAGGTGCGGCCCGCTGGTGGCTTCACCACTCCCTGACGTCCTTGGCGGCGGCGCTTGCTGAAGCAGGTTCCACGCTGACCCTCCGGCGCGGACCTGGCAGCCGCGTCATCCGGGACCTCGTTGCCGAAACCGGCGCGCAGCACGTGCTGTGGAACCGCCGCTACGGCGGCCCCGAGCGGTCCCTGGACGCGGAGATCAAGGCCTGGGCGGCGGAGAACGGCATCGAAGCCGCCAGCTTCCAGGCCAACCTGATCTTCGAGCCGTGGACCATCACCACCGGCAGCGGCGGCCCCTACAAGGTGTTCACGCCCTACTGGCGGGCCTGCACGGCGTCCGGCGAGCCCCGTTCGCCGCTGGATGCGTCGGCCCGCCTGCCCTCCCCCGCCGTCGCGGGTTCGATGAAGCAGGCCGGCAGCGACGCGCTGGCAGAGTGGTCACTGCTGCCCGTGTCCCCGGACTGGAGCGGCGGACTGGCTGAGACCTGGCTGCCCGGTGAGGCCGGAGCACACAGCAGGCTTGAGGACTTCCTGGATGGGCCCGCACAGGACTACGGCACAGGGCGGGACCTTCCCGGGATGGAGGGCACGTCCAGGCTGTCCCCGCACCTCCGTTTTGGTGAAATCAGCCCGTTCCGGGTCTGGCACGAGCTCCGCCGCAACTTCCCCCGCGAGGCGACGCCCGACGTCGGGATCTTCCGGTCCGAGCTGGGCTGGCGGGAGTTCTGCTGGCAACTGCTTTATGCCAACCCCCAGCTGGCTACCCGAAACTATCGGCCAGACTTCGACCGCTTCGAATGGCAGCAACCCACGGCGGCGGAACTGGAAGCATGGCAGCAGGGCCGGACCGGCTATCCGCTGGTGGACGCGGGGATGCGGCAGCTGTGGCAGACAGGTTGGATGCATAACCGGGTCCGGATGGCCGCAGCCTCGTTCCTCGTCAAGAACCTCCTGGCCGACTGGCGCCTGGGCGAGGCGTGGTTCTGGGACACCCTGGTGGATGCCGATGCCGCCAGCAACCCCGCCAACTGGCAATGGGTTGCAGGCTCGGGCGCCGACGCGTCCCCGTACTTCCGGATCTTCAATCCCGTCACGCAGAGCAAGAAGTTCGACGCCGACGGCCGGTACCTTCGCGAGTTCATTCCGGAAATCGCCCACATGGACCGCAGGGCCATCCACGAACCGTGGAACCAGCCCGATGTCCAGGCCTACCCCGCGCCCGTGGTGGGACTGCACGAGTCCAGGGAGCGTGCGCTGGCCACCTACCAGAAGCTTCGGAAGGACCAGCAAGGCCAGGACGACGTCACCGGCCCGGAAATCAGCGGCTGACTTTGCCCATCAGGGAGGCGATGGGGCGAAGGAAGAGGGGACGGGCCAGGAACCAGGCTGCCACCATGGCGGCAACCGAGGCGAGGAAGACCCAGAAGCCGAACCAGCCGGCGTCGTCGCTCCCGCCGTACATGTGGTTCAGGTTCCGCAGCGCACCGGTGGCGAGGACCAGGAAGACATGCACCACGATGAACGCCACGAAATAGATCATGACCGGGAAGTGGATGGCCCGCGCGAGCTCAATGGGGTAGGCCTTGCTCAGGGCCGTGGCCTTCTTGGGCCAGGCGGAGGACGTCCGGATGCCGGAGATGAAGGCAAGTGGTGCGGCGATGAAGACGGTGGCGAAGTACGTCAGCAGCTGGAGCGCGTTGTAGTTGACCCAGCCGTTGTCGGTGGGCCAGTTCAACGAGGCGTACTGCAGCGCTGCGGAGAGGGCATTGGGGATGACGTCCCAGCTGGTGGGCACGATCCGCATCCATTGGCCGCTGGCGAAGAGCAGGATGGCGAACACCAGGCCGTTGAGGACCCAGAGCGCGTCCAGCGTCAGGTGCAGCCAGAGCTCCAAGGTGATCTTGGTGGGCGCGTTCTTGGTCTTGATCAGCCCATTGTTGTTGCGGGTCCAGTGGCCGCTGGGCCGCGTGCTGGTCCGCACCTGCCAGCCGGTCCTGATGATGAGCAGTAGGAAGAAGCCGTTCAGGAAGTGCTGCCAGGCCAGCCAGGCCGGGAATCCCACGGGCGCGCCCTCAGGCAGTTCCGAATGGCCCGGATAGTCAGCCAGGAACGAGGCGACAGCTGGAAGGCCGGTCATCCACTTGGCCAGCAGCACCACGAGCACCAGCGCTACAAGAACGGCAGGAACGCCCCAGTAGAGTCGGGACCGCTTGCCCGTCGCGGAGCCGGGCTTCTTCGTGGGTGTGGACATCGAACAACATTCCTCTCGAGAATGACTGACCAGGTGCTCAAATGGCTTTGCGAACGAGAATACTAGGAACCAGGAGTAATCGGGCAAAAGAAGACCCCGGCCGGCGTAATGCCGGTCGGGGTCTTCTACATGGTTGCGGGGACAGGATTTGAACCTGTGACCTCTGGGTTATGAGCCCAGCGAGCTACCGAACTGCTCCACCCCGCGTCGCAAGATCAACACTACCGTACTTTGGAGTAGGTAAAAACCAATCGTGATTGAGGGTCGCCACAACCCCGGGCTCCCGGCTTGGGGCGGGTCCGCTTAAACCAAAAAGTCCGGATTCTGTTTCCAGAATCCGGACTTTTCGCCAGTTGCGGGGACAGGATTTGAACCTGTGACCTCTGGGTTATGAGCCCAGCGAGCTACCGAACTGCTCCACCCCGCGTCGCAAGATCAACTCTACCGTTCGGTGAACGGGAGGCCAAATCCTGGTGGCGTGATGTGCGTCTCGCTGGGTCAAACCCCTTAGTTGCTGGCCGCCGGCGAGGGCGTCGCCGTCGGTGTGGCTTCCGGCGACGGCGTCGCTTCAGGGGCCGGCGCCGGGATCTTGCCCTCGGCGTCAATAGCCTTCTGCAGGGCCGCCGCGAGCTTCTTCTGCTCTTCCCCGTAGGCTGCAAAGTCGCCAGCCGCCAGGGCTGCCTGGCCCGCCTTGATGGCGGCGTTGGCCTCATCCAGCGCGGCCTTCAGGTCTGCCTGGGCACCTGCACTCACCGGCGGTGTTGTGCCAGGAGCAGGCGGGGTCTGGCCGGTGTTGCCGGAGTCGCCCGCGGCAGCGCCGGAGTCGCCGCCGAAGAGTTGCTTCAGGGCTCCGTCGAGGGTCGGCGCAAAGCCGACCTTGTCGCCGAAGGCCACCAGTACACGCTGCAGTGTGGGGTAGGACGTCTCACCGGTCGACTTGAGGTAAACCGGCTGGACGTACAGGATGCCGCCGCCCACAGGCAGAGTCAGCAGGTTGCCGTTGAGCACCTCTGAAGCACCCTGCCTCAGAAGGTTCAACGCCTGGGACACCGTGGGATCGGAGTTGAACTTGTTCTGGGCCTGGCCTGGCCCGGGAACCTGTGTTTCCGGCGGAATCTGCAGGAGCCTCAACTTGCCGTAGCTGTCAGCCTTGACGCCCTTCTCGTTTCCGGCATCAGAGTCGGCGGCCAGGAAGCCATAGAGGACGTTCCTGGCAGTGCCGTTGACGATCTGCGGGATGAAGGACGAGGTGAGCTGGAAGGCCGGCTTTTCCTGGTCAGGCATCTGCAGTGACATGTAGAACGGCGGCTGCTTGATCCCTTCAGTGTCTACGGTGGGATCGTTCGGCACGCTCCAGACTTCGTCACTCTTGTAGAAGCTCACTGGTTCCGTGACGTGGTAGCGGCCCAGGAGCTCGCGCTGCACCTTGAACAGGTCTTCCGGGTAACGGACGTGGCTCATAACATCGCCGGACATCTCCGAGTACGGCTTCACGGACGTGGGGAAAACCTTCTGCCAGGCCTTCAGCACGGGGTCCTGGTCGTCCCATGCATAGAGGGTCACCGAGCCGTCATACGCGTCGACCGTGGCCTTGACGGAGTTCCTGATGTAGTTCACCGAACTGTTCGGCAGGGCAACCGTCCGGCCTGAAGTGGTCTGGGAGTCCGCGGTGGCAGCCGAGAGCTGCTCCTGCTGCGAGTACGGGTAGTACTGGCTGGTGGTGTAACCGTCCACGATCCACTTGACGCGGCCGTCAACAACGGCCGGATAGGAGTTGCCGTCAACGGTGAGGTACGGGGCAACCTTCTCCACGCGGTCACGCGGACTGCGGTCGTATAGGATCTGGGATTCTGCGTTAACTCCGTCGGAGAGGAGGAGGTCCGAGGACTGGAACTTGATGGAGTACAGGACCTTGTTGAAGAAGCTGCCCACGTTGGGCCCGCCGTTGCCGGTGAAGGTGTACTGGGTTTCCCCGTCCCCTTCCTTGCCGGAAGGCCTGTCCTGTTCGCGGTGCGGTGATCCCGAAGGCGCCCCGACAATGGAGTACTCCGGGGAGTCTTCGCCGAAGTAGATCCGCGGCTCGTAGGTGGAGTCATCGCCAAGTACACCGGTGGACGGGATACCCGACTGGAGGAACTCCGGCTTGCCGTCGACGGTGAACTTGTTTCCCTTGGCCGCCACCACGCCGTAGCCGTGGGTGTAGACGACGTGCTGGTTGAGCCAGCCCTGCTGGTTGGTGGCAACGTTCGCCGGGTTCAGCTCGCGGACGGCGATGACCGTGTCCTGGATCTTGCCGTCAACCTCGTAGCGGTCGACGTTCAGTGCCTCCGGGAACTGGTAGTACGGGCGGTACTGCTCCAGCTGGGAGAACGCATCGGAGATCAGGTTGGGGTCCAGGAGCCGGATGTTGGCCGTGGTCTGGGCGTCCGGGGCCAGCGCCCCGGTGCTGGCAGTGTTCGTCGCGTCATAGCGGTCCACCTGAATCTGGTCCAGGCCGTAGGCCGCCCGAGTCATCTCGATGTTGCGCTGGATGAAGTCCTTCTCCAACGTCTGCTCGGAAGGCCGCACCTGGAACTGCTGGATAACCCACGGGTACACGCCGCCGGCCAGGATCGAGGTGATGATCAGCATGGCCGTGCCGATGACCGGCAGGCGCCAGCGGCCAATGACCGCCGCAACGATAAAGAGGATGGCCACCAAGCCTGCCGCCACGGCGAGGATCGCCTTGGTGGGGATCACGGCGTTCACGTCCGTATACAGCGCACCGGCCCACCGCCCGCCGTTGCCCTGGAGGGCGGCGTAGCGGTCCAGCCAGAAGTTTGCGCCGAGCAGGATCAGGAAGGCTGCGCCGGTTACCGCGAGGTGGATCTGTGCCGCGCGACTGGTGAACACGCCGCGTTCCATCAGCCGGATGCTGCCGTAGAGGTAGTGGGTGAGGATTCCGGCGATGCCGGCCACCACAACCACGCTGATCAGGAAGCCTGTGACGAGTCCCAGGAACGGAAGAGTCATGAGGTAGAAGCTGATGTCCAGGCCGAACTCAGGATCGCTCTGGCCGAACGGTTCCTGGTTGAAGAACAACAGCACTTTCTGCCATTGGCTGGCCGCGGCGCTGCCCGCGAACAGCCCGAACAGGATGGGCAGGCCCACCATAACGACGCGGCGGACCGGTTCAAGCTGGGCCTGGTAGCGGTTCAGGTTGTCGCGCATCTCGGAGTCCGGCGCGTACACCGGCCGTGCGTGGTAGGCAACCCGGATGGCAAAAAAGACGGCCACGAACATAAGCGCGAAGCCGGCGAGGAAGATCCCGATCCGCGAGAGGTTTTCCGTGACAAACACTTCGAAGTAGCCGAGCTGCCGGTACCAGAGGACGTCAGTCCACACATTGGCGAAGAAGATGAAGCCCACCACTGCGATGGCAACAACAATCAGCGTGGGCGTTAGGGCCCCGCGTCGCGAGGGGGGTCTTCCGGGCGGGATGGGGCTGGTAGGACGGGACAAACTCGGTACCTCATAGCTGGTCGTCAGGTTTACATGAGAAGCGTGCGTGCGGTTGACGTCCGGCACCGGTCAAGCGTGTGGCAACGTCCGTCATATCTGCCACGAGTGGCGGTAAAGCTTAGTTCCTGGCCTCAGTCTAGTTGCTGGCGCAGACCGGCAAAGCGCCCGTGTCCTGCCCGGATCCGGCGAGTTCGACGGCGTGCCGCGCCTCTGCGATGTTCTCCACTTTGAGCACCTGCAGTCCCTCCGGCACATGGCCCACAACTTCGTCGCAGTTTTCGGCCGGGGCGAGGAAAACGGTGGCTCCCCCGGCACGCGCGCCCAGCATCTTCTGCCGGATGCCCCCGATGGGGCCAACGGCGCCGTCGGGGGTGATGGTCCCCGTTCCGGCGACATGCTTGCCGCCAGTCAGGTCCCCAGGCGTGACCGTGTCGATGATGCCCAGCGAAAACATCAGCCCGGCACTGGGTCCGACAACCTTGTCCAGTGAAATCTTCACGTCGAACGGAAACGTGAACAGGTACTTGAGCATGACTCCGAGAATGTAGCGGCCTGCACCGTTGTTCATGGGGGTGATGGTCTGAGTGACGGATTCCCCTGCGCGCTGCACCACCAGGGTGGCCGGCGCTCCCTGGCCTGCGGCCAGTTCCTCCTGCACTACGGCGAGCGATGTGATGGGTTTGCCGTTGATCGATTCGAAGATGTCGCCGTTTTCAACCTTGCCGGCGGACGGCGAACCATCGGGCAGCCCCGCGGCCTGGAGCTGCTGGCCGAAGGGAATGTTGAGCTCCTTGAGTGCTGATGCCACCGCATTCTCCTGCGACGACGTCATGGCCACGGAGCTCTGCTCGTCAGCCTCCTCCTTTGTGGTGCCGCTGGGGTAAAGCATCTCCACCGGGTGAACGGACTTGGACCCGTCCAGCCAGGCAGTGAAGGCACCCAGGACGCTCACCGGGCCGTTGGGACCGCCGTCGACATAAACGGTGGTCAGGTCCAGATTTCCCTTGGCGGGATAGGTTTCGTGGCCCGTCACGCTGATGACAGGGCTGCCCTGGCTCTGGCCGAGGGTGTTGAAGGTTGGTCCCGGCGATTCCACAACATAAGGCACCGGTACGGTGACGGCCGCGATCCCCAGCCCCAGCGCCAGGACGCCGGAAAGCATCATCACGGACACCCGCCGGTCCCCGGGCGGGGAGCTGCGGGGGGCATTCTGCCCTGTTGGCGGGGGGCCGGCAACACCCTTTCCGGGCGCTGCGGCACTCGCTGTAGTACCGGCGTCGAGCTCTGGAGCGTGGTCCTCATGCGGATGATCGCCGCGGGTTGTAGTCACTGAATCAACACTACGCGGTGCCGCCCCCGGCCAGCTCTTTGCCTACAGCGAACGTGACGCCTGTCCGGCAGACAGCCGCCCCTGCCCGGGGTACCGTGAAGTGAACAGTCACACCGACGATCGGCGGGATCATGACCTCCAACCCACTCAATCCATCCAACGGCGACGATACGCCGAAGGATCCGTTGACCGAGATGCTGCAGAACCTGATGGGCGGCAAGGGCATGGAAAACTTCGACCCCGCCGAACTCGCAAAGGCAGCCGGCCTGCCGAACGACCCCAATCTCCTGGCCCAGATGTTCTCCCAGGTCCAGGCCATGATGAGCGCCCCTTCCGAAGGGCCCGTCAACTGGCAGCTCGCGCACGAGAACGCCCGCCGGGTTGCCGCCAGCAGCGCCGACCCGTCCGTCACGTCCCTGCAGACCCGCGAAGTCGACGAGGCCCTGAGGCTGGCCGAACTGTGGCTTGATCCCGTGACCGACCTTCCTGCCACCGGCCTGATCGGCCGTGCGTGGTCGCGTGCCGAGTGGGTGGAAGCCACACTTGGAACATGGAAGCGGCTGACCGAGCCCGTAGCCAACAGCATCGCCAACGCGCTCTCCAGCGCCATGACCGAACAGATGCCCGAAGAGATGAAGTCCATGATGGGCGGTGCTTCGTCCATGCTGCAGAACATGGGCGGCGCGATTTTTGGGATGCAGCTGGGGCAGGCGATCGGCGCCCTGTCCGCCGAGGTTGTCAGCTCCACGGACATCGGTGTTCCCCTGGCCGACCTGGAAATGGCGCTCCTGCCGGCCAACGTGACCAAGTTCGGGGAGGGCCTGGGCCTGCCGGAGAACGACATCCGGCTGTTCCTGGCCGTCCGCGAGGCAGCCCATGCGCGGCTTTTTGTCCAGGTTCCCTGGCTCCGCGGCCACTTGCTCGGCGCCATCGAGGCCTACGCCCGCGGCATCCATATCGACACTTCCAGGATTGAAGAGCTGGCCCGCGACCTGGACCCCAGCAACCCTGAAGGCATCCAGGAAGCGCTGTCCCAGGGGGTCTTTATGCCGCAGCGGACCCCTGCTCAGGAGCAGGCGCTTGAAAAACTTGAGACGGCCCTGGCCCTCGTTGAAGGCTGGGTGGACGAGCTCACCGCTTCGGCCACAGAGAAACTGCTGCCCTCCGCCGGTGCGCTCCGGGAAACAGTCCGGCGACGCCGTGCCACCGGCGGTCCGGCGGAACACGCTTTCTCTTCCCTGGTGGGACTCGAACTGCGCCCCCGCCGCCTGCGCGAGGCTGCCACGCTGTGGGCCACGCTGAAGGACGAACGGGGCATTGCCGGACGCGATGCCATCTGGCAGCACCCGGACCTTCTCCCCACCGCCGAGGACCTCGATGACCCGCAGGGGTTCAGTGGCCGCCGCCAGCTGGCCGAGGCCAGCGACAGCGAAGTGGACGACGCCCTGCAGAAGCTGCTGAGCGGCGGCTTCGACGACGCGCCGCAGGATGATTCCGAAGGCGGTGACGACGGCGACCAGCCCGCCGGCGACGGTGAGCAGCCCAAGGGTTAACCGGACCACACAGTACGACGGTGGCCGCGCCGCCTGTCGTCGCCACTGGAGGTGTTCGAATGCGCAAGATCATCCTGATGATGTCGGTGTCTTTGGACGGATTCTTCGAGACGATCGACCGGGACATCAGCTGGCACCTGGTGGATAACGATCTCCTCCGCACTTGAACGGGCAGTTCCGGACGACCGGGGCCTTCATGTTCGGGCGCGTCACCCATGAGCTGATGGCCGGTTACTGGCCCACCGCCGACCAGGATCCGGACCTCTCAGCGCCCATGGTCGAGTTCGCCGGGATCTGGCGCGAGATGCCCAAGTTCGTCTTTTCACGGACCCTCACCCAGGCAAGCTGGAACACCACGGTGATTCACGACGTCGTGCCTGAACAAATCGCGGAACTGAAGGCGCAGCCCGGTGGCGACATCGCCCTGAGCGGCGCCAATTTGGCCTCCACTTTCATGCGGCACGGCCTGGTCGACGAATTCCGAATTCTCGTCCATCCCGTGGTTCTGGGGCGGGGCCGGCCGCTGTTCGAGGCACCTGATGTCCGGTTGGACCTCAGGCTCGAGGAGACACGGACGTTCGGCAATGGCGTAGTTCTGCTCCACTACTCGCGCGATGGCGAAGGTTAGAAGGCCCCGCTAGTCGGCGTCGCCCGGGTCTGAATCATTGCTGCCCGCGGTCAGGCCCCGGGAGGTGGCGAACGAGACGCCTTCCAGGAATGCCTTGGCCCGCATCGTGTCGGGGTATGCCTCCAACAGCTTCCAGAACGCGGCATTGTGCCCGGCCACCAGCAGGTGCGCGAGCTCATGCAGGAGGACATAGTCGATGACCCACTGCGGCATGGGCCGGAGCTTGTCGGAGAGCCGGATGGATCCTTCCGACGGCGTTGCGGAGCCCCAGCGCGAGTTCTGGTTGCTGACCCAACGGACCGACGTCGGGACTGCCCTGCCGCCGAAGTACCGGGCCGAAAGGGCTCCGGCGTGGGCGGCCAGGGCAGTATCAGTGGCCGGCTGTTTGCTTCCTTTGCGGGAGCGCCGCTCCCCCTGGCGGTGCAGCTTCTCCAGCATGCGGTGCACCCATTCAGACTCCTGCGCGGCGGTGAACCTGGCCGGAATGGCCACCACTGCCGTCCCGTTCTCCCAGAAGGCAGCCACGGTCCTGGTCCGGCGGGCCGACCGCCGCACCTCAACCGGTGATCCGTCCGCCGTGGTGACGGGGAGGGTGTCCTGTCCTGCCGGCCGGCGGGTCACAGGGTGGTGCTTTCGACGAGCACCCGCAGCACGTCTTCGCCGTAGCGTTCCAGTTTGGACGGACCCACGCCGGCCAGTGCCGCGAGTTCCTCCAAGGTGGACGGTTTGGCCTCTGCGATGGCCGTCAGCGTGGCATCCGTGAAAACCACAAATGCCGGCACCTCGGCCGCCAGTGCTATGTCCTTCCGCCATTGCCGAAGGGCATCGAATGTCTGTTCTTCGTAGCTGGGCGGACAGTCGTTGCAGCGGCCCACCTTGCGTTCGGCGCCGCTGGCCAGCATGCTCCCGCAGACCCTGCAGGTGGCGGGGGCCGCCGATTTCCGGCGCGGCGCCGGCCCTTTTCCGCGTGCGCTGGAGCTGGCCACCGAGTTGGGCCGGAGCCCGTCGAGGAAGCGTGAGGGTTTCCGGTTGGCCCGGCCGCCCGGTGTCCGTGCCGTGGACCAGGACAGGGACAGGTGCTCGCGGGCGCGGGTGATGCCCACGTAGAGCAGGCGGCGCTCCTCATCCAAGGATTCGGGTGTGTCCGCAAAGGAAATGGGCATCAGGCCTTCGCAGAGGCCCACCAGGAACACGGCGTCCCATTCGAGGCCCTTCGCGGCGTGCAGCGATGCAAGCGTCACGCCCTGGACAGTGGGAGCGTGCTGCGCCAGCGACCGTTCCTGGAGTTCATTTACAAAGTCACTGAGACTGAACTGCTCGCCGCGGACGTGGACCAGCTCGTCCGCGAGCGCCACCAGCGCTGCCAGGGACTCCCAGCGTTCGCGCAGCGCGCCGCCATTGTGGGGCGGGGCGTCCGTGTAGCCGAGCGAGGCCACGATATCGCGGACCAGCTGGCCGAGCGGTTCCGGCGTCGCGGTTTCTGCGACGGCCCTGGTTGCCGCGCGCAGCTGGAGGATGGCGTCGCGCACTTCCTTGCGGGCGAAGAAGCGCTCACCACCGCGCAGCTGGTAACTGATGCCGGCGGCCGCAAGCGCCTGTTCGTAGGCCTGGGACTGCCCGTTGGTGCGGAAAAGGACAGCCACCTGGCTGGCGGGAGTGCCGGCGTCGAGCAGTTCCTGGATCTTGATGGCGACCGTGGCAGCTTCGGCTTCATCGTCGGAGCACTCGGTGAACTGTGGGACAGGCCCCGCCGGCCGCTGCGCCACCAGCTGCAGCGGAGCCGCCCAGGCAGCGTCGGCCACCGGCCCGCCGCCACGCCGTGCGGCCAGCAGATCGTTGGCCAGCTTGACCACCTGCGGCGTGGAACGGTAATCCCGGATCAGTTTCACCACATTGGCCTCAGGGTACTGGGCCTTGAATCCCAGCAGGTGTTTGGGCGAAGCGCCGGTAAACGAGTAGATCGTCTGGCTCGCATCGCCCACAACGCACAGCTCGTCCCGCCCGCCCAGCCACAGCTCCAGGAGGCGCTGCTGCAGCGGCGAAACGTCCTGGTACTCATCCACGACAAAATGCCGGTACTGCTCACGAACGGTGGCCGCGACTTTCTGGTCCTCCTGCAGGATCCCCACCGTGATCAGGAGTACGTCCTCAAAATCAATGACGTTGCGGTCCGTCTTGACATCCTCATAGGACTGGAAGACCCGGGCGACGGCGGTGAGGTCGAACCCGCCGGGCGTTCCCCTGCCCTGCGCGTTTTCCAGGTAGTTGGCCGGGGTCAGCATGGAGACTTTGGCCCACTCAATTTCGGAGGCGAGGTCCCGGATGGACGCGCGGTCAGTGCTGAGCCGTAGGCGGCGGGAGGCTTCAGCGATCATCTGGGCCTTGTGGTCCAGCAGGTTGGGCAGCGTGCCGCCGACCGCCTGCGGCCAGAAAAACTGCAGCTGCCGCAAGGCGGCGGCGTGGAAGGTGCGCGCCTGGACATTGCCCACGCCGAGATCCCGCAGCCTGCTGCGCATTTCCGCGGCGGCCCGGGCCGTGAACGTCACAGCGAGGAGCCGCTGGGGACTGTACACCCCTGAGTGCACGCCATACGCAATCCGGTGCGTAATGGCCCTGGTCTTGCCGGTGCCGGCACCGGCAAGGACGCACAGCGGCCCGTTCAGCGTGCTGGCGACCTCGCGCTGTTCAGCGTCAAGTCCCCCAAGGATTCGTTCCTCAAGGGACTCTGCACTGTCAAAATTCTCTGTGGTCACTTCTGCTGCTCTGTTGTCGCGACTGCCACGTGCTGGCGTCTGGCCAATGGTGATGCCTGTTCCGGGTGTCAGGTGTCCGTGCGGTCCATGATCCGGCCGCCATACCAGTGCTCAATCAGCGAGCGTGCAATGGACAGCCGGCTGGAGATGGTGATTTCGCCGGTGAGCACGGCGTCCTGGAGTTCCTCCCGGCTGAACCAGCGCGCACGGGTTACCTCCACGCCGTCGGGCTTTGCCACGGCGTCTTCGGTGATGGCGGTAAATCCAAGCATAAGGGAGGCCGGGAACGGCCATGACTGCGAGCCCAAGTACTGGCAGCCCGTGACCCGGACGCCCACTTCCTCGTGGATTTCCCTGACGACGGCCTGTTCCAGGGATTCGCCTGGTTCAACGAATCCAGCCAGCGTGGAGTAATTCTTCGCGTCAACCGGCCCGCCGCCACCGAGCAGCAGCCGTCCGTCCGGCCCCACCACCGTGACGATAATGGCCGGATCCGTCCGGGGGTAGTGTTCCGAGCTGTCCTGGGGGCAGCGGCGGACCCAGCCGCCGGCCTCCACGGCAGTTCGGGCCCCGCAACGGGGACAATGCGTATGGCCGGCGTGCCAGTTGGCGATGGCGCTGGCTTCAACGAACAACGCCGTATCAGTGGGGTTCAGGACGGCGGCGATGTCGCGGAAGCCGGCCCACTGCGCGTCGGCCGGGATTCCGGCGGTGCCGGGCTCGGCAGGTTCGGGAAGGACGACAAGGACCACTTCGGTGCCGGCGGCGAGGTCCGAGCCGTTCAGCGCGGCGCCAAGATAGATGACCTGTTCCGGGGCTGAGCCACGGTCCCGCAGGTCAACCAGCAACTGGGCGGCTGCGGGCAGTAGAAGCTCGCTACCCCGCACCAGGGCCTGCCGCCCGGCAAGGACCACCGCCCGGGTGTGTTCGCTGTCCAGCAATTCCTCAACCATGCCTGGCCGGACACGGTCTGCGGAGCCGCGGTCCACGGCGGCCGGGAGAACCGGCAGTACGGTATCGAACAGGTGGTTGGCCGGCAGCTGGGCTGCCTGCGGCTGGTAGGCCGGTATAGCGGACTCCGCATGACTCATGTGTCCACCGTACTGACTCGGACTGACAATTTACATTCGGCGGGGACATTCGGCGGGACAGGTGGCGTGGACGTCCGGACCGGGTGCGGAAGCCGACTTTTGCAGCATATCTGGAGACTCGCCGCCGCACATCGTTGTCTTGGACGCCACTCAATCTACCGTGGAACGGTGAGAAGAAAACCGATCGAACTGGCAGCCGTAGCAACCGCGGCAGTCCCCGGGCTGACCCCAACCGCCGTTAGCTCCGCTGCGGACGATCCCGCGGATTTTGACTCCGCGCTGCTGCTGGATTCCGAAGACAAACAGTGGCGGGTCAGGTCCCCGCGGCATGCGGAAGCAAGCGCCAGGCTCGAGACGGAGTTCCTCGTCCTACGGGCATTCGTACCGGCCATCCGGGCCGAGCTGCCCTTCCTGATGCCCACGGTGGCCGGCAGCGTCCGGCTTGGCAATCTCAGCACCTTTGTGTACTCCCATCTGGCCGGGAGCACGCAAAGTGTGGAAGAACTCACCGCGGGTCCGGCCGCGCTCGCCCGGGAAATCGGGACAGCGCTGGCGGCCATCCATGATCTTCCGCACTCCCTGGTCAGCAATGCCGACCTGCCCAGCTACACCCCCAACGAATTCCGCCAGCGCCGGCTCAACGAGCTCGACCAGGCGGCCACAACCGGAAAAATCCCGGCGTCGCTGCTGCTCCGCTGGGAACATGCCCTTGAAGACGTCTCACTGTGGCGGTTCAACCCGTGCGTTGTCCACGGGGACCTCCATGAGGACAACCTGCTCGTGGAAAGCAGCCGCGTCACGGCCGTTACGGGCTGGACGGACCTGCGGATCGGGGATCCCGCCGACGACTTCGCCTGGCTGGTTGCCTCGAACGAACAGGATTTCGTGGACGCAGTTCTTGCCAGCTACACCGGCAGCCGCCGCGACTCCCCGGACCAGCACCTGCTCCGGCGAGCTGCCCTGTCTGCCGAGTTCGCGTTGGCGCAATACCTGGTCAAGGGCATCGCTGCCGGCGACGCGGGTATGGTTGCCGAAGCCGAAGGCATGCTGGAAACCCTCGCGGCCGACGTCGAAGAGCACGGCGGCCAGGCCATCAGTGTCGAGCCGCTGCCAGCCCCGGCTGCCCCGGCCGACGACGCCGCCCAGTCCCCGGCAGCCCAGTCCCACGCGGTGGGTGTGGCCGCTGGTCCGGCGGTGACCGTCGTCCCCTTGCCGGTCCCGTCGGTGGAGCCTGTTCCGGCGGTGCCCCCGGTGGAAGTCAGCCCTATCCCGGCTGAGCCCCTCCCGGCCGACGAAGCACCGGCGGACGAAGACTCTGCCAGCGAGTCACCGGCGGACAAGCCGTCAGTACGCCCGTCCGCCGAGGACACGTCCACCGCGGCCATCAGCATCGTCGACGTCAGGAAGCACTGACACCCGGGAACGCTTCCTGAGGTCAGCCTGCGCTGACCTTAGGGAGCACTGACATCGAGGGCGGCGGCCACAATCTGTTCGAGCTCCTCAGCGGAGCCCAGATCGTGCGGCCGCACCACTTGGTTGTCCGCAACGTAGAAGAAGGCGGCGCTGACGTCTGCTACCGCCACGCCCTTGAGCCTGGCCCAAGCCAGCCGGTACGCGGCGAGCTGCACCGATTTGGCCCGCAGCTGCGCGGCAGACGGCCGACGGCCGGTTTTCCAGTCCACGAGGTCCCACCTCCCGTCCGCGTCCTGGAAGACGGCGTCGATCCGTCCGCGGACCACGACGTCTCCCACCCGCGTTTCCACCGGCACTTCGACAAATGCCGGTGACCTGTCGGCCCATTCCGAGGCTTTGAAGGTGGCCACCATAGTGTCAAGGTCATAGGCGGCATCAATGTGGTCGTCGGAGCCGGGGGCCTCGCCGAGATCCAGCATGCCGGCTGCGCCGAAGTACTCTTCAACCCAGGCGTGGAATGCCGTTCCCTTTCGCGCCGACATGCCGGGCTCACGCGGTACAGGCCTTCGCAGCCTGCCCACTACCCCCGCCGGGTCCTCACCGAGGTCCACCAGCGTGGACGCCGAGATGTGGCCGGGCAGATGAACGTCCTGCCCGGAGGCGCGCCTGGACCGCCGTTCCAGCAGCAAGGCAGCTTCCCTGGCCCAGCCCGCCGCAGTGCCCCGGAGCCTTGGCCCGGACTCATTGGTGGATGCAGGCTCAAGGACCGGCACAGAGTCCTCGGGATCCAAGGGCCCCAACGCGGCCCGGACGCGTGCCGCGGCGCCCTCCATGGCCAGCCGCCTGCCGGGAACAACCCGCAGGCGCTCCCCGGTCCGCGCATCCACAGGACCTTCGAGGGGGTCATAGGGCCATCCGGCCACCTCCGTTTCCGTGGTCAACGGGCTCTTTTCCGGCAGGGATGATTCCTCCACTGACGCCGGATGGACCAGGGCGGGAGAGATTTCCGCGGCGTCCGCCGAGGGCGTGTTGGGGCCGGAGCCGACAAGCTGTTCCAGTTCAGCGAGGAACGGTGACATCTCGGCACGGCCTGCCCTGGAGCCCACCCATGCCGCGCTGGAGACCCAGAGGACGTGCTTTGCCCTGGTGTAGGCCACATATGCCAGGCGGCGCTCCTCGCCCTCACCATGGACCTGGACGGCTGATTTGAAGTCCTTCTCGGCGTCCAGCCAGCCCTTCTGGTCCGGCTGGTCGGTATCCCACTGGGGCAGGTCCGAACGGTCCCCCCGCAGCGGCCACGGCAGGGCCGCCGCGCCGCTGCTCCAGCGCGAGTCCTTGTTGCTGGGGAAGGCGCCGGCGTTGAGGCCCGGTACAAAGACGACGTCCCATTCCAGGCCCTTTGACGCATGGACGGTCAGCAGTTGCACAGCCTCGCGGTTGATATCCGACGGCGGAGCTTCGAGACCGTTTTCCTCGGCCGCGGCCGCTTCCAGCCAGGCAAGGAAGGCGAGGATGTCCACCCGGTGCGAGGTCCGCAGGAAGCCGGCAGCCGCGTCTTGGAAGGCGTCCAGGTTTCGGCGGGCCTGGTGGATACTGGTCCCCGGGCGTGCTGCCACTTCGATGTCGAGCAACATGGCGCGTTCCACTTCGCCGAGCAGAGTGGTGAGGTCGTCCCCGAGGTAGCCGCGCAGCTGCCTGAGCTCCGTCGAAAGCCTGCCGAGGCGGTCGCGGGCCACTTCGGTCAGCGACCGACCGTTAGAAGAGGTCCAGTCTTCGCGTGGCAGCCAGTCCAGCGCCTCGACCAGGCTGGCGCCGTCAGTCAGGTCGCTTTCGATGACGGCCTCGTCAGACGCGTCTGCGGGCCCGTCCTCCGGCGTGGCAGCGCCGGCCGGGCGGCCGCGACGGCGTGCGAGGTGGCTGGACCAGTCGCGGAAGGCCATCAGGTCTGCCGGCCCGATCCGCCAGCGCGCGCCGGCCAGGAGGCGCATCAGGGAGTCCGAGCGTCCGGGATCGGCAAGCACCCGGAGCGTGGCCACCAGATCAACGATTTCGGGAGTGTCGAGCAGTCCGCCAAGCCCCACGATTTCGTAGGCAATCCCCCGCGCCTCGAACTCCCGCCGGATGGTTTCCATCTGGGCCCGCCGCCGGCACAGGACAGCCAGTGCGGGCGGCACCGGTGTGCCGTCGGCCTCACGTTCAAAGTCAGTGACCCGGTACTTTATGACGTCCTCGGCAAGGGCGGCCGCTTCGTCGAGGTCTGTGCCGAAGCGGCCCAGTACCACCCGTCCCTCCACCGCGAAGGGACTGGGCTGCAGGGGCGGCACATTCGCCGCCGCGGTGCCAACAGGTTCGCTGCCGGCAGGGGCCTTCTGCGCCTCGGCGCGCCCTAAGGCCTCTGACATGATGTTGGCGGCGGACAGGATGGCCCGGCCGTTGCGCCACGCCGTCGTGAGGTACGACGTAGGGGCCAGCGTGAAGCGTCCCGGCCCGTCGCCCCCGTCCACGCGGACAGGGAATTCACGGACAAAGTGGAAGAGCTGGCCTGCCGAAGCACCCCGGAAGCCGTATATCGACTGGTTGGGGTCCCCCACGGCGGTGACCGCGTGGCCCTCGCCGAAAAGCCGCGAAAACAGAACCAACTGGGCATACGACGTGTCCTGGAACTCGTCGAGGAGCACCACTTTGTAGCGCTGGCGTTCCATGTCCGCAGCAAGGGGGATTTCCCTGGCCACACGGGCCGCGAGTGCCACCAGGTCGCCGAAGTCCAATGCCCCCCGTGACTTCTTGGCGACGGCGTAGCGGCCCACCATGTCAGCCACACTTGCCCTGGTGCGCAGCATCGCGGCAAGTTCACCGGCTGCCTGGGGGGCGTTCTTCTTTGCCCCGGCCACGTAGGGACGTTCTTCAAACTCAGACAGCCGCGCCAGAAGCCAGGCCTCGACGTCGGCCGGTTCCTGCAGGTGCTCTGCGCACTCCCCCGCGAGCTGGATGACTGCCTTGACCAGTGTGGACTTGGCTGCCTTGAAGTGGCTGTACTCGCCGTCGAACGCTTCCACTACTTCGCTGGCGAGCTGCCAGGCTTGGGCTCCGCCGAGCAGCACAACGTCGCGTTCGACGCCCAGCCTCAGCCCGTAGTCAGAAACGATGCCGCTGGCAAATGAGTGGTAAGTGGACACCTTGGGCTCCAGGGCGTCGCTGCTGAGCAGCCCCCCGGGGAACACTTCGTGCCGTGTGTCCTGGGCAGCGACCCGCTGCAATGCGGCCAGCTTAGCCCGGATCCGGGTGGCCAGCTCGCCGGCCGCCTTCCTGGTGAACGTAACGCCCAGGACTTCCTCTGGCCTGACCCAGCCGTTGGCAACGAGCCAGACGACGCGGTCGGCCATGGTGGCGGTCTTGCCGGAACCCGCCCCCGCGATCACCAGCCGGGGAGCCAGGGGTGAGGAAATGATGGCCGACTGTTCGGGGGTAGGCGTGTTCTTTTCACCCAGCAGCCTGGACAGCTGCTCGGGGCTAAACAGGGGCTCTGGAACCTGGGGCTGGCTCATTCGGTGACCTGCTTTCCGCGGACACAGAGTGGACAGACCTCAGGGAGCCTGCAGCCGTGCCCCCCGTGGCTGCTTTTTGCCGGGTCGTGCCGGGCTTCGAAGTTGCTGCCGGACATGACGGCGGCCGCATCGGTGACCATGTCCAGGGCCCAGTTATCCTGGGCCTCCAAGGGTTCCTGTTGCTGGACGCCGGGACTTTTGGTAGTTGTTCCGAGCTGCGCCAGTACTGCGCCGCCCGGCACGAGTGAGCCCGGCGCTGGTGAGTCCGGCACTGGTGCACCGGGTTCTGCTGCGCCGGGAAGTCCGTGTACCTCCGTGAAACCGCCAGCCAGGACCGCCGCTTGGTAGGCCCCCAGCTGGGGATGGCGGGACAGCTCGGTCTTGCCAGGCTGCCTTTTGCCCGTCTTGAGGTCCACAATGACCAGCCTTCCTTCGGGGTCGATCTCCAGCCGGTCGACCTGGCCGCGGAGCACGGCGGCCCGCGCATCGCCGCGCTCGCCATCGCCCGAGTCCGTCGCCGCGGGCGGAACGTCGGGCAGCCGGACCTCAAAGTCCTGCTCGACGCCCAGCAGGCTGCGGCCCTCGCTCCGCATCACCAGGACATACTGCGCGAGCTTGCGCACCATCGTTTCGGCACGCTGGAAGTCGAGTTTGCCCTCCCAGTTGTCCTTCATCCCCAGGGTTGGCCACCGGCGGATGAGTTCGGCGACGTACTCGCCTCCGGAGGCCTCCGGCAGGTCCTGCGCGATGGCGTGCACCAGGGTGCCCAGGCTCCGGGCGAAGTCGGTGGCGGCCTCTCCGCCAGCGGCCTGCACAAACCAGTCGAGCGGTGATTTCTGCACGGATTCCACCTTCGACGGCGAGACGTAAACCGTCCCTCCGGGCGGGACAACCGGCTCCGATGTCGTCAAAGGAGGCAGGCCCCACCAGCTGTCCGGATGCGCTCCCGCGACCGCCGGTTCAGCGGCGGCAAGTCCGGCCAGGACCCTGGCGGCCTCGGCGGCTTCGGGCTCATACTTTCCATCCAGCTGCGCGTATTGCCGCAGCTCGGCCACCAGGGCGCGCAGCGTCATGGGCCGTTCCACCGGCGTGAACCCCCTGCCTTCAGCGCCCGGCTCAAGCGGCGCCACATAGTCGAGGAAGGACGACGGCTGGTCGTCCTCGGACGAAACAGCGGTGCAGATCAGCATCTCGCAGGCCCTGGAAACGGCCGTGGAGAAGCTCCGGAGTTCGTCGTAGCGGATCTCCCGCAGCCGGCTCAGCGGGTCCAGCTGTAATGCATAGCTGACCCCATGCTCGACGGCGTCAGCGTACAGGCTGCTGCCCAGCAGCTCACCGCGGAGCCTGGTATTGGGCCAGACGCCTTCCTGCAGCCCCGCCACAATGACCACCGGCCACTGCCGCCCGGCAGCGCTGGCCGGGGTCATCAGCTCGACGGCGTCGTCCACCTGGGCCCGCGCGGCCAGGGTATCCATCGGCAGCTCCTGGTTCAGGAGGTACTCAAGGAACTGCTCCGGCCCGGCGCCCGGCATCTGGTCCACGTAGCGCTCGGCTGTATGGAAGAGCGCCATCATGGCATCAAGGTCCCGGTCGGCTCGGGCTCCGTGGGAGCCGCCGGTGAGGGCAGATTCGGTCCAGGCGTTGGCCAGTCCGGTGGAGTGCCACAGGGCCCAGAGCACGGTCTCGGCATTGGCGCCGGGCTCGGCGGCGGCGCTCCGCCCTGCCTGGATCATGCGGGCGGTCCGGCGCGCGGAACGGCCTTCCAGGCCCAGCGTCCCCAGGGCGCCGGGTTCCGATAATGCCTCAACCAGCAGGGCGTCGCTGGTCCGTCCGCCGCCGCCCAGCAGCTCCTCCCGCCTCAGCGACTGGCGGAGCCGGCGCAATTCAATGGACGTGGCACCCCCGATGCGCGACGTCAGCAGCGCAACGGCGGCTTCCGGAGTCAACAACTCGGGATCCAGGGCTATGGCGTAGGCGTCCAACAGCGGACGCACGGCCACCTCATCGCGGACCGCGGACTCGGCCACCGGAACACGGACCGGGATCCCCTGGCCCGTGAGGTAGCGCTGCAGCTCACTGAGTTGGCCGCCGTTGCGTACAATCACGGCGATCTCGGCCAGGTCGCGGCCATGGTTGACGTGCTGGTCCAGGATGCGCTGGGCAACGTACCGGAGTTCGTGGACCGGGGACGGTACCAGGTGTGCTTCCACCGTGCCGGCGGACTGCGGTTGGGGTTCGACGACGGCGGTGGGCCCGTGCGCGGTTCCGGCCCGGGGTTCGGGCGGCTCAAGCCGCCTTGCCAGCTGGCCGCCCGCACGCTGCGAGATCCTGCCCGCGACGCCGAGCCAGGCCTCGGCAATGGCGGGGGCGTGCCGATGGGTGTGCCACAGTGGCCGCTCGATGACGCCGGCTTTCGCAGAAAGCAGGCGCGGCAGCTCCGCCACGAGGTCGGGTCTGGCCCCGCGGAAGCCCTGCACAACGGTGTCCGGGGAGTAGGCGACATAGCAGTCCTTGCCGGCGGCGATATCGGCGAGCAGTTCGAACACGGCAGGGTTCGCCTCCTGCACATCGTCCACCAACACGAGCTGGAGGCGATCCCGTTCCGCGGCCAGGAAGTCAGGCGCGTCCTGGAAGATCTGCCGGGCCGTGGTGATGATGCCGGCGGGGTCGAAGGCCTCCGGCATGCGAAGGTCCAGGACGTCCCGGTACTCGGCGTACAGCGCCGCGGCGGCGATCCAGTCGGGCCGGCCGCACTGGTGGCCCAGCTCCTCCAGGTCACCGGCGGTCCGGCCGGATTCGATGATCCGGTCGAAGAGTTGGCGTACCTCGTGGCGGAAGCCCCGCGTCTCAAGTGCCGCTTCCAGGTCCGCAGGCCATGGAAGTTCCAGGCCGGGCATCCGGTGGCCCTCCAGGAGTTCGCGGATGATGAGGTCCTGTTCCGGGCCTGACAGGAGCCGTGGCGCGCGCGGAAGCGTAAGGATTCCTTCCGCTTTCGCCCGCCGGATCAGGTCAAACGCATAGGCTGCCCAAGTCCGGGCCGGCGTGGTGCTCAGGCTCCTGTCCAGCCGTGCGGTGAAGCGGTCGCGGAGTGAGTCGGCGGCGAGGCGTCCGGGCGCCAGGATGAGGATCCGCTCCGGGTCCACGCCGTCCTGCAGGGCCCGACGGACGGCAGCTTCGATCAGGACCGTTGATTTTCCGGTTCCGGGTGCCCCGGGAACCAGGACGGGCCCGGAGCCGTGAGGCACGTCGACGGCCCCGCGCTGGTCCGCAGACAACGCCGGCACGTCGGCGTGCAGCTGCCGCGGCGGGAGAAGCCGGAGGCCCGTTCCGCCGGATCGTCCGGCCGCGGACTCGGCGGTATCAACATCGGGGATTGTTACGGTCACACAGACATTTCATCATCAGCCACCGACAATCTATGCAGCCGCCGCTCCAGCTGCTCCGCAATAGCGTCAATCCGGTCGAAGTCATCCTCGCCCGGTGCCCAGCGTGCTGCCATCAGGTCCACCCGCCATTTGCCTTCGCCGGTGCGCAGGAAAGCATCGTGGTTGCCGAGCAGCGGCGTCCCCTCCTGCAGGTAGTGGCGGAGCGCTTCGGCCTCATGGCCTTCCGGACCCTGGCCGTTCGCCTTCAGGATGCGCCACCACGCGACCTGGCTGCCGTAGTGGCTCATGGCGTGGCCAACCTGCCGCGGACCGCCGGACCCCAGCAGCTCAGCCACATCACCGTAGGCCAGTGCGGTGCCGGGTGGAACCAGCTCGACCAGCGCGAGCACCGCCTCAATGTACTCAGTCCGCATACCTCAAGGTTACCGGCAGTGGCGCTGCGCGATCCTGTCGGTGCTGGCCGGTAGCGTTGAGGCATGACCACCTGGAACACCCTTCCCCGCGCAGCCTTCGATCTCGAAACCACCGGACGGAATTCGCGTGCCGCGCGCATCGTCACGGCGTCGGTCACCGTGGTGGACCAGCAGGGGGACGTGATCACCGAACACGAATGGCTGGCCGATCCCGGCGTCGAAATCCCTACCGAGGCCAGCGATATCCACGGCATCACCACGGAGCATGCCCGGCGTGAGGGACGGCCGGCCCATGAAGTCACCGGGGAGCTCGCAACTGTCCTGCAGGACCTGTTCGACGCCGGAATTCCGGTCATTGCCTTCAACGCCAGCTACGACTTCACCGTCCTGGCCGCTGAGTCCGCCCGCTACGGCGTCCGGCAGTTGAGCCGGTTCCCCGTCCTGGACCCGTTCATCATGAACAAACAGGTAGACCGCTACCGCAAGGGTAAGCGCACACTGACGGCCCTGTGTGAGGAATACGGCATCACGCTGGACAACGCCCATACGTCGGCCGCGGATGCTTTGGCCACGCTCCGGATGCTGGATGCCATGGCCATCAAGTTCCCCAAGCTCAAGATGCCGGCCAGCCAGCTTCACGAACTGCAAAAGGACTGGGCTGTCAGCCAAGCGGCGGACTTCCAGAACTACCTGCGCAAGACCAAGCCCGCCGCCGTAATCGAAGGCGAATGGCCCGTCCTACCTCCGGAAGACGCCAGCGGCGACTTCTAGCTGAGAGCTAACTCACAATTAGCCCGGAACCGCTGACTGGGGCCATCGGAACCCGCAGATTCGGCCACGCGGGCAGCATTCATTCATCAGATGTTCAGGAAGAGTCAACTTCAGCCACTAATTCGGCATTGGGCGCATTGAAGCAAGGTCTTATTCGTCCGAAGGCGCTGAAAGCCGGAAATGAGATGATTAAGTTCAGCGGTAATCCCGCCCCGGCCGGCCGGCATTTGGGAGCAAGGCGCCAGCGCCTGACGCGCAGCCTTCGGCCCGGTTGATCTTATGACTCTGATGAAAGTGACTTTCTCATGAAGACCAAAGCCATGAAGTGGCTGACCAGCGTTCCGGTCGCGGTTGCGCTGGCTGTCTCGCTGGCCGCCTGCGGTAGCGGGACCGCCCAGCCGAGCGGCACGCCCACCGATGCCCTCGCCGGCAGTGACCAGCAGACGCTGGACAAGTACACCACCGCCGACGTCACGCCGTTGGACCAGATCGACAAGACCAAGCTGGGCCTCAACACCGAAGGCAAGCTTGAAGTTGGCACGCTCTCCGACGCCCCGCCGAATATCTTCATCGACCCCGCCGGCAAGTTCACTGGCTACGACAACGAGCTGCTGCGCGCCGTTGCCGGCAAGCTTGGCCTCGAGGTCGAGTTCGTAGCCACCGACTTCTCGGCGCTGCTCTCCCAGGTACAGACCAAGCAGTTCGATGTGGGATCGTCCTCGATTTCCACCACAGACGCCCGCCGCGCCAACGTGGGCTTCACCAACGGCTACGACTTCGGCTTTATGGCTGTCGTTGCCAAGACCGACAGCGACGTCAAGGGCTTCGCAGACCTGGATGCCAATGTCCGCATCGGCGTCGTCCAGGGCACGGTCCAGGACGACTACGTCACCAACACCCTGAAGCTCGAGCCGGTCCGTTTCCCGGACTACGCCACCGTGTACGCCAATGTGCGCAACGGCCAGATCGATGCCTGGGTGGCACCCTCGCAGCAGGCCACCGGCCAGGTGAAGGACGGCGACGGAACTGTCATCGCCGAATCTGTTGTGAACACCCAGAACTTCACCGCTTACGCCGTGAACAAGGACAACAAGGCCCTGATCGATGCTTTGAACTCCGGCCTGGACGCTGTAATTGCTGACGGTACCTGGTCCAAGCTGACCAAGGAATGGTACCCGGACCGCGAGACCCCCGCCGACTGGAAGCCGGGAAGCAAAGCTGCTCCGGCTCCCCAGAGCTGATCTGGGCTTAACCGCTTATGGATCTCCTGGACCAGCTGGGTGAAACGTTCCTCAACTGGGAGGAAATGGCGAAAGTCGTTCCCTCCCTTCTCACGGTGGGCTTGCCCAACACCCTGATCCTGGCCTTGGCATCGGGTATCCTCGGCTCGTTGCTGGGGCTGCTGCTCGCACTCATGGGTATTTCCCGGAATCCGGTGGCCCGCTGGGCAGCCCGGATCTACACCGACCTGTTCCGCGGCCTGCCCGCCATTCTGGTCATCCTGGTGATCGGTATTGGGCTTAGCCCCATAGCCCGGGAACTCACCGGTAACCGGAACCCCTATCCGCTCGGGATCCTGGCGCTGACCCTGATCGCCGGCGCCTACATCGGTGAGATCTTCCGCTCCGGTATCCAGAGCGTGGAGAAAGGCCAGTTGGAGGCCTCGCGTGCCCTTGGCTTCAGCTACGGCAAGTCCATGCGGCTGGTGGTGGTGCCGCAGGGCATCCGCCGCGTGCTGCCTGCCTTGGTGAACCAGTTCATCTCGCTGCTGAAGGATTCCTCCCTGGTATTCGTGCTGGGCTTGGCTGCCTCCGACCGCGAGATTTTCCGGATCGGTAACGATGCGATGGCCAACACGGGGAACCTTTCGCCGCTGGTAGCCGCTGGCGTTCTGTATCTGATCCTGACTGTGCCGCTGACCCACTTCGTAAACTTCATCGACAACCGGCTCCGTACCGGCCGGCCGGAGAAGAAGGAACCGGACGAGCTGGCGGCACCTATCGGCAAGGGGGCACAGGCATGACGGAATTTACTTCCGGCACCCTGACCGGCAAGAACCTGCACCTTTCGTTCGGGCATAACCATGTGCTCCGCGGCATCGATCTCCACGTGGAGAAGGGCACCACGGCTTCGGTCATTGGTCCGTCCGGCTCCGGAAAGTCAACGCTCCTGCGGGTCATGAACAGGCTGATCGAACCGGACCAGGGCGACATCCTGCTGGATGGCCGGTCGGTCCTGAAGGACAACCCGGACGAGCTGCGCCAGCGGATCGGCATGGTCTTCCAGCAGTTCAACCTGTTCCCGCACAAGACCGTGCTGGACAACGTCTCGCTCGCGCTGCGCAAGCTCCGGAAGCTGTCCAAGGACCAGGCGCGTGACGAGGCCCTGGAGCAGCTGGATCTCGTGGGCCTCAAGCACAAAGCTGATGCCCGCCCGGCCAACCTCTCCGGCGGCCAGCAGCAGCGTGTCGCAATCGCCCGTGCGTTGGCCATGAAGCCTGAGGTGATGTTCTTTGACGAGGCCACCTCCGCCCTTGACCCGGAGCTCGTGAAGGGCGTCCTGGCGCTGATGACCGACCTCGCCAAGGGCGGCATGACCATGGTGGTGGTGACCCACGAAATGGGCTTCTCCCGCAACGTCTCAGACACCGTCACGTTTATGGACGCCGGCGTGGTGGTCGAATCGGGTCCGCCCGAGCAGATCTTCACGGCGCCCGCAACGGACCGCCTGAAGGGCTTCCTGTCGGACGTGCTGTAGTGGCACCAACAGAAAATCCCCGTCTCCCGGACATTTTCCCCCACGCATGGTGCGGGGTTTTTGTCCGGGAGGCGGGGATTTCCGCGTTAAGGGCTCAGCAACGCCCCACGGCGGCGCTAGGCTTTCGCGGCAGCTGCAGCCTTCGCGGCGGCCGGGAGGGCGTCAAAGATCCGGTTCATCGCGGCGTCGTCGTGGGCGGCCGACAGGAACCAGGCCTCGAAGACCGACGGCGGCAGGTAAACGCCGGATTCCAGCATGGAGTGGAAGAACGGCGCGTACCGGAAGGTTTCCTGGGCCTGGGCGTCAGCATAGTTGTGGACGCCGTTGGCGGACGTGCCGAATGCCACGGAGAAGAGGTTTCCGGCGAACTGGACGGAGTGGTCCACGCCGGCACTGTCCAGGGCAGCGGACAGCGCCGAGGAAAGTTCCAGCGACCTGGCATCGATGAAGGAGTAGACCTCCCGGGTGGCGTGGGTCAGGGTGGCGACGCCGGCGGCCATGGCTACGGGGTTCCCGGACAGCGTTCCGGCCTGGTACACCGGGCCGAGGGGTGCAAGATAGTCCATAACGTCCGCACGCCCGCCGAGGGCCGCCGTCGGCATTCCGCCGCCGATGACCTTGCCGAACGTGAGCAGGTCAGGGGTCCACGGGTCCGTGGCGTCAGCAGCACCGCCGGTGAGCCCCCAATAGCCGGAGTAGCCTGTGCGGAAGCCGGTGAGCACTTCGTCCAGGATCAGCAGGGCGCCGTGCTCGCGCGTGATACGGGACAGCCCCAGGTTGAAGCCCTCCCCCGGCGTTACCACGCCCATGTTGGCGGGGGCGGCTTCGGTGATGACGGCCGCAATGTTCGGCCCGTGGGCGGCAAAAGCGGCTTCGACGGCGGCGAGGTCGTTGTACGGCAGGACCAGCGTTTCGGCGGCGGTGGCTTCGGTGACGCCGGCCGAGCCCGGCAGCGCCAGGGTGGCAACACCGGATCCTGCAGCGGCCAGCAGCCCGTCCAGGTGGCCGTGGTAGCAGCCGGCGAACTTGATGATGAGGTTCCGGCCGGTGAAGCCACGGGCCAGCCGGACTGCCGTCATGGTGGCCTCGGTGCCGGTGGAGACCATACGCACGCGTTCGGCGGCCGGCACGCGCTCCTGGACGATGGCGGCCAGGTTGGCCTCGTCCGGGGTGGACGCGCCGAAGGACAGGCCTCGGTCCACCGCCGCGTGAACGGCCTCCAGGACGGCCGGATGGGCGTGCCCCAGAAGGGCCGGGCCCCAGGAGCAGACCAGGTCGACGTACTCTTTGCCGTCGGCATCGGTCAGGTATGGGCCCTGGGCCGACACCATAAACCGCGGGGTTCCGCCCACCGAGCCGAAGGCACGGACGGGTGAGTTGACGCCACCGGGCATCAGGGTCTGGGCACGGGCGAAGAGGTCTTCGGAACGAGTCATGCCCCTATTCTTCCATCACGTGCGGTGGCATCCGGCGCCACGC
This sequence comes from Pseudarthrobacter sulfonivorans, assembly GCF_001484605.1. Taxonomy (NCBI): domain Bacteria; kingdom Bacillati; phylum Actinomycetota; class Actinomycetes; order Micrococcales; family Micrococcaceae; genus Pseudarthrobacter; species Pseudarthrobacter sulfonivorans. Next base: position 3,949,010 of record NZ_CP013747.1, on the reverse strand, counting down.
CATGGTGCGGGCGCCGGATACAGTAGCTGCCGGATCAAGTGGCCGCCTGACTCAGCGGTCCGCGAGCATGTCCGCAAGCTTGTCTGCAACGAGGGGCGCCACCTTGGAACCGAACAGTTCGATGGAGCGCATCATCTGCTCGTGGGGCAGCGTGCCGCTGCTGTACTTCATCTCGAAGCGGTCCGCACCGAGGGTGCCCTTGAGCCGGGCGATCTTCTTCGCCACGGTCTCCGGGGAACCAACGAACAGGGCGCCGTCCTCGTCCGCCGCGGCTTCGAACTCGCCACGCCCGGCCGGTCCCCAGCCGCGTTCCGCGCCGATCTTGTTCCGCGTGGCGAGCCAGTGCGGGTAGTACTCCTCGAGGGCCTGCTCGTCAGTTTCGGCCACGTAGCCGGGCGAATGCACGGAGAGGGCCTGCGGTTCCTTACCGGCTTCGGCCAGCGTGCGCCGGTACAGATCGGCATACGGGCGGAAACGCTCGGGCTCGCCGCCGATGATCGCCAGGACCATGGGGTACCCGTAGGTGGCCGTGCGGACTACGGATTGGGGTGAGCCGCCCACTCCGATCCAGGTGGGAAGCAGGCGGCCTTCCACGTGCGGATAGACCATCTGGCCCCGAAGCGACGCCCGGGTCCGGCCGTCCCAGTTCACCGGGTTCTGGGAGCGGACGCGGTCATAGATGTCCAGCTTCTCCTCGAACAGCGCGTCGTAGTCGCCCAGGTCGTAGCCAAAGAGCGGGAAGGACTCCGTGAACGAACCCCTGCCCAGGATCACTTCGGCGCGGCCGTTGGAGACGGCGTCGAGTGTGGCGAAGCGCTGGAAGACGCGGATGGGATCGTCCGAGCTCAGGACCGTGACCGCACTGCCGAGCCGGATGTTTTCCGTGGCCGTGGCGATGGCCGCGAGCACCACGTCCGGCGCACTGACGGCGAAGTCCCTGCGGTGGTGCTCCCCCACGCCGAACGAGTGCAGTCCGACGGCGTCGGCCACCTTGGCCTGTTCCACCACCTGGCGCAGCACCTCCGCGTGGTGCTTGGGTGCGCCGTCGGCAGCCAGGTCGACGTCGCCGAAGGTACTGACGCCCAACAGGATGGTGTCCGCGGGGACGGGGGCAGTGGGGTTGCCCGGGGTGGACGGAGTGGTTACGGAAGGCTCGCTGTTTTCATGCATACGCATACAAACCACCGAGCAGCCGGAAACATTCCCTGCCGCGTCAGGATTCCTTGAGCCAGCCTGCTACCTCGGAGGCCCAGTAGGTCAGCACGGTGTTGGCGCCGGCCCGCTTGATGCCGAGGATGGATTCCGTAATGGCACCCCGCCGGTCGATCCAGCCATTGGCGGCGGCGGCCTCGATCATCGCGTATTCACCCGAGATCTGGTAGGCCGAGACGGGCACGGGACTCATGGCGGCGACGTCGGCCAGGATATCCAGGTAGCTCATGGCCGGCTTCACCATCACCATGTCTGCGCCTTCCTCAAGATCCAGCTCCACCTCAAGGAGGGCTTCGCGGCGGTTGGCGGCGTCCATCTGGTAGGTGCGGCGGTCGCCCTTGAGCTGCGAATCCACGGCTTCCCGGAAGGGACCGTAGAAGGCGGAGGCGTACTTGGCAGCGTAGGCCAGGATGACCGTGTTTTTGTGGCCAGATTCCTCAAGGGCCTGGCGGATCACGGCGATCTGGCCGTCCATCATGCCGGAGGGCCCCAGCACATGGGCGCCGGCGTCGGCCTGGGCCACGGCCATCTGGCCGTAGATCTCCAGCGTGGCGTCGTTATCCACATAGCCATCGGCGTCCAGGACGCCGCAGTGGCCGTGGTCGGTGAATTCGTCCAGGCAGACGTCGCCCATGATGACCAGGTCGTCGCCCACCTCGGCGCGGACGTCGCGGATGGCTTTATTGAGCACACCGTCCGGGTCCAGGGAGGCGGTGCCGCGGGCATCGCGCACGGCGGGCACGCCGAACAGCATGATGCCGCCGACGCCGAGTTCCACGGCCTCCGCGGCGGCGCGCTTGAGCGAATCTGTGGTGTGCTGCACAACCCCGGGCATGGAGGTGATGGGCGACGGTTCGCTGAGGCCTTCGCGGATGAACGCGGGCAGGATCAGGTCGGCGGGCGCCAGGCGGTATTCGGCGGTGAGCCGGCGCATGGCGGGCGTGGTGCGGAGGCGGCGCGGGCGGTGGTTCGGAAAGCTCATCGGGTGTTCCCTTCGTTGGCAAATACGGTGCCCAGCGCGGCCACTATGCCGTCCGGGGTGGGGACTTGGGCGGTGGCGGCCACCGGGATGCCAAGGGCGGCAGCTTCTGCCGCCGTCGGGCGTCCGATGGCGATGAAACGGCAGCGGCCCAGCGGCAGGAGGGTCGCTGCAATGCGCCGCGCGGCGCTTGGCGAGGCGGCCACGACGGCGTCGAGCGTCCCGGCGTCGAGCTCCCCGCGGGTCTGCAGCGGAGTGAGCTCGCGCGGCGCGGTGTTATTGGAAAGTCCGACGGCGGACGGCAGTTCCGCCTCCAGGCGGAGTTCTTGCCGGGCCGGGTAGTCCACGGTGTGGTAGGCCACAACAGCGGTGACGTCGGCGCCCTTGGCCGCGAGGCCATCGCGCAGCGCAGGCGCGGCGATGTCGGCCTGTGGCAACAGCACGCGCGCCGGCGCGGCGGTCCACAGTTCCACGAGTCCTTCGGCGGATTGGATATCCACCGGGGCCAGCGCCACAGGAATGCCCACGGCTTCCAGGATCCGCCGCGAAGACGGCCCGATCGTGGCCACCCGCATTCCCGCCGGCAGCAGTGCCGCCGGCGTGGTGCCGCGCTCAACCGCTTTTTCCACGAGCACACGCACCGTGGTGATGCTGCTGACCACCAGCCAGTCGAAGCCCCCGGCCACCAGATCATCCAGCGCAGCATCGAGGACCGGCTGGTCCGCGGCCCGTTCAAAGTCGATGAGCGGCAGCAGCAGCGGTTCGGCCCCCAGGCTGCCGAGCAGCGCGGCCAGCGGCCTGGCACGGTCGGCGCTGCGGGTGATCAGGACGCGCCGGCCACCCAGAGCGCCCGCCAGGTCATCGGGATGCGGCAAGGTCCGCGATCTCCGCGGCGCCGGCGGCCAGCAGGAGCTCGGCCACCTCGATGCCGAGCAGCGTGGCACCAACCTCGGTGAGACCGTCGGTTGCCTTCTTTTCGCGCACAGTCTTGGTGCCGTCCACGGCGCACACCGCCGCCTCGAGATACAGCATGCTGCCCTTGCGGTACGCAAAGGCACCCACGGGGGCGGCGCAGCCGGCCTCGAGGCGGGCCAGCACGGCACGCTCGGCGGTCACGGCGAGGCGGGTGTCCTCATCGTTGAGCGCGGCCAGGGCCTGCGCCAAAACACCCTGCGAACCCTCGGTGGAACCTGCCTTGCGCGGGGCGTCAGCCGTCCGGCATTCGATGGCCAGCGAACCCTGTCCGGGCGCCGGCAGCATCACGTCCATCTCGAAAAATTCGCTGACGGCGTCCAGGCGGCCGATGCGTTCCAGTCCTGCGGCGGCCAGTACGACGGCGTCCAGGTCACCCGGTGCGCCGGCGGCGTTTCCGGGCAGGCCGGGCACGCGGCCCAGGCGGGTCTCCACATTGCCGCGGATGTCCCGCACTTCCAGGTCAGGGCGGGCGGCACGCAACTGGGCAGCTCGGCGCGGCGAGCCGGTGCCCACCCTGGCGCCCTGCGGCAGATCAGCCAGCTTAAGGCCGTCGCGGGCGCACAGGACGTCCCGCACGTCCGCACGCTTGGGCGTTGCGGCGATGGTGAGGCCCGGCGCGGCGCCCGTGGGAAGGTCCTTGAGCGAGTGCACAGCGACATCGCAGGTGTCCTGCAGCAGGGCATCGCGCAGGGCGGCGACAAACACCCCGGTGCCGCCCATCTGGGACAGGGACCCCGTCTTGACGTCGCCCTCGGTGGTGATGTGCACCAGCTCCACGGGGAAGCCTCCGACGGCGGCCAGCTGGTCCGCCGTCTGCTGGGTCTGGGTCAGGGCGAGCTTGCTGGCCCTGGTTCCGATCCGTACGGTCATGGGGTTCCTTCTCCCCCGGCAGCGCCCGCAGATGCGGCCGGGTATGCGTCGTGTCCGGTGCCGACGGTGGTGTCGGCTCCGGCGATGGTGGGCTTTTCGCCGCGGAAGTTCGCGCAGCATCCCGGCCGGCAGACGTCGTACCAGGGGCCTAGTCCGGTCACGGCGGGCCGGTCGCTGATGTTGTTGGCGAGCGTACGTTCGGAGATGAGGTCCACCAGGCCGTTCACAAACTTCCGGTGCGTGCCGGGGGTGGGTACCCGCGTGGCAGCCAGGCCGAGGTTGCGGCAGGTTTCCAGGGCTTCCGTATCCAGGTCCCAGACAACTTCCATGTGGTCGCTGACGAAGCCCAGCGGGACGATGACGATGCCTTTGATGCCTTGGCCCGCCAGATCGGCGATGGCGTCGTTGATGTCCGGCTCCAGCCAGGGCACGTGCGGCGCGCCCGAGCGGGATTGGTAGACAAGGGACCAGGGTGCGGTCAGCCCTGACTCGGCCTTAACACGGCTGATAACTGCGGCGCCGGTGGCCAGGTGCTGGGCCACGTAGGCGGAACCTTCGTCGAACCCGCGCGGTTCGTCCGCGGAACTTCCGGCGGCCTCGGCATCCCGGGTGGGGATGGAGTGGGTGGCAAAAAGGATGTGCACGGGGGCGTCCGGCGTTCCGGCCGCAGTGAGCTGCGCCCGCACGTCCGCCAGCCCGGCAGCGGTGCCTTCAATGAAGGGCTCCACAAAGCCGGGGTGGTCGAAGTACTGGCGGACCTTGTCCACCTCAAGCCGGCCGTCCAGTCCTGTCTCCGTCAGGGCGATGCCGATGTCCTCGCGGTACTGGCGGCAGCTGGAGTAACAGGAGTAGGCACTCGTGGTGACCATCAGCAGTTTGCGGTGGCCGGCGTCGTACGCGTCCTGCAGCGCCTGCGGAATGTAGGGGTCCCAGTTGCGGTTGCCCCACAGCACGGGAAGCTCAATGCCGCGGGCGCTGAGCTCCGCTTCCAGGGCTGCCTTGAGCTCGCGGTTCTGTTGGTTGATGGGGCTGATGCCGCCGTTGGCCCGGTAGTGGTGGGAAACCTCTTCGAGCCGCTCGTCCGGGATGCCGCGGCCGCGGGTGACATTGCGCAGGAACGGGATGACGTCGTCCTGGCCCTCGGGCCCGCCAAAGGAGGCCAGCAGGACGCCGTCATAGTTTTTGGGCGCCATCCGGCCGGCTTCGGTGACCGGGTTGGTTCCGGTGAGCACGGCGCCCGCCGCGGGATCGGGCTGGGTCATGCGAGGACCTCAGCGACCTCGGCTGCGGTGATGCGGCGGCCGGTGTAGAACGGGATTTCCTCCCGTACGTGGTTGCGTGCTTCGGTGGCGCGGAGGTGGCGCATGAGGTCCACGAGGTCCACCAGTTCGGGGGCTTCCAGTCCCAGGATCCATTCCCAGTCGCCCAGGGCGAAGGAGGATACCGTGTTGGAGATGACCTGCGGGAACTCCCGGCCCAGCATGCCGTGGTCGCGGAGCATCTTGCCGCGTTCTTGCTCGGGCAGGATGTACCACTCATAGGAGCGCACGAACGGGTAGACGCAGAGCCATTCGGCCGGGGCCACACCGCGTGAGTAAGCGGGGGTGTGGTTCTTGGCGAACTCGGCTTCCCGGTGCACGCCCATGGCGGACCAGACAATCTCGGTTCCGGCGAAAAGCGTGCTGCGGCGGATGTCGCGGATGGCCTGCTGCAGCGCTTCGGGCTTCGGGCCGTGGAGCCACACCATGACGTCGGCGTCGGCGCGCATCGCGGAGACGTCGTAGCTGCCGCGGTGCGTCACGCCCGCCTCGGCCAGGCGGACCAACAGGGCATCGAAATCGGCGGCAGCATCAGCGCTGCGCACCAGTTCCTCGGACCGCTTGAAAACAGTCCAGAGAGTGAAGAACTGCTCGGCTGATTCTTCGGTTTTAGTGACAGATTCGGCAGAAGTGTGGCTCATGGTTACCAGTTTGCCCCTTCCCTACCGCCAAGTCGAAACCAGCGACTTCTACAAGACGTAGAAGTGCTCAATGTCACACGTTCGGCGCAGCATGGGTTGCGAGCCGATCCGGCACCGAGGTCAGATCTGGCGGATCCGGGCAAAAAGGAGGCCAGCGGCTCCCGCGGACCCCACCAGTCCCACACCAAGCCAGACCTTCGCGGGTTCGGCCGCCGCGGCTGCTGCCGTGGCGGACGCCATGTTGTCCCGGCTGGCAGGCGCGTTTCCGTGGCGCCCCGGTCCCGAAACAGGCGTGGCGTTGGTGCTGTGGTTGTCCGTGGGCTGGTCCGCAGCAGGGTCGGCTTCCTGTCCGGCATCCTGCGTCGCGTCGGCGGGGGCACCGGGCTGGCCGTTCGGCTGCGTGCCTGCCGCTGAACCTGCGGCCTCCGGGGACGTGCTGACCGGCGCCGGAGCGCTCGACGGCGGGACGGTACCTTGGGGAGCCGTGCCCTGCGGAGTGGTGCCCTGCGGCGCTGGGCTGGCAGATGTCGACGGAGCGGACGACGTCGGCGCAGTTGACGTGGGGGCCGTGGACGTGGGGGCCGGAGACGGTGTGACCGTCGGAGTGGAAGATCCTGAGGGGGCGGGAGTCGGTTCGGGTGAGGCTTTGGTCTGTCCGCCGGAACCGCCCAGGAGGCCATTCAGCAGGCCGCTGACCCCGGCGAGGTCCCCGTCGGCCGCAACCGCGGCGGACTCCGTGGGTTCGGCGCTGCCGTCAGCCGCCTGGGATGCCGGAACGCCGGCGGACAGGACCAGTACCGCTCCGACGGCAGCCGCTGCAGCGCCACGCCGGAGTCCCCCATGGATACTGGTCCGGGAACGGGAAGATTCGGACCTGTAAATAACCATAGTTATCGACCCTAGCCACATCAGGGGGTGGATTGAAAACCGGAAACTGCACCCCGGAGTGGTCCTTTCAAGGCCCATATTCCACTGAACAGGAGCGATGGTCAGCTGAGCAGGCTGCGAATTTCTTTTCGGGTATCGGCCACCACTGCGGCGAGTCCGTTGCCGGCCACCCATCCGCCCACAATGCCGAGGCCGGCCTCTGCCGCGCAGAGCTTCCTGACCTCGGCCACCCGGGCTTTGTGTCCTACGGCCGCGAACGGCAGGGCCCCTTGCCACCTGACAACATCCCAGCCAACGACGTCGGTCCCCTGCACCGGGACGTCCAGCAGCGCCGAAGCATCATGCAAGGCAGCAGCCAGTAGTTCCGCGTCGAGGGCAGGCGCGGAGCCGCCGGTTTCTGGGGTCGCGGGTTCCGAGGCCTCCAGGCGGCCGTAGGAGAGCCGCAGCACATGGGTCCCGGGACCTGCCGCAGCGGCCAGCCAATCCCACTTCGCGGTGGCGTGCGTGAGGGCTTTTGCCTGGACGCCCGGCGTCTGGGGGGCCACCAGGATCCCGGTGCCCCGCGGCCTGCGGTCCAGTTCGGGCAGGTCCACTACCACGGTGACGAGCCGGACATCCGGACCGCTTTCGGGGCTCCTGCCGGCCAGGGCGGGCACGGCCGCCTGAAGCAGCCCCACTGCGGCCGGGCCGGGCAGCGCCACCACCAGCATGCCGCCGTCGTGCGTTGCGTCACCGGCGGTGACGCGCCACCCGTCCGGCGTCCGTTCGACGGCGTCCGCGGCTGTTCCACTCATCAGGGTGACACCGCGGCCGCGGAGATCGCTGAGCAGGGCCGAAACCAGGGTGTGCATCCCGCCTTTGAGGCCGGCGACTGCGGAACCCGCCTTCGCGACGGACGGCTGGGTGGAACCGCGCCGCTGGGCGGCCACCGCGCCAGCGAGGGAACCGTGCTCACGGATGCCGGCCCGGAGGCCGGGGGCCACCATGTCCACGTCCAGGAGACCGGGGTCCGCGGAGTGCACGCCGCCCACCACAGGGGCCACGAGGCGGTCCAACACGCGGCGGCCCATCCGGGCCCGCACCAGCGCCGCGACGCTGGTGACGTCCGCCGACGCGCCGATCGACGCCGGCAGGTACTTGTCCAGCGACGCCCGCAGCGAACCCGCAAATCCGAGGGACCGCCTGACCTCCGGGTCCCAGGGGTTGGCGGGAATGCCCAGGACTCCGGTCTTGGGCAGTTCGCGGGGGCCGTCCGGAAGCTGCACCCAGGCGCCGCCCGGGCGGGGCGCCACAACGTTGCCGCCGAGTCCCAGTTCAGCAGCAAGGTCCGCCACAGCGTTCGAGCGTGTGGCGAAGGACTCTGCTCCGCTGTCCAGGGTGAGGCCGGCCACCACGTGGCTGCCCACGCAGCCGCCCCAGGATGCTGTGGCTTCCAGGACGGTGACGGCGCGTCCGGCAGCTGCCAGCTCGCGGGCGGCCAGCAGGCCGGAGATGCCGCCGCCCAGGACGACGGCGGTCTGGGCCGGTGTCACGGAACTGCCCACGGTCCTACTCCGGGGAAATGGAGTGGATGAGTTCTACAACGCGGGTCAGGACCGTGGGGTCGGTTTCCGGCGGCACCCCGTGTCCAAGGTTGAGCACGTGGCCGGGCGCAGAAGCGCCGGCCGCAATGACCGCACGGACATGGGCTTCCAGCACGTCCCACGGCGCGGACAGCAGCGCGGGGTCGATGTTGCCCTGCAGGGGCACCGTTCCGCCCAGGCGCCGGTTGGCCTCATCCAGCGGAAGGCGGTAATCCACGCCCACCACGTCCACGCCGACGTCGCGCATGGCAACAAGCAGTTCGGAGGTTCCGGTACCAAAGTGGATCAGCGGCGCGCCGAGGTGGCGGACATGGTCCAGCGCCCGGGCCGAGGCCGGTGCCACGAACTTGGTGTAGTCGGCCAGGCCCAGTGACCCTGCCCAGGAATCAAACAGCTGCCCGGCGGAGGCGCCGGCTTCCAGCTGGGCGCGGAGGAACATCCCCGAGGCGTCGGCGGCCCAGTTGGCCAGCGCCGTCCAGGTTTCCGGGTCCGCGTGCATCATGGTGCGCGGGCCCAGGTGGTCACGGGAGGGTTTGCCCTCCACCATGTAGGCGGCGAGGGTGAACGGGGCACCGGCAAAGCCGATCAGCGGGGTTTTGCCCAGCTCGGCGACGGTGAGCCGCACGGCTTCGCGGATCGGTTCCAGCGCTTCCCAGGTCAGCTGGGGCAGGGCAGCCACGTCTGCAGCCGTGCGCACCGGTTTGTCCAGCACGGGGCCCACGCCCGGCACAATGTCCACGCCGACGCCGGCGAGCTTGAGCGGAATGACGATGTCGGAGAAGAAAATGGCAGCGTCCACGTCATGGCGCCGGACGGGCTGCAGCGTGATTTCGGCCGCGAGCTCGGGCCGCAGGCAGGAATCCAGCATGGCCACGCCTTCGCGCACCTTCAGGTATTCCGGCAGGGAGCGCCCGGCCTGCCGCATGAACCACACGGGCCGCCGCGACGGCTTGCCGCCGCGGTAGGCGGTGATGAGGGGAGAATCTGCGGTGCGGCCGTCCATCAGCGGATGGCCCGCAGCGAGGGCACCGGCAGCAGACGGGACACTGGGCACGGCATTGGACACGGCGGAGCTGGAAGTCATGCCTTTGATTGTGCCCAAAATCGGCCCTAAAAGATAACGACAGCCTGTCACGGAAAGCCGCCCGGGACGCGCCGTGACAGGAATCATGGCCCTCCACCGCCCGTTGCCGTTTGGCCTGTTGTTCTACCAGGCTACGAAAAAGCTATGATTGATCTGCTGTGGTTCTTTTTTCATTGGTGGCTACACACGCCGACATCGACCTTGAGACCGTTGCTCAACTGAGCAACGGTGCTTCCGGGATCGCCACATCCGCACTCTCCGGATCGCCGGCAGTGACGGGTGCGGTGGTGCTTGCCACCTGCAACCGGTACGAAATCTACGGTGAAGCTCCCCACGCTGACGATGTTGAGGCTGCCCGGGCGGCCCTCGTCTCGGAGATCAGCGGCCTCAGCGGACTCAACGAACAGCTCGTGTCCCGCTCCTTCAGCACACGCACCGGCCCCGAAGTCAGCCAGCACCTTTTCGCCGTCAGCGCAGGACTGGACTCCGCCGTCGTGGGTGAACGTGAAATCGCCGGCCAGGTCCGCCGCGCACTCATCACCGCCCAGCACGAGGGCACGGCCAGCTCCGGCCTGGTCCGCCTCTTCCAGGCCGCCTCCAAGACGGCCAAGGATGTCGGAGCACAGACCGCCCTCGGTTCCCGGGGCCTGTCCATCGTTTCAGTGGCACTGGATCTGGCCACCGATCTTTCCGAAAGCCCCGACTGGTCAGCGAAGAAGGTGGTGGTGTTCGGCACCGGCGCCTACGCCGGCGCCACCATGGCGCTGCTCCGCGAAAGGGGCTGCACCGACATCTCCGTGTTCTCCTCGTCGGGACGCGCCGAAGCGTTCGTCGCCACCCGCGGCGGAACATCGCTGGACAGCGATTCCCTGCCGCTGGCCGTGGCGGCGGCCGACGTCATGATCGGCTGCAGCGGCTCCGACACCCGGGTCGAGGCCGGTGAACTTGCCGAGATCCGCGCAGACTCTCCCCAGCCGCTGATCGCGATCGACCTCGCCCTCACCCATGACTTTGACCCCGAAGTCGGCCAGCTCGACGGCGTTGAGCTGCTCACGCTGGAATCCGTGCGTTTGGCGGCACCCCAGGAACAGGCCGAGTCCCTCACCCAGGCCAGCGGCATTGTGTCCGGCGCGGCCCAGGCCTTCGAACAGGAACGGGAAGCCCGCTCGGTGGATTCCGCCATCGTGGCGCTCCGGCGGCACACCATGAACGTCCTGGATGCGGAAATGGAACGCGTCCGTGCCCGCCACGGCTGCACCGCCGCCGCCGAGGAAGTGGAGTTCGCCCTCCGCCGGATGGTCAAGCAGCTGCTGCACGTGCCCACTGTCCGTGCCCGTGAGCTCGCCGCCAACGGCCAGCAGGACGACTACGTGTCCGCGCTCGAAACCCTCTACGGCATCACCGTGGAGCAGCCGGCCACCGCAGCGCAGGCGGAGTGCCCCGTGGACCACCGGGGCCTCGAAACCGCCTGACCGGCCCCCGTTGCTCTATCAGTTTTGGCTCTCAACCGAACGTTTTGGCGACCAAAAGTGATAGGGCAACCGGTTAGTAGACCGGCTTCTGCGGCTCCACGTCGCGCACCCAGGCCAGGATTCCGCCGTCGAGATGGCTGACCCGCTGGTAGCCGGCCTTCCGCGCAGCCTCCAGCACGTTGGCTGACCGGGTGCCTGCTTTGCAGTGGAACACAATGTCCTTGTCCTGCGGGAGTTCCGCCCAGGCCTCCCCCGCGAGGATCCTGCCCTGCGGGATCAGCACCGAGCCGTCGATGCTCACGATGTCGTGTTCGCCGGTTTCCCTGACGTCCACCAGCTCGAAGTCCTTCAGGCCTGCCTTCCGGGACGCCAGCATGGTGGCCAGCTGGGTTGCCGTCACTGTGTGCTCCGTGTCTGCGGAGACGGCAGGAGTGATGCCGCAGAAGGCTTCGTAGTCCGTCAGTTCCGTAATGGGTTCCGCCGCCGGGTCCTTCGACACGCGGATCTCGCGCCAGCTTCCGCCCAGAGCATCAAACAGTGCCACCCGGCCCAGGAGTGAACGCCCGACGCCGGTGATCAGCTTGACTGCCTCGGTCACCATGAGTGAACCCACAGCAGCACAGAGCATGCCGAAGACGCCGCCCTCGCCGCAGGAGGGCACGGATCCGGCCGGCGGGGCCTCGGGATAAAGGTCCCGATAGGTGGGTCCGTGCTTTTCCCAGAACACGCTGACCTGACCGTCGAAGCGGAAGATCGATCCCCACACATAGGGCTTGCCGAGGATGGCGGCGGCATCGTTGACCAGGTAACGGGTGGCGAAGTTGTCCGCCCCGTCCAGGACCAGGTCGTAGTCCGCGAACAGCTCCAGTGCGTTGGACGCATCCAACCTGACGTTGTGCAGCCGGACCTCCACCAGCGGGTTCAGTGCGGCAATCGCGTCCCGCGCGGATTCGATCTTGGGCCGTCCTACGTCGGCGACGCCGTGGATCACCTGGCGCTGGAGATTGCTGAGGTCAACGTCGTCGTCGTCGACGATTCCCAGGGTTCCCACACCCGCCGCCGCCAGGTAGAGCAGCGCCGGCGAACCCAGTCCCCCGGCACCGATGACCAGCACCTTGGCGTTCTTCAGCCGCCGCTGCCCCACCGCTCCGATTTCGGGAATGATGAGGTGCCGCGAGTAGCGTTCCACCTCGGCCGGCGTCAGTTCACCGGCGGGCTCCACGAGCGGTTTAAGCGAGACAGAGGAATCATTTGCGGTCAAAGTCGAAGCCATACTTCAATGTATGCCCCGAGATACCGCCCGGTCATATTACCGCGCAGTATTGTGTAAGTAACGGCAAGGGAAAGTAGGGCAACTGTGGTCCATGAAGCACGGGCTGACCGGGCGTCCGGCGGGGAACCGCCAACACCTCAACGCACTGCAGGCCAGCGGTCCGCCCGGCTTCCCCGGGACGAGCGCCGGGCGCAGCTCCTCGCGGCGGCCCAGGAGGTTTTTGTCGCCAACGGCTACCACGGCGCCGCCATGGATGAAATCGCCGAAACGGCCCATGTGAGCAAACCGGTGCTGTACCAGCACTTCCCGTCCAAACGGGAGCTGTATCTTGCCCTCCTGGACAGCCATCTCGCGTCGCTGACGGACCTGATGCTCGGCGCACTGAGCTCCACCACCGACAATGACGAACGTGTCCAGGCGGTGATGCGCGCCTACTACCGCTTCATCGCCAGCGACGACCAAGCGCACCGCCTGGTCTTCGAATCGGACCTCATCAACGATCCCGATGTCAGTTCACGCCTCGAGACTTTCAACAAGACGTTCGCGGACGCCGTGGCCCGGGTGATTGCCGAGGACACCAAGCTGCCCCACCTGGAGGCGCAGCTTCTGGGCCGTGGCCTAGCCGGAATGGCCCAGGTCAGCGCGCGTTACTGGCTGGAAACGGACGGGAACCTGGACCTCGATGTGGCCAGCGACCTCATTTACCGTTTAGCTTGGCGCGGAATCTCGCGCTTCCCCAAAGAGTCCTAGACTACAAATGAGAGAACCCAAGAAACTTTGATTGGCTGGGAGGCCCCCTTTTGGAAATTAAGATCGGCATTCAGAACATTGGCCGCGAAATCGTATTGGAATCTGCTCAGGATGCTGACGCTGTAGCCACGGTCGTTCAAGAAGCCATCACCAAGGGCACAGACCTCCGCCTCAAGGACGACAAGGGACGCATCATCATCGTTCCCGGGAACGCCCTGGGCTACGTGGAAATCGGCGCCGAAGAGGCCCGCAAGGTCGGTTTCGGCCAGTTCTAGCACGTCCGCGGCCAGCCGCCTTGGCGGTTGGCCGCTGCTTTCCGAGGAGATTCCATGCTTTCGCTGACCATCGTTGTCCTGGTCACAGCAGCCGCAGGCTTTATTATCTGGGCCAATGACAAGCGCCACACCCGGTACGGCACAGGGTTACCCGCCGGAGTTGCCGTAGTGGTGGGCGCAGTCAGCTGGATCATCTTCATCTCGGCAGGCTTTGGCTACCAGCCGGGCCTGACGTGGATTCCCTGGGTCCTGCCCATGGCCCTCGGCACCGTCGCTGCAATCGGGACGGTCATCTACTTGGGCCGGACGCGCGCAAGCCACGATACGCGGCGGCTGACGCAGGCGCTCAAGCTTTAGGCCGCGCCCTTTTTCCTTAAGAACCCGTGACCACCACCCAGCAGGGTGCGTGGTCACGGTCCTTTAACCCGGCGGCCTAAGCCACCGGCTGGGCTGTGGCGCCGAGCCGAACGGCAGCAGCACTCACCGCTGCGGCAGCAGCGGCATCCCGCTCAGTGACCTCGCCGCCGGCGTCGTGGGACGTGTAGCGGAGATGCACCCTGTTGTAGCGCCAGTCAAGGTCCGGGTGGTGGTTCTGTTCTTCCGCCACGCGTCCGACGGCGGCAATCAGCTCCAGTGCGGCGGCCGCCGTCGGCGTCTTGTAGACAGCGACGAGCCCGCCCAGCCGGTACTGCCAGTCGGGGAGCGCGGCGAGGACAGCCTCGATGCGCTCCCGCGTGAGTATGTCTTCCTTGCCGGCCACAGCGGCCTCCTCGGCTCGTCCGGTGAGCCCGCCCCGGCGTCTGGCCGAGGGCGCCGGGCCTGGAGAAAGCGGCCTAGAGAAACTCTGCCCGGCCTTCCATGGCCGATGACGCCAGGGCGTGCTCGCGGCGCGGAATCCTGCCGGCCGCTTTCGCCAGCCTACCGGCAATGACGGCGTGTTTGAAGGCCTCCCCCATGAGTGCAGGGTTCTGCGCCCGCGTGACTGCAGTGGCCAGCAGCACGGCATCACAGCCAAGCTCCATGGCCAGGGCGGCGTCGGATGCCGTGCCGATGCCGGCGTCCAGCACCACGGGCACCGAGGCGCGCGAGACGATCAGTTCGATGTTGTGTGGATTCAGGATCCCCAGGCCGGTGCCGATGGGTGCTCCGAGCGGCATGACCGCAGCGGCCCCCAGGTTTTCCAGCCGCAGGGCCAGGACCGGGTCATCGTTGGTGTAGGCGAACACTTTGAAGCCCCGGTTAACAAGGTGTTCCGTAGCATCCACCAATTCCACGGCGTCCGGCAGCAGGGTCTGTTCGTCGGCGATGACTTCCAGCTTGATCCAGTCCGTTTCCAGCGCTTCGCGGGCGAGTTCCGCCGTCATGACCGCGTCCCGGGCGGTGAAGCAGCCGGCGGTGTTGGGCAGGATCCGGATCCCGTGGTCCACCAGGAGCTGGAAAAGGGATCCCGATTCAGCCGGCGCATAGCGCCGCATGGCCACTGTGGTCAGCTCGGTTCCGGACGCCAGGAGGGCTGCCCCCAGCCCGTCGAGGCTGGGGGCGCCACCGGTGCCCATGATGAGGCGGGAGCCGAGCTCGACGCCGTCGATGACCAGCCTGTCTGCGGCCTCGGGACGGTTATGTGTGCTGATGTTGCTGGTTACTGTCATGGTGTCAGCCTCCCTGGACTGCTGTGACCAGTTCGACGTCGTCACCTTCGGCGAGCGCCGTGACGAACCACTGGCTGCGGGGTACTACTTCGGAGTTATGGGCGACGGCGACGCCGAGTTTCTGCCCGTCTGTCGCCTGGCCGTTGGCCGCGAGGGGACGTCCAGTGATCTGGCTGATGAGGGTGGTGATGGAGGCGTCGTCCGCCACGGAATGGCGCGAGCCGTTGAGGGTGATGTTCATGCTGATTCCTTCTGTGGGTCGAGGTCCTTCGTGCGGATGTCATTGTCTGGGGACTGTATGCCGGCTACGTGGTGCTTTCCTGAAAAGCGGGCCGGGCTGAGGGCCCCCCATCGCGGGTCCGTCCGGCCATCCAGCAGGTCCCGGCAGATGGCCGCCGCCGCCGGAGCCAGCAGCACTCCGTGGCGGAAGAATCCGGTGGCAACCATCAGCCCGGCAATGTTCGCCGTGTTCCCCGTCCGTGGCGCGGAAACCGGTACGCGGCCGAGGAGAGGGGCGTTGTCCGGGGTCGCAGGCCTTGCCCGCGCTGTGCATTCCAGGAGTTCAAGCTCCGAGACGGCCGGCACCAGGACCTGGGCGTCCCGCAGCAACTGGTAGACGCCGCCCGCCGAGACAGCAGCGTCGCCCGTCCCGGCGAGCGCGTCTTCTCGCTGCGTAGCGCCGATCACCACCGTGCCGTCCTGCCGGGGAACGATGTAGACCGGCACACCATGGACCATTCCGCGGACAGTGGAGGTGAGGAGCGGGCGCAGGTGCCGCGGAACAGCCAGCCGCAGGATGTCACCGTAGACGGGCCGCAGGGGCAGGTGCAGTCCAACCGGCAGGCCATCCAGCGACGCCGCCTGCAATCCGTTGGCCACGACGGTCTCCCGAGCCTGGACAGTTCCGCCGTGGGCGAGCTTCACGCCGATGACGCGGCCGTCCTCCCAGAGCAGGGCAGCGGCACGTTGGTCAACGGCGAATCCCGCGCGGGCACCTGCCACGGCGGTTCCTGCTCCCGGTCCGTGGATGGCCAGGACTTCCTGGAGGCACGCCACGAGTTTCCGTGGATCCACCTGGTGGTCGGCGGGGATGTCCAGGGCGCAGGATATGGCCGGGCTAAGCAGGGATTCCCTCGTCCTGGCCTCACGGACAGTCAGGGGTTCCACCACCAGGCCGCTGGCCTGCTGCACAGCCCGGAGGTCCATCAGCGCCCTGCGGTCCGCAGCGTCCGCGCCGATGGCGAGGGTCGGCGTCGTCAGATATCCGGTATCGCCAGCCCCGGCCAGGGCGAGGTCGGCCGCAAAGGCAGGCCACAGGCCGGAGGATGCCAGCATCAGCTCAAGGAGGTCTTCCTCCTGGTAATGCAGTTCGCTCACAGGGGCCAACATGCCGGCGGCTGCCCAGCTGGCGCCGTTGCCGGGCGCGTCATCGATCAGCACGACGGAACGGCCGGACCGCCGGACTTCCCAGGCTATGGCGTGGCCGATGACTCCGCCGCCGATGACGGCCACGTCGGCGTGCAGGGCGGTGGCCGGGCTGGCTGGTGCAGGCTCAGGTGGGCTGCTTATTGCGGGGGGCATATGTTCCTTCCCTACGCCGGTACTAGCCGGATCAGGTCAAGCGGTCGGCTCTGACGCCCTCTCAGCCCGGCCGCTTTGTGACGGCTGCAACGGGCTCCCGCAGTACCCGCCCAGTTTAGGGGACTTAGGCTGGTTTCCATGAACGCGCAATCCTTCGCCGCTGCAGGCACGCCCTCCGCCCCCTCCCCCGCTCCCGAATCCTTGGCCGGAACAGACTCCGCCGTCGGCATTAACACCGGCCTCCCGCACAGCGCCAGGCTGTACCTGTGCACCGACGCGCGACGGGACCGCGGGGACTTTGGCGAGTTTGTGGACGCGGCGTTTGCCGGCGGCGTGGACATCATCCAGCTCCGGGACAAGGCGATCGAGGCGGCGGAGGAGCTGGAGCTGCTGGCCGTGCTTCGGGCCGCGGCCGAACGCCACGGAAAGCTGTGGGCAGTCAATGACCGTGCCGATATCGCGCTGCTGTCCGGCGCCCCCGTCTTCCACATCGGGCAGAAAGATCTGCCTGTCGCTTCCGCCCGCACGCTGCTCGGGGCACCAGCCGCGATCGGCCTTTCCACGCACACCGCCGAGCAGATCGAAGGCGCCATCCGGCTGTCCGGTGGGCTGACTGACCAAGGCGGCCTGGACTACTTCTGCGTAGGACCGGTCTGGGCCACTCCGACGAAACCGGGCCGGGCCGCCGTCGGCCTTGACCTGGTGCGGTACGCGGCCGAAGCCGTCCGCGCTGCCGGTGGCACCCAGGCCACGCTGCCCTGGTTTGCCATCGGAGGCATCGATCTCGGCAACGTGGAGCAGGTGGTGGAGGCCGGCGCCGGCAGGATTGTTGTGGTGCGTGCCATCACCGAAGCCGCGGACCCCGCAGCGGCGGCCGCGGCACTCCTGGCGGCCCTGGACGCCGGCGCATCCTGACAATCCCCCGCGTGGCGGGCGGCGGGCGTGCACGATCCGTGGAAATCGAGCTAACCTGATTTTCGTGTCACATCATAGGTTGGCCCCCAATGTCCACGAGCAGACGAACGACCTCGCGGCGGCGCTGAGCGCCCTGCGGACCGAGCTGGAACTGCCGGGACCCTACCCGGCGGAGGCGGTCCGGGACGCGGAAGCGGCGGTGGCCGCACACGAGTTGCCGGGTGCTGACCTGACGGAAGTGGCTTTCCTCACTATCGATCCGGCGTCGTCCACTGATCTGGACCAGGCGCTGTTCATCGAGCGTGCGGGCACTGGCTACAGGGTGCTATACGCCATCGCTGACGTGCCGTCCTTTGTCCGCCCCGGCGGCGGACTGGACGCAGAGACCCGGCGCCGCGGCCAGACGTTCTACGCCCCTGACGGCCGTATCCCGCTGCACCCGGAAGTCATTAGCGAAGGGGCAGGCAGCCTTCTGGCCGGCCAGCTGTGTTCCGCCTATGTCTGGGAGTTCGGGCTGGACGACGCCGCGCAGGTCTCCACTGTGAGCGTCCAGAGGGCCACCATCCGCAGCCGGGCCAAGCTGAGCTACAAGGGAGCCCAGGCCGAACTCGACGCCGGGACGGCCGGCCCTGTCCTGCAGCTCCTGAAGGAAGTGGGCCTCAAGCGCGTTGAACTGGAGCGGCAGCGTGGCGGCGCCAGCCTGAACATGCCCGAGCAGGAAATCGTGCAGCTGCCCGACGGCGGCTACCGGATTGCCGCGGCGCCGCAGCTTCCGGTGGAGGACTGGAACGCCCAGATCTCCCTGATGACGGGGATGGCGGCGGCAAACCTGATGCTGGCGGGAGAAGTGGGCATCCTGCGAACCATGCCCGCCCCGGACGAGCGCTCCCTGCGTCACTTCCGCCTCCAGACTGAGGCATTGGGCAAGCCGTGGGACGGCAAGATCAGCTACGGCGAATACCTCCGCAGCCTTGACCCGACCAAACCCCGGCAACTGGCCATCCTGCACTCCGCCGGCATGCTGTTCCGCGGTGCCAGCTACACGGCGTTCGACGGCACAGTCCCGAAAGACGCCATCCAGTCCGCCATCGGCGCTGCCTATGCCCACACCACGGCACCGCTCCGGCGTCTGATCGACCGTTTTGTCCTGGTGATCTGCGAAGCCCTGAGCAACGGCAAGCCGGTACCGGACTGGGCGCGGGAAGCCCTGCCGTCCCTGCCGGAGATCATGGCCGGATCCGACCAGCTGGCATCGCGGATGGAACGCATGGCGCTGGACACCGTGGAGGCCGCGCTCCTGGTCAACCATGTGGGCCAGGAATTCGATGCGATCGTGATTTCCGGCTCCAAGCCGCAGAAGGACAACGGCAACGGGAAAAACGGCAACGGCACCAAGAACGGCGCTGCGAAAAACGGAGCCGCAAAAAACGGAAACGGCCCCTCGGGGATCATCCAGATCGCCGAACCCGCCGTGACGGCCCGGTGCGGCGGCGACCTGAAATCCGGCACCAAAGTGCGGGTCCGCCTGATCTCGTCCGATATCGCCGCCCGCGAGGTCCACTTCGAGCTGCTGGCCTGAACGATTTCCGCGCTGCCTGATCGGCCCAAAGCCGGGATTCAGGGTCCGTGCGGCTAGACTGAAGAAGTAGATATGGATGCCCGGTCGTTGATTTCCTTGATTTGAATTCAACAAGCCCGCCCCTACGCGATCTTGAGATGCACCCGTTGGTCACCAGTGCCAGCATTTTGATAGCCCGCGATCGGCTTCCACTGGAATTGCTTGCGCGCTTCGAGCGTGCTCCGGAACGGCCACGTTGGCCGGCCCGTTGAGCAGGCAGCGCCAATGCCCAAATGAATAAGGAAACTCCCCTGTGAGTGAATTGCATACCCACCAGATCCTGACTGACGACTCCGGCATCGAGACGATCGAACCCGAAGAAACCATCATCTCGGACGAGAAGCCGCACGAGATCGAGGAGAAATCCTTCGCTGACTACAACGTCCGCGCCGACATCGTGGAGTCCCTCGCCGACGCCGGGATCACCCACCCCTTCCCCATCCAGGCCATGACCCTGCCGGTGGCGCTTTCGGGCCACGACATCATCGGGCAGGCCAAGACCGGCACCGGCAAGACCCTCGGCTTCGGCATTCCCGCGCTGCAGCGCGTGGTGGGTCCGGACGACGCCGGCTACGACAAGCTCGCCGTTCCGGGTGCACCTCAGGCCCTGGTCATCGTGCCCACCCGCGAGCTGGCCGTCCAGGTGGCCAATGATCTCCAGAACGCTTCCCGCAAGCGGAACGCCCGCATCACCACCATCTACGGCGGCCGTGCCTACGAGCCCCAGGTGGAGGCCCTGCAGAACGGCGTCGAGGTAGTCGTCGGTACTCCCGGCCGCCTCATCGACCTCTACAAGCAGAAGCACCTGGTCCTGAAGAACGTCAAGATGGTCATCCTTGACGAGGCCGACGAAATGCTGGACCTCGGCTTCCTGCCGGACGTGGAAACCCTCATCGCCGGTACCCCTGCAGTCCGCCAGACCCTGCTGTTCTCTGCCACCATGCCCGGCCCGGTCATCGCCATGGCCCGCCGCTACATGACGCAGCCCACCCACATCCGGGCCGCTGATCCGGACGACGAGGGCCTCACCAAGCGCGACATCCGCCAGCTCATCTACCGCGCCCACAGCATGGACAAGATCGAGGTTGTTGCCCGCATCCTGCAGGCACGCGGCCGCGGCCGGACCATCATCTTCACGAAAACCAAGCGCACCGCCGCGAAGGTTGCCGAGGAGCTCGTGGACCGTGGCTTCGCCGCCGCCGCCATCCACGGTGACCTGGGCCAGGGCGCCCGCGAGCAGGCGCTCCGTGCCTTCCGCAACAACAAGGTGGACGTCCTGGTGGCCACTGACGTCGCCGCCCGCGGCATTGACGTCGACGACGTCACGCACGTCATCAACTACCAGTGCGTTGAAGACGAAAAGATCTACCTGCACCGGGTGGGCCGCACCGGCCGCGCGGGCAACAAGGGCACAGCAGTGACCTTCGTCGACTGGGACGACATGCCGCGCTGGGGCCTGATCAACAAGGCCTTGGGGCTCAGCGTCCCGGAGCCCGTGGAAACGTACTCCTCCTCGCCGCACCTGTACGAAGAGCTGGACATCCCGGAAGGCACCAAGGGTCGCCTGCCCCGCAACAAGCGCGTGCTGGCCGGCGTCGACGCCGAGCTCCTCGAGGACCTGGGCGAGACCGGCAAAAAGAACACCCGTCCCAGCGGTGGCCGTGACAGCGGGCGCGACAGCAACCGCGACGCCGGCCGCTCCGGTGCTCGCGACAGCAGCAGCCGCCGCACCAGCGAGCCCGGCGGACGCTCCGGTGACCGCCGTCGTCGTACCTCTGATGCGGCGACCGCCGGCACCAGCCCCGCCCCCGAACCGGCTGCTGCGGCTCCGGCCGAAGGCGAAGTGGACCCCCGTGCCCGCCGCAGCCGGACCCGCACCCGCCGCCGCAACGGCGAAGTGGTGGCCGGTGCCGACAACGGCCCGCAGCAGCGCAGCACCGAGGCATAACAGCCTCGATGACTGACACCGTCTGGGCGCCGGACGGCAGCAACCTGGTGGTTCACGCGGACAACGCGGAGTTCCTCCCCTCGCTGCCGGACGGCGCCTTCACCTTGATATATGTCGACCCGCCGTTCAACACCGGCAGGGTCCAGAAGCGCCAGGAAACGCGGATGGTGCTGAACACCGATGGTGACGGCGACCGCGTGGGCTTCAAGGGGCGTTCCTACGACACCATCAAGGGCGCCCTGCACCGGTACGATGACGCCTTCAGTGACTACTGGTCATTCCTGGAACCCCGGCTCGTGGAGGCCTGGCGGCTGCTGGCTGACGACGGCACGCTGTACCTCCACCTGGATTACCGGGAGGTCCATTACGCCAAGGTGATGCTTGACGCGATCTTCGGCCGCGAGTGCTTCCTCAACGAGATCATCTGGGCGTACGACTACGGTGCCCGCGCCAAGTACCGCTGGCCCACCAAGCACGACAACATTCTCGTGTACGTCAAGAACCCGGCGAAATACCACTTCGACAACGCCGAAGTGGACCGCGAGCCGTACATGGCACCGGGCCTGGTGACACCGGCGAAGCGTGAGCTCGGGAAGCTGCCCACCGACGTCTGGTGGCACACCATCGTCTCCCCCACAGGCAAGGAAAAGACCGGCTACCCCACGCAGAAGCCCGAGGGCCTCATCCGCCGTGTGGTGACGGCGTCAAGCCGGCCCGGTGACTGGTGCCTGGACTTCTTCGCCGGATCCGGGACCCTGGGCGCCGTGGCGGCCAAACTGGACCGGAAGTTCGTGTGTGTGGACCAGAACCAGCCGGCCATCGACGTGATGGCCAAGCGGCTGGGCGCCAAGGCAACCTTTACGTCGTTCCCACCCGTCTGATCAGGGGCGGACGACGGCGATTCCCGTGCCGAGTTCCTCAATCCGTGCCAGCACATCCGCGGTGGTCAGGTTTTCTCCCAGCAGGTTCGGTTTGCCCGCTCCGTGGTAATCCGAAGAGCCGGTGATCAGCAGCCCGTGCTTGGATGCCAGGCCCCTGAGGAATTCCCGCCCCTCCTCGGGGTTGTCGCGGTGGTCGATCTCCAGGCCGGCCAGGCCGGCGTCGATCATGTCGCGGTAGGTGCGCTCCCCCACGATCCGGCCCCGGCCGGACGCCACGGGATGCGCGAAAACGGGAACACCACCAGCGGCACGGACCAGTTCGACGGCGGTGGCGGGTTCCGGTGCGTAGTGCTGGACAAAGTAGCGCGAATGGGACGTCAGGATGGACGTGAACGCCTCCGAGCGGTCTGCCACCACACCGGCCGCCACCAAGGCATCAGCGATGTGCGGCCGGCCCAGGGTAGCCCCGGGAGCCACATGGTGGATGACGTCGTCCCACGTCAGCGGGTAGTCTTCGGCGAGCAGGGTCACCATGCGTTCGGCCCGCGTGAGGCGCGCGTCCTTGGCCTTGGTGATCTCTTCAAGCAGCCCAGGGTGGGCAGGATCGTGCAGGTAACTCAGCAGATGCACACTGATCCCTTGCGCGGTCCGGCAGGAGACCTCCATGCCGGGGACCAGGGCCACCCCGTTTTCCAGCGCCGCGAGGGATGCTTCGGCCCAGCCGTCCGTGGAGTCGTGATCGGTTAGTGCCACCACGTCCAGGCCCGCCCGGGCAGCCGAAGCCATCACGTCGGCGGGGGTTTCGGTGCCGTCCGAAACGTTCGAGTGGGCATGCAGGTCAATCCTCACTTGCCCAGCCTAGTTGACCGCGTCCGCGCCGGTATTGGCCCCCGGCTCGGTGCTGGTGAGACGATGGTGCCGTGAACGATGCCGAAAACACCCCGACCTCTGTCTCCCAGCCCCTCGACGAGCGCGTCAACAACCGCTCTCAGCGGCCCAGTTCCGCTGCTTTCAAGGCCTTTATGGCCAGTAACTGGGCGCCGTCCGGGCAGCACCTGCCGGCGCTCGACGCCGTGGCCAACTACGCCGCGGCCCGGCGCAAGGCCATCTCAGAGAAGTTCAAAGGCGAACGCCTGGTCATCCCCGCCGGTCCGCTGAAGGTCCGCTCCAACGACTGCGACTACCGGTTCCGTCCGCATTCTGGCTTCGCGCATCTCACCGGACTGGGCCTGGATCATGAGCCGGACGCCGTGCTCATTCTGGAACCGGCCGGTGAAGGAAAGGGCGACGGCGGCAGTCACCACCGTGCCACGCTGTACTTCCGTCCGCTGGCCGGCCGGGATACAGAACAGTTCTACGCTGACTCCCGTTCCGGCGAGTTCTGGATCGGTGCACGGCCCACCCTGGCCGAGTTCGAAGCGCGCCTGGGCCTGGCCACCGCCCACATCGATGGACTTGAATCGGCGATCACCAAGAACGTGGGTGCCCCGGAAATCGGCGGCATCTCCATCCGGCTGGTGCGCAAGGTGGACGAGAACATCGACGCCCTGGTGGATACTGCCCGGTACAACACTGCCAAGGACCCGGACAACCTGGATCTGGCTGTCCTGGATGCACTGGATGAAAAGCTTTCCGAAGCGCTGTCTGAACTCCGCCTTCTGAAGGATGAGTGGGAAATCGAACAGATGATGACTGCAGTAGCTGCGACTGTCGAGGGCTTCGTGGAGGTAGTCAAGGCCCTGCCCCGCGCCCTGACCCATGCCCGCGGCGAGCGCGTGGTGGAAGGCGCGTTCTTTGCCCGTGCCCGCGAGGTAGGCAACGAACTGGGCTACGACACCATCGCCGCCGCCGGCAACAACGCCACAGTCCTGCACTGGACGCGGAACACCGGCAGGATCAACGCCGGTGAACTGCTGCTGCTGGACGCCGGCGTTGAAGCGGACTCGCTCTACACCGCCGACGTCACCCGGACCCTGCCAGTCAACGGAACGTTCACCGCAGTCCAGCGCAAGGTCTACGAGGCAGTCCTGGATGCTGCCGACGCCGGATTCGCCGCTGCCCAGCCAGGTGCCAAGTTCCGGGACATCCACACCGCGGCCACCAATGTGTTGGCGGAACGTCTAGCCGAGTGGGGGCTGCTCCCGGTGAGTGTCGAGGAAGCCGTCAGCACGGAAGGCCAGCAGCACCGCCGCTGGATGCCGCACGGCACCAGTCACCACCTTGGCCTGGATGTCCACGACTGCGCCCAGGCAAAGCGCGAACTGTACCTCGACGGCATCCTGACGGAGGGCATGGTCTTCACCATCGAACCCGGCCTGTACTTCAAGAACGAGGACCTGGCCATCCCGGCAGAGTACCGCGGCATTGGCGTGCGGATCGAAGACGACATCCTCATGACGGCCGATGGTCCGGTGAACCTCAGCGCTGCACTGCCCCGCAAGGCCGACGACGTCCAGTCCTGGATGGCAGGCATCTACCAGGAGCTGGACGGTGGTTTGGCAAGCGGAGACTTCCGCTAGAGGTCTTTGCGTCCAGCGCATCTCGGCAGCGATGCACTGGACGACCCTCCCCCTTGGTGAAACTCTCATAACAGTTTTTGGCAATCGCTTGCCATAAGTTGGCATTGATGAATACGCTAGCCGCAGAGAAAGAAAATCGTAGACTGAGTTTTAGTCTCGGGTCTCTGCCGCAATGTATGTCTTCAAAGGAGAAGTCTCATGGGTATGTCCAAACCGCGTCGCATCGGCACCATCGCCGCAGCGGCCATTTCCGTCCTGATGCTTGCCGCCTGCGGCGGCTCGGGTGGCACAGGCGGTACCACCTCCGGCGCTTCTGGCGGCAAGGTGGACGGCACCGGAAAAACACTTAATGTCCTGATGAGCGTCACTGCGCAGTACCCGCAGGAACAACAGGCCTGGTTCAAGGAAATGAGCGCCAAGTTCAAGGCGGAAACCGGAGCCGACATCCAGTGGGAAACGTTCGCCAGCGCCAATGACGAGATGACCCGGATTCAGACGTCAGTCGTGTCGGGCCAGGGCCCGGACGTTTACGGACTCGGCACGACGTTCACGCCCACGGCCTACTCCACCGGGGCGTTCGTGAAACTGGGCGACAACGAATGGAACCAGCTCGGCGGCAAGGACAAGTTTGTTCCCGCAGCCCTGGGCATCTCCGGGCCGGATGAGGGCAACCAGATCGGTATCCCGTTCGTCAGCCGGCCGTTCGTGATGGCCTACAACACCGAGCTGCTGGCAGCTGCCGGCATCGAAAAGCCTGCCACCACCTGGGATGAATTCACCGAGCACGCCAAGAAGCTCACCACGGGCGACCAGTACGGTGTTGCCGTGGCCTATAAGGACAACTTCGACCCCTGGAAGTACATCTGGGGCATGTCCATCCAGGCCGGCAACCCCATCATTGACGGCAGCAAGGTCCGTCTCGATGACCCCATCACCAAGAAGGCCTACGAGACCTACTTCGGTTGGGTGACCAAGGACAAGGTGGTTGATCCCTCCTCCGTTGGTTGGGCCAACCCGCAGGCCCTGGCAGCCTTCGCAGCCGGCAAGGCAGCGTACTTCCCCATGACCTCGCCTTTGTCCATCCCCGCCCTGGATGCCTCGGCCGTCAAGGGCAAGTACAAGTACGCCCTGATGCCCACTGTTCCCCCGGGCCAGACCTCCAACCCGTCGGGCGGTAAGCCTGCCACCAGCATCCTCTCCGGTGACAACCTCGTGGTGGCTGACTACTCAAAGCAGAAGGACCTCGCCTTCGCGTTCGTCAAGATGATCACCGAGAAGGACGTCCAGCTCAACTACTTCAAGGTCTTCGGCCAGCTTCCCGCGAACCAGGCAGCCGCGACGGAACTTGCAACCAACGAAGTGATTGCTCCGGCCCTTGAGTCGGGTGCCAAATCCGTTGCGACGCCGTTCAGCGGTGCCTGGGGCGATGTCCAGCTGTCACTGACCAACGTGGTTGTCCAGTCCATTCCGGATCTTTCCTCCGGTGCAGTCAGCGAATCCAACCTGTCCCAGCGGCTCAAGGACGAACAGACCAAATCGCAGACCGCACTGGACCGGGCCAAGAAGTAAGACCGAGCCACCAACTGCGGAAGGTTACGGAAAATGGCTAGCAGCGTTACCGAGCCCCGGCCATCGGACAGCAGTCCGATGGCCGGGGAGGCCGCCGGACCCGGCGAAACCACACCCCCTGGGAACCGACGAAAAGGGCTCAGCGAGAGGAACCGGCCTCTTTGGCTCCTGATTCCCGGCGGGCTGCTGATGACGATCGTCATCCTTATCCCCCTGGCCATGGGCATCTGGATGTCCCTGATCGATCTGGATCAGTACACCCTGCGCCAATGGGTCAGTGCCGAATTCATCGGCATCCAGAATTACATTGAAGCGGCGGTCAGCAGCGACTTGCTTCGCTCCATCTGGCTTTCTGTTTCCTTCGCGGTGATTTCCACGGTGGTGACCATCCCGCTGGGCGTGGCCGCCGCCGTCGTCACCCAGAACGCCTACCGCGGCCGTGCCGTGGTGCGCTCCATCTTCCTGATCCCCTACGTGCTGCCGTCGTTTGTAGTGGCCAGCGTCTGGCGGACCATGCTGCAGCCGGATGGAATCGTGAATGTGACACTGACCAACATGGGAATGGACGGCGGCTTGTGGCTTAACGGCCCGAACGCCTACTGGACCCTGGTGTGGGTGGAAATCTGGGCGGCCTGGCCGTTCATCTACCTGCTGGCGCTGTCCGGCCTGCAGGCAGTGGACCACGAGGTCCACGAGGCATCGGCCCTGGACGGGGCCCTGTGGTGGAACAAACTGCGGTACGTGATCTTCCCTTACCTGAAGGGACCGGTTTCGCTCGCCTTCCTGCTTGCCACGTTGAACCACATCAACAACTTCACTCTGCCCTACGTCCTGTTTGGTGCACCGGCACCGTCGGATGTGAATGTGCTGCCGATCCTGGTTTACGTCACCAGCTTCCAGAGCTTCCGGTTTGGCCTCAGCGCCGCCATGGCGGTTGTTTCGCTTATCCTGATCGCGATTCCGCTCTTCATCTACCTGCGCGCAGTCCGGCTTGATGTGCACGAAGGAGGAAAGAAATGACCATCGACGCGGCAAACCCGATCGAGCAGCAGAAGAAGCAGCCCATCCGGCGTGACGCAGCCCTGGAGGTTACACGCCTCATGCCGAGGCCGCTGCTGGCCATCCTCACGGTCCTCCTCTGCGCCCTGGTCCTCATTCCGATCGTGTATATTTTCCTGGCCTCACTGAACACGGATGTGGGAGTCGCCAGCGGCGAGTTCTGGCCGAGCAGCTTCTCGCTGGAGAGCTACACCAAGATCTGGGATTCCGTGGGTCTGGCGAAGGCCATCGGCAACAGCCTGATCGTGTCCGGGGCCACGGCAGTCGTCTCGGCCATCATGGCCATCGGCACGGCCTACGTGCTGGTCCGGTTTGAGTTCCGCGGGCGCCTGACCGTGCTGCGCGGGCTGCTGGGTCTCCAGTCCGTCCCGGGAACCCTGATGCTCCTGCCGGTGTTCGTGCTCTTCTCCTCCGCGGGCACGTATTTGGGCGTGACCGTCATCGGCACGCTCTGGGGCCTGTTTATCGCCTATCTGACGTTCGCCTTGCCGTTCTCAACCTGGGTGATGGTCACCTACCTCCGCGGCCTGCCGCGGGAACTGGAGGAAGCGGCGCGCATTGACGGTGCCTCCAACCTCGGGATCCTGTTCCGGATCATCATTCCGCTCAGCTGGCCCGGGATCATCGTTTCCGCGATTTTCGCCTTCCTGCTGGGCTGGAATGACGTGCTGTTCGCGTCGGTATTCACCCGGCCGGACACACACACTGCCGCGGTTGCACTGCAGGTCTTCGCGTCGGCCGTCGAGGGTGGAGCAATTCCGGTGTATTCGCAGCTGATGGCGGCCTCGCTGGTCTGTGCCGTCCCTGTAGTGGTGCTGTACTTCATGTTCCAGAAGTACCTCGTGGGCGGCCTGACAGCCGGCAGCGTCAAGTAAGACGGCTTCGACCACAAACAACTCCGCCCGGTACAGCAGCTGCTGTATCGGGCGGAGTTGTTTGTTGCAGGCCGTGTTCCTCAGACCTTGCGTAAATCTGGCCTCCGGCACCGCCGCCTAAGGCGTAGATTCGCCGGAGTCCTTGGAGGAGTCTGGCTGGGAGTGTCCCCGGGACCGATCTGAGCCGGTCTGTCCCGTGTCAGGCTGTTCCGTGCCACGCTCGCCTGCGGTGGCCTGGTCTGAGACGCGGACGCCGTACTGCGGCCGGCCGTCAGGGAGGTCCGGGTAGCGGACGGCGGCAGCGGGAGCCTTCGCCGGCTGGGCCGCTGCCTCCGGCTGCGTGCCCTGGTCCGGGCCGGTGGCCTGGCCCACGCCTTGGGCTGTCCCTTGGCCCGGAGTTCCGGCACCCTGCTGTCCGTAGGGGTCATTCCAACTGGCAGGGCGTGCGGGTGCCGGACCAGGCTGATTGCCCGGCTGGCCGGGCTGGCTCTGCTGGCCGGGCTGCTGACCCGGCTCGCCGTGCTGGCCGTACTCCTGGTTCGGGTAGCCCTGGGGATTGTATGGGCCGGCTGCTGCGTCCGAGCGGGTCATGGGCAGTTGCTGGAGCAGCCGGCGCGCATCATGGGCAGCCTCCACCGACACCACAACGTCGTAGCTGGTGGCCACCACCTGGCTGGTGGAGGTGAAATCCCGCTTTCCGCGCTGCATGGCATACGTGACGATGCCGAACAGCATAAAGAAGGCAGCCCCCATCAGCACAGACGCCAGGATGGAGAAGTAACCGGGCGATGGTGCGAAGAAGGAAAGCATGACGCCAACGAAGAGGCCGAACCACATACCGCTGAGCGCCCCGGAGAGAGCCACCCGGGGGTAGCTGAGGCGGCCGGTCACCCGCTCAACCATCTTGAGTTCGTTGCCCACGATGGAAACCATCTGGACCGGGAACTGCTGGTCGGCGAGGTAGTCCACCGCCTTCTGGGCATCCAAGTAAGAGGTGTACGAGCCTACGGTGTCACCGGTGGGCACCGTGCGGGCGTCGTCGGGCCCGCTGGGGCCACCGGCCTTGGGAGCACCAAAAATGTTTGACATACATCCATTCTTGCCCATCAGCATGTATGCCGCCTGTAAATTCAGCTAAAAGAGAGCAGACTCGGTAGCCTGTAGACGTGAGTACAAATCTTTCGCGCGTCTTCGTGGCCCGCCTGCTGGGTCTTGACGTCTTCGACCCCTTGGGCGACCGCCTGGGCAGGTTGCGCGATGTGGTGGTGCTCTCGCGTGGCAGCCGCGGCGCCCCGCACGTGGTGGGCATCGTCGTAGAAGTTCCCGGTAAAAAGCGCGTCTTTGTGCCGATGACACGCATTACCTCCATCGACCAGACACAGATCATCTGCACGGGTCTGGTCAACCTCCGGCGCTTTGAGCAGCGCGGCGCGGAGACGCTGGTGGTCGCGGAAATGTTCGACCGCCGCGTCACGCTCCGTGACGGCAGCGGCGACGCCACCATCGAGGACATCGCCATGGACCAGCACCGGTCCCGCGACTGGTTCGTGAGCAAGCTGTTCGTCCGCCGGGGCCACTCCCTGTCCCCGCTCAGCCGGCTGCGCCGGAACGAGACCATGATCATCGACTGGGCCGACGCCCTCCAAGGTGCCCGCACCGAACCCCAGGCAGCCACCCAGTTCGTGGCCAACCATGAGGACCTCAAACCCGCTGACTTCGCCGAGGCGCTGCAGGAAATGAGCGACAAACGCCGCTTCGAAGTGGCCAGCGAACTCCAGGATGAACGCCTGGCCGACGTGCTGCAGGAAATGCCCGAAGACGACCAGGTGGAGATCCTCTCCGCCCTCGACGTCGAACGCGCGGCGGACGTCCTGGAGGAAATGGACCCCGACGACGCCGCCGACCTCCTCGCCGAGCTCCCTTCTGCACAGGCGGAGGAGCTTCTCCGCCTCATGGAACCCGAAGGCGCCGAGGACGTCAGGCGGCTCCTCGAATACGACGAGGACACGGCCGGTGGCCTGATGACGCCTGTTCCGGTGATCCTCCCCCCGGAGGCAACTGTCGCCGAGGCACTGGCCCACGTCCGCCGCGAGGAACTCTCCCCCGCCCTCGCCTCGTCCATCTTCATCACCCGGCCCCCATTGGAAACCCCCACGGGACGGTTCCTGGGCGTTGTGCACATCCAGCAACTGCTCCGCTATCCGCCGCCGGAACCCCTGGGCAACCTCGTGGACAAGAACCTTGAGCCGGTCTCCGACCAGGCCCACATCAGCGAGGTGGCGCGCACGCTCGCCACCTACAACCTGAACTGTCTTCCCGTGGTCAATGACGCGGGCCGGCTCGTAGGGGCGGTGACTGTTGATGACGTTTTGGATCATCTGTTGCCGGATGACTGGCGCGCCTATGATGGCGAAGCCCCGGTAAGAAAACTGGGAGGCCGCATTGGCTGACACCGGCGCCCCCAAGAATCCCAACAAGAAGGCGGCAGCCAAGGGCGGACTCGACACACCCCTGAGTGGCCGCCAGCGCATCCTGCCGAAGTTCTCACCCGACCCGGATGCATTCGGCCATGCGACGGAAGGCTTCGCCCGGTTTATGGGCACGCCGCAGTTCCTGGTGTACATGACGGTCTTCGTCGTCATCTGGCTGGTCTGGAACACGTGGGCACCGGCGGAGTGGCAGTTCGATTCGCGCCTCCTGGGCTACACCCTCCTGACACTGATGCTTTCGCTGCAGGCCTCCTACGCGGCCCCGCTGCTGCTGCTGGCCCAGAACCGGCAGGACGACCGCGACCGGGTCTCCCTCCAGCAGGATCGCCAACAGGCGGCACGCAACCTGGCCGACACCGAGTACCTCACCCGGGAGCTGGCGTCGCTGAGGATCGCGCTGCGCGAGGTTGCCACCCGCGACTACGTCCGGGCCGAACTACGGACACTCCTCGAGGACATGCTGGAAGCGCAGGAGGAACTGCGGACCCACGATCCCGCCGGATCCGGCAGCCACGAGTCCCCGCGTGAGAAGGTCAAGGAAAAGCTGAAGGAAAAGCGCGACAAACAGCGGAACCCCCGCACGCAGCAGATTCCGAAGGTCAAACCCAGCCATGTCGCCAACGACACCGTCACCAAGGACGCCGTCACCAAGGACACTGCCGCCAAGGACACTGCCGCTACCGACCCCGCAATCCAGGACCCGGCCGTCCCCAAGCACATCCCCACCACCGAAAGCTGAGCCCCGCCCGCATGAGCGCCTCCCTGGAGCAGGCAGTCCACGCTGCGCTGGCCACCGTGATCGATCCTGAGCTCCGCCGTCCCATCACGGAACTGGGCATGGTGGAGTCCGTGGATGTCGCTGCGGACGGCCGGGTCAGGCTGGCTGTCCTGCTGACCATCGCGGGCTGCCCCCTGCGCGGGACCATTACCGCAGACTCCGAGAAGGCGCTGTCCGCAGTTCCGGGCGTGACCGCCGTCGAGGTTGAACTGAAAGTGATGAACCAGGCCCAGCGGGACGCCCTGAAGGAACAGCTCCGCGGCGCCTCCGGGCAGCGCGGGATTCCGTTCAACGAGCCGGGGTCCCTGACCAAGGTGTTCGCGGTGGCAAGCGGCAAGGGTGGGGTGGGCAAGTCATCGCTGACCGTCAACCTTGCCTGCGCCCTGGCCGCCCAAGGCCTCCGTGTGGGCATTGTGGACGCCGACGTCCATGGCTTCTCGGTTCCGGCCCTGATGGGCATCACGCAGGCGCCCACCCGGGTGGACGACATGATCCTGCCGCCGGTGGCCTACGGCGTAAAAGTGATTTCCATCGGTATGTTCGTCGCCGGAAACCAGCCGGTTGCCTGGCGTGGGCCGATGCTCCACCGGGCCCTGGAACAGTTCCTGACGGACGTCTACTTCGGCGACCTCGACGCCCTGTTCCTCGACCTGCCGCCCGGCACCGGTGACATCGCGATTTCGGTGGCCCAGTTGCTGCCGAAGGCTGAGATCCTGGTGGTCACCACACCCCAGGCCGCAGCTGCCGACGTCGCCGAGCGCGCCGGTGCCATCGCCACCCAGACAGGTCAGACGGTGGCCGGCGTCATCGAGAACATGTCATACCTGGAAATGCCCGACGGCGGGAGGATGGAGCTGTTCGGAAGCGGCGGTGGGGCGGTCCTCGCCGAACGGCTCACAACGACGGTGGGCACCGATGTGCCGCTCCTGGGACAGATTCCGCTGGACATCCTGCTGCGGGAAGGCGGCGACGCCGGCACGCCCATCGTGCTTGGCCGGCCAGACACTCCGGCGGCCATTGCTTTGACCGACATCGCCGGAAAACTTGCTGCCAGGCCCAGGGGCCTGACGGGGATGAAACTGGGCCTGCAGCCGCGTTAACGCAACGCTGCCCACCAGAGGCAGCGGGGGCCTAGGTGGCTTCGGTATCGAACGGCGCGGGTTCGCCCGGAGGCAGCGACTGGACTACACGTTCCGGACGGGAGGGAGCCGTCCCGCCCGCGGCAACCGCCCCTGCACCGGCGACGGCAGCCACCGCTGCCGGCGCTCCGGCACTGACGGACTTGGTGTCGTCGTCCAGGAGGGCTTCCTTGATGATGCGCCGCGGATCGTACTGGCGGGGATCGTATTTCTTCCAGTCGACATCGTCGATGTCGATGCCGACTTCTTCCTTGATCTGCTCCCGGGCACCGGAGGCCATCCGGCGGACTTCCTTCACGAGATTCGCAAGTTTCTGAGTGTATTCGGGCAGGCGCTGGGGACCGATCACCAGGATGCCGATGATCAGCAGGAGGAAGAACTCCGGGCCGTTGATTCCAAACACTTTAGGAAGATTACCCTCTCCGGAGCCCCGCTGACGATTCCTGCCCGCCAGCGTCGCAAAGTGCCTGCATCACGGAGCCAGCATCTCCCCGAGTTTGTGGATTCCCCGCTCCAACCGGGCGGCGGGAGAGTCGTCCGCTGCCGTCACCGGGGAGTCGGCAGGCGCGGTGCTGACACCCGCGTTAATTCCTTCTACGGCGAGGACGCTGAGCCGCTGCAGCACTGGAACGGCGTCATCGGCCTGCTCCGCCGGGAGGTCGGACTCAACAGTGAAAGTTCCTGCAGTGGTCTCCACGGTGGCCGTCCAGGGCGCCAAGCTGCTGACCAGCAGCTTCCCCTCGTTCTCACCGGAGTTCTGTTCGGAGTTCTGCTCGGCGTCCTGACCCGACTGCTGCTGGGCGTCCACGGGATGCTGTTCCACGATGGTGGCATAGTGTTGCCCATCAGTCAGGTGCATTTCCACCGCCGGCCGCCCATTCAGCGTTATGGCATTGGCGCTCCGGACGTGGAAGCCGAGTGATGCCAGGTCCGGACAGACCCAGCCTTCAGAGCGTAGGGCCAACAACTGCGGAGCACTGATCTCCCTGCCGTCGGCCGGTAGCTGGGCCGTGTGCTGCACCAGGCTCCCGTTGATGGCCGATTGGGCGACGGGCAGGCTGTCCCCCGCCAGCGCAAACGCGCTGACGGCAAGAATTCCAGCGGCTGCTGCTGTCCCGCCGGCGGCAAGTGCCACGGCTCGCGCGGCCCGGTACGGGCTCGGGGCTGGCTCGGCCGCGGCCGCGAGCAGCTGCGTCCTGACGAGCAGCCGGGCCGTCAGGTCCTCGCTGGCAGGCGGCACGGCCGCGTCACGGAGCCGCTCGATGTACTGGCGTTCACGCTTCAGCGCCGCTGCACATTCTGCGCAGGTCTGCACGTGGTCGGCGCCGCGGTGATGCCGGCGGCCGAAGGGGTTCTGGGGCGTCATGGTGCCGATCAGAGGATGCTGGCGATGCGCGGCAGCGAAAGCTTCGGCGTGCGTCCTTGCTGTGGCCTGGGATCGCGGTGGGCCAGCTTTTCGCGCAGCATGGTCCGGCCCCGGTGGATACGGGAACGGACGGTACCCAGTTTGACGCCGAGTGCAGCGGCCACTTCGTCGTAGGACAGGCCTTCCAGGTCGCAAAGGACGACGGCGGCGCGGAAGTCCGGGGGCAGCTCCTCCAAAGCAGCCTGCACATCGAGGTCCAGGTTGTTGTGTTCGAAGCTCTGTTCCGGTCCGGGTTCACGCCCGGGGATCCGGGACTCGGCGTCATCGGCCAGCGCGTCAAACCGGATGCGGGTTTTCCGGCGCGCCTGGTCCAGGAACAGGTTGGTGGTGATGCGGTGCAGCCAGCCATCCAGTGTCCCTGGCTTGAAATTCTCCAGAGACCGGAAGACGCGGACGAACACCTCCTGGGTGAGGTCCTCGGCGTCGAACTTGTTCCCCGTCAGGCGGTACGCCAGCCGGTAGACCTTGGCGGAGTGGTTGGCCACCACTTCCTCCCAAGTGGGCCTGACCCATACAGCGGCGGAATCTTGCGTCGCAGGGACAGGCGCCATACCTGATGCTGACATCGTCCACTCCCATCGTGGATTGCTATCGCCCGGATACTGTGGACATCTCTTGTTCGGCGCCGATCACCTCACGGATGACCGGATATCCATCATTTCAAAGTTGGCTGGGAATTTCCTGACCGGGGCGGTTCTTCAGCCAGAGGCACAACGATTCCCTTCCGCGGCTGGCACCCCCTCACACAGTAGGCTGTACTAAACACTCCCCTGCCGCCCAGAAAGCGAATCACATGAGCGCCGACAAATCCACGAGCTGGTCCTATGCAGAAGATCTGCCCGCAGAGGATGAGGTTATGCTTCGTGCCAGGGAGCGCTCTTTCGAACTGGGCGTGACGCCCATCGGCGCAGGTGTTGGTGCGGTCCTGACGGTGCTGGCTGCGGGCTCGAAGGCCCAGACCGCCGTCGAAATCGGCACAGGCGCGGGTGTCTCGGGGGTATGCATCCTGCGGGGGCTCGGACCGCAGGCCGTGCTGACCACCATCGACGTGGACGTCGAACATCTGAAGGCGGCACGTGAAGCTTTTTCGGAGGCCGGCAGTCCGGCCAACCGCACCCGTACCATTTCCGGCCGCGCCGGTGATGTCCTCCCGCGCCTGACCGACTCCGCTTATGACCTGGTGTTTGTTGATGCCGACAAGCCCGGCCTGCCCGGCTACGTGGACCAGGCCGTCCGGCTCCTGAAGGCCGGCGGGCTGCTCATCATTAATGACGCACTGGACAAGGACCGAGTGGCCAACCCGGCTGTCCGGGAGTCCAACACGGTGGTGCTCCGCCAGGTGGGCAAGGCAATCCGCGACGACGACCGCCTGGCGTCCGCGATGCTTCCCACTGGCGACGGCCTGCTGGTCGCGGTTAAGAAGTAGATCCACAGCAAATAAGCCAAGGTCCGCAGCCGGTTGGCTGCGGACCTTGGCCCTGCGGGATTATTCGGCAACGCCGAACAGGATTATTCAGTCACGCCGACGAGGCATTCCTTAAGGTTGGCCGCCTCCGCAGCGTTCAGTTCCACCACAAGCCGTCCGCCGCCTTCGAGCGGTACGCGCATGATCAGGCTACGGCCCTCTTTGGTGACTTCCATAGGGCCGTCGCCGGTGCGTGGTTTCATAGCCGCCATGAGGAATTTCCCCTCCATTTAGTCCCAGGACATATCAGCCCGGATGGGCTGTGTCCGCATGGTCAAATCAAGCCGCTATGGCGGCCCGTACTGATGCCGCCATGGCTGAACATTTCTGAATGCTTTTTGTCCCTGCTTACTTACTATTATCCCGTAATGACCCGCACGTAGCTAATCGATGGACATTTACGGCCGCGTCGGATTCCCCAATCCGCCGGCCAGGCACCGCCCGCGATCACGGCGGATAATCGCCGCCGCCCGGAAGCTGCGCCCATGCCCACAGCCAGACGATCCACACGATCTGGAGCAGGACAAACATTGTCAGGACCGTGCCGCGGTATGCCTTCGACCGGGACAAGAGCGCGGCAGCCAGCGCCAACGGGAACAGCGGGAGCAGCATCCGGAAAGTACTGGTCTGGGGGTGGAGGAACACCAGGAGGTAGCCCATGTAGCAGGCGCACCACAAGCGCAGTTCCACACCAAGCCGGACCACCGGCGGGGAGAACAGCAGGAGCGCAAAGAGGCCCGCAAAGACGAATGGCGCCACGATCCCCAGGACGGGGCCAAAGAGGTCGACGCCGGCGTCGAACCAGGGCTTGAAGGGCACCAGGTCATGGCCGCGCCACACTGTTTCGGTTTTGGTATACGCCTCAATATCTCCGGTGGCGGCCCAGGCCGCTGCCGGCCACAGCAGTGCCGAGGCACCGCACACCACGGTTAGGCCCGCCAGGGACGCCAGCTCCCCGAGGCTGTGGGTGCCCGGCCGCTCCTCGCGCCCCCGTTCGACCAGTCGCCAGAGGAAGAGAAGCCCCACCATGGCGGCAAAGGGAACGCCCACGGGTCGGGAAAGGCACAGCAGCAGGACCACCGGCATGGCAACGAAATAATGACGCCTGATGACGAGCAGCAGGGCGGTGGCCAGCAGGAAAACGGTAAGGGGCTCCGCGTACGGGACCTGGAGAATGGCGGACACCGGAAAGGTCGCGAAGAATGCCACGCCCCAAAGCGCCGCGGTGTGCGAAGCCTTGTGCCTGAACAGGCAGTACAAAACCAGCGCCGCACCCAACCCCGCCAGCATGGCGACGACCGTCAGCGCCACGGCAGGGCTGATTCCGGTCAGGCCTGCGAGCGCACGGCCCAGGGCCGGGAAGAGCGGATAGAAGGCCCACGCATTTTCCTGCACGTTGCCGGCGGCATCCGTTGGAAGCGGTGAGGGATAACCGTCGGTGATGATCCGGCCGTACCATCGCGCATCCCAGATATTAATAAAGTTCCAGTAGTCAGGGCCGGCCGGAAACCACGGGTTGGGTCCTTGGTGCAGGGCTGCTGCCATAAAGATGCAGGCGCTGACCAGCCGGGCAGTGGCGTAGAGGGCGGCAACCTGCAGCCACCAGGGCCAGCGTTGGACTGCCCACATGGCGCGGGCGCCGAATGCGGTGATCAACGCCGTCGGGCCCGTCCGGTCCCCCGTGTCAGTGCTCAAGCGCCGGCCTCCGGGTGCGCCGCCCGTTCCGATTCCAGCAGCCGTGCCCGGAGCCTGCCCATTTCTTCGTCTTTGGCCGCGATCTGGTCCCGCAGTTCGTCGAGGACCTGGTCCACCTGGTCCATCCGGTACCCACGCAGGCCGAGGGAGAAGCGGACCCGGTCGACGTCGGCAGGTGCAGCGTCCGCGGGCAGCAGCACCGGCGGAAGGTTGGCGGGCGGCTGCCCGAACCCCTGGTAGAGAATCGGATTCTCCGGGACCTCGGAGCCTGTGGCCGGTTCACTGCCCCGGCGGAGGCTGCGCAGAATGCCGCGGCGGCCACCGGCGCCTGCCCACAGGGTGGCGGCGATCAGCACGATGGCGAGGTAGACCAGGAAAAAACTCACAGCACCCATCGTGCCAGATATGGGCTGGCGGCCTATTCGGGCCGTTGCTCGCCGTTGGTGGAAACCGGGGGCGTCCAGTGCAGTACCAGTTGCACCGCTTCGGCGGGATCGTCCACCACCTGGATGAGGTCCAGGTCCTTTGCGGAGACCATTCCCTCGGCCACGAGGGTGCCCTTGATCCATTCGATCATCGGCCCCCAGAAGTCGACGCCGAGGAGCACGATCGGGAAGGAGGTCACTTTCCGGGTCTGGACCAGGACCATGGCTTCAAAGAGTTCATCCAGCGTTCCCAACCCGCCGGGAAGAACGATGAAGCCCTGGGCATACTTGACGAACATGGTCTTCCGGGCGAAGAAGTAGCGGAAGTTAATGCCGAGGTCCACCCACTGGTTCAGGCCCTGCTCGAAGGGCAATTCAATGCCCAGGCCGACGGAGACGCCGTTGCCTTCCACGGTGCCGCGGTTGGCGGCCTCCATGGAGCCCGGACCGCCGCCGGTAATGACGGCCACGCCCGCGGCTGCCAGCTTCCGGCCTACTTCCATGCCCATTTCGTAGTACGGGCTGCCGGGCTTGGTGCGCGCCGAGCCGAAGACACTGACGGCGGGCCCCAGATCGGCAAGCGCGCCGAACCCCTCGACGAACTCGCTCTGGATCCGGAGGACACGCCAGGGGTCTGAATGGACGAACTGTCCTGCGCCTTTGGTATCAAGCAAATGCTGGTCGGACATTTCCACAGCCGCCTGCTTGCGACGGAGTTCAAGGGGCCCCTTACGGCGCGGCTGGGAAGTTTTGGCCGGATCTCCGTTGATGCTCATCCCACAAGGCTAATGCCAAGGCCAGCCTGCCTGTGGCAGGTATCTCTTGAATCACGATCCGCGCGAACTTGGCGTGATTCACCTCATAACCAGCCAATGTTCGCTAGATTCTTCTTTATGACTACTCATGTGCCCGGCGATGCGCTCGTCTCCCTGAATGGTGTGAATAAGCATTACGGTCAGTTGCACGTTTTGAAGGACATCAATCTCCACGTCCGTAAGGGCGAAGTGGTGGTGGTCATTGGCCCGTCAGGCTCAGGAAAGTCCACGTTGTGCCGTGCCATCAACCGTCTGGAAACCATCGAAGGCGGCACTATCAGCATTGATGGAAAGGTGATGCCGGAGGAGGGGAAGGAGCTGGCCCAGCTCCGCGCCGACGTCGGGATGGTCTTTCAGTCCTTCAACCTCTTCGCGCACAAGACCATCCTTGAGAACGTGACGCTTGGTCCCATCAAAGTCAAAGGCGTTGCCAAGGCCCAGGCCGACAAGGAAGCCATGGCATTGCTGGAGCGCGTGGGCGTGGGGCACCAGGCCCCCAAACTCCCGGCGCAGCTCTCCGGCGGCCAGCAGCAGCGCGTGGCCATCGCCCGCGCCCTGGCGATGAAACCAAAGGTCATGCTCTTTGATGAGCCCACCTCTGCGCTGGACCCCGAGATGATCAACGAGGTCCTTGACGTCATGATCCAGCTGGCCAAGGAAGGCATGACCATGGTTGTGGTCACGCACGAAATGGGCTTCGCCCGGAAAGCCGCCGACCGTGTGGTTTTCATGGCGGATGGCCAGATCGTAGAGGATGCCAAGCCGGAAGAATTCTTCACCAACCCGAAGAGTGAGCGCGCGAAGGACTTCCTGTCCAAGCTGCTCACTCACTGATTTTCCATCAACGAACACACCCTCCAGTTCGCACCAGGCCGTGACCCACGGCCGACCAATGAAAGGAATGTCATGAAGGCATTTATGACCCGCCGGAAGTCGTTCTTCGTGGCGGCTACTGCTGCCCTGGCGTTGTCCCTGAGCGCATGCGGCGGCACCACCCCCGGCACCACCAGCGATCCCACTGTTGCCGACAAGCCGACGTTTGCCGCCGGCACCACCATGGCCAAGCTGTCCGCCGCAGGCACCATCAAGATCGGCACAAAGTACGACCAGCCGCTCTTCGGACAGGTGGGTCTGGACGGCAAGCCGGTGGGCTTCGACGTCGAGATGGGCAAGCTGATCGCTGCCAAGCTGGGCATCGCTGCGGACAAGATCGAATGGTCAGAGACTGTCTCTGCCAACCGCGAACCGTTCATCGAACAGGGCAGGGTAGACCTGGTCATCGCCACGTACACCATCAACGACAAGCGCAAGCAGGTTGTGGACTTTGCCGGCCCGTACTACGAGGCAGGCCAGGCGCTGATGGTCCTCAAGGACAACGACACCATCAAGAAGCCCGAAGACGTCAAGGGCAAGAAGGTTTGCTCCGTGACCGGCTCCACCCCTGCTGCCACGATCGTTGAGAAGTACCAAGCCGAACTGTCGCCTGCCGGGACCTACTCGGCCTGCCTTGAGCCGCTGCGCAACAAGCAGGTTGAAGCCATCACCACGGACAACGTGATCCTGGCCGGCTTTGTGGACAAGGAGCCTGAGGTCTTCAAGCTGGCCTCGGATGAAACCTTCACCAAGGAGCCGTACGGCATTGGCCTGAAGAAGGGCGACACCGAGTTCCGCAACTGGATCAACGACCAGCTCGAGGCGTTTGGCAAGGACGGGTCCTACAAGAAGGCCTGGGAAGCAACTGCAGGTTCGGTCATCAAGACCGCCCCTGAGCTTCCTGCCATCGTCCGCTACTAGGTAGCAACGGCGGCTTCCGTGGAATTCGTTACACGCGTTCCCCGGAAGCCGCCACCCTGCTTTTGACCCCTATGCCTAGAGCCGAAGGATCCTATGGAAGTCATCATTGAAAACCTCCCTCTTTATTGGGAAGGCCTTCTCCGCACTCTTTTCCTGTCCGTCGTCTCCGGGATCATCGCCCTCATCCTCGGAACACTCCTGGCAGCCGCCCGCGTTTCCCCCGTTGCAGCCCTGCGGGGTTTCAGCACCGTCTACGTGGAAATCCTCCGGAACACACCCCTGACCATCGCCTTCTTTTTTGCTGTGGTTGTCCTGCCCCGCCTCGGCGTGACATTCCAGCAGTTCGAGGTCGCAGCGATCATCGCGCTTAGCGCCTACACAGCGGCCTTCATTGCTGAAGCAGTCCGTTCAGGCGTTAACAGCGTCCCGCTCGGCCAGGCTGAGGCTGCGCGCAGCATCGGCATGAATTTCGGCCAGGTCCTGAACCTCATTATCCTGCCGCAGGCGCTGCGGACTGTGATCCCGCCGCTGATCAACATCCTGATTGCCCTCGTCAAGAACTCCTCCGTCGCCGGCGCGTTCTTTGTCCTGGAACTGTTCGGCTACGGACGCCAAATGGCCAACGCCAACGGTGACCAGGTCATGGCAGTTCTGCTGGGCGTGGCGTTCTTCTATCTGCTCCTCACCATTCCGCTGGGCGTCCTTGCCAGCACGGTGGAACGAAAGGTGGCGATTGCCCGATGACTTCAGTCCTCTACGACGTTCCCGGCCCCAAAGCGCGCCGGGTCTCGCTGATCGGTTCCGTGGTTGGAACCGTGCTGATCCTGGGCCTCCTGGCATGGATCGTGATGACCCTCGCCCAGCAGGGCATTTTTGAAGGTCGCCGCTGGGCGATCTTCACCCGGGGCGACGTCTGGACGCTGCTAGCCAACGGCCTCGGCGCCACGCTCAGCGCCGCCGCCCTCGCCGCGGTCATCGCGTTCCCCCTCGGCCTGATGTTCTGCCTCCTGCGTATCTCGCTGGTCGCCTGGATCCGGATTCCGGCCCGCGTGGTCCTGGAATTCCTGCGCGGCATGCCGGTTGTCCTGATGATGCTCTTCGTTCTGCTGGTATTCGGGACGAGTTCCTTCATCGCAGTGGTGGCCGGGCTCGTCCTCTACAACACCGCTATCTTCGCGGAGATCATCCGGGCCGGCATCCAATCACTGCCGAAGGGACAGCGGGAGGCGGGCCTGACCATCGGCCTGACCAGTTTCCAGTCCCGGATGCTCATCGAGCTGCCGCAGGCAGTTCGCCGCATGATGCCGTCGCTGGTTGCCCAACTCGTGGTGCTCCTGAAGGACACGTCCCTGGGCTACATCGTGGCGTACGGCGAACTTCTGCGCGCAGTACAGGTCATGGCGGACTTCCTGGGTAACGCGTTCCTGTTCCCCATTTTCTTTGTGGCTGCCGCCATCTACATTGTGATCAACATCTGCGTGTCCCGGCTCGCAATCTGGATCGAGCGCCGGGGTTCCAAGAAGACGGCAGGCGGTGTTGCGCCGGCGCCAACCGCCGTCGTCGCACCGGAGCTTCCGGACGTAACGGGACGCAAATAGCAACACCCAAAACACATGCAGAAGGGTCCGCAGCCTGCAGGCTGCGGACCCTTCTGCATTGCGGACTAGGCCGAAAGCCAACTTTGCAAAGCACGCAGGCATTCACGGATGGCGTCGGCGTCCACGTGCTCGTCGTCTTTGTGTGCCAGCAGCGGATCGCCGGGGCCGAAGTTCACTGCCGGGATCCCCAGTTCGCTGAAGCGGGCGACGTCGGTCCAGCCGTATTTCGGTTTCGGCTCGGCACCCACGGCGGCTACGAAGGACGCCGCGGCAGGGTGGTTCAGTCCCGGGCGCGCACCGGCGGCAGCGTCCGTGCGGACCACAGCGAAGCCCTCCAACAGTTCGCGCACATGCGCCTCCGCCTGGTCCGGAGTCTTGTCCGGGGCGAAGCGGTAGTTGATCTCCACCACGCACCGGTCCGGAATCACGTTGCCTGCCGTGCCGCCGTTGATCTTCACCGCGTTGAGGCTCTCGCGGTAGTCCAGGCCGTCCACGTTGACGGTCTGCGGTTCGTATGCCGCCAGCCGGGCAAGGATGGGCGCCGCCGCATGGATCGCGTTGCTGCCCATCCACGCACGCGCAGAGTGTGCTGCCTCACCCACCGTGGTGGCCTCAAAACGGCTGGTGCCGTTGCAGCCACCCTCGACGGTGCCATGGGTCGGCTCCAGGAGAATGGCAAAATCGCCGCCCAGGAGGCTGCCGTGGTTGCGGACCAGGCGGCCCAGGCCGCTCTTGACCGCTTCCACTTCCTCGTGGTCGTAGAACACAAAGGTGACGTCCCGCTTGGGCGCCGCGCCGCTGTCGAACATTGTGGCCGCCAGCGCGAGCTGGACGGCGACGCCGCCTTTCATGTCGGTGGCTCCGCGCCCATAGAGTACGCCCTCCCCCGGGACACCCGAATCCCAGGTGGACGGGACGGTGCCGCGCGCGCCTTCAGTAACCGGCAACGGCACTGTGTCCAGGTGTCCAGCGAGGATGACGCGTTCCGCCCTGCCCAGTTCCGTGCGGGCGATGATGGAGTCACCATCGCGGATCACCTGGAGCTCGGGGATGGCCCGGAGCGCCACTTCGACGGCGTCAGCCAGCTCTGTCTCATTCCCTGACACACTGTTGATGTCCATCAGGGCGGCGGTCAGCACGGAGACATCCTGGCGTAGGTCCAAAAGCACGGTAATCGGTTCAGGGGCAGTTTCGGCAGTCACGTTGCCAGTCTAGTTCGAACCCGGCGCCTGCCCCTCGCTAGACTGGGGCCATGACTGAGACCGCTACCTCCGCCGCGCCCAAAGACCAGAACGAACCTTCAGAAGCCCGCTCCGCCTACGGTTTCGGGTTGGCAACCATCGCCAGTGCCACGGGCGAGCAAAAAACCGAAGCCACCGTCCTTGACGTCTGGTTCCCCGCGCCCGCCCTGGGCGTTGCGGCCGAAAACCTGCGCGCCGTGGAGAATGCCGACGAAACACTGGTCCAGCTCGCCGCAAGCGGCACCGACGCGGACCGCGGGACCGAGCAGAAGGTGGTCTTCGTCCAGATCAACCTCGATGAAGCTCCGGCCGACACCGCCGACGCATACCTCCGGCTGCACCTGCTCTCCCACCGGCTGGTCCGGCCCAACACCATCAACCTGGATGGCATCTTCGGCAAGCTCCCCAACGTGGTGTGGACCAACTTCGGTCCCGCCGCCGTGGAAGGCTTCGAACTGACCCGCGCCAAACTTCGCCGCCGTGGCGCCGTCACCGTCTACGGCGTGGACAAGTTCCCCCGAATGGTGGACTACGTGGTGCCCGCCGGCGTCCGGATCGCCGACGCCGACCGTGTCCGCCTCGGTGCCCACCTCGCCGAAGGCACCACCGTGATGCACGAAGGCTTTGTGAACTTCAACGCCGGCACCCTGGGCGCCTCCATGGTGGAAGGCCGCATCTCCGCCGGCGTCGTCGCCGGCGACGGCAGCGACGTGGGAGGCGGCGCGTCGATCATGGGCACCCTCTCCGGGGGCGGCAAGGAAAAGATCGTCATCGGTGAGCGCGTCCTGCTGGGCGCCAACTCCGGCGTCGGCATCAGCGTCGGCGATGACTCCGTGGTGGAGGCAGGCCTCTACGTCACCGCTGGAACGCGTGTGCTCGTTCCCGGGCCCAAGGACGAGAATGGCGAGGATACCGCCAAGATCGTGAAGGCAGCCGAGCTGTCCGGCGTCCCCAACCTCCTGTTCCGGCGCAACTCCACCACCGGCGCCGTCGAGGTGTTGCCGCGCAAGGGCCAGACGGTGGAACTCAACGACGCGCTCCACGCCAACTGACCTGTCCGTGGCACGTGGACGCAGTTTCGTTCGCCCCACCGTGCTGCTGCTTACCGTGGCGCTGACGGGCGCCGGCATCTACACTGTGGTTTCCTTCCTGCAGCGCTCCGAAACCCTGGTCTCGGAGCGCTGCACGGCCGACGCCGGGACCCAGAGCGCAGAGCTTGCAACGGACCAGGCGGTTAATGCCTCACTGATTACAGCGGTGGCGGTGCAGCGCGGGCTGC
The DNA here is from genome assembly GCF_001484605.1 of Pseudarthrobacter sulfonivorans. Lineage (NCBI taxonomy): Bacteria > Bacillati > Actinomycetota > Actinomycetes > Micrococcales > Micrococcaceae > Pseudarthrobacter > Pseudarthrobacter sulfonivorans. Next base: position 3,904,931 of record NZ_CP013747.1, on the reverse strand, counting down.
CTCCCCGGGCAGCCAGCATCGCCCTTGCCACCGCCATGCAGGAATCCAAGCTGCGCAACATCGCCCATGGCGACCAGGCCGGCCCTGACTCCCGCGGACTCTTCCAGCAACGTCCCTCGCAGGGGTGGGGAACCGAGGCCCAGGTGATGGACCCGTACTACGCGGCCAATGCTTTCTACGATGCCCTGGTCAAGGTTCCCGGCTACGAGTCCCTGGAAATCACCGACGCCGCCCAGCGTGTCCAGCGCTCGGCCTACCCCCTCGCGTACGCCCAACACGAAGATATGGGCCGGTCCTTTGCGTCCGGCCTGACCGGCCAAGCACCCGCCTCCGTGCTGTGCACTTTGCGCGCCCCGCAGGAACCGGGCATCCCCGCCGCCGTCGAGTCCGAGCTAGCCCTGGCGTACGGGCCGCTCGCCATCACCACGGAGAATGATTCGCTCGTGGTGGCAGCTGACGGCACCCAGGCCTGGTCCGTGGCGCAGTGGGCAGTTGCCAATGCCAAGGGCCTGGCGGTGACACGCGTGGATGTTGCAGGCCGGAGCTGGGACCGTGAGGATCAGGGCGGCTGGCAGGAATCCGACGCGCCCGCCGGACAGGTCCGCATTACAGTGGCACCGGCCGGCACCGGCAGCTGACGGCCGTAGTGCTGATGCGCGCCTGCTGACGGCCCGGATGCTGACCGCGCCGCCTCAGACCAGGATGTCCACCACGGGCTGGACGTAGCTGCGGAAGAGCTCCGGCGCGGACATGAGGTTGTGGCTCATGATGATCTTGTCCGGCTCCAGGTACCACGCCCGCTGTTCGTTCAGCGGCAGTTCGATGATGGTCAGGGTGAAGTCCCGTGACCCCCGGCCCACCTCCAGCAGGCGGTCATCCACCATGTCTCCCAACAGCTGGTCCGAACCGCTGGCCACCCGTTCGGCTTCCAGCCTGACGTACTCGCTGCGGCGCTCCCGTGCCCAGGTCAGGGCTGACCCGAAATGCGCCTGCAGGACACGCTGGAGGGCCGGGGAATTCCCGAATTCCCCAAAATCCGGCGGGGACAGCTCCGGTGACGTCTGGGGGTGCGCCTTCAGCAACTGCTCCCACCAGGCTTCCCATTCGGTCTTGAGTGCGCTCAGCCCGCCGACGTCGGAGGTGAGATGCGAGTGGTCGGCATGGTGGATCTTCGGCGCGGCATGCGATAACGCAGGGTGGCCGGCGCCGTCGAGTCCTGCCGCATCACGGACAAAGAGCGCGATCATCAGAGGCCCGGACGTATCCGTAGTGATCTGCCAGCCGGAACCACCTGTGTGATGCATCCCTACTCCTCCTGTGGCCTGCCTGTACCGGCCTGACCAGCCGGTTCCGCTCCCCCGGCTCCCAGTCTATTCCCGATGCCACCGGACGGTAATGTCAGGCGGCCAGGCTCTTCAGGTGCCGGTCCAGGACGTCATGGCACATCTGTGCCGTCATCCAGGCGGGCTGAAGGAGGGCGTGCATGCACAGCCCGTCCAGCGTAGCCAGCAGCCTCTCCGCCTCGACCGCCAGCGACTGCTGCCCGTCGCCGTCGTCCGGTACCAGGGCGGTGATGACCTGCCCGACGACGGCAGCCACCTCCCGGTGGCTCCGATCAGCCTCGGCCGCGAGGAAGGGACGGATCCTGGCCGCGTTCTTGAAGGCCATCCACACGCAGGCGTCCACGGCCCGTTCCTCGTCGAGCGGCAGAAATTCACCCAGCAGGGTTAAAACCGCCTCACGATGCGGGCCGGTCCCGGGTTCGCTGGCGGCCATCGCCGGCAATGCCGCGGTGAGCCGGCCCGTGATCCGGTCCACAACGGCGGCAAAGGAATGGCTGAGCAGTTCGTCACTGCCGGCGAAGTAGTGCCGGACGGAGCCAACGGCAAGGCCTGCTTCGTCCGCCACCTCCCGCAGTGACGCCCGCTCAAGACCGTCGACGGCGATGATCCTGAAGACCGCTTCAACGATTTCTGCGCGCCGGGCTTCGGCATCTACAATTTTGGGCACTCCTATTATTTAGCACACCTGTGCTTAAATCAACACATCCGCGGAATTGGGATAGCGTGGGGGCATGAAAATTCTGGTCACAGGCGGCACCGGGTACATCGGGTCGCACACAGTCTTGTCCCTGCAGGAAGCCGGCCATGATGTGGTGGTGATCGATAACCTGGTGAACTCCAGCGAGGAGGCACTGCGCCGGGTGGCCGAACTCAGCGGCAAGACCGCGGAATTCCACAACGTGGACCTGGTGGACGAAGCCGCAGTGGAAGGCGTCTTTGCCGCCCACACGATCGACGCCGTGATCCACTTTGCCGGGCTCAAGGCAGTGGGTGAGTCGGTCCGCGAGCCGCTCAAGTACTACTACAACAACCTTGTGGGCACGCTGAACCTGATCCGGGTGATGGACCGCCACGATGTCCGCTCCATCGTGTTCAGCTCCTCCGCCACGGTGTACGGCGAACACAATCCCATCCCGTACGTGGAGAAGATGGAGATCGGCGCCAACAACCCGTACGGCCGCACCAAGGAGCAGATCGAGGACATCCTCGCGGACCTGGGCGCCGCTGACGGCCGTTGGCACATTGCCCTGCTGCGCTACTTCAACCCGGTGGGCGCACATCCGTCAGGCCGCATCGGCGAGGACCCCCAAGGCATCCCCAACAACCTCGTGCCGTTCATAGCCCAGGTGGCCGTGGGACGCCGCGACAAGCTCATGGTGTTCGGCGGGGACTACGACACCCCTGACGGCACCTGCCTGCGGGACTACATCCACGTCGTCGATCTCGCCGAAGGCCACGTGGCAGCCCTCAACCACGTCGCGGACCGCTCCGGCGTCTACCGCTGGAACCTTGGCTCCGGGAAGGGCTCCTCCGTGCTGGAGGTCCTGCGGTCCTTCGAGAAGGCCGTGGGCCAGCCCATCCCCTACGAGATCACCGGACGCCGCGCCGGCGACCTCCCGGCCTTCTGGGCCGACGCCACCTCCGCCCTGGCCGACCTGAGCTGGTCCACCACCAAGACCGTGGACCAGATGTGCGAGGACCACTGGCGCTGGCAGAAGAACAACCCCCTGGGTTACTCCGTCTAAACAGCAACGTGGGCCCACGCCCGCAGGGTTCCCTGGCCGAGCTTGCGAGGATAGGGTGCGGGCGGGGAGGGTCACTTAACGCCCCTTCGGGACCCCTTTTTGGGCGTTAAGTGACCCCGCGTTGCTTTGCTGGTGATGAACGACGGCGGCCGGCCACCTTCGTGGAGAAGGTGACCGGCCGCCGTCGTAATTCAGTTAAGTCCGGACTAGCGGACCGGGTAGTCGCGCTCGGGCTCACCGATGTACAGCTGGCGCGGGCGGCCGATCTTGGTGTTCGGGTCGCTGATCATTTCACGCCACTGGGCGATCCAGCCCGGCAGGCGGCCGATCGCGAACAGCACGGTGAACATCTTCTCCGGGAAGCCCATGGCCTTGTAGATCAGGCCGGTGTAGAAGTCCACGTTCGGGTAGAGCTTGCGCTGGATGAAGTAGTCATCGTTCAGCGCCTTCTCTTCCAGGCGCATGGCGATCTCGAGCAGCTCGTCGTTGCCGCCGAGCTTGCTCAGGATCTCGTGGGCCGTGGCCTTGACGATCTTGGCGCGCGGATCGTAGTTCTTGTAGACGCGGTGTCCGAAGCCCATGAGGCGGACGCCGTCTTCCTTGTTCTTGACCTTCTCCATGTAGTCCTCGGGCTTGGTGCCGTCGGCCTGGATCTGGCGGAGCATCTTCAGCACTGCCTCGTTGGCGCCGCCGTGGGCGGGACCGAAGAGGGCGTTGATGCCGGCTGACACCGAGGCGAAGAGGTTGGCGTTGGAGGAGCCAACCAGGCGCACGGTGGACGTGGAGCAGTTCTGCTCGTGGTCCGCGTGCAGGATCAGGAGGAGATCCAGTGCCTTGGCGATGACCGGGTCAACCTCATACTGTTCGGCGGGGAGGCCGAAGCTCAGGCGCATGAAGTTCTCCACGAGGTTGTGGGAGTTGTCCGGGTACAGCATCGGCTGGCCAATGGACTTCTTGTGCGCGTAGGCGGCGATGACCGGCATCTTGGCCATCAGGCGGATGGTGGAGACCTCCACCTGCTCGGCGTTGAACGGGTCCAGGGAGTCCTGGTAGAAGGTGGACAGCGCCGAAACAGCCGAGGACAGCACGGGCATCGGGTGCGCGTCGCGCGGGAAGCCGCTGAAGAAGCCCTTGAGCTCTTCGTGCAGGAGGGTGTGGCGGCGGATCTTCTGGTCGAACTCTTCCAGTTCCGTGGGGGTCGGCAGGTTGCCGTAGATCAGCAGGTAGGACACCTCAAGAAAGCTGGAGTGCTGTGCCAGCTGCTCGATGGGGTACCCGCGGTAACGCAGGATGCCCGCATCACCGTCGATGTAGGTGATAGCGGACGTGGTTGCTGCGGTGTTCATGAAGCCGGGGTCAAAGGTGACTGCGCCCGTCTGCTTGAGCAGCTTGGAAACGTCGTAGCCTTCGTTTCCTTCAACAACCTGGATGCGCGGGAGCTTGAGCTCGCCTCCTGCATGGTGCAGGGTTGCGCTGTTGGTCTCAGTCATGGAGTCCCCTTCATGAGGCGCGTGGGCCTCTGTCGAAAGCTTGATCCAACATCCGGTGAGCCGTGGCAGTGACCCTGTTCATCCAGGAATCCAACACCCGGGCTGCCTTCTTGTAGAAAGCCACCATTGATAGTCACTTAAAAAGTACCGCCCGATTGCGGGTGTCACTAATCGGAGGCGTGCGAAACCCCCGTAAAATGCCGTCTTTGTGGTGCGAGTCACATGATTGTTACGGCGTCGTGGCCAGTCTGGCCACTGCGGCGTCAATCCGTTCATCAGTGCCCGTCAATGCGACACGCACAAACCCGTTGCCGGCTTCGCCGTAAAAGACGCCCGGCCCCACCACGATGCCCCGCTCAGCCAGCCGGGCCACGGTGTCCCAGGTGCTCTCTCCGGCGGTGGACCAAAGGTACAGTCCGGCGTCGGAATCCTTAATCTCCAGCCCGAAGCCCTGCAATGCCGGCACCAGACGCTCCCGGCGTCCGCGGTAGAGGTCCTTCTGGGCCTGGACGTGGGTGTCGTCGCCCAACGCAACCCGCATTGCTTCCTGCACCGGGTAGGGGACGATCATGCCGGCATGCTTGCGGCTGTTGACGAGGTTGGCCATGATGGCCGGGTCACCGGCCACAAACGCTGCGCGGTAACCTGCCACGTTGGACTGCTTGCTCAGCGAGTACACGGCCAGAAGGCCCTCGTGGGACCCGCCGGAAACGCGAGGATCCAGGATGCTGGGCACGGGCTCGCCGCCGCGCTGTGCGTCCCACGCGCCCCACCCGAGTTCGGCGTAGCACTCGTCCGAGGCTACGACGGCACCCAGTTCGCGGGCCTGCGCCACAAGCGCTTTGAGGGACTCAACATCCCTGACGCTTCCGGTGGGGTTGCCCGGGGAGTTTACCCAGATCAGCCGCACGCGTGCGCGGGTGGCATTGTCCAACTCGTCGAGGTGGTCGGTAGCGACGGAGGTGACGCCGGCGAAAGTAGCCCCGATGTCATAGGTGGGGTAGGCAACCTTGGGGCGGACGACGACGTCGCCCGGCTTCAGCCCGAGCAGGAGCGGCAGCCACGCCACCAGCTCCTTGGAGCCGACGGTGGGCATAATGTTCTTAGGGTCCAGGCCGGGGACGCCGCGGCGCCGCTCGAACCACGCCGCAATGGCTTCCCGCAACGGAACGGTGCCGTGGACCGTGGGGTATCCCGGGGCGTCCGCGGCGGCCCTGAGGGCATCCTGGATCAAAGCGGGAGTGGGGTCGACAGGCGTGCCGATCGACAGGTTCACGGCCCCGCCAGGGTGCTCAGAGGCTTTGGCCAGGTACGGTGTCATGGCCTCCCACGGGTAGTCGGGCAGGCTCAGGCCAAAGCTGTTCACGGCAGCGGTCAACGCGATGCCCGGCTCAGTGGTCTTGGTTCTGCAGCGGCAGGGCGGCGATCATCGGGTGATCCTTGCCCGTGTTGCCCACCTTGGCGGCGCCACCGGGCGAGCCCAGGTCATCGAAGAATTCGACGTTGGCCTTGTAGTAGTCGGCCCACTCTTCGGGGGTGTCATCCTCGTAGTAGATGGCTTCCACCGGGCACACCGGCTCGCAGGCACCACAGTCGACACACTCATCGGGGTGGATGTACAAGGAACGCTCACCCTCATAGATGCAGTCAACGGGGCATTCCTCGATACATGCCTTGTCCTTGACATCTACACACGGCTGCGCGATTACGTACGTCACGTCCCTTGCCTCTCCACGATATTTCCCGGCAGTGGCCGGCACTTGAATCCGGCACCGGCCGGACTATTGACTTCTGAGCCTATTATCTCCCAGCCCGTCCACGCGAACCTAGCCGGCCGCCTTAGTATGAACTGGTGAGTCCCGCCCAGCCTACGCCCCGAGAATTTCTGGCCACCGCCGCGCCCGGAACACGGGTTGTAGTGCGTTACCGGATCGACGGCGGCCTGACGGACGCCCTGGGGCATCTGGTGGCCACTGACGACGACGGCTGCACAGTCCGCACGCGGAAGGCCGACGTCGTGATCCCCTTGGACCTGGTGGTGGCCGCCAAGGAAGTGCCGCCGGCGCCGGAGCGGCGCCCGGCCCGCGTCCGCAACTGACGCTTTCCTGACACAAAGAAACTGCCGGTACGACGGCGGGTTCCCGCCCGCCGTACCGGCAGCTTCAGTGACGTGCTATTTAGGACTAGGCCTTGGCGCGTGCCCGGGTGGACTTGGCGCGCTGGTTGACGTCCAGGATGAGCTTCCGGATGCGGATGGACTCCGGGGTGACCTCGACGCACTCGTCTTCGCGGGCGAATTCGAGGGACTCTTCGAGGGTCAGGTCGCGCGGCGGCGTCAGGTTCTCGAAGGTGTCCGAGGAAGCGGCACGCATGTTGGTGAGCTTCTTTTCCTTGGTGATGTTGACGTCCATGTCGTCGGCGCGGGAGTTCTCGCCGACGATCTGGCCTTCGTAAACCTCGGAGGTGGGGCGAACGAAGAAGGAGCCACGTTCCTGCAGGTTGATCATGGCGAACGGCGTCACAACTCCGGCGCGGTCGGCCACCATCGAACCGTTGGTGCGGTACTCGATCGGGCCGGCCCAGGGCTCGTAGCCCTCGGAGATGGAGGCTGCGATGCCGGCGCCGCGGGTGTCCGTGAGGAACTTGGTGCGGAACCCGATCAGGCCACGGGCCGGAACGATGAACTCCATGCGGCACCAGCCGGTGCCGTGGTTGGCCATGTTGGTCATGCGTCCCTTGCGGGCGGCCATCAGCTGGGTGACGGCGCCGAGGTACTCTTCCGGCACGTCGATGGTCATGTGTTCCATCGGCTCGTGGATCTTGCCGTCGACGGTCCGGGTAACAACCTGCGGCTTGCCGACAGTCAGTTCGAAGCCTTCACGGCGCATCTGCTCGACCAGGATGGCCAGCGCGAGCTCGCCACGGCCCTGGACTTCCCAGGCGTCGGGACGCTCGGTGGGGAGAACCTTGATGGAGACGTTACCGATCAGTTCCTTGTCCAGGCGGTCCTTAACCTGGCGGGCCGTGACCTTGGCGCCCTTGACCCGGCCGGCCAGCGGCGAGGTGTTGATACCGATGGTCATGGAGATCGCGGGATCGTCCACGGTGATCAGCGGCAGCGGCTGCGGGTTGTCGACATCGGTCAGGGTTTCACCAATGGTGATTTCCTCGATGCCGGCGACGGCGACGATTTCGCCCGGGCCTGCAGACTCGGTGGGAACACGGTCCAGTGCCTTGGTGGCCAGCAGTTCGGTGATCTTGACGTTCTTGAGCTCGCCGTTGGCGCGGGCCCAGGCAACGGTCTGGCCCTTGCGCAGGGTGCCGTTGTAGATGCGGAGCAGGGCAAGACGGCCCAGGAACGGGGAGGCGTCCAGGTTGGTGACGTGTGCCTGGAGCACGCCGTTCGGGTTGTATGTCGGAGCCGGGATGTGCTCGATGATGGTCTTGAACAACGGCTCAAGGTCCTCATTGTCCGGAGCGGAGCCGTCGGCGGGCTGGTCCAGGGAGGCGCGGCCTACCTTCGCTGCTGCATAGACGACCGGTACTTCAAGGATCTTGTCCAGGTCCAGGTCCGGAACTTCGTCGGCGAGGTCCGAGGCGAGGCCCAGGAGGAGGTCCATCGACTCGTGGACAACTTCCTCGATGCGGGCGTCGGGGCGGTCTGTCTTGTTGACGAGGAGGATAACCGGCAGGTGCGCGGCCAGGGCCTTGCGCAGCACAAAGCGGGTCTGGGGCAGCGGGCCCTCGGAAGCGTCCACGAGGAGTACAACGCCGTCCACCATGGACAGGCCGCGCTCTACTTCGCCGCCGAAGTCGGCGTGGCCGGGGGTGTCGATGACGTTGATGGTGATGGTTTCACCGTTGGAGGACGGTCCGTTGTAGGCCACGGTGGTGTTCTTGGCCAGGATGGTGATGCCCTTTTCGCGTTCCAGGTCACCGGAGTCCATGACGCGGTCTTCGAGGTGGTTGTGTTCGGCAAAGGAGTTGGTCTGCTTGAGCATGGCGTCGACCAGAGTGGTCTTGCCGTGGTCAACGTGGGCCACGATCGCGACGTTGCGGAGGTCACTGCGCGATGCAGTGGCTACCGCGGTGTTGGTGGTGGTTTCAGACATGCGTGATTGCTCGATTCAGTGGTGAAGTCAGCTGTTGTTTCGCGACATTTCCAACCGGAACGCACGATGGATTAGCCCAATAACACAGGGCTCCTTCCCTCATTCTAAACGCTGAGCCTATTGTTGGCCTAAAAATCTCGGATCGGCCCAGTCCGACCGGTGGGTAATTCCGGCGCGCCGCGGCCCAAAGAGTGACCAAGCTCACTGGATTTTTGTGACTTGATGCACCATCATGGCTGTGATACCACAGCAAGCCCGGAGAATCCCTGATGCGAAAAGCCTCGGCTCTGACCCGCTTTGTCGCCTCTGGAATCGCGGTAGCCGCGCTCCTGGGCGGCTGCGGACAGACCCCAGCAGCCACACCGGACTCCGGCGTGCCATCCCCGGCGCAGGCGGCAGCGGCCGGCGCATACCAGGCCCGCGGTGGCGATCCGCTCGGCCTGTCTCCCGGTTCTGTCTACCGCAACCCGGCCAGCGGGCGTGACGAGGTGGTGGTGCCGGACATGCGGCACACTGCCCTCCTGATCGGCGATTCCCAATCCGAACCTACTGACGGGTGGCCACGTCTTGGCCTTGCCGCCGTTGGCTACAAAGTCCACTTCTGCGGGCTCGGAGGAACGGGATTCGTGGCATCAAACGGCAAGACGGGCAACTACATCGACGCCTTGCAGCGCGGCGACTGGAAGCTGCCGTACGGGACGCCCGCGCTGATCGTCATCCAGGGCGGCGGCAACGATGCCGCGCACGGCGCTACCGATGCCCAGATCGTGGCCAACGCCGACCGGCTGATCGGCGCACTCCGGGAACGCTATCCAGGCGCCAGGATGGCCATGATCGGCACCCTGGCCCGCGGCGCCAACTACGGTGGCGGGCGGAGGACCCAGGTGGACGCGCTGCTGGGCACGGTGTCCGCCAGGAACGGCATACCCTTTGTGGGCGTGGGCGACTGGCTGTCGAAGTACAACCTCGCGAAGAACCTGGCAGATGCCGTCCACATGGATGCCGCAGGCCGCAGGTCACTGGGCGGGCTGCTTGGATCCAGGCTCAGGCAGTTAGGCCTCGAAGGCCCATCGCTGGACGGCACAGTCCCGGTGGCAGCTCCCCCAGCCACCCCGGCGGACTGAACAGACTTTTTTGGCGGGCGGAACTTGCCCTTGGCGCGCTGAACAGGCCGTTAAAAGCAATGGAGCCGTTAAGCCGTTAAAAGCAATGGAGCCGTTAAAAGGAATGGAGCCGGCGCCCTGAAGGCGCCGGCTCCATCCTTAGCCCGGGATACAGCGGTCTGATCAGGCCACTTCGGGCGGAAGCATCAGCTTCGCACCGGGAATGGCATTGAGCAGTGCTTTGGTGTACTCCTGCTGAGGGGACTCGAAGACATCGTCCGTGGAACCGGTCTCCACCAGCTTGCCCTTTTCCATCACACAGACGTGGTCGGCAATCTGCCGCACCACAGCCAGGTCATGGGTGATAAAGAGGTAGGTCAGCCCGAGGTTGGCCTGCAGGTCCGCGAGCAGGTTCAGCACCTGCGCCTGGACCAGCACATCCAGGGCTGACACTGCTTCGTCACAGATGATCACCTCCGGATCCAGTGCCAGAGCACGGGCAATGGCAACGCGCTGCCGCTGCCCGCCGGAGAGCTCGTTCGGGTACCGCTGCATGGTGGACTGCGGCAGTGCCACCTGGTCCAGGAGTTCCCGGACCTTCTTCTCGCGGCCGGCCGCGTCACCAATCCTGTGGACGCGCAACGGCTCTTCGATGGTGCGGAAGATGTTGTACATCGGGTCCAGGGAACCGTACGGATCCTGGAAAATGGGCTGCACCCGCCGCCTGAACTTGAAAAGTTCAGGCGCCTTCAGCAACGACGTGTCGACGCCGTCGAAAAGGATCTTCCCATCGGTAGGCTTTTCGAGCTGAAGCACCATTTTTGCCACGGTGGACTTGCCCGAGCCGGACTCCCCCACGATAGCGGTGGTGGTACCCCTTTTGACATCGAAGCTCACCCCGTCAACGGCCGCGAAGTCCGTCGTTTTCCCCAGCCCCTGGCGGAGCTTGTAGACCTTGCGCAGGTCCTGGATCTGCAGGACGTTGTCCGCGGCAGCTGCCTCCGCAGCAGGAGCCAGCAGGTCTGACGCTTCGAGACCCTGCTCCTTGGCGACCTGGATCCTTCGGCTCGCCAGTGACGGCGCAGACTCAACCAGCCGCTTGGTATACGGATGCTGCGGGTTCTGGAGCAACGCCAGCGAAGGACCTGCCTCCACCACCTGGCCCCGGTACATCACCACCACCTTGTCAGCACGCTCGGCCGCCAACCCCAGATCATGGGTGATAAGCAGGACTGCTGTGCCCAGGTCCGTGGTCATGGTCTCCAGATGATCCAGGATCTGCCGCTGGACCGTGACGTCCAGTGCCGACGTCGGCTCATCCGCGATCAGCAGGCGCGGCTGGCAGGACAGCCCGATGGCAATGAGGGCGCGCTGGCGCATACCCCCGGAGAACTCATGCGGATACTGCTTGGCGCGCCGGTGGGCATCCGGCAGTCCCGCCTCGGACAGCACTTGGGCGATATCATCCGGTCCACTGGGCCGTCCGTTGGCGCGGAGGGTTTCCTTGACCTGGTAGCCGATTTTCCAGACCGGGTTCAGGTTGGACATCGGGTCCTGCGGGACCATGCCGATCGTATTGCCCCGCAGTTCGATCATCCGCTGCTCCGTGGCGTGGGCAATGTCCTCGCCGTCGAGCAGGATCTGCCCGGCGGAAACGCGGCCGTTGTTGGGCAGCAGGCCGATGGCGGCGAGTGCCGTCGTCGACTTGCCCGAGCCCGACTCCCCCACGATAGCCACTGTTTCGCCCGGCATGATGGTGAGGTGCGCGTTGCGGACGGCCTGGACTTCACCGCTGCCGGTGGTGAACGTGATGGCCAGGTCGCGGATTTCCAGCAGCGGTTTCACTCCCGCATGCCCGGCCTCATCGATGTGGATTTCTGGAGTGGTCATCTCTTTCTCTCTCATCGCTGCCGGCTCTTGGGATCGAGGGCGTCACGTACCGCGTCGCCGAGCATAATAAAGCTCAGAACGGTAATGGACAGCGCCGCCGCCGGATAGAGCATGATTTCCGGCCTGGTTCGAATGGAAGCCTGTGCACCCGCGATGTCGTTGCCCCAGGACATGATGCTCTGCGGCAGGCCGATGCCCAGGAAGGACAGGGTGGCTTCCGCGACGATGAAGACGCCCAGTTCCAGGGTGGCCAGGACGATAATCGGTGCCAAGGCGTTAGGGAGGACGTGGCGGACCAGCGCGCCAAACTTTGAAACGCCCAGTGAGCGGGCGGCCGTCACAAAGTCGGCATTGCGCACTTCAATGACCGCGCCGCGCGTGATACGTGCCATCTGCGGCCAGGCCAGGAGCGCGATGACAAACACGACGCTCCAAACGCTCTTGTTTTCACGGAAAAAGGGCAACTGGGTGATCACCAGCGCACCAAGAATCAGGGGCAGCGCAAAGAAGATGTCGCCGAGGCGGGCAAGCACGGCATCGATCCAGCCGCCGTAGTAGCCCGCAAGGGCGCCAACGGTCACGCCGACAACCAGGACGCAGAGCACGGAGAGCAGACCCACTGAAAGCGAAGCCTGGGTTCCGTGGACGACGCGGGAATAGATGTCGCAGCCCTGGAAGGTGAAGCCGAAGGGATGCCCGTCTGTGGGACCGCCTTCCGAATTAGCCAGTACGCAGCCGTCGTTCGGAGCAACGGACGAAAAAAGGCCCGGGAACAGCGCCACCACAGCAAGGGCCACGATGAGCAGCGCCGAAATAATGAACAGCGGCCGACGGCGGAGCTTGCGCCAGGCGTCCGACCAAAGACTCAGGGGTGCCTGGTCAGTCTTGACGGTGTCGGTTGCCAGCAACGGAGTTTCGTCGATGGGCGCCACAAAGTGGCTGTTATTACTGGTCATAACGGATCCTCGGGTCAAGCCAGGCATACAGGAGATCAACGAGCAGGTTGGCCACCACGAAGACCAGCACCAGAACGCTGACGATGGAAACGATGGTGGGGCCTTCGCTGCGCAGGACGGCCTGGTAGAGCTTGTTGCCGACGCCGGGGACGTTGAAAATGCCCTCCGTCACGATCGCACCGCCCATCAGCCCGCCAAGGTTGGCGCCCAGGTACGTCACCACCGGGATCAACGAGTTACGCAGGATGTGTGCGATGACCACCCGCGGCCGTGACAGGCCTTTGGCGGTGGCAGTTCGCACGTAGTCGGCATTCATGTTTTCGCTGACAGAGGCGCGGGTCAGGCGGAGTACATAGGCGAACGACACCAGGCCCAGGACCACTGCCGGAAGCAGCAGGCTGCCCCAATCGGCGTTGGCGCCGACGGTGGGTTTTGCCCAGCCGAGTTGCACGCCAAAGACGAGTTGAAAAACGAAACCCAGAACAAATGTGGGGACCGCGATGACAACCAGCGAAACCACCAGGACGGTGGAGTCAAACCAGCCGCCGCGGCGGAGACCGGCGAAGACGCCGAAGGCCACTCCGAAGATTGCCTGGATGGCCAGTGCTTCTACGGCGAGCATTGCCGTCACGGGGAAGACCCGAGCCAAGCTTGCCGCGATGGGCTGGCCGGTGAAGTCGTTGCCGAGGTTGAACGTGAAGAGGTTCTGCAGGAAGAGCCCGTACTGGACCCAGAAAGGTTCGTCCAAGTGGTACTGGCTGCGCAGGGTATCGATGACTGCCTGCGGGGGCTGGCGGTCTCCGAAGAGCGCCGCAATGGGATCGCCTGGAAGGGCGAAGACCATGTAATAAACCAGAAGCGTGGTGCCGATGAAGACGGGGATCACTTGGAGGAGTCGTTTCAGAATGAAGCGGACCACCGGATCACCAGCCTTCCGGATGCGAAGAGAGGTGTTTCATTTGTGCCTTCCTGCCGTGCAGGACAATGGGGGCCCGGCGTTGTGCCGGACCCCCATTCGCCTGGCGGCAAGTTAGATCCTGGAGACTACTTGGCCGTGATGTTGTAGTAGAGGATTCCGCCATTCCAGCCGGTTTCGGCCTTCACAACGTTTTCGCTCCACACAATCGGCTTTGCCTGGTCCCAGAGCGGCAGTCCGGGCAGGTCCTCGAAGAGGATCTCCTGGGCCTGGTTGAACTTGGCGTTCGCCTCGTCGGTGGTCTTGGCGGCAAGTCCTTCCTGGAGCAGCTTGTCGAACGCGGGGTTCGAGTACTTCTCGTAGTTGGAGGACGCGCCAGTTGCCCAGACCGGTCCGAGGAAGTTGTAGAGCGACGGGTAGTCGCCCTGCCAGCCGGCGCGGCTCAGACCCGGGAGGGACTGGGACTTGCGCAGGTTCAGCACTTCAGCGAACTTGGCGAACGGCTGGATTTCGGCCTGGATGCCGAGGTTGTTCTTGAAGCCGTTGGCTACGGCATCGATCCATTCCTTGTTGCCACCATCGGTGTTGGAGGCAATCTGCAGGGGCTTGGAGCCGTCGTACGGCTTGATCTTCTCGGCCTGGGCCCAGAGTTCCTTTGCCTTGGCTGCATCAAACTTCAGGACTTCGCTGCCCTTGAGGTCTGCCTTGAAACCGTCGATCACCGGCGGTGCGAAGGCCTTGGCCGGGGTACGTGTTCCGTTGAAGACAACCTTGGCGATCTCTTCGCGGTTGATGGCGTAGGACAGTGCCTGGCGGCGCAGCTTGCCGGCTTCACCCTGGAAGTTCGGGTTGTAGCCCGGGATGTTCAGCGTGGAGTCAGTGGCAACCGGCTTGGTGGCGTTGCGGTCCTGGAAGTCCGTGACGTAGGTCTTCAGTGCGTTGGACGGCAGGACGTCGGTGACGTCCAGGTTGTTGCCCTGAAGATCCGTGTATGCGGGGCCCGGATCCGTGTAGAACTTGAAGGTCACGCCGCCGTTCTTCGATTCGCGGGGACCGCTGTAGTCAGCGTTCTTGACGAGGGAGATCGACTGGTCATGTACCCAGGAACCGGTCTTTTCGAACTTGTACGGACCGTTGCCTACCGGGTTTTCGCCGAAGGCCTTCGGATCCGCCAGCGCTGCGGACGGCAGCGGGAAGAAGGCTGAGTAGCCAAGGCGGAGCGACCAGTCGGCTTCCGGCTGTGCCAGCTTCACCGTGAGGGTCGAATCGTCTGTAGCCGTCAGACCTGACATCGTTTCGGCGGTGGGCGCCGGCGTGGTGGTGGTCTTGCCATCAGCCGCTGTTTCGGTGGTCACGGCCGAGACATCTGCATAGCCCGCGATGGACTCAAAGAAGAATCCGTTGTTCTGCAGGTTCTTGGAGTTCGCCGCGAAGTTCCAGGAATCAACGAACGTCTTGGCGGTGATCGCTTCGCCGTTCGTGAACGTCTGGCCCTGCTTGACCTTGATGGTCCAGTTCTGGGCGTCAGTCGACTCAATGGACTCTGCAAGCGAGTTGACCGGCTTGCCGTCGGCGTCGTAGCTGCGAAGGCCTTCGAAGAGCAGCTCGACAACGCGGCCGCCGTAAACTTCGTTCGTATTTGCCGGCAGCAACGGGTTCTGTGGTTCGTTGCTGTACGCGGTGATCACCTTGTTGGGATCACCGGCCGACTGGCTGGCACCATCATTGCTGCCGCCTCCGGCGCCGCAGCCGGTCAGGGCAAGGGCAGCGATCGCCACCATGCCGAGTGCTTTGGAAGTGCGCGTGAAACGCATTCCGCCTCCTATGAGTTGTGGGAGATATTGAGGGGAAATCTTTTGCTCCCCGGCAGGCACATCACAGGTTCTCACTGTGACGTGGCCTACATATACGAGTAGCCTAACCGCACAAAGTCCAAATACTGGTACTCCGTTGTCAAACCGTAACCAGTTAACCGCCAATAACTAGCCGGTACCCGGAAGTTGCGCAAGTCACATGCTACTCGTTGGTAGGGGATGCTGCGAATCGAGGACGGGGGCGGGCTCCCACAACGGCGACAAGCCCCCGGGAGGGCCTATTTCAGGCGCCACTCCCACACATTCCACCAGACGCCCAAAGGGCCCGAGCTGGGCTTGATACCCGTCACGCGGCTGCTGAAAGCCACGGTTCCCGTGGTCTGGTACAGCGGCAGGCCGTAGGCACTTTCCCACACGCGTTTGTCGATGTCAGCCAACAGTTCGTCCTGCTTTGCCAGGTCCGTGGTGCCGGCCAGTTGCTCCATGGCTTTGTCCGCGTCGCCGTCGGAAAATCCGTTGAAGTTGCTGCCGCCACCGGTCTTAAAGATCTGCGGGACGCGGCTGACGCCGACCCCGGGTCCGATGGAACCGAGGATGGCGGCGTCGTAGCTGCCGCCGCCGAGCGCTTTCGCCCAGTCCGAACTGCCGAGGCCCGCGTCTTCAACGGTGAATCCGGCGAGGCGGGCGGAGTCGCGGATCAGGGAAAAGGCCCGCACACGGTTGGGGTTGTCCCTGTTGTACAGGATGCGGACCGTCGGGGCAGCATCCCGCAATCGCGACTTCGCGCCTTGAATGTCCAGGTCGGAGTAATCGGCCGAACCGTTGTTCTTCACGGTGTCCGGATACTTCGGATGGGGTGGCAGGAAGACGTGTGAGTCCAGGGGTTTCGCGTCGGCGACGAATCCGCCCACCACGTCATCCACGATCTCCTGCCGCGGAACAGTCTTCAGGAACGCCTCCCGGACATCCTTGTTGGCGAACGGTCCCGAAAAGTTGAGATCGAGGTGGTCGTAGCCGGACTGGCTGAAGCGCTGGACCGTGTTGCCCTGCTCCACCAGTCCGTCGAAGAGGCTTTCGGTGCCGGCAGAGGGCTGCGGGGCGATGATGTCCGCCTGGCCGTTCCTGAGCGCGGCAATGGCGGTAGAGGCGGCACCGGTGAACCGGACAGTGATGTCATCCAGATAGGGCTCGGCCCCCCAGACGTAGTCCCTGTTCCGGACCAGCCGTACCGAGGCGTCCGGCACGATGTCCCTGACGATGTAGGGGCCGCTGGAAAGGTACATGGCGGGATCATCAGGGAGCGTCTTGGTGTCGAAGCCGGAGTTCCAGAAGTCGCTGACGCGCTTCAGCGGGGCGTTGACTGAGGGCTGTTTGGGGTCGCCCCGGGGCGCGTCCTTGATCAGGTCCACGAGGTCGCCTTCGTCATTGAGGCCGCTTTTGGCGGCGACAACATGGGCGGGGAGCCCGACGTCGAACGCTACTTCCCAATCAGCGTACGGCGCGGCGTATTCCAGCGTGATGGAACGCCCGTCACTGCCGATCTCCGGGAGCGCGGTGGCCGCCAGGCCGCTCTTGTCAGCCGCAGCCGAAAAGTAGGTAGTGCCGGTCCCTGCCTCGGGGTCAGCGTCGTCGAAGTACCCCGAGCCGGCTGCCCAGGACAGGAGGAGGTCGCCAGCGTCGATAGCTTCGCCGTCGGACCATTTCACACCCTCGTTGACGGTGTATTTCACTTTCAGCGGCTTATCGGAGATCTTCTCGATGCGGCCGAATTTCTCGTTCCGGACCACCTTTTCGGTGTCATCAACGTAGTAGAAGCCCGAATGGGTGATGTGGCCGATCTTGGTGTTGATGTCCGTGTTTCCATCGGCACTGAACGGGTTGAAGGAGGTAAAGGCATTCACCTCGGCCACCGTAACGCTGCCGCCGCGTTTCGTCTCACCGACCACCACCGGCGGCGCACCCCCGGAAGCGGAGCACCCCGAGGTAACCAGCGCCGCAACGACGGCCCCGGTGATGACCTGAATCAGACGCCTCAGGGGCATGCCGTCTCCTTTGCCTGTCCGGAATCAGACGTTTGAAGCGGAACGTACCTTTATATACCCGCACCGACGTTGAAACTCCTTGTTTTCCTTGAATTCTAGCGGTTCCGGGCATGGGCCAATGTCGTCCGGATTTACCCTCTTGCGGACCTCTTACGGACCTTCTGCGGAATGGAGGCCCATTGATTGTCACACCAAAACGCTAGACTCACCGCGTCCACGAGCCTCCAACAGAACGGTCTCAGCCATGAACGCTATGAACACCACCACCAAAATGCCTAAGACAGTCCACGAGCTCATCCTGCTGGCCAAAGAAATGGTCTTGACGGCATCGGAGCTGCTGGCCGACTTCGAGCGGCGACGAACCTGGAGACCTGCTCCAACGGTGTCAGGCGCCGGGGTCGTGGCCGAGGACTGTGAGCAGATCCCGAAGCGACATCCTTACTTGCTCGTATCCGTGTTGATAGAAAAAGCGCGGTCATCTCGTGCAGGCCCGCGTCGTCGAGTTCGTGGATCATTTCCACTGTCTCCAGGATGAAGGCTTCGACCTCAGGGGGCAGCCGCCCAGGCCAGGCGGCGTTGACTTCCGGGTTGGTCACGATGTTGTGCCTTTCTCTTTCAATCTCTTCCAGACTCAAGCGTTCAGGCGGCGTGTGAGGTCGGTGTTGAGGCGCCGGACGGCGTCCAGTTCCTCGTCGCGTGCGTTGAGCAGCAACTGGCTGGGTCGATGTCCCGGGCGAGGGCCGGCGAACGATATTAGCGGCACCCGCCGCTGTCAGGGCAACGCGCCCGATCCTCAACGCACAGGTCTGCTCAGCACAACTGATGGTGCAACCCAACACAATTTCATCTATCGGAGACAGCCATGGCCCGCAAACTACCAATCGCAGCATCCATTTTCACGCTCACGACCGTTTTTGCCTTCACCGCAATCAGCACCCGGGCACAAGCTGCCGAACCCCGACCCCCGATAATCTTCGAGCTCAGCACAGTCGTTGATGCCACCAGTGTTTGGCGGCAGCTCCGCCGAACCACTGCGTATCCTGTACGAGTACACCCCCGAACTCGCACCCGGCAGCAGGCCTTTCGGCTCTTCGGGAGATGGAACGTTCGACAGCTACGCGCCGCTTGAATATTCGCTCTTGAGGGGTCCATGTGTGGTGCGGGTTGGCGCCGGGGTCCGAGCCCACGATTTGCGCTGGTCAGCGCCAGTGTTGGTGTGGTTGAGCGCCACCTGAAAAGCTCCTTCCACCGCGTGAGGGCCACGTGGTGGAAGGAGTACCGGTAATGGTACGGAAGATCAAGGCGAAGCTCATCTTGCAGTTGCGTAACCAGGGCCTGTCCGGCAGAGCGATCTCGCTTGCTCAGGGCATGTCCAGGCACAGCATTCAGGCGGTGATCGATGCTGCGGATCAGCTCGGGCTCGGTTGGGACGAGGTTGCGGAGAAGCCTGAGGGCGAGGTGTATCTGGCGCTGTTTCCCGGTCGCGGGGTGCGGGAGAGCGTGTTCGCGCAGCCGGACTGGGTCCAGGTGCACCGTGAGCTGGCCAGGGTTGGGGTGACGTTGAAGCTGCTGCACCAGGAGTATCTCGACGGGTGCAGTCGGGCCGGGCAAGCGGCGATGAGTTATGACCGGTTCTGCAGGCTTTACGGCGATTACGCCAACGTCACTGGCGCGTCGTCTCGGGTCGGCCATAAGGCCGGCCGCAGCGTCGAGGTCGACTGGTCCGGGCCGACGATGCAGCTCGTTGACCCGGCAACGGGAGAGGTCTCGAAGGTGTATTTGTTCGTCGCGTGCCTGCCGTTCAGCAGATACGCGTTCGTGGAGGCGACGTTGGATATGCGGCAGGAGTCGTGGCTGCGCGCGCATGCGGCGATGTTCGCATTCTTCGGCGGCACGGTCCCGCGGCTCGTCCCCGACAACCTCAAGACCGGGGTGATCTCTCACCCGCGCGAGGGCGAAGTCGTCCTCAACGAGGCCTATCGCGAGATGGCGGCGCATTATTCGGCGGCGGTACTACCGGGCCGGGTGCGGCGCCCGAAAGACAAAGCCAGCGTCGAAAACACTGTCTCCCACATCGCCACCTGGGTTATTGCGGGTCTGAGGCAGGAGCAGTTCACCAGCCTTGTGCAGCTGCGGGCCCGGATTGGGGAGCAGGTCGATGCCTATAACCGACAGCCGTTCCAGAAGCGGGAGGGCTCCCGGCTGAGCGTGTTCACGGCCGAGGAGAAGCCGCTGCTGCAACCGTTGCCGGCGGTGACTTTCGAGATCAGCACCTGGACATATGGGCGCAAAGTAGGCCGGAACGGACACGTGGTCTGGGCGAAAAACTTCTACTCCGTCCCGTTCACCCATATCGGCGCGCATGTTGATCTTCGCGTCACGGACACCATGCTCGAGATCTATCGTGGTGATGAGCGCCTGACCAGCCACCTGCTGCTGCCCGTGACGACGACGAACCAGTATCGGACGAACGAAGCCGACCTTCCCGAGGGGCACAGCTGGCAAGCCTGGGACCGAGCCCGGATCGACGCCTGGGCGTTACGGATGGGACCGGCGACCGGGACCGTGATCGAGAAGATCTTCGAGTCTGTCCGGATCGAGGAAGCCGGCTACGACCCAGCCCTGGCGGTCCTGCGCCTGTCTCGTAGGTTCTCACCAGCCCGGGTGGAAGCCGCATGCCAGCTCGCGCTGCGCGGGCCGATACGATCGCCCCGTTACGCCCACCTGCGGCCGATCCTGGACACCGGGCAGGACAAAACCGGGCACGTCGAGGAGCCTGATGACGACGATGGCGGATACGTGCGCGGTCCCGCTTACTACGCAGGAGGGACCCGATGAGCCGACTGGACACGGAAACCAAACGCAAGCTGCGGGAGATGAACGCGGGCGAGCTGCTGGAGGCCATAGATACCCAAGACGAGACGCTGAGCATCAGCCTGCCGTTCGAAGATCGTCTCCGGCTGGTCGTCGATGACGCCTACGCGTCGTTCACCCATGCCAAAGTCACCGGCCTGATCCGGCGGGCGGGGCTGCGCTACCCGAACGCTGACTTGCGCCGCATCGACCTCCTCGACGAGCGAGGTCTTGACCGGCCGCTGCTGAGCCAGCTCGGCACCTGCTCGTTCGTGGCCCGGCAGCAGAACGTTGTCTTCCAAGGGTTCACCGGGTCGGGGAAGTCCTACCTGGGATGCGCGATTGCTAAACGCGCATGCGAACACCGCATCCGCGCGCATTACGTCCGCATGCCCGACCTCGAGGAAGCCTGGGTCGCCGCCCAAGACACCCTTGGCGGATCCGGCAAGTTCCTGCGCAAATATGCGGCATTCACCCTGCTGGTCATTGATGAGTGGCTGCTGGATCGACCCACGGAATCGATGCGCACCATGCTGCTGGAACTGATGGAACGCCGCTACGGGGAGACGTCAACAGTGTTCTGCACCCAGTACTCGCAGAAGGACTGGCACCAGCGGCTCGGCTCCGGCGTTCACGCCGACGCGATCATGGACCGGATCATCCACAACACGATCTGGGTCGAGACAGGCAATTACAACATGCGCGAACACACAGCACTCGCAACCGCCTAGAAACCGTCACGGAGGGCGTCAGCGGCGCCAGGCCACGCGACCGCTGGCGCTCTCTCGCACGAACCCCGGCGCTGAACCGCACGAACAAGTGGCGCTCAAAGCTTCAAATACTCACCGCTCTTTAGGTTCTTCGTCGACGTGGGAAATGAGTGCGCGTTCATGGCAGGAGACGGTACCAGCGCCACGGTGTTCAACAACGCCGGACCAAACGAGGATTCCATTGACGTCAGGGCCGAGGGGGCCGCCCTGGCCGGCAAACAGCTGTTCGGGCTGGACCTCACAATCGCCAGGATCCTGCTCGTCGATGTGGACGGCACCATGTTCACGAGTACCGCGCTGCCGACATCACCCGTTTTTGTCGAGGACTCAGAATTTCAGCAGACTTTGGTCGAGCTGGTTGACCCGGTTACGAACGAGCCGACGATCTTGGAACCGGGGGACGCGCCATATTTTCTAAGCGTCTTCGACCCACTGGCTCACATCGCCGCCCTGCAGGATGAAGTCCGTGAAGCCCCGGTGAGCGCCGGCATGGTCAAGGATCTCCTCAAACCGCTTGAGGATGCCCACGCGCGTCTTGGCACTCTGACCCAGGAAAACGTCGATGAAGCGGCCAAGGAGCTGCAGAAATTCATCAAAATAGTCGAAATGCATCGAGCAAAGAAAATCCCGGCACCGATTGCTGATTCGCTGGGAGCGGCGGCGCAGCAGATCCTCGATAGCCTTCCTCGTGGGTGCGTCTGAGCGCTGGCCAGTCATGGAACAGAATCGTCGAGTCGATTCAGCGATGCGACGAAGGCGATCGTGTTGTGCATGGTCGAGCAATCCTCCATCCAGGCTCTGGACCGCACCCAGCCGTCCCTGCCGATGACGAAGGGCCGGGCGGAAACCAGGACGCATGACTACAAACGGCACCACCACCTTGTTCGGGGCCCTGGACGTGGCCACCGGGAAAGTCATCGGTTCCTGCCTGCCCAAGCACCGGCACGAAGAATTCCTGACATTCCTCAAGACCATCAATAAGGAAGTCCCGCACGGCCTCGATGTCCACCTGATCCTTGACAAGGACACCACGCACAAGCACCCTGACGTGAAGGCGTGGCTGGCGAAAAATCCCCGGTTCCAGCTACATTTCACCCCGACCTCGTCCTCGTGGCTTAACCTTGTCGAGCGCTGGTTCCGGGAACTGACGGACAAGGCCCTGCGCCGTGGAGCGTTTCATTCCGTACCGGACCTGATCAACAAGATCGACGAGTATCTCGCCTCTCACAACACCGAACCCAAACCACTGGTCTGGACCGCGACCGCAGACTCAATCCTCAAAAAAGTAGCCCGCGGCCGCGTCGCCTTCGAAACCATCAAACAAAACTGAGACAGACCACTAGTAGTACTTTGTTAGGTTTTGTCGTTCAGGTCTTTTAATCCTGTCGTTTTAATCCTGTCGGTGGTCTGTTAATTTCGGTGCATGCGGGATGACGAGATTGCGGCGGTGCGTGTGGAGCTGGAGGCCTTCGTGGCCGGGGTGTTCGCGTCGTTGCCGCGGAAGGATCAGCGGGCCAAGGGCAAGAAGGACGGGCCGTCCTCGCCCTGCGTGGCCCGGCAGTATTCGGGCACCCTGGGCAAGATCGGGAACTGCCAGATCGGCGTCAGCGTGCACGCTGCTACCGATGCGGCGTCCTGCCCGCTGGACTGGCGGCTCTTCGTGCCCGAGTCCTGGGATGATGCCTGCGCGGACACAAATGAGGACGCGGCCAGGATCCAGGAACGACGCGCCTGGGCAGGGATTCCGGACACGGTCCGCGGTCATCGTGGCGGATGCCGGCTACGGGGAAATCACCGCGTTCCGCCAGGGCCTGAGCGGACGGAGCATCCCGTACGTGCTCGCGGTCAAAGCCTCCATCAGCGCCCACAGCGCCGAGGCCGTGCCCGGGCCCGCCCGCTATGCCGGCCGAGGGCCCGGGGGACGGACCGGTACCGGCAGAAGCCCTCCTCGCTGCGGGAACTGGCTCTCGCAGCAGGCCGCAAGGAGCTACATCAGGCAACCTGGCGCCACGGCACGAAAACCGGGCCCGGGAACCGGACCGCGGCCATGAAATCACGCTTCCTTGCCCTGCGCATCAGACCGGCCAACCGGGACATTCCACTACTGGAAGACGGCACCCTGCCCGAGGCCTGGATGTTAGCCGAATGGCCGGCGAACGAGCCGTCACCCACCGACTACTGGATCTCGGACCTGCCCGCAGACACGGCACGGAAAACCCTCGTCAGACTCGCGAAAATGCGGTGGCGCATCGAACACGACTACCGAGAACTCAAAACCGGACTCGGCCTGTCCCACTTCGAAGGACGCTCTTTCACCGGCTGGCACCGCCACGTCACCCTCGTCACCGCAGCCCACCTCTTCATCACCCGGCTCAGGCTCACGAACCCAAAAGCAACTGGGGCAGCCTGAGCCTGTACGGCATCTTCAAAGAACTCCAACGAGTGATCGCCGCCTGGCTCGGATACTGCCCCCACTGCCAACAACGCGCCCCAACCTAACAAAGTACTACTAGATCTCCACGAAGTTGATCTGGGCGAACTTGTCCTCGCCTACGACAGACTTTATCCATTCGATGACGGCGACCGTGTCGGTGCGGTAGGAGAAGTCGGTTCCTCGGCACCAGGGGGCCAAGCCGAACGATGTCACGGCAACGATGTTGTTGGAGGTGAAGCCACCGTAGAAGACGGGGCCGCCGGAGTCACCGAGGCAGGTTCCGCCCCGGCCGGCACCGTTGCCGTTGGTTTGCAGGTTGAATCCGCCAGTAAGGGCACTCTTGAGGTTGGTCAGGCGAGATTGGGCCATGAGACGCTCAGCGGAGAATGTCTCGTGTACGGGGCTGATTTCATTCACGCCGTATCCGCTCGAGGTGAAGGTCACTGATTGCTGTCCCCGCGCGGTCGCAAGCCTGTCGAGCGACCCGGCTGTTGCCAGCGAACCGTATTCGTCCAGGAGTATCGGCTGCGCCAGGACAACGATGCCAGCGTCCCGCGTGTTGGGGAAGCCCGCGAAGTCATCGAACCCGAAGTTGTACAGTTCGTCCGAGGTCGCGCACTGGGTGCCGAGCGTCCCGTCGGCGCAGGTGTGGGGAAAACCAGTGATCGGGTCGATTTGCGTGAGCGGGTCGTAGTTGACGCCGGCATCCTGTTGGAAGTAGACGCGAGCCGTCGTTGCTCCTCCGGTGCAGTGGCCGGCGGTCAGGAACACGGTCGGGGTCAGGAGCGAGCCCGAACAGATGTGGCTGAACCCGCCGGTCTCATCATAGAACACGACCATTCCAACGAAGGGGTGTTCGAAATCTTCGACGTAATCGCCGGTGATGGCAGTAGCTGGCGTTGAGTTCCCCACGGCGAGGGCGCAGGCCACGACGATCCCGGCGAGTAGTTTCCGCATGATTCCTCCTTAGTTTTTGGCCGGACGGTCTCATGGACTTCCGGTCACTGCGTGCCGGGTGGCCCCAATGTGCTGATGCCCGGTCCACAGTTCCCAGTACACAGCCAAACGCCCCTGAAAACACGAGTAGTGTGTACTTGTTTTGGTCCCATCGAATGGGTACTGTGCCCGCTTGTAGGTTCCATCTCCTCGGAAATGGGATGGGGCAAAATGATTCCATGAATCTATTTGAGTCGGAGCTGCGCGTTATCGAGGCGGCCGAAGAATTGGCTGCGACTCTTGGAGAAGATAAGAACCACACGGTCGCTGCGGCTGCCGTGGACACGAGCGGGATCATTCATAGGGCTGTGAATGTCTACCACTTCACGGGTGGGCCATGTGCTGAATTCGTTGTGATGGGCGCAGCCGCCACAGCTGGTGCGCCCGGCGAAAAGGGTTGGCTCGTCGGTTCGTACGATTCCCAGCAGTTCCAGCCGGACTGCTTGAGTGGTGCCGGCCCGGGCAGTCCGAACCTGTGCGGCATAGGCGTTGATCTCGGCGCGTTCCTCTTCAGTCAGGGATTCAAGTTCGCTTTCACAGCGGTGGATCAGGTGCCGGACCCGGTCGATCTCTTCCGTGGAGGGCATGGCGCTGTCCCGGGCCCACGGTTCCAGTGCGCTGTCAGCGGCGGCAAGCCGTTCACGCGAGACCAGGAGTTGGGTCAGGTATTCCCCGAGCTCGGGGAGATAGGAAGGATCGGTGCGAAAGTGTGAGCAGCCCAGGCAGCGCATCCGGTAGGGGCAGCTATGGCCGCCGGCCTTGACGTTGCTGGGTTCCACACAGGTCCCAAAAGGAACGGCCACCGAGCCGACCTGGCCGCGGAGATCTTCCTCGCGCTCAAGGGACCGTAGCCCCGCGACGACGAGGGAACCGGTGTTGGTCAGCTGCAGCCGGCTGAGCCGGTTCATCGCCTCATGCCGACGAGCATGCGTCATCCGGTAGTAGCCCTGAGTGGTGCCCGGTTTCGAGTGGCCGAGCAAGTCCTGCAGCACCTCAAGCGGGATGCCAGCATCGGCGTGGTCTTGAGCCCACGTATGCCGCAGGGCGTAGGGGTAAACCTTCTGGCGCGAGAACGGCCTGTTCCCGTTGACCGGTTCCTCAGCGCCTGCCGCCCTGCCGTCCTCATCCATTTGCGGGCCGCGAAGCTCCGGCAGGACTTCCACCCACCGTCGCAGCGAGAGTCCCACATGATAAGCCACCGGGACGCCAGCTCGTGCGGCCCGTACTCCTCGTCCACCACGCCGTAGGAGGCCCCGATGTTCGGGGTCAGGATACGCAGACGTCGGTAGACAACCGCCATGGCAACAGGATAGAAGCCTGCGTGAGCGGTACCGAGAACCTCCCCCGAGTGTCGCTCGAACGGGCATCCGGCCAGTGAAGACCAGTGCTCAGCCGGTACCGAAACCAGGCTGAGGCACAATTACGCAGCGGCTTGCTGCGTAAACTCGAGGGCATGGAAAATGACATGATCTGCGATGCGTGGCTGGAAGGCCCGAAAGGTAAGACGCGCTACGAAGCTCCGGCGCCGTTTCAACGGGTACGGGTAGCGGACACAAACCAGTACCTCTGCCCTGACCATCTCGGCCCGGTGCTCATGCACGGCGCTAACCTGACGTGGCCGCCGGAGATCGAATGGCTGAGCCCCGACGAGCGGCCGTACAACTCGCTATCCCCTGAGCAGGCGGAGCGGAAGTTCGAGGCCTTCATGGAATCCATCCAAGGCGGGTTCTGACATGAAAATAGGAAACGTTTTTCTCCCGCCACGGCGGAGCGGAGCGCCCCTGGATAACTAACCGCGTAAGGATGTCCCACACGCTGCGGGACATTCGCGCGGCGGCTTGCTGGGTAATTCGTTGTTCATGAGAAACGGGCGGACATGACGGCGGGCGCTCGCTACAAGCATAGGTGGGGCGTCCTATTTCAGGTCGTGGCCAGTGCTGCCAAGTAGTTCTTGGCAGCACTGGGCCATGCCAAGGCAACCACGCCCCTGGACACCTATTCGCACCTGTGACCGACGGCGGAGGACCGCACCAGAGCCGCAGCGGGCGCCATGATGGACGACGCCCTGAACATTCCTGCGGACTCTGTGCGGACTGGCCTTGCTTATATCCACTGTTTACGCGGAAAACTGAGGCTAATCAGACGTTGAAGCGGAACTCCACTACATCGCCGTCAGCCATCACGTACTCTTTGCCTTCAATGCGTACCTTGCCACGGGACTTGGCTTCAGCCATGGAACCGGCCTCGATGAGGTCATGGAAGGAAACCACTTCAGCCTTGATGAAGCCACGCTGGAAGTCGCTGTGGATGACGCCTGCTGCCTGCGGCGCGGTGGCGCCCTGGTGGATGGTCCAGGCGCGTGTCTCCTTCGGACCGGCCGTGAGGTAGGTCTGGAGGCCCAGGGTGTGGAAGCCGACGCGTGCCAGCTGGTCGAGGCCGGACTCGTCCTGTCCGTTCATCTCCAGCATTTCGCGCGCTTCCTCCTCGTCCAGCTCCACGAGGTCGGATTCGAGCTTCGCGTCCAGGAAGATGGCGTCCGCCGGGGCCACCATGGCCCGCAGTTCGTCCTGCTTCTCCGGGCTGCCCAGGATGCCTTCGTCGGAGTTGAAGACGTAGATGAACGGCTTCGCGGTCAGGAGGCTGAGCTCCTTGAGGTGCTCCATCTCCAGCTTGTCGCTCTTGATCGAGGAGAAGACCGTGTCCCCGCGTTCCAGGACCGCCTGCGCAGCCTTGATGGCTGCCAGCTCGGCGGCTTCCCGCTTCTTGATCTTGACTTCTTTTTCGATCCGGGGAATGGCATTTTCGATGGTCTGAAGGTCAGCCAGGATCAGCTCTGTGTTGATGGTTTCCATGTCCGAGCGGGGATCCACTTTGCCGTCGACGTGGATGACGTCGGGATCATCAAACACCCGGACCACCTGGGCGATGGCCTCGGCCTCGCGGATGTTGGCAAGGAACTTGTTGCCCAGGCCTTCGCCCTCCGATGCACCCTTCACGATGCCGGCGATGTCCACGAAGGACACCGGAGCGGGCAGGAGGCGCTGCGAGCCAAAGATGTCAGCGAGCTGCTGGAGCCGGGGATCCGGCAAGTTCACGACGCCGACATTGGGTTCGATGGTAGCGAACGGATAGTTCGCAGCCAGCACCTGGTTCCGGGTCAGTGCGTTGAAAAGAGTTGATTTGCCGACGTTGGGCAGTCCGACGATGCCAATAGTAAGAGCCACGAGCATTGATTCTACCGGTTGCCGGACGCATGGGCCCCAGGCGGTCCCCCGCAGTGTCGGCACATGTTGGAACGCCTGGCCGAATATGTCGGTTCCGTAAATTGTCATAGGGTCATGCCACAGTGAGGATATGGATGCTTTAGCCCTGATTCTTGCCCTGTTGATGCTGCTGGTGGGTGCCGTCGCCGGCGCCGCCGCCACCTACTTTTCCCTCCGCCGGCACAGTCGTGCCCTGGAGGAGGACTTCGACGCCGTCTCGTCGCGGCTTTCCGAGGTCAGCGCCCAGTTCGCGGCCGCGGACGCGGAGCGCCGCCTGCTCTCGATGCAGAACCGGGAACTCGGCGAGTCCCGCAACCAGGACGGGAGCGTCCTCCGGGCACTCGCCCCAGTGGCGGAAAAGCTGACCGCGGTGCAGCAGCAGGTGGCACTGCTGGAACGCGACCGCCTTGAACAGTACGGCCAGCTGGCGCAACAACTTCAGGAGGCCAGGCTTTCGGATGCCCAGCTGATCCGGTCCACGCACGCCCTCGAGTCAGCGTTGCGGTCCAACAGTGCTCGTGGACAGTGGGGCGAAGTTCAATTGCGCCGCGTGGTTGAGGCATCGGGCATGCTCAAGCACGTGGATTTCCTGGAGCAGGTCCACAGTGCCGGGGCCGATTCAACGATCCGTCCCGACCTCGTCGTCCAGCTGCCGGGCCAGAAGCAGCTGGTGGTGGACGCCAAGGTGCCGTTGTCCTCTTACCTGGAGGCCCAGGAGCTGGGTGCGCGTCAGGACGCGGGTACAACCGGGAATCCCGGCAGCCAGCAATCCCTGCTGACCGCCCACGCCAAGGCGCTGCGGGCCCACGTGGACTCGCTCAGCAACAAGAAGTACTGGGACATCCCCGGGAACTCCCCCGAGCTGGTGATCTGCTTCCTGCCGGCCGAATCCATCCTGGCCGCCGCCCTGACAGCTGATGCGACGCTGTTGGACCACGCGCTTTCCAGGAATGTGGTTCTTGCCTCGCCGAGTACGCTGCTCGCGGTGCTCAAATCGGTGGCTTTCACGTGGCGCCAGGACGTGCTGACGGACAGTGCGCGGGAACTGTTCGACCTCGCCCGCCAGCTGTACGAACGCATGGGAACGCTCGGCGACAACGTGGGCAAGCTGGGTTCGTCCCTGAAGTCCTCGGTGGACCGGTACAACGCCCTGATCGGCACCCTGGAAGCGCGGATCCTGCCCACCGCACGGAAGCTCAATGCCATGGATGAATCCGGGCTGCTCACCCCGCCGGCACTCGAGGTCACGCCGCGTACGCTGGCGGCCCCGGAGTTTCAGCAGGACGAAGCCGCCGCCTGACGTGCCGGAGACTTGTCAGTTGCGGGAGCGGCGGCCGCCGAGCGCCCGGCTGACGTCTCCGGCTTCCTTCAGGGTTGCGCGGAGTTCCTTAGGCAACGAGAAAAGGAGGTCTTCTTCGGCCGTGACAACTTCTTCCACGGAGCCATAGCCGTAGTCGGCCAGCAGTCGCAGGACGTCCGTGACGAGGATCTCCGGCACAGAAGCCCCTGATGTGACTCCGACTGTTGCCACGCCTTCAAACCACGCCTCGTCCACTTCGTTGGCGAAGTCCACACGGTAGGAGGCCTTGGCACCGTACTCCAGCGCGACTTCCACCAGGCGGACCGAGTTCGAGGAGTTGGCCGATCCCACCACAATGACTAGGTCAGCCTGGGGGGAGATCTTCTTGATGGCCACCTGACGGTTGGTGGTGGCGTAGCAGATGTCGTCGCTGGGCGGATCCTGCAGGGTGGGGAACCGATCCTTCAGCAGGCGGACCGTTTCCATGGTCTCGTCCACGCTGAGGGTGGTCTGGGACAGCCAGATGACCTTTTCCGGATCCCTGACGGTTACCTTGTCCACTTCATGGGGACCGTTAATGATCTGGATATGTTCCGGGGCTTCGCCGGCGGTGCCCTCAACTTCTTCGTGACCGTCGTGGCCGATCAGCAGGATGTCGAAGTCGTCTTTGGCGAACCTCACGGCTTCCTTATGAACCTTTGTCACCAACGGGCAGGTGGCGTCAATGGTGCGCAGCCCGCGGTCTTCGGCTGACTGGACGACGGCCGGGGATACCCCGTGGGCGGAAAAGATCACCAGGGCGCCCTCTGGGACCTCGTCCGTCTCGTCGACGAAGATGGCACCCTGGGCCTCCAGCGAGCTCACCACGTGGACGTTGTGCACGATCTGCTTCCGGACGTAAACCGGCGGACCGTAGTGTTCCAAGGCCTTCTCGACGGCGATCACGGCTCGGTCCACCCCGGCGCAATAGCCGCGGGGCGCAGCCAGGAGTACCTTTTTGGGACCGGTCACCGGAGCCGCGGCGGCTACCTCCTCAGGCGAGCGCCGCCTGCGCGGGACAGTTGGCATCGAGAGGGACACAGCTGAGGAAGTCATCCCTCCATGCTACCGGGTTGGGGCCGCCGCCCCGGCGAGGCGATCCGGATCACAAGGGCCGCCGCAACCAGCACACCGCCGGATATCGCTGCACCACCGACCCAGGATTGGAAGCTGCTGGAAGCGGCCTCCACAAACGCATCTTTGAACATATCCGAAAGCCCATTGCCGCTCGCCGCCCCGATGACGGCATCCCTCGCGAGTTGCGAGCCGGCAGACCACAGACCGGCCAGTACCAGCGCCGCAAGTCCCGCAGCGAAAGCCACTGACCAGCGACGACGGGCGGAAACCAGGGCCAACGCAAAGGCGATTCCCGCTCCGATGGCAAGGGAGTAGCCGAGCGGCGCGTAGGCGGATACCCTCTCGACCATTTGGCGCTGCTCAGGCTCTCCGACGTTAACCAGCGTCTGCTCCGGCGCAGTCAGCGGGAGTCCGGTGGTGCGTGCGAGCTCCTCCGTCGCCAGCGCCACCAGGGGTGCCACGTCCAACGTAAGCGACGACGGGGAGCCAGGTTCGGCGGGAACCGATGCGGGTGCGGCGAAGCTGAGCCGGTGGCTCTTCCGCAGTGTTTCCTCCCAGGCCGCCGGGTAGCCGGGCAAGGCTGTGAGGGAACCGGCAGCCGCCTCAAGCACTGGCGTGACCAGACCTGCCAGGGCGTCCGGGATGGCCCCTGTATCGATGGTGCCCACAGCGGCCGCGGCGAGCCGCTGCTGGAATTCTGCGTCCTGCCCCAGGGGAGCGGCCAGGGCCACAAAGCCATCCTCCTGAACCACGTTGCGGTCAAGCCAGATGGCGGGTACGGCCAGGGCGGACAGCAAAACGCCCACGACGACGGCGATGGCTGAAACGAAGGTGCGCAAAACGGGTCCTCACGGGTTGGCGGCAGCACAGCCATCATAGGGCTGGTGTCTGGACAAAGAATGTCAGTCTCGGGTGATACAGCTTATGGATAAGGTTGAATGGCAACCGCCAGCTCACTGACGGCCGCCTTTCAAGCACGAACCGCTACCTGCCGAACAAAGGACCACCATGCCGCCACCCACAGTTTCCCGGGGCAGTGGACATGTCTGAACAGGCTGCGCTGCCCGGCGCAGCTGCCACCACGTTGCCTGCCACGGCTGCTGAGACCAGCCCGGACAATCCATGGCCGCTGCAGTTGCTGTCCCAGAAACTCAAGGCCCATATCGATCGCACCCCGTCCGCATGGGTCGAAGGCCAGGTCATCGAAATGAACCGCCGCGGGGGTAACGCGTACCTCACCCTCCGGGACGTGGACGCGGAAGTTTCCCTGCCGGCGTCGGTCTGGACCAAGGTTCTGGACCGGCAGAACATGCCCCTGGAGCGTGGCTCCCGCGTGGTGGCCTTGCTCAAGCCGGAGTTCTGGCTGAAGACCGGGCGGCTCAACATGCAGGTTCGGGACATCAGGCCTGTAGGGCTTGGCGACCTGCTAGCGCGGATCGAACGGTTGCGCCAGGCTCTCTCCGCCGAGGGGCTGTTTGCCGATTCACGGAAGAAACCACTGCCGCTGCTCCCGCACCGTATCGGCCTGATTACCGGACGGGACTCCGACGCCAAAAAAGACGTCGTCCAAAACGCGGCACTGCGCTGGCCCGCAGTTGAATTCGAGATCCGGGAAGTGGCGGTCCAGGGCAACACCGCGGTCTCGCAAATTATCCGCGCCCTGCAGGAACTGGACAGCCGCCCCGACGTGGACGTCATTGTCATCGCCCGGGGCGGCGGAGCCTTGGAGGACCTGCTGCCTTTCAACAGCGAGGAACTGATCCGTGCTGTCGCGGCCACGGCCACCCCGGTGGTCAGCGCCATCGGACATGAGGCGGACCGTCCCCTTCTCGACGACGTGGCGGACCTGCGCGCGTCGACGCCCACTGATGCGGCCAAGCGGATCGTGCCTGACGTTGCCGAGGAACTGGCGGGCGTGCGCCAGGCACGGGAGCACCTGCGCAGGAGCATCGGCAGGCTCGTGGACAGGGAGTCGGACCGGTTGTCCGCACTCCATTCCCGGCCTGTTCTGGCCACGCCGGAAGCCATGGTCACCGGACGAGCGGAGGAAATCGAACGCCTCCTGCGGAGATCATCGGCCGCTGTCAGTTCAACGGTGGTACGGGCGGCTGACCAGCTGGTTCACCTGCAGGCCCAGGTCCGTGCCCTGTCACCACAAAAGACGCTGGACCGCGGCTATGCCGTGGTCGAACTGGCCAACGACCGGCCGGCCCGTGCCACTGAAGCTGCCGGCCACGCTGTGGTCCGAGACCCGTCGGAGGCGCCGTCGGGAACTGCGTTGTCCGTACGCGTAGCCCATGGCCTGTTCGGCGCCACTTCCACTGGGGAACTTCAACAAGGAGAAGCACATGCCCGAAACAAAGCCTGACCCGGAAATCCAAGCATTGAGCTATGAGGAAGCCCGCGAACAGCTGGTGCAGGTGGTGGGGAAGCTTGAGGCGGGCGGCGCCAGCCTCGAGGAATCCCTGGCACTCTGGGAACGCGGAGAAGCCCTGGCAAAGCGCTGCGAGGAGTGGCTGGAGGGCGCCCGCAAGCGGCTCGCTGCCGCCCGCGACCAGCCGCTCTGACCAACCCTCTGACCACCAAGTGCGGGCCTACCCCTCGGAACAACCCGCCCCAGGTCAGGACCGATCAACCAGTTCCCGTTCGATGGGGACATCGAACTCAGCTTTTGGCCATTCCAGCTTCATGTCAGACAGCGCGCCCAGCACCAACTGCTGCACGGCGATCCTGGCGTACCATTTTTTGTTGGCCGGAACCACGTGCCAGGGTGCCGCTTCCGTGTTGGTCTCGTCGAAGGCAGCCTGGTAGGCGCCCATGTAGTCGCCCCAGAACGCCCGTTCCTTGAGGTCATTGCTGCTGTATTTCCAGTGCTTGGCGGGGTTGTCAAGCCTGGCAAGGAGCCGGGTCTTTTGTTCATCCTTGCTGATATTGAGCATCACCTTGATGATTTTGGTTCCGGCATCGGTCTGGCGCGCCTCGAACTCGTTGATGGCCCGGTAGCGGCGCTTAAGTTCGGCAGGCGTCGCCCAGTTATGGACCCGGTGGATCAGGACGTCCTCATAGTGGGAGCGGTCGAAGATGCCCACCATGCCCGCTCCAGGCACCTCCTTCTCGATCCGCCAGAGGAAGTCATAGGACTTCTCTTCCTCGGTGGGCGCCTTGAAGGCCTTGAACTGGACGCCCTGCGGATCCATGGTGGCCATGACATGGTTGACGATTCCGCCCTTGCCCGCGGTGTCCATGGCCTGCAGGATCAGCAGAAGCCGTTTTTTCCCGCCGAAGCGCGAGGCCGCGAACAGCTTTTCCTGAAGTTCGGCCAACGCGCCGTCCAGTTCAGCCAGAATTGTCTGGCCATCGGCTTTGTTGCCCTTGTAACCGGGCGTCGCGTCAGGGTCGGCGTCGGCCAGCGAGAAGCCTTTCCCCACCCTCAGCGTATCGACGGGGTGCTGCTTGAACTCAACCAAGTCGGCCATGGGGTTCCTTTGTCCGCAGGTGGCCGCGCCGGAAGGCGCGTCACCACAGGCTAGTTCCCTTGGTACCGGCTAAGGAAGTCCCCCATGCGTCCGATCGCTTCTTCAATGTCCTTGACGTTCGGCAGCGTGACCATGCGGAAGTGGTCGGGCCGGACCCAGTTGAACGCCCGGCCGTGGGACACCAGGATCTTCTGCTCCTTCAGCAGGTCCAGGACAAATTTCTCGTCATCACGGATGTGGAAGACTTCCGGATCCAGGCGCGGGAACAGGTACAGCGCGCCACGGGCCTGCTGCGTGCTCACACCCGGGATCGCGTTGAGCATGTCGTAGGCCTTGTTCCGCTGTTCCAGCAGCCTGCCGCCAGGGAGGATGAGGTCGTTGATGCTCTGGTAGCCGCCGAGGGCGGTCTGGATGGCGTGCTGGGCGGGCACGTTGGCACAGAGGCGCATGTTGGCCAGGAGGCTGATGCCCTCCAGATAATCGGAGGCATCCTTCTTGGGGCCCGAGATGGCCATCCAGCCGGCACGGTAGCCGCAGACGCGGTAGGCCTTGGACAGCCCACTGAAAGTGAGGCAAAGGACGTCGTCGCCCGTAAGCGCGGCCATGTTGATGTGCACGGCGTCCTCGTACAGGATCTTTTCGTAGATTTCATCGGCGAAAAGGATCAGGCCGTGCTTCTCGGCCAGCGCCACGATCTTCTTCAGCGTCTCTTCCGGATAGACCGCGCCCGTGGGGTTGTTGGGGTTGATCACCACGATGCCCTTGGTGCGCGGCGTGATCTTGGCTTCAAGATCCTCAAGGTCCGGCTGCCAGCCTGATTCCTCATCGCAGAGGTAGTGCACGGGCTTCCCGCTCGCAAGGGCAACGGAAGCGGTCCAGAGCGGGTAGTCCGGTGTGGGGATCAGTACCTCGTCGCCGTCGTTGAGCAGCGCCATGAGGGACATGGTGATCAGTTCGCTGACGCCGTTGCCCAGGTAGATGTCGTCCACATGGATGTTCTGGATTCCGCGGGTCTGGTAGTACTGGGAGACCGCGGTCCGGGCCGAGAAGATGCCCCGGGAGTCGCTGTAACCCTGGGCATGGGGCAGATGGCGGATCATGTCCACCAGGATCGCGTCCGGGGCTTCAAATCCAAACGGCGCAGGGTTTCCGATGTTCAGTTTGAGGATCCGGTGACCCTCCGCCTCCATCTGCTGGGCGGCCTGAAGAATCGGTCCACGGATGTCGTATAGGACGTTGTGAAGCTTGGTGGACTGCTTGAATTCTGCCATCCATCAAATATGCCATATGACGGATGTACTTCCGTTGAGACCTCAGACACAGACGTGTGGAGAGCGGACGACGGCGGCTGCCGGCCCGTGTGGGTCCGGCAGCCGCCGTCGTGATTTTGCGTTGTGGAGTCAGGTGTTACTTGACGATGCCCTTGTCCTTGAGCCAGGTGGCGGCGGCGTCTTTGGCATTTTGCTTCTGGCTGCCGCTGACTGCGCGGTTGAGGTTGACCAGGTCCTCAGTGGTGAGGATCTTCGATACGGCATTGAGCGCGTCCTTGGCCTTGTCGGTCATTTTTGCCTTGTTGTAGAGGGGCAGGACCTGCTGGGCCTTGAAGTTGTTCTTGGGATCCTCCAGCACCACCAGGTCGTTGTCCGCGATGGATGGTGTGGTGGTGTAGATGTCGGCCACCTGGACGTCGTCGGTCAGCAGTGCCTGCAGGGTCAGGTTGCCGCCGCCGTCGCTGAAGGGCTTCAGTGCCTTGAGTTCGCAGCCATAGTTCTTTTTGAGTCCCGGGAAGCCATAGGCGCGGGTTTCGAACGTGGCCGGCGCCGCCATGGTCAGGTCCTTGCAGACCTTGGCGAGGTCCTCAATGGACTTCAGCTGGTACTTCTCCGCGGTGGCCTTGGTGACCACCATGGCGTCCTTGGACTCAGCTTTGGATGCCTCCAGGACTGCCAAACCCTCGGGGAGCTTGCCCGGCAGTGCCTTGTAGATGTCGTCGGCCGAGACCTCGGCAGCTTCAGGATCCACATGCGAGAGGAGGTTGCCGGAGTAATCCGGGACAAGGTCAACCGAGCCGTCCTGGACCGCTTTGAAGTAGATTTCGCGGGCACCGATGTTGGGCTTGGTGGTTGCCGTGACCCCTGCAGCAGTCAGCGCGCCGGCGTAGATCTCAGCGACGATCTGGCTCTCCGGGAAGTCAGCCGAGCCGACCACCAACGAGCCGCCGCCGGCGCTTCCGGCGCTGGTGCTGGGGGTGGCCAACGGGCTCCCGCCGCAGGCTGTCAGCGCGACGGCCAGGCCGACGCCGGCAGCCATGCCAGCGAGTCCCCGGCGGGTAAGGATTGTCCTGGTGTTGTTTTTCATGGGGTGCCTCCTTGAAGAGCAGCTGGCGCAGGCGCGGCAGCTGGGAGATCAGCGGCGGCCTTTTGGCCACCGTGCAGATCGGTTTTGAGGCCAGGCGAAAGAAGGGCTCTTTGCACCGCGGCCAGGATGAGGTCAACAGCGATGGCCAGCCCTGCAATCAGCAGCGACCCGGCAAGCATCCGCGGGAAGTCCTGCAGCGCCAAGCCGTCAAAAAGGTAGCGGCCCAGCCCACCCAAGGGCAGGTAGGCAACCACCGACACTGTGGCGATGACCTGCAGCACGGCGGTTCGAACACCGCCGAACATAACCTGCAGCCCGTTGGGCAGCTCAACCCGGAACAGGATCTTAAGTTCGGTCATGCCCATGGCCCGGGCCGCATCCACCACGGTCCTGTCCACACTCGAAATACCCGCGTACGTTCCGGCAAGGAGCGGCGGCACGGTCAGGATGACCAGCGCCCACACCGGCGGCATCAGGCTGCTTCCCGCCACGAGGGCAAAGAGGACCAGCAGGCCCAGAGTCGGCAGAGCCCGAAGCGCACCTGCCACCGCGACGGCCACCACGCGCCCGCGGCCCGTGTGCCCGATGTAGAGCCCTGCCGGAACAGCGATGGCAGCGGCAATCACGAGGACCAATCCGCTGTACTGAAGGTGCTCCAGGAGCCGGACGGGAATGCCGGAACTGCCGGTCCAATGCAGGGGATCGGCAATCCAGGCCAGGGTGTCCACAAAAATGTTGCTCATGGCGCGGCCCCTGTGTGGATGTTGGCGTCGGCCAGGTAGCTGGCGGCGGAAGGCGCCGCGGGGCCGGACGCTTTAGCGGCTCGGGTCCACGGCGTCAGCAGCCGTTCCAGGACGACCAGCACAGCATCCATCAGCAGCGCGAGCACCAGGATGGCGATGATTCCCACCACCACTTCCGTGACGAAGTTCCGTTGCAGTCCGTCGGTAAACAGCATGCCCAGGTTCCCCACGCCCAGGAGTGCCGCGACGCTTACCAGGGAGATGTTGCTGACGGAGACCACCCGCAGCCCGGCGAACATCACCGGAAGGGAGAGCGGCAGGTCGATCTGGACAAAGCGGAGCCACGGCTTGTACCCCATGGCGATCGCAGCCTGCCGGAGATCCTCCTCCACGGAGTCAAAGGCATCCAGGGCGGCCCGGACCAGCAGCGCCACAGCGTAGATGGTCAGGGCCACAATGACGTTGAGCGGGTCCAGGATCCGCGTTCCGAGAATCGAGGGCAGGATGATGAACAGCGCCAGCGACGGGACGGTGTACAGCAATGAACTGGCGGTCACCACCACCGACCGAAGCGCCGGGTGGGTCCGCGCCAACTGCGCCAGCGGGATGGAAATGACCAGCCCCAGGACCATCGGGATGAGGGCCAGGACCAGGTGCTGGCCCGCCAGTCCCATGACCATGCCGCTGTTTGCCAGGAACCACTCCATCAGAGCGCAGCCTGCCTGACCTGGCGGGCTTCCTCAATGACGCCGAGGACTTCCTGTGCCCTGACGGTCCCCAGGACCTTGCCGTCGCCGTCCACCGCCACACCTTGGCCGGACGGGGACGAAAGGGCCGAGTCCAGTGCGCGCCGCAGGGTCTCGCCGGGGCGGAAGAGTGACCCGCCGGGAATGAGCTCTGAGTCCGTCCCCGGCCTCGCCCAGCCCAAGGGGCGCAGGTCCGGATCCACCACGAGCTGCCAGTCGGTCACCGCAGCGGGATCGCCGGCGAACCGACCGGCACTCATCACGAGCGTGGGCACCGGGTGGATGGTCACGGCGTCGGACGTGGTGAACCCCAGGTGGCGGAAGCCGCGGTCCCGCCCCACGAAGGACGCCACAAAATCATTGGCCGGTGCCCGGAGGATTTCCTCAGGGGTGGCGTACTGGGCCAGCCGGCCGCCGACGGCGAAAACGGCCACCTTGTCGCCGAGAATGGTTGCCTCGTCGATATCGTGCGTGACGAAAACGATGGTTTTTGCGAGGTCCTTCTGCAGCCTCAGAAGTTCCTGCTGCAGTTCATCACGCACCACAGGGTCAACGGCGCTGAACGGTTCATCCATCAGCAGGACGGGTGGATCGGCGGCGAGCGCCCGCGCTACACCGACGCGCTGCTGCTGGCCGCCGGAGAGCTGGGACGGGTAGCGCTTCCCGAGCGCGGAAGCCAGCCCGACGACGTCGAGCAGTTCCGTGGCGCGCTTGCGGGCCTCAGCCTTGGAAACGCCGTTGAGCCGGGGCACGGTGGCGATGTTGTCCAGCACGGAACGGTGCGGCATCAGCCCTGAGGACTGCATGACGTAGCCCATGGACCGTCTCAGCTCCGCGGCAGGAACCGAGGTCACGTCCCGCCCGTCCACGGTGATCACGCCGGACGTCGGTTCCACCATGCGGTTGATCATCCGCAGCGAGGTGGTCTTGCCGCAGCCGGACGGCCCTACAAAAACGGTGATGGAGCCCCTGTCGATGGACATGGTGAGCTGGTCCACAGCGGGCTGCCCGCCCTGATACTGCTTGGTGACGCTCTGGAACTCAATCATGGCTTGGTCCATTCCCGGACTTACCTGTTCTGTTGGACGGCATCGGACAGTGTTGGGTCATAAGCTCACTGATATTTACGGTAACGCAATCCGTTCACAGCGTAACTGGATCCGGAGGCAATCCGGGCAAGAGAATCCCTACTGCAACCATTCGTTGAACAGCCGCCCGCGGATGGGTCCTTCGATCACAAGGTGCCCGTGCTGCGCTTACGCCCGGCCCTGCCCGCGCCTAGAGTTGGACTGTGACCAACTTGGAAGTGGCTCCGCAACAGGAACTTTGTCCGCCCGCAGGCCCTGAGGGGACGTCCGGCCCTTGCCTGCAGCTCTGGCCCGAACGGGAGGTTCCGCTGGGCGGCGTGCGGGCCATGAACGTCCGGCGCACACTCCCGCAGCGCGGCCTGCCCACCATCGGAGCCTGGTGCTTCCTGGACAGTTTCGGTCCGGACCGCATCGCCATGTCCGTACTCCCCCACCCGCACACGGGGCTGCAGACGGTCACCTGGCCGCTTGCGGGGAACATCCGGCACCGGGACAGCGTGGGCAGCGATGTTGTGGTCCGGCCAGGTGAGCTGAACATCATGACCGCCGGGCGTGGGGTGTCCCACTCCGAGTTCGCCGTCCTGCCGGATCCCAACGCCGGCGCGCCGCTGCCCGTGCAGCGCGGCCTGCAGCTCTGGGTAGCGTTACCGGATACTGAACGCCATCGCGAACCTGCGTTCGAGCAGCACCGCGAACTGCCTTCCGTGACGGGGCCGGGTTTCACTGCGACGGTGATGGTGGGCGAATTCGCCGGGGCGGTGTCACCGGCCACGATGTACTCCCCCATCGTCGGAGCGGATATCTCCTGCGACGGCCTGGCCGTCCTGCCGCTGAACGCTCACTTTGAGCATGCCGTCCTGGTGCTCGACGGCGGGCTGACGCTGGACGGGCAGGAGGTCCCGCCCGGGCCGCTGGGCTACCTGGGCGCGGGACGTACGACGCTGGAGTTCCAGGCCCTGCCCGGCACACGGTTCCTCCTGATCGGCGGGGAGCCGTTCCAGGAGGAACTGCTGATGTGGTGGAACTTCGTGGGCCGCACGCACGACGAAGTGGAGCAGGCCCGTGCGGACTGGGAAGCCCAGGCCGCACTGCCTGACGCTGCTGCCCGCGGAGCCCGCTACGGGCTGATTGAAGGGCACGGCCCGGATGCGGGCGCCGAAGCCGGACGCATCCCCGCCCCCATCATGCCGGCCGTCAGGCTGACACCCCGGAAGCGGTCAGTGGGCCCCTGACGCTTCCGAGACCAGCTTCAGGACGCCAAACACAGGGTCCTGGTCCAGGACACGGACATCGGAGACGCCGGCGGCGGCCAGGTGGCTCCGGAAAGAGTCCTGCAGCGGGACCACGTTCATGCCCAGTCCGCTGCCGAGAATTACCGGGCCGTCGATTCCAAGCTTCCGCAGGGCCTGCGCAGCCAGGCCGGCAAGATCCTTGCCGGCCTGGTCCAGCAGCTCCTGGCTGACCATGTGGCCCGCCGCTGCCGCGTCCACCACCAGGCGTGCCTGCTGGGCCCAGTACCGGCGGCCGGTGTCCGGGGAATGGAAGAGCGCAATCAGCCTGTTGGGGTGGTCCACTCCGCACGCGGCAAGCAGCGCAGCAGTCAGCTCGTCCGCCGGGAGTCCCTGGTTCATCCTGCTCAGGCTGTGCCGGACCGCCTCACGGCCGAGCCAGTAGCCGCTGCCTTCATCCCCAAGCAGGTAGCCCCAGCCGCCGGCCCGGGCCTCGTCGCCGGCGGCGTTCCTTCCCCAGGCTGCGGAGCCGGTTCCTGCGATCACGGCCACGCCGGTACTGGCGCCGCCCGCGGCCAGCAGCAGCCGTGAATCGTGGACCACCGTGACTTTGGCTCCCGGAACATGGGGTTCGATCAGCGCGGCCAGGGCTGCGGCGTCGTCGTCGGTGTCAATGCCACCGGCCCCGGCATACACCTGGGCCACCTGGCCGCCGCCGATCCGGGAGAAGAGATCCGCGAGGTTCAGTGCAGCCTGTTCGCGGCTGACGTTCTGGACGTTGGAGCTGCCGGCGGACTCGTCGGCCACGGCAACCCCGCCCTCAAACCTGACGCCGCGGGTCTTCGTCCCGCCGATGTCCAGGCCGATGATGACCCCCGCGAGGGGACCCGGGGCGGCCGCGGACGCGGCGCCGCCCAGCGGGTGGTGTCCGGAAGTTGTGGTCTGGGGGTGTTCGCTGTCAGTCACGTCCCCCAGCCTACTGAAACGCTGGCGGCGAATCGCTGCCACGCCGCGGGACGCCGTCGTGTCCCAACACCGCGCCGCCTATCCCCTGCCTGAACGGGCGGCCACGAGGCCCGCCAGCAATTGCGGGCCCTCCTGCAGGACCATCTCCCGGAAGAAGCGCACAGGATCGGGCTCGGCGTCGGGGCCGGGTTTCCGCCTGCGCCAGCCCAGCCCGATTTCGCGGAACGCCAGGCCGGATTCCAAGGCAAGTTCAACCCAGCCCAGGTTGCCGGTCTCCGGGCTGATGTGGCGCCCCGGGGCATTGCCGCCGGGCGGCAGGATGCTGACGCCAAGTCCCGCGGCGACCAAACCACGGGCGGTGTGGGTGTCCTGGCTTTCGAAGGCGATCCGCGGCCGGAAGCCTGCCTCGCGGAACAAGGCATCCGTCAGTGACCGCATGCCGTACCCCGGCTCCAGCGCGACGAAGGGGTCCCGGCGGATGTCCTGCATCCTGACGCTGTCCCGTCCGGCCAGCGGGTGGCCGTGGTGAACCACCAGCCGGAGGGGCTCACGGTAGAGCGACGCCGAGCAGATGGTGCTGCTTGCCGCCGGAACAGGTGCGGTCAGGGCCAGGTCCGCCTGGCCCGAGGCGAGCTCTGAGAGGCAGGTGTCCCGCGCCCCCTGGCTGAGGATGAAGCCGGCCTCCGGGTGGCGGCTGCGGAAGGCACTGATGAGCAGGGGCAGGGTGGCCTCCCCGAACGTGTGCTGAAAGGACAGCGACACCTTCCCCCGCACCACATCCGACTCGTGCCGGACCAGGTCCAGTCCGGCCTGGAATTCCGCCAGGGCCGACTCGATGTACGGCAGCAGCGTCCGGGCGGCCGCTGTGAGGCGGATGCCCCGACCGTCCCGGATCAGCAGTTCTGTTCCGACGACGGCGCTGGCCCGGGACAGCGCCCGGCTCACCGTTGACTGGGGTACTCCCAGGAGCTCGGCCGTTTCCGTGACGTGCTGGGTCCGGCCCAGTTCAGCCAGGATGGGGAGCAGCGGCAGGAGCTTCACCAGCTGTTTGTGGTCCGCGTGCATGGGCTCCACCTTTCAAACGTTCCACTCTGGATATGAATTGTGCCTAAAAGATGCATTGGAAGCATACATTGCCGAAGCCTACCCTTGAGCTATGCCACAGAATGCCGCAGCCCCCGGAACCTTCAGTCCAGCGCAGGATCACTGGGCGGGACATCCCAAAGGCTCCGCTGCCTACAACAAGATTCTGGCCGGCCTGGCCTTCGCGGGCGTGGCAACGTTCGCCCAGCTCTACTCCACCCAGGCGGTCCTGCCGCTCCTGGCGGCAGACCTGAAGGTCACTGCGGCAGAGGCCGCGTTGACCATTTCGCTGGCCACCGTGGGCCTGGCCATCACCGTCATTCCGTGGTCCTTCCTCGCGGACAGGATCGGCAGGGTCAAAGCCATGGCATGGGGCATCTCCGCCGCCACTATCCTGGGCTTGCTGGTACCGCTCGCCCCCACTTTCGGCGCCCTGCTTGCCTTGCGGCTGCTGGAAGGCATGGCGCTGGGCGGGATCCCGGCCATCGCCATCGCCTACCTGAACGAGGAAGTGAACAGGGCGCATGCGGCCATGGCAGCGGGCAGCTATGTTGCCGGCACGACGCTGGGCGGACTGGCAGGCCGGCTCGTGGCAGGCCCGGCAGGTGAGCTGTGGGGCTGGCGCACAGCCGCCCTGGCGGTTTCCTTGCTGGCAACAGTGGCGGCCGTGCTCTTCCTGGTCCTGGTCCCGAAGGCGAAAGGGTTCACCGCCGCCAACGCCGCCGGGCTGCGCGGCGCCATGGCGACGCTCGGCGGGCATGTGCGCAATCCACGGCTGCTGGCGCTCTACATCCAGGCCTTCCTGATGATGGGCGGGTTTGTGGCCGTCTACAACTACCTCGGCTTCCGGCTGTCCGCTGAGCCTTTCACGCTGCCTGCCACCCTGATCAGCCTGATCTTCCTGGCGTACCTTTCCGGAACGTTCTCTTCCCGCTGGGCCGGCGGGTTGACGGCCAGGTTTGGCCGCAGGAATGTGCTGCTTGCTGGCATCGTCCTGATGGTGGCCGGGCTGGCGCTGACGCTTACGCAGCTGCTCGCCCTCATCCTTGCCGGCCTGGTGATTTTCACCGGCGGCTTCTTCGCGGCCCACAGCATCGGCGCAGGCTGGACCGGAAGCATCGCCACCACCGGCCGCGCCCAGGCATCGTCGCTCTACAACCTGGCCTATTACCTGGGCTCTAGCGTCATCGGCTGGGCGGGCGGACTGGTGTTCCAGTCCCTGGGCTGGACGGCGCTTGCCGGGGCAATCATGGCCCTAGCGTGCATCACGGCGGTGACAGTCGCCGTCGTACATCCCCGGGGGAACGACGAATCCGCACGGGCCGCCACACAAGGGCAGGCGGAAGCCGCGCGGCCGTAGAACTATCCGCCATTAAATGGCAAGTGTGTCTGGCGATTGTTCGGCAGGGAAGGTTGCGTTCCGGGGTGATCAACAGGAATCCGGCGTCTAGGATGAACTGACGGACATTCAAGGAGATTCCATGAGCAGCAACCCAAAAAGCATCCGGCCGGCCAGCCACTTTGAGCCGCTGGATGCCATCGATGAACGGCTTCTGGCCGCCTTGGTGGACGATGCACGGATCTCCAACAAGCAGTTGGCAGAACTGGTGGGCATTGCACCGTCCACCGCGCTCATGCGGACCCGCGCATTGTCCGAACGTGGCATTGTCCAGGGATTTGAGGCGAAGCTCAGCCTCTCGGCCATCGGCAGGTCCGTCCAGGCGCTTGTGGCCGTCCGGTTGCGGGCCCACGACAGGGACCAGATCGACCGCTTCACCGCCCGCGTTCCGCACCTGCCCGCGGTCCTCTCCACCTTCCACACGTCAGGCTCCGTGGATTACCTGCTGCACATCGCCGTCGCCAGCACCGAGGACCTGCGGGACTGGGTCCTGGACAATCTCGCCACCGACCCCGTGGTGGGCCACACCGAGACCACCCTCGTCTTTGAGCACATCCAGGGGAACCACGGCCCGCTGCCGGACTAGGCTGTCCGCTGCAGCGCAGTCCGAAGCGTGACGGCGGACAGCGCCAGTGCGGCGGCGCTGCACAGCACTACGAAGCCCGTGACCGCCGTCGGCAGCCCGAACACCGCTGTGGCCCAGCCCAGCCCGATGACGGGCACGGCGCTGCCCAGGTACGTGATGACATAAACGGTGCTGATGACCTGGGCGTGCTGTGACGATTCCACCTTGGCGGCCACATCATTGAAGACCGTCCGGAAGGCGACCCCCTGGCCCAGCCCCGCACCGACGCTGGCGGCGGCGAGCATCAGCGGACTGCTCCAGGCGGCCGCGGCAGCCAGGAGCAGCACCGAGGCGCCCAGGACCGCCAGCCCCGCGGGCACCACAAAGCGGCCCCGCACGGACAGCACCTGGCTCACGGCGGAGGCGGCCAGCGTCATCCCGGCCAGGGCGCCGATCAACGGCCGTGAATCGGTCTGAATGATCGGGGCGAAATAGGCCGGTGCCAGCGACAGGCAAAATCCAAAGACGGAGAAGCTGAGGAAGCCGACGGCGGCCGCAAGCCAGAAAGCGCCCCTCGCCTCGGTGGATACCGAAGGCCGGCGGGGAGCCAGGACCAGGACGGGCCGCCGGCCGACCGGAGGCTTGATGGCCGGCCGGGCCTGAAGCAGGTACAGCGGCACCAGCATTGCCGCCAGGACGAGCGAGTGAACATAGTACGGGGCCGTGGTGGGCCCGGGCAGCAGCGACAGCAGGCCGCCGATGACGGGACCTGCAGCCACGCCTCC
This sequence comes from Pseudarthrobacter sulfonivorans, assembly GCF_001484605.1. Lineage (NCBI taxonomy): Bacteria > Bacillati > Actinomycetota > Actinomycetes > Micrococcales > Micrococcaceae > Pseudarthrobacter > Pseudarthrobacter sulfonivorans. The sequence goes on along the minus strand of NZ_CP013747.1, from coordinate 3,860,350 downwards.
CGCCGTCGCCAGCAGGGTGAAACGGGTGGCCCACTCCGGCCGGGTCGGGAGCAGTTCCCGCAGTGCGGCTGCGCTGGCACCCGTTGCCAGGGCAACGGCCACACCCTGAAGGGCCCGTCCGGCAGAGAGCGCCACGAGGTTTTCGGCCTGCGAGAAGACCCAGCTGCCCGCCAGTCCGGCGAGTACAGCCAGGATGAGCGCCGCCCGCCGGCCGATGTGGTCCGACCAGTGCCCGGCCAGCATCAGCGTTGCCACCAGGGCCAGGACATAGCTGGCAAAGGCCGCCGTGACGCCGAGTGCCGAGAGGCCAAGGTTTGCCTGGAGCAGCGGATACAGGGGCGTGGCCAGGTTCGCACCGACCAGCAAGGTGAAGATGACGGCGCCGGCCATCACCAGCCGTGCGGTGGTGGATGCATCCCAGCCCTGGCGCCCGGCGGTGGCCGGACGCATGCGGAGTTCATTGAAGACTGTCATTGGCGCTGCCTTGGCGTCGACCGGGGAGGGAGGTCCTTGTGGGAGGCCGCCCCGGGGGAAATTGATACCTAAAGAATGCTTCAGAGGTGACCGTTTGGGCGCTTGTCCGTGGAACAATTGAGCAAAATACGCAATTTTTGGTGTCTCCAATAACTGAAAGTGACAGTTTGCCTACCCTTGATCCCACTGACCTGAAGATCCTCCTGGAACTCATCCACGATCCCCGCATCCAGATCGGCGAGTTAGCCGAGGCGCTGGGGATTGCGCGCAACACAGCGCAGACGCGGGTCCGGCGCCTGCTCCGGGCCGGAGTGCTGCACGACGGCGGCCGCGAGATCGACCTCGAGGCCGTGGGGTACGACGTCGTCGCCTTCGTCACGATCGAAGTGACGCACCGGGAACTGGACGGAGTTGTGGGCGCCCTCCGGCTGCTCCCCCAGGTCCTGGAGGTCCATGAGATCTCGGGGCGAGGCGACGTGTGGTGCCGTGTGGTGGCCACCGATACGCACAACCTGCAGTCCGCCCTTCGCCAGATCCTCCGCATCAAGGGCGTCATCCGGACCGAAACTGTCCTGGCTCTCCACACCCATATTCCTTACCGGACCGAACCCCTGATCAGGCGCCTCGCACAGGCCGTGCCCGGTACGCCAACACGGCCCAAGCAATTGTCCGGGCGCGGCGGCGGGCCCGCCGAAGGCAGTTAGGATTCGAGCATGGATTGGCTTTCGCATATTTCACAGATCAACTGGTTCGCCGTGGCGCTGGCCTTCATTTCGAGCATGGCCATCGGCTTCGTCTGGTACATGCCGGCCGTGCTGGGTAAGCGGTGGATGGCCGCCATCGGAAAGACTGAAGAGGACCTCAAGAACATCAGCGGCGGCGCGGGAATCTGGGTTCCCATGATGGTCGCCGCTGCCCTGACCGCCGTCCTGCTGGCCGTCCTGATCAGCAAACTGGGCCTGGACAACGCCGCGGCGGGCGGCGGGTTCGCCCTGGTGCTCGCGCTGGTGTTCCGCGCTGGCGGACATGTCATCCATAACGGATTTGCAGGCCGCCCGACGGCTGTGACCCTGATCGATTCCGGCCACGACCTGCTCGCCATGACGCTAGCCGGCGCAATCATCGGGGCTCTGTCCTGACGTGACCATCATCGACAACGCCGTCTACGTGGACGGCGTCCGCAGCGCGGAGCCGGAGAGCCTGGAACAGACCTTCGAGACCCTCGCCCATCATGGGGGCATGGCCTGGATCGGGCTGTACCGGCCCACGGCGGCGGAAATGAGTGCCGTGGCCACCGAATTCGGGCTTCATGCCCTGGCCGTGGAGGACGCCATTTCGGCGCACCAGCGGCCCAAGCTTGAACGCTACGAGGACAACCTCTTTACTGTGCTGCGCCCCGCGCGGTACCTGGATGCCACCGAGACCGTGGAATTCGGCGAGCTGCACATCTTCACGGGCCGGAACTTCGTGGTCACCATCCGCCACGCCGAAATGGCCGGCGTTGCCCGCGTCAGGCGGCGCCTGGAAGGCCGACCCGACCTGCTCCGGCACGGCCCGGAAGCCGTTCTCTACGCGCTGCTGGACCTGGTGGTGGACGACTACGCACCGGTAGTGGCCGGGCTGGAAAACGACATTGACGAGATCGAGGACCAGCTCTTCAGCGGTGACAACACCGTCTCCCGCCGCATCTATGAACTGGCCCGGGAAGTCATCCAGTTCCAGCGCGCCATCCATCCCCTGCCGGACATGATGCAGCAGCTCAAGCGTGGCTTTGAAAAGTACGGCGTGGACTCTGAACTGCAGCACAGCCTGCGGGACGTCGAGGACCATGTGGAGCGGGTCATCTCGCGCGCGGATTCATTCCGTGATCTGTTGCAGAACGCCCTCACGCTGGACGGAACGCTGACCGCCAACCGGCAGAATGAGGCCAGCGCCAAACAGAACGAACAGGTGAAGAAGATCTCCTCCTGGGCGGCGATCTTCTTTGCGCCTTCCTTCGTAGCAGGGGTCTACGGAATGAACTTCGACCACATGCCCGAACTCCACTGGGTCATTGGCTACCCGATGGCCATCGCGCTGATGGCCGGCACCGCAGGCCTGATGTACGCCATTTTCAAGAGGAAAGGCTGGCTGTAGGGCTGGAGGCGGTGCGTCGCCCTCAGGCTCCCCGGAGCCTCAGGCGACGTGGAGTTCCACACTCCCGTGGCCTGAGTTCGCGGCGCCGAACACCAGCCGGCGGTTGGCAATCTTGTCGGTGAAGAATCGGTCGTGGCTGACCACCACCACTGCCCCCGGGAAATGCAGCAGGGCACGCTCCATAACCTGGGTGCTGGAGAGGTCCAAGTGGTTGGTGGGCTCATCCAGCAGCAGGACCGAAGCACCCGAGAGCAGGCATTGGGCCATGGCCACGCGGGCACGCTGGCCGCCTGAGAGGTTGCCGATCTTCTGCTTCAGATCAGCTTCGGAGAACTGGAACATGGCCAGGAACCTGTTCACTGACTTCTTCGTCGCCGTCAGGGCCAGGCTCTCAGGCATCGCGTTGACCGCATGGGTGACCGTGTCGTCGTCGTCCAGTTCCTCCAGCACCTGGTTGTAGGAGACCATTCCGGCGCCCTTGGCCCAGGCCACGCTGCCTGAATCGGCCGGCTCTTCGCCGGTGAGCGCCCGGAGCAGCGTCGTCTTCCCGCTGCCGTTGGATCCGATGACGGCGATGCGGTTGCCGCGCCCGATCTCGAAACTGAGGCCGCTGAACAGCGTCCTGCCGCCGTAGGCCTTGCTCAGGGATTCCACCCGGCACAGGACATCCTTGACGTACAGGCCGCCGTATATCTCCGTGATGATCTGGTCCACGGGCCGGGGCGCCCGGGACTTCTTGATCCTGGCCAGCTGGTTTGCCAGTCCCTTGCCGGCCGCCTTGGCCGCTTCCCGCCGGTCGGAGATGCCTTCGGCCTCGAAGGCCAGCAGCTCGGACTCGTGAACGAACTGGCTCTCCAGGCTCTTGAGCTTGAACTGCTTCGCCACCACGTATTCGGCGAAGTTTCCCGGGTATTCGTGGAGGTGGAAGTTCTCCACTTCGATGATCCGGGTGACAACGGAGTCCAGGAACTTCCGGTCGTGCGAGACGATGATCGCAGCGCCTTTGAAGGTCCGGAACCAGCCTTCCAGCCATTCGACGCCCGCCACGTCAAGGTAGTTGGTGGGTTCATCAAGCAGGAGGACATCCGGGGCTTCCAGCAGGATCTTTGCCAGCGCTGCCCGGTTCCGCCAGCCGCCGGAGAGCTCATCGATGGCGCACGTGCGGTGGTGGTCGCTGAAGCCGAGGGTGGTGAGTACTTTGTCGATGCTGCGCTGATAGTCCCAGCCATCCAGCCGGTCCATCGCCTCAAAGAGTTCGGACTGGCGGTGGATCAGTTCATCCAGCCGTGCTGCGTCTGAGGAGTCGGCGGCGATGGCCGCGTCGATGCCTGCGAGCTCGGCTTCGATCTCTTTCACATGGGCGAACAGCCCGTCCAGGACCTCCGCGATGGTGGATTCGCCGTTCAGCTCCGAGAACTGCGAGAAGTATGCAGCCTTGGTTCCGAGCTCGACGGCGACGGTCCCGGAATCGGGAGCCACCTGGCCCTGGATCAGCTTCAGGATGGTGGACTTGCCCGAACCGTTCTTGCCGATCAGGCCGACCCTGTCCCCTGCTTCAAGCTTGAAAAAGGCTTCGCGGAGAACCTGGGTTTTGTCAAAGCTCACGTTGACGTCGTTCAGCCGGATCAAACTCATTGATGGTGTCCAATCCAGTGCTAGCTAGCTGCGGGCCTGGGAAACACGGTTCTGGCCAGACAGATGATGTGTGGAGCTAAGGAGATTCGAACTCCTGACCTCTTCGATGCGAACGAAGCGCTCTACCAACTGAGCTATAGCCCCGGAATAGTCCGCGTCCCCGGGAAGGAACGGCGGTACCGGTGACCTTAGGCTACAAATTTTCGTCCCGCATTGCGAATTGACACTCCGCGCCCGCACTGACGACCGGGGCTGGGTCTGCTTCGGGCGGACCCGGTGAGGTATCAGGCGCGGCGGCGCTGCAGGACGTCGTCGAGGTTGCTCAGGGCGCTCTGCGCCTTGGTGAGGGGCTTGGCGGCGGGCGCGCCGGGCGTGGCTGCGGGAACGCCCTGCTTCAGGGACGGCTTACCGACGGCTTTCGGCGCCTCGGGAAGGTCAAGCGGCTGGGGCGCCGGGCGCTCGGCCTTGGCGGCCTCAACGTACACCGGCTTTGGCACGTCCACCGGTTCCCAGGTTGTGACGGCCGGCTCCAGCGAAGCGGCGGCGGCGCTGGCATCTCCGGCGGCTACCGCAACAGCCAGTGCGGCTTCCCGGAGCTCCATCGCGGTAAGGGGCTTAGGCTTCGGCTTGGGCTGGTGGGCCTCTGCGTCAAAGAGACGGCTTTCCGGCCGGGCGGCGGGACGCGCCGCGGTGTCCGCGGCGGCAGATCCCTGACGCCGCACGGGAGCGCTCATCGCTGAGCGGAACGCGGCGTTCACCTTCGCTTTGCGGTCCCGCACAGCCAGGAAGCGGAGCAGGGCCACAGCTGCGACGGTGGCGGCAAGGCCGGTGACCGGCAGCAGGGCGCTTCCGATTCCGAACGGCAGAAGAACACCCGAAACAAACGCGGTCAGCAACGCCAGGACACCAACGAGTGCGATCCCTGTCCTGCCATAGCGGATCCGGAACGCGCCGCGCGTCGTCGCGTTGCCGGACGTTTCCGTGGCGGTTTCGGGGCTCTTCCTGATCTCCATGGCTTTCTCCTGCTGGGCGGCGATGTTCAGTACCGTCCCGGCTCTCGGGTCCGATGATTCAATGGCTGGTACTTCCGTCAGGAAGTCGCCAGCGGCCTGGGCCTGGTGCCGGCGGTTCCGCAGAACGTAGGGCGCAACCCATACGATCCAGAGCACAACGGCAACCACAAGGATCACTGAGCTGCTTAGGGGGAAGTCCACAATCAAAACCGTATGAGCATTAGGGCAGCCGCCCCCGCATTAGCCACGGTGTGTCGCCGGCAACGTGGCAATTCATTGGATTTATGACCTTGGAAGTACCATGGCCGGTTCGGGTCCGGCGGGTCAGGGCCGGGACGCGAGCCACGGGGCGAGCAGCCCTTCCGGGACCTCGTCAGCGGTCAGCGCGAAGGACCGGTGGTCCGCCCACTCGCCGTTGATGTGAAGGAAGCGTGGACGGTAACCTTCGTCGCGGAATCCCAGCTTCTCAACCACGCGCAGGCTGGGGCCATTCTCGGGCCGGATGTTGATCTCCATCCGGTGCAGGCCCAGGGCCTGGAAACAATGGTCAGTGGCCATGGCCACCGCCGTGGGTGCGATGCCGTGACCGGCGCGGGCCTGGTCAACCCAGTATCCCAGTGTCGCCATCATGGCCGAGCCCCACACAATCGAGGACACAGTCAGCTGGCCAACGATGACCGGGGCCGCCAACCTGGGCGTGCGCTCAGTGATCAGGAACGGCAGGGCCGTCCCCTGGGCGGCCTGGATTTTCAAGGACCGCACCATCTGCCGGTAGTCAGGCAGGGCACCGCCAGGTGCCGGATTGGATGCTTCCCAGGGCGCCAGCCACTCGCTGTTGCGCCCCCGGACCTGGGTCCATTCCTTCTTGTCCCGGTACCGGATGGGGCGCAGGATCAGGTCGCCGCATTCGAGTGTTACGGGCCAGATGGGTCCGGGGCGCACGGCAGCTATTTAGCGAGGCCGGCCGTGAAGCCCGGCAGCCACTCCCGCAGGCCGGGGCCGAGGTCGTCGCTGTCAATGGCGAGCTGGACGCAGGCCTTGAGGTAGCTGAGCTTGTCACCGGTGTCGTAGCGGCGGCCGCGGAAGACCACGCCGTAAACTCCGTAGCCGTCACCTTCGCCGGCTGCCAGTTCCTGCAGGGCGTCGGTCAGCTGGATTTCCCCGCCCCGGCCGGGGCCGGTGTGCTCGAGTACGTCAAAAACTGCGGGGTGGAGGACGTAGCGGCCAATGACGGCCAGGTTTGAGGGCGCCTCGTCCACGCTGGGCTTTTCGACGAGCTTGTTGATCCTGACGTAGCCTTCACCGTCGATCTCCTGCACATCGGCACATCCGTAGGCACTGATCTGGGAGGGCTCCACCTCGATGAGGGCCACCACCGATCCGCCGGTCTTGGACTGGACTTCGATCATGGTGCTGAGGAGTTCGTCCCGCGCATCGATCAGGTCGTCGCCCAGGAGGACTGCAAACGGTTCGTTGCCGACGTGCTGCTTTGCACGCAGTACTGCGTGGCCCAGGCCGTTGGGGTCACCCTGGCGGACGTAGTGGATGTCACCGAGGTTGCTGGCTGCCTGGATGGACTCAAGCTTCGCCAGGTCGCCCTTGGCTTCCAGGGTGTCCTCCAACGAAGGAACCCTGTCGAAGTGGTCCTCCAGGGCACGCTTGTTGCGTCCCGTGATCATCAGGATGTCGTTAAGGCCAACATTGACAGCCTCTTCAACCACGTACTGGATGGCCGGCTTGTCCACCACTGGGAGCATTTCCTTGGGCATGGCTTTTGTGGCCGGCAGGAACCTGGTGCCGAGTCCGGCAGCGGGAATAACGGCCTTGCGTACTGTCTGCTGAGTGGTAGTCACTGGACTAATCTAACGGAGGGGCTGACCATTCAGTAATTATTGGTGGCTCCTGAGCCAATGCGGCGCAGACGCTGCAACGGCCACCCTAACGGCAGAGAAGGAACGGCATGTCCCAAGGAAGTAGCGAAGCCAAGGCGGACATCCGCGCACGCCATCGTGCGCGCCGCGCCGCGACGGACGCCACCCAGCGCGACGCGGCCGGTGCCGCCCTGGCCGTCCACGGCGCCGCATGGGCCGAACAACTGACCGGTGGGACGCCGTCGACCTTTTGCGCCTACCTGGGCGTGGTCCCAGAGCCGCCCACGCTGCCCCTGATCAGCGAACTCCACCGGCATGGCCACACCATCCTGCTCCCTGTCTGCGAGCCCGGCCGCCGGCTGAGCTGGACGTACTGGACTCCGGGCGTCGAGTTTGTCCGCAGCCGCTATGCGCCGGTGCTGGAACCAGCCGGACCGCGCCTTGACCTCGGCATCATGGCGTCCGTTGCCGCCCTCTTCATCCCCGCCACGGCGGTGGACAAGGACGGCAACCGCATAGGCCAGGGCGGCGGCTACTACGACATCCTGCTGGGTTCCCTCGCCGAAGACGGCCCGGAGATCCCGCTTGCGGCCATCGTCTTCGATTCCGAACTGCTCCCGGCCGGAAGCATCCCCGCCGAAGACTTTGACCGGAGGGTTCCGGCTGCGCTCACGCCCTCAGGTTTGATCCGGCTGCCGGACCCGGCCTGAGGCAGGGCTACTTTCCGGGGTGATAGAATTGGCACTCAGGCCCTTCGACTGCTAATGGACGGTTTCCGCTCAACGCAGTACAGGACCTCTCGTTTGCCCCCGAGGAGGATCACCAGTGCCCACTTATGCCTACGCCTGCAAGGATTGCGGCCACGCCTTCGACGTTTTCCAGTCGTTTACCGACAGCACCCTGACTGCATGCCCGGAGTGCCAGGGCGCCTTGCGCAAGAAGTTCAACAGCGTGGGTGTGGTCTTCAAGGGCTCCGGTTTCTACCGGACCGACTCCCGGGATGCCAAGGGAAGCACTGTTTCGGCTGCCCCTGCCGCCCCCGCGGCCGCACCGGCGCCGGCACCTGCCACCGCCGCTGCCGCCAGCTGACCTCCGGTCCAAAAAGACGTACGACGCCGGCGGCACGGTTGTCCACATAGGCACCTTCGCTTCTGTCGGACGTGGTTGCCGGTACGTAGCGTGGTCCGTATGCCCGCTACCCTCTTTCGTTCCGGCCGCGGATCCGCCCCGCCGGGACGCCCGGCCCGCCGCCCGCTCCCGTCAGCACGCCCTCGGGGCGCGCGCGGCCACAGGCTGTTGTCCTGGCTGGGCCGGAACCGGCGCCTTGCGATAGCGCTCCTGCTTTGCCTTGCTGCCGGGATCACGGTCCATCAGCTCACTCCCCCGCCCGCCGACACCGTCTCGGTGTTGGCCGCGGCGCGGGATCTCCCCGCGGGAACGGCCTTGACAGCCACGGACCTGACGGCAACGAAGATCCCGCCGGGGATGCTGACCGCCGGATCCATGTCCCACACCAGTGAAGCCGCGGGCAAACAACTGGCCGCCCCTCTTCGGAAGGGCCAACTGGTAACGGACTCCCTGCTGCTGGGTCCCGGCCTCCTGACCGGCACGCCACCGGGCTCCGCAGCCGTGCCCTTGAGGATGGCCGATCCCTCCTCCATCCAGCTGGTATCGCCCGGGCAACTGGTCAACGTGGTCCTGACCGGGGCGAACGGCTTCGACCAGCAATCCCCCTCAGAAGTGCTGGCTTCCTCCGTTCCCGTCCTGTGGACGTCGGGACAGGGCGGCAAGTCGGGTCAGTGGCTGGGCACGGGCGAGACCGACGGGCTGATCGTCGTGGCGGCAGCCCCGGAGCAGGCTGCCCGACTGGCCGGGGCCTCCACGCAGGGCAAGCTGTTTTTCGTCCTGGTGGGACCCGAGGGCGGTGCCGGATGACGCCGTCAGAGCCTGGTGGTCAGCTCCAGTGCGGCGGCTTGTTTTCCTTCAGCCAAGCGTCGTGATCGTTGTCGGGGCCATCGCCCCAGCGCTTCGGATCATCCTCCGCGGCCTTGCTGGGCAGGACGCCCGCGGTCTCTGGCAGCTGGCGCTCCGGCACAGCCGCGTTCCCGTTTCGTGCGTCATCCGCGTGGTCGTTACCGTGCGTATCTGCCTGATCGGCGTTCCGTGGGGTCACAACAACCGCCTCCTCACTGGCCAGGCGTCCGGCCTGGTCGTCGTTCCTGTCGTTTCCTTCGTTCCCCAGCGCGAGCGGGTCCACGTCCTCGTCAAAGAATCCACCCGTGGCCGTGCCCCGGCCGGGGGGCAGAATATTCTCAAGGCCCAGGTAACCCGCGATCCGGTCCGCACACGCGGACGGGTCCGTGAAGACTTCGATGGTCCACAGCGGCATGTACCGCCAGCCCATCCGTTCCAGCAGCTGCGGACGGAGCCGGCTCCGCTCACGGACACTCATGGTGCGGTACTGCTCCGTGCCATCCGATTCGATGGCCACCGGCCGCGGAATCTCGGCGTCGTCCTGACCCATGGTGCTAAGCGGGTCTGCTGCGGCCACCACGTCAATCACGCCGTCGTACTGGTGCCAGACGCGGGCGCCCCGGGCACGCAGCCGGTCACCAAGATCGGCGACGAGGGGATCGGCCCCAAGCGCCTGCTCACTGGCGGCGGCACGCGAGGCCGGAGTTCCGAGATCCGTCTTTCCCGCAATCTCACGGTTGAGGAGCTCGTAGAAGTCCACCGCGCCGTAGGACAGCCGCGTGTGATCGAGGTCTTCGGGCTGGAAACACGTCAGGACGTGGAGTGAACGCCGTGCACGCGTCATCGCCAAAGCGAATTTTTCCCGCCCGCCCTCAGCGGACAGGGGTCCGAAGTTGTGCAAAGCCCGGCCGTGCGGAGTGCGGCCAAAACCGGGTGAAAAAATCACATGGTCACGGACCAGGCCCTGCGCCCGCTCAAGGTCAACCACCCGGAACGACTCGGATCCTGCGCTGAAGAAGCTGGCCAGGCCCGGGTGGTTCGGCAGCTGAAGACGAATGGACTCACCGATCCGGGCAGCATGGCGAAGGCTGGCGGTGACCACTGCCAGCGAGGTGCGCGGCCGTGTCCGGGCGTGCTCAAAGACCAGCTGCACCACCCGGTTAACCTCGGCCACTACGGATTCGACGCCTTCGTGGTCGGCACTGGGCAGTCCGGTGCCGTCGGGAAGGTACTCCACCAGGAGCGCCCTGTCCAAGCCCGTGGCGGACTGTCCCTCGGGGAGCCGGCGGAGGGCGCCGTCGTAAGAGTTCTTGCTCAGCTGCAGGACCAGGTCCTCGTCAACCGCGCGGTAGACAAAATTCATCCGCCAGACAGGCAGGATGGCAGACAACGCCGAGAACGCGCTTTCGACGCGCTGGTGGGCCGCTTCACCGGCGGCCAGCCGCTCAACACCCACGGTGAACGTCCGGGGGCTGGCAATCTTGGCATCACCGAAAGCGATGACCTGCCGGGCGCGTGCGATGGCGGGCAGGACGGCCTGCAGCGACGTCGCTTCGGCGTCCAGGATGACCACGGTGTCGAAGCGCTGTTCGGCCGGCAGGAGCCCGGTCATGAGGTACGGGCTGACTGACCAGACCGGCACCAGCATGGGGACCAGCTCGGCGGCCTGGGCCGTCAGCGCGGCGAGGGTAACCCGGCCGTCCTTGAGCAGGCTCCTGAGGAGTTGGGCCTGGCGCGGGTGTTCCGCAAGCGCGGCCCGCCACCGTTCGGACAGGTCCCAGCGCAGGCGCGCCGCGCCGCTGGCAATATGGGCGTTGTCCGCGAGCCGGTATTCGGCCTCAAGCTGCCGGAGTGCGTCCCCGTCAGACATGGCCAGGTAATCGTCGCCGCTGATCATCGCTTCCAGCGCGGACTGCCACCAGGCCAGCTCAAGCTCGGCTGCGACGGACTCTGCGGGAACCTCCCGCTCCGCAAGATCGGCGAGGAGCTCCCCCAGGCCGTGCTCGCGCATGTTTTCCACGAGCAGCGTGCGCTCGGGCAGCGTTTTCAGCGTGTGGGTGTCGGCCACGAGCCGCTCCAGCCGCTCCATGAGTTCCTCATAGCGGGCCGTGGCCAGCGAACCGCCGGCCTGCGTGTGCCGGAGGGCTTCCCCCAACTGGGTCAGCTCCCGGTCCAGGGACCGGTACATCACGTTCATTTCGGCAAGGCCCGAGGGGACGGCCGGATGGCGCTGCGAGGTGGCGTAGCCGGACCAGAGGGCACGCTGGTCCTGCACCAGCACCAGCGAGCTGTGGAGATCGGTGATGTGGACGCCCGGACGGACGTACTCCTTCGCGACGCGGCGCAGGCGGGAACGCTGCATGGAGGCCATGTCGACGTTCCGCTCCCGGCGCCAGGCGGAGGACGCCGTGGCGGAGATGAGATCGTTGACCGGCCTGTCGAAGATGTCCGGTGTGAACTTGTCGAGGCTTTCGCGGACAGCCATGAGGAGTTCGAGCTGCTCCCCCCACTCCGAGAAGGACGTGCCAAGCCGGATTTCGGCATGTTCGGCCACGCTGTTCATCCGGTCGCGCAGGACAGGCAGGTTCCTGGCCACTGACCGGGCCAGTTCCTGGGCCTCCTCGGTCTCCTTGCGGGTGAGCAGCCGGGCGCCGTGCCACGGGCTGGTAGTGGAGGCGCGGCTGAAGCTGCCAAGCTCCGCAGCGCGGCGAAGCCTGCCGGCGAGCTCGTTGCGGTCGCGGATGCTGTCCAGCACACTGCGCTTGAGCCGCACGGTGGTGGCGGGGGCGGGGTGGATGGAGGTCAGCTCGGCCAGTGACTGCATGGCCTGATACGGCGAGCAGCCCCAGCGCTGGCGCACGTTATGCAGGGACGCCACGTGGTCCATCAGGGCGTGCCGGTGCTCGGTGAGGGTCCGGTGGAGGTTCCCCAGCTGCGGTTCGAGTGACTTTTCGTTCCGTACGATGGCCCGCACCAGCTGGGCCTTGAGCTGCTGCGGTGTGGCTGTGCCGGAGAGCTGGAACAGGATGGATTCAAGGCCAAGCGATTCCAGTTGTGCCGATACTTCATTAAGGCTGGCCCGGCGGTCACCCACCACCAGGACTGACCGCCCAGCGTCGACCAGTGCACCGATGGTGTTGATGGCCGTCTGGGTCTGTCCCGTGCCCGGCGGGCTGCTGACCACCAGCGAGTCTCCTGCGCGGGCGGCATCAATGACGTACTGCTGGTCCGGATCGGCGTCGAGGAGGAGGAGTTCGTCGTCCGGGTGTCGCGCGTCCACGCTCGGGAAGCGGGAGGGGTCCGGCGCGGGTACATCAATGACTTCACCGCTGGCCGCCTTGGCCAGGGCGGCCACCAGAGGGTTGCCCTCATTGATCCAGGGGTCGTCCAGGTTGCCGGAGAGGTCCGCAAAAGTAGACACCAGCAAATTGTGCTGGGCTTCGGCGCCATGGATGGGCCGGATGAGGGTTGCGAGCCTATCCAGGACAGGCTGGGGATCGAAGCGTGCGGTGCTGTACGCGAGGCGCGTCACGGCGTTGACGTCAAAAACAATGCCATGGATGGTCTTCAGGTGCCGGACCAGGGCCGGGTTGATGTTGGCCTGCTCGGTGAGCTGCAGTTCGTAGTCGTCCTCACCCGGGCGGACCGTGAGCGAGATTGCGGTGAGCATCACCGGCGCGGAAACCCGCTGGGGTTTGCCGCCAACGGCGGAGGTCCACACAACGGTGCCTGCGGATAGGTAACCGGCATCTATGCCACGGTCATTACCGAGTTCGAAGATTTTCGAGCGGATGTTCCGCGATGCCCGGGCCGCGACGACGTACTGCTGGTGGTCGCGGATGAGTGTGGACAACCGTGTGCGGCGGCCGGCCATGAGCTGGGCCAGACCTGACGGGTGCGCATGGGTCAGGTCAATGGACCCTTCGGGGGTCTTGGTGAAACGCAGCATGGTGTCTGCCCCGGTGACGGGTTTAAGCCCGGACAGCCATTTTCCGAGCTCCTCAGAACCCTCCGCGTGGCCTTGACCAACTGACACTACTGCCTTCTTTTCTGCGTTTGCACGTGACGCCCTGGACCATACCGGCATACTTTCGAGCGTAGCCGCAAAGGAGCCGGGATGAGAGACCGCAACACTGGATCAGGCCAAATTGCGGCGGATTTCAACGGATGACAGCAATGGCCGGCCTCCGCTGACGGAGACCGGCCACTCACACTGTTATTCCCACTCGATGGTTCCCGGTGGCTTGCTGGTCACGTCCAGCACCACCCGGTTGACGCCTTCCACCTCGTTGGTGATCCGGTTCGAAATCCGAGCCAGGAGATCGTACGGCAGGCGGGACCAGTCCGCCGTCATGGCGTCTTCGGACGAAACGGGGCGGAGCACAATCGGGTGGCCGTAGGTGCGGCCGTCACCCATGACGCCCACACTGCGGACGTCGGCCAGCAGGACCACAGGCATCTGCCACACCTCGTTGTCCAGCCCGGCCGCGGTCAGCTCGGCACGCGCGATGGCGTCCGCCTTGCGGAGCAGGTCCAGGCGCTCCTGCGTGATGTCGCCGACGATGCGGATTCCCAGGCCGGGGCCGGGGAACGGCTGGCGGCCGACGATTTCCTGCGGCAGGCCCAGCTGGGCGCCCACGGCGCGGACTTCGTCCTTGAACAGTGCCCGGAGCGGTTCCACCAGTTCGAACTGCAGGTCCTCGGGAAGGCCACCGACATTGTGGTGGCTTTTGATGTTGGCAGCACCTTCGCCGCCGCCGGATTCGACGACGTCCGGGTACAGCGTGCCCTGGACCAGGAACTTGATCTTCTCGCCATGGGCCGCGGCCTCGGCGATGATGGCCAGCTCAGCCTCTTCGAACGCGCGGATGAACTCGCGGCCGATGATCTTGCGCTTGGTTTCCGGATCGCTGACGCCGGCCAGGGCGGACAGGAAACGCTCCTGCTCGTTGGCTACATACAGCTTGACGCCGGTGGCGGCCACGAAATCGCGTTCCACCTGCTCGGCTTCGCCTTCGCGCAGCAGGCCGTGGTCCACGAACACACAGGTCAGCTGGTCGCCGACGGCCCGCTGGACGAGCGCCGCTGCAACGGCGGAGTCAACGCCGCCGGAGAGCCCGCAGATAACGCGGGCGTCGCCGATCTGCTTACGGATCCGGTCCACCTGCTCCTCGAGGATGTTCCCCGTGGTCCAGTTGGGCTCCAGCTTTGCGCCCTTGAACAGGAAGTTTTCCAGCACCTGCTGGCCATAGGCCGAGTGCTTGACCTCGGGGTGCCACTGCACGCCGTAGAGGGCCTTCTCTTCGTTTGCGAAGGCAGCCACTTCAGCGCCGGCCGTCGTCGCCAGCACTTCGAAGCCTTCGGGTGCCTCGTGCACGGAGTCGCCGTGGCTCATCCAGGTGTTCTGGTGCTGCGGCATCCCCTCGAGGACGGAGCGGCCCTCGCCGAGGATGGTGGTCTGGGTGGAGCCGTACTCGCGCAGGCCGGTCTTGTCGACCTTCCCGCCCAGGGCGTTGGCCATGGCCTGGAAGCCGTAGCAGATGCCGAAGACCGGGATTCCGGCCTCAAAGAGGTCGGCGCCGACGGCGGGCGCCCCGTCCGCGTAAACGCTGGAGGGGCCACCGGAAAGGATGATGGCGGCGGGGTCCTTGGCCAGGAGCTGCTCGGTGGTGAAGGTATGCGGAACCACTTCCGAATACACATTCGCTTCCCGGACGCGGCGGGCAATCAGCTGCGCGTACTGGGCACCGTAGTCAACAACCAGCACCGGCTTCTGGGAAGTCTGGGATGCAGTGGGAGTAGTCACCGCACTAGCCTACTTTGCGGCGTCGCCCTGCCGCACCTTCGCGTGCCCCGCTGTGACGGAGCAGACTCTCCCAGTCCCGTTGCCGCTCCCGCTTGCGCTTCCTCAGTACCGCTGTGCGGCCTGCGGGTTCGCGGCAAGTTCGGCTTCCACCTCGGCGTGCAACTTCTTCTCCACCACGAAGGACAGGAACGGCACCACGCCGCCGAGTGCCAGGAGGATGAGCTTCATGAACGGCCACCGCATCAGCGTCCAGAGACGGAAGTTGGAGATCAGGTACACCACGTACATCCAGCCGTGGACGATCAGCACGGCGACGGAGATGTTCGCGCCGCCCACCACGCCCTTGGGCTCGGCGTCGGCGAAACCCAAACCGAACGGTTGGCCCGTGACGGCGTTGGTGCCACCGGCAAACAGGTACTGGCCAAAGGCGTAACGTGCGATGAGTTCGGCGCAGAGCAGCAGCAGCATGGCGCCTGTGAGGTACGCCAGCACCTTATAGAACTTCAGGGCGGAACGGATCTGCCGCTCGGTACCGCCGAAGCGGCGCTTCTTGCCCTTGCCCTGCGCAGAATCCTGCTGGACGGCCGGTTTCGGTTCGATCATGGCTTTACCTTTTGTTGGAGCTGTTCAGAAGTTGCTGGGGTGGGCAGTGCATCATGGTGAGGATCGTCGTCGTGTTCCTCTTCGAGGTCCCGCCGGTAGTCGTCCTTGACCAGGCGCCACCAGATAAACAGGGCGAAGCCGGCGAACACCACCCATTCGAGCGAGTAGAAGAGATTGAGCCAGTTGACCTGCTGCGCGGGCGGCTGGGGGCCGATTTCCAGGGGTTTCAGGGCACCGTCAACCGCCGCGGCGGACATGTCGGACCCGGCCGCCAGTTCGGAAGCTGCGGCCACGAATCCCGGGTACATGCTGACGTCCCAGTAGTTGATGAGTTCGGCAACAGACACGGCGGAGGCGCGTCCGGGTTCCGGAGCGGTGGACGGCAGCGGCGATTCTGACGGCAGCAGCCGTCCGGTCAGGTTCACCACGCCCGACGGCGGTGCGCCGGCGTCGTCGGGATCCGCCACCCAGCCGCGGGCTACTGGAATCCAGGTCTCGGGTGAAGCAGCGACGCCGGTGACCGCGGGCGCTCCGGTCACGGCGAAGGCGGAAACCACCCAGTAGCCGTTCTCGCCATTCTTCAGGCGGCCTGGCACCAGGACCTGTTTGGCGGGGTCGTAGGTTCCGTCGGCGGAGACCATCTGGTCCGACACCGTACCGGGGAAAAAGGCGCCGGGCTCAAGCGTTTCCGTCAGGACCCTGACCTCTTCGGTGGCGGGATTCACCGCAGCTTCGGGCTGCGTGGACCGCCCGAACTGCCACTGGCTGAGCAGGACAAACACCCCGGAGACGACGATCGCGAAGACCAGGCCTGCGATCCATCGGGGCTTAAGGGCTGTTTTCCACACGTGTTAACCGTACTTCGTTCTTCTGTAGAACAACTAAACGACCAGGTGCGTCCCGGCCTTGGAGTGGGGCAGCAGGGTCCCTACGTGGCGACGGAGTCGACACGATAGGGCCTGCCCCACTCAATGGTCGAAGAACACCAGGCTGGAGTTGATGAGCTCGGCGATGACTTCGGCATCGTAGGCCCGCCGCAGCGACTCCCTGAAGGACTCCTTGGACAAGGAGCGGGCCAGCGTGGCCAGCACTTCCAGGTGATCGGAGAACGAGCTTGCAGGGGTGGCGATCAGCAGGATGACGGTGGCCGGACCATCCGCGGCACCGAAGTCCAGCGAGTGGCCGTACTTGGTGATTCCCACGGCGATGGAGGTCCGCGAGACGAATTCGCTGCGGGCGTGCGGGAGGCCGATCCCGCCCGGCAGGCCGGTGGCGAGCTGGTGTTCGCGGGCGTTGACGTGTTCCAGGAACCGCGGCAGGTCCGTGACCCGCCCGGAGGCGAAGAGGCGTTCGGCCAGTTGCGCCGCGGCGTCCGACTTGTCCGTTGCCTCCAACTCCAGAATCACCAATTCGGAGGTGGTGAGATCGGCATCGTACCGGTCAAGTGGTTCCGCCAAGGCGTGTCCCTTCAGTCAGGAGAATTGCTGGTGTGCGGTGCCGCCTCAGCGCAACGGGACGATGTCCTCCACACCCAGCCGTGCGGCGTCGGCGGATTCGTCATCCGGCTGCTGCTGGCTCAGCCGTTCAGCTTCAACGCGTGCTATGTAGTGCTTTATTTCGCTTTCACGCTGAACATCGCTCCAGCCAAGGACTTCGCCCATCAGTTTAGCGACAACCGGCACCGCCGACACGCCACGGTCCCAGGCCTCGATGGAGATACGGGTCCGCCGGGTCAGCACGTCATGGACATGCCGGGCACCCTCGTGGGTTGCGGCGTAGACGGCTTCGGCCTGCAGGTAGTCGTCAGCACCGGGCAACGGCTCCGCCAATTCAGGATTCCGGGCGATGATGTCCAGCACCTCCGGAGTCATGGACCCGTAACGGTTGAGCAGGTGCTCTACCCGGGCCACGTGCACGCCGGACTCTTCAGCGGTCCGGCTCCGGCGGTTCCAGGCCGCCTTGAAGCCACTGGCGCCCAGCAGCGGGATGGTTTCGGTGCAGCTCGCCGGGACCCGCTCATCCATGGTGCGGGTGGCCTCGTCCACGGCGTCCTTGGCCATAACCCGGTAGGTGGTCCATTTGCCGCCTGCCACCACTACCAGGCCCGGTACGGGGTGGGCCACGATGTGTTCACGGGACAGTTTCGCCGTGGAATCGTTCTCCCCTGCCAGGAGCGGGCGCAGTCCGGCGTAGACGCCTTCAACGTCCTCCCTGGTCAGCGGGCGTTTCAGGACCCGGTTGACGTGCTCGAGGATGTAGTCGATGTCCTTGCTGGAGGCCGCCGGGTGGGCCTTGTCGAGGTTCCAGTCAGTATCCGTGGTGCCGATGATCCAGTGCCGGCCCCACGGAATGACGAACAGCACGGACTTTTCGGTGCGGAGGATCAGCCCCACCGTGGACTGGAACCGGTCGCGGGGCACAACGAGGTGGATGCCCTTGGACGCCCGGACCTTCAGCTGCCCGCGGTCGGTGACCATGGCCTGGGTTTCATCGGTCCACACCCCGGTGGCGTTGATGACCTGTTTGGCTTTGATCTTGAATTGCGAACCGTCTTCGTGATTGACCACTTTGGCACCCACCACGCGCTCGCCTTCACGCAGGAAATCCACCACCGCCATCTGGTTCACCGCATGCGCGCCGTAGTGCACTCCCGTGCGGACGAGGTTTGCCACGTACTTGGCGTCATCCACTTGGCCGTCGTAATAGCGGATGGAGCCCACAAAGGCGTCTTTTTTCAGGCTGGGGGCGGCCCTGAGGGTGCCCCGCCTGGTGAGGTGTTTGTGGAACGGAACGCCGCGGCTGTGCCCGCCGGTAATGGACATGGCGTCGTAGAGGGCGATCCCGGCGCCCACATAGGGCCGCTCCAGAAACGGTTTGGTCAGCGGATACAGGAACGGCACAGGCCGGGCCAGGTGCGGGGCCAGGACCGAAAGAATCAGGCCACGTTCGTGCAGCGCTTCCTTAACCAGCCCAAAATCCAGCATCTCCAGGTAGCGCAGGCCGCCGTGGATCAGCTTGGATGACCGTGACGACGTGCCGGCCGCCCAGTCGCTGGCCTCCACGATCCCCACACTGAGGCCGCGGGTCACGGCATCCAGCGCCGCGCCGGCGCCCACGATGCCGCCGCCGACGATCAGGATGTCCAGTTCGTTGCCGGGTTCCGAGGTGGCCCTGAGCCTGGCAATCGATGCTTCCCTGGCCGCGGGACCAAGGACCCCGCCTTCGTTTGGAACAGTGTTCACTGAACGCCTCCCTTGCCGCTGCTGCCGGTAGTAAAACCACACTACTTCCTTGCCGCACAGTTGGGCAGGGCGGGTTCAGCGGGAGGCATCCGTCAGGGGCCGCCGGCCCCTGTCCGTAAGAGACTGTCAGTTGCCCGAGTACGGAGAAACTACGACGTCGACGCGCTGGAATTCCTTCAGGTCCGAATAGCCGGTGGTCGCCATCGAACGGCGGAGTGCACCGATCAGGTTGGATGTGCCGTTGGTGTGGTGGCCGGGCCCGAAGAGCACCTCTTCGAGCGGTCCGACGGTGCCGACGTTGGCGCGGTCTCCGCGGGGCAGTTCGAGGTGGTGGGCCTCCTGGCCCCAGTGCCAGCCCTTGCCGGGTGCCTCTTCGGCCCGGGCGAGGGCGCTGCCCAGCATCACGGCGTCGGCGCCCATGGCAATTGCCTTGACGATGTCACCCGAGGTGCCCATGCCGCCGTCGGCAATTACATGGACGTACCGTCCGCCGGATTCATCCATGTAGTCACGGCGGGCGGCCGCGACGTCGGAGATGGCGGAGGCCATGGGCGAGTGGATCCCCAGGGCGCGCCGCGTGGTGGCGGTGGCTCCGCCGCCGAAGCCGACCAGGACGCCGGCGGCTCCGGTGCGCATCAGGTGCAGGGCGGGCGTGTAGCCGGCCGCGCCGCCCACAATCACGGGGACGTCCAGTTCGTAGATGAACTGCTTGAGGTTCAGGGGTTCGTGGTCTTTCGAGACGTGCTCGGCTGACACGGTGGTCCCGCGGATCACAAAGATGTCGACGCCGGCAGCCACCACGGTCTTGTAGTGTTCCTGGGTGCGCTGCGGGGTCAGCGAGCCGGCCACCGTCACGCCGGCGGCGCGGATCTCCGCCAGGCGGGACGTGATCAGTTCCGGCTGGATGGGAGCGCGGTACAGCTCCTGCATACGGCCGGTCACGGCGGGGCTGTTGACCTCATCCTGGAGGGCGCCGATCTCGTCAAGGATGGGCTGCGGGTCCTCGTAGCGGGTCCAGAGGCCCTCAAGGTCCAGCACGCCGAGCCCGCCCAGCCGGCCCAAGGCGATGGCCGTCTCCGGGGACATGGCCGAATCCATCGGGGCTGCAATCACGGGCATGTCGAACTTGTAGGCATCGATCTGCCAGGAGACCGACACGTCCTTGGGGTCGCGGGTACGACGGTTAGGGACAATCGCAATGTCATCCAGGGAGTAGGCACGACGCCCACGCTTGCCACGGCCAATCTCGATCTCGTAAGTCACGTGACCACTTTACTTGACCACGCGGGATGCGGTGGGGCGCCTCCTCTTGGGTTCATCCTGAAACTGATAGTCCACACTTTATTGACATGTTTTGTCAACCATTTACAAGTTTTGAAAATACCTTTATGTTTACTCTCGGTTACCACCTGATCCACCACGTGACCACCCTCACTCCCCTTCATACGGGCCACACCTGTGCCCGTTCCGAGAAAGAAGCCCCTATGGGACGTTCATCAATCAGGCGCCACCGCATCCTGGCCCTGTCGCTCGCCGCAGCAGTCGGCACCCTGGCCTTCGCCAGTTCGCCGGTTTTCGCCACCCCCGAAGACGGTGACGGCACGGCAGCCGGGCCGGCCGCTGTCCAAGGTACTGCGGTGCACGACGTGGCCGCCGGAGAGTCCTACACGAAGTTCATCGTCGAATTCAAGGAGACCACGGCGAACGCCACCCCGAACGGCCGCGCCAATGCCTGGGGCAAAGCAGCCAAGTCACAGGGCGTGAAGGTCCAGGAACTCCGCACCCTGGCCACCGGCGGAACGCTGATCGAGGCGGACAGGGCCCTGTCCGGGCAGGCTGCCGAAGACTTCATGGCCGAGATTGCGGCGTCCGGATCGGTCGACTACGTGGAACCTGACGCCCGCATGACGGTGGCTCTCACGCCCAACGACCCACGCTATGGCGAGCAGTGGGATTTCACTGGCACCAACGGCATGCGGGTCCCCGGGGCTTGGGACGTTGCCACCGGCACCGGCGTGACGGTGGCCGTGATCGACACCGGAATCACGGCCCATCCGGACCTCGACGCGAATGTGCTGCCGGGCTACGACTTCGTCTCCGACGCCACCGCAGCGCGTGACGGCAACGGACGCGACGCGAATGCGCAGGACCAGGGCGACTGGTACGCCGCCGGCGAGTGCGGCCAGTCGACAGCCGGCAACAGCTCTTGGCACGGCACGCACGTCGCCGGCACCGTTGCAGCCGTGACCGGCAATGCCACCGGCGTGGCGGGCGTCGCACCCAACGCCAAAGTGGTGCCGGTACGCGTCCTGGCCAAATGCGGCGGGTCACTGTCCGACATTGCCGATGCGATTATCTGGTCAGCCGGCGGCACCGTCCCGGGCATCCCGGCCAACGCCAATCCCGCCACGGTCATCAACATGAGCCTGGGCGGGTCCGGTGCCTGCGGCAGCACGTACCAGGCAGCCATCAACTCCGCCGTTTCGCGGGGAGCCACCGTGGTGGTGGCGGCCGGCAACAGCAACCAGAATGCTTCCGGATTCCGCCCGGCCAACTGCAACAGCGTTGTGAGCGTGGCCGCCAGCAACCCGAGCGGCAGCCTCTCCTACTACTCCAACTACGGCACCACGGTTGACCTGACCGCACCCGGCGGCGACGTCCGCGTAGCAGGCGGCGGAATCCTCTCCACTATCAACACCGGTACCTCCACACCGGGCTCCGCCGGCTACGCCAGCTACCAGGGAACGTCCATGGCAGCTCCGCACGTGGCCGGGCTGGCCGCACTCATGAAGTCCAAATCGTCCACGCTTACCCCGGCCCAGGTGGAGTCCACGCTCAAGCAGGGAACCCGGGCAATGCCGGGCGGCTGCACCACGGGCTGCGGCACAGGGCTCTCGGACGCCACCAAGACCATGGGCCTGCTGGGCGGGGCCACTCCCCCGCCGTCCGGCAACCTGCTGCTGAACCCGGGCTTCGAATCGGGCGCAGCCTCCTGGACCTCTGACCACGCCGACACGTTCGAGACCGGAACGAATGCCAGGACCGGTTCCGGCTTCGCCGGCCTCAACGGCTGGGGCCAGGCAACGTCCTACATGCTCGACCAAACGTTTGCAGTCCCGTCCACGGTGGCCACCGCGTCGCTGTCCTTCTACTTGAAAGTGCAGTCGGACGAGACCACATCCAGCGCGGCCTATGACACCCTGAGGGTTCAGGCGGTCAGCAACGGTGTGACCACCACGCTGGCCACTTACTCCAATCTCAACGAGTCCGCCGGCTATCTGCAGAAGCCGCTGGACCTCTCCGCCTACAAGGGCAAGAGCGTGACGCTGCGCTTCCTGGGTGTTGAGGACTCGTCGCTGGGGACGTACTTCTACGTCGACGACACAGCGGTGACCACCTCGTAGCCTCGGGGCCGCACGAATCAGGAACCGCCGGCCACGCCTTGCAGCGCGGCCGGCGGTTCCTGCGTGGAGTGGGTGACCCTACGCCCTGCCGTCGTCATACGCCCTCGGCCTCCTCCACCGTCAGCTGGGATTCGAACATCCTGAAGTAGCGGCCCCGCAGCGCCACCAGTTCCTTGTGGGTGCCCTGTTCCACAATCCGCCCGTCCTCGAGCATGTAGACAATGTCGGCCTTCTCAATGGTGGCAAGCCGGTGGCTGATGGCAATGATGGTGCTGCTGCGGTCCGCGAAAAGCCGGGTGAAGATCCGGTGTTCGGCCAGTGCGTCGATAGCGGACGTCGGCTCGTCCATGACCATGAAGGTGGCGTTGCGGTAGAAATTCCGGGCCATCGCGAGCCGCTGCCACTGGCCGCCGGAGAGCCCGCTCCCCTTCCGGCCGCGCGGATCCTCCATCCAGTTGCTGACGTAGTTGTCCAGGCCGTTGGGCAGCTTGTTGATGAACTCCAACGCTTCGGCGTCGCTGGCTGCCTGGCGGATCCGTTCGTCGTCACGGGGCGGGTCCACGTCGCCAAAGCGGATGTTGTCGGCAGCTGTGGCGAATTCGTACTTGAGGAATTCCTGGCTCAGGACGGCCAGGTGGCGGTGCCAGGACTTAACGTCAACGGCGGCGAGGTCGACGCCGTCGAGCATTACCTGCCCGGAATCCGGCCGGTAGAGGCCGGCGAGGATCCGGATCAGCGTGGACTTCCCCGCCCCGTTCTCACCTACGACGGCGATGTGCTGGCCTTCGCGGATGGTCATGCTGATGCCGCGGATCACTTCGGTGTCGCCGCCCGTGTAGGTGAAGCGGATGTCCCGCAGTTCCACTGTTTTGGGCGCCTGGAGCAGCGGCGGTGAATGGTCCGAATGCACCGGCATTGCCATGAACAGCTCGTAGTCCTTGAGGTTGGCGAGATCCTCGTCGATCGAGCTGAGGGAGGACACCAGGCTGTTGGCTGTGGACAGTGCGCGGCTGACGATCTGCTGGACGTAGAGGAACTGGCCCACCGGCTGGGCGCGGGCGATGATCTGGCCCACCACCCAGATCAGGGAGATCACCTCGGCGCCGTACTGCAGGGCGTCGGCGGCGAGCTGCTTGGGGATGTAGCGCTTCTGGAAGTCCAGGCGGCGCCGCTCATCAGCATCGCGCAGCCGGGAGCGGAGGTCCATCAGGTAGCCCACGATCCCGTAGAGCCGCATTTCGGCGATGTGCTGGGGGCGGAGCAGGTTGGTTTCGATCATCCGGCGTTGCCGGCGGGAGTCCACCTGGGTGTTCCAGTGGGCGATCTGTTCGCGCGAGAGCTTGAACTGCAGGTAGACGCTGGGCACGATCGCCACCAGGACAATCACGGCGATCCACCAGCTGACCAGCAGCAGGGCCCCCACGGCCAGGATCACGGAGACCAACTGGGTGAAGATGGCCGCGATCCGGTCCAGCACGCGGGCATAGGAATCGGAAAACCGTTTGGCCCGGTCGTAGAGGTCCACGGTTTGCTTATCGTCATAGCGCCAGAACTCCAGCGCCAGGAAGCGCTCGTACATCTGGTCGCCCACGATGGCGCCCACCTTGAAGCTCATAAGCTGCTGGATGTAGCGGTCCACGCTGCTGAAGCCGCCCCAGAGGAGCCCCAGGGCAGCCGTGATGATGACGTACACAATGGCCTGTTGGCCTGCTGCGGAATCACCGGCGTAGGCGGCCGCCAGCGCCGTGGTGGTCAGCGCTGCGAAGTACGTGGTCACCAAAGGCAGCGTCGCCGAAATGAGCGAACCGACTACTTTCATAACGACGGCGGCCGGCGAAGCCCGGAAGCTGACCCGCAGCACCTGCGCCACGGCCCGGGCGTAGGGCCGCAGCGCCAACCGCCGCTGAGGGTCCTTTTTTGGGTTCAGTTCGGCGGGATGGCGTGGTTGGGACATGGCTCCAGCCTAGTTCCCACCGGTGGGCCCACGGCGCTTGGGGTTCCCTGGCCGCAGCGAAGCAAGGCCAGGGAGGCGCCGGGGATTAGCGCGAACCGTAGTTCGGGGCCTCAACGGTCATCTGGATGTCGTGCGGGTGCGATTCCTTGAGGCCGGCCGGCGTGATGCGGACGAACCTGCCGCGGACCTTGAGCTCCGGGATGGTGGGCGCACCGGTGTAGAACATGGTCTGGCGAAGGCCGCCCACCAGCTGGTACGCCACCGAGGCGAGCGGGCCGCGGTATGCGACGCGGCCTTCGATGCCCTCGGGGATGAGCTTGTCATCACCGGAGACATCTGCCTGGAAGTAACGGTCCTTTGAGTAGGACGTGTTCTTGCCGCGGGACTGCATGGCGCCCAGCGAGCCCATGCCGCGGTAGCTCTTGAACTGCTTGCCGTTCACGAAGATGAGCTCGCCCGGGGACTCGTCGCAACCGGCCAGGAGGGAACCCAGCATGACGGTGTCGGCGCCGGCAACCAGCGCCTTGCCGATGTCGCCCGAGTACTGCAGGCCGCCGTCGGCGATCAACGGAACGCCGGCCGGGATGGCTGCCTTGGCGGACTCGTAAATGGCGGTGATCTGCGGGACGCCCACGCCGGCCACCACGCGGGTGGTGCAGATGGAGCCGGGGCCCACGCCCACCTTGATGCCGTCGGCACCGGCGTCGATCAGTGCCTGGGCGCCTTCTCGGGTGGCAGCCTGGCCGCCGATGATGTCCACGTGCGCTGCTACGGGATCGGACTTCAGGCGGCGGATCATGTCCAGCACACCCTGGGAGTGGCCGTTGGCCGTGTCAACGAACAGGGCGTCGACTCCGGCGTCGACCAGTGCCATGGCGCGTTCCCAGCCGTCACCGAAGAAGCCGATGGCGGCACCGACGCGGAGCCGGCCCTCATCGTCCTTGGTGGCCAGCGGGTACTGCTCGGCCTTGGTGAAGTCCTTGGTGGTGATGAGGCCCTTGAGCCGGCCCTGCTCGTCAACGAGCGGGAGCTTTTCGATCTTGTTCGTGGCCAGCTTGTGGGAGGCTTCCTCACGGCTGATGCCTACGTGCCCGGTGATCAGCGGCATCTTGGTCATCACGTCGCTGACCAGCCGCAGCGGGAAGTCGGCTTCGGGCACAAAGCGGGTGTCGCGGTTGGTGACAATACCGAGGAGCCGCATGCCCTCGTCCACCACGGGGAGGCCGGAGACCCGGTACTGCGAGCAGATCTCATCCAGTTCCGCCAGCGTTGCCTCAGGGCCGATAGTCAACGGGTTGGTGATCATCCCGGATTCGCTGCGCTTCACGCGGTCCACCTGGTCGGCCTGGTCCTGGATGGACAGGTTGCGGTGGATGACGCCCAGGCCGCCCTGGCGTGCCATGGCAATCGCCATCCGGGATTCGGTGACCGTGTCCATGGCGGCGGACAGCAGCGGTGTGTGAACGGTGATCCGCTTGGAAATCCGCGAAGACGTGTCAGCCTCAGACGGGATGACGTCCGTGTGGCCCGGAAGGAGCAGGACGTCGTCGTAGGTCAGGCCGATAAAGCCGAAAGGATTGTGCTCGGGCTGGGTCATGAGTGCGCCTCTTACCTTGGTTACGGGTTCACGGGTAGGGGTTGCAGCTAATGACCAGCCCGTCATTACGGGACTGGTCCGTGCAGGGGCCTTAGTACATTCGGGTGCCTCATGCGCGGTCACCGCGCAGAAAGCTTTGAGTAAATATTAGAACCTCCACGCCGATCCCCCTATTCCGGGAGCACATTGTGAGCAACGGCACCCAATAACCGAAAGCCGCGTTTCAGTTCCAGCCCGTCGCCGCCAGCAGCCGCTCCTCAAACATGGGAATCATGCTTTCCACATACGTCCGGCTCAGGTGGTTGTCGTCCTTGTACACGTAGACGTTGCCTACCACGGCCGGGCAGATGCCGCCGGCGCAGATGAAATCGCTCAGGTCCATCAGGTGCAGCCCGTCCACCTTCCCGCGGTAACTCTCCAGCGGTGACGGCTCCACCAGGGATTCGTTCAGCGGCGGGTTGCACGCCGCGGCGTCCGCACTGTGGCGCTGGACGCACTCGGGCATGTTGATGGTGAAGCGCGGATTGTCCCGGATGCCGACGATCTCGATGCCGGCATCCGCGATGGGCTGGATGCCTTCGAGGTAGGCCGGCACCTCGGTCTCGAACGGGGCTTCCTCATGGGTCAGGGTGGCCACGGTGAAGACGGCATCCGGCCGGTGCTCCAGCACGTACGCTGCGCTGGCCCGGTTGTAGGCGTTGCATTCGGCATTCCGGGTCTCGGATTCGGCCCCGAAACGGCATGCCGGCATCAGCAGGGTGACCAGCTCCCAGCCTCGGGCTTCCGCGATGGGTGCCAAGGCGGCCAGATATTGCTGGGCATGGGAATCGCCCAGCACAACGATCCGTTTGGTGGGTTCGCCTTCGGGGAGCGCCTGCCGGCAGCCTTCAAGGACAGGGTCCCCGGTGGCATTCGCTCCCGTACAGGCCTGGTGGATTCCGGCCCAGTCGTTGTCCAGGGCGGTGGGACCAGGAATGATCCTGCCCTGCGGTGCCTGTGCTCCGGCGTTACCGGGGGTCAGCAGGGCCGCTCCCGGCGTCAGCTCGCGGGGCTGGGCGGCGGTGGCGGCTTCCTCCGCGGTGAGGCTCGTCTGCAAGACCGCCACGGGTCCGGCCAGCAGGGTGCAGCAGGCAACCACGACGACGGCGGTGCGCCAGGTGCGCACCTGCGGCCAGCGCCATTCCCGGAGAGGTTTTTCCACAAAGCGGGTGGTGAGGACGGCCAGGACCACCGATGCGGCGATGATCGCGGCGCCCTGGATGAGGGTGGGTGCCTCAACTCCGGTAGCGGCCAGCGCAAGCACCAGGACGGGCCAGTGCCACAAATAGAGGGCGTAGGAGTTGTCCCCCAGGGAAACCAGCGGCTTCCAGCTCAGGAGGCGGTCCACACCAAACCGGCTCCCGCTCTGCCCGGCCACAATGATCGCCGCGGCAGCGAGCGTGGGCCACAGCGCCACGAATCCGGGGAACGCCCGGTCCACGGTCAGCAGCAGACCACAGGAGACCATGGCCGCCAGGCCGGCCCAGCCGAGCACCACACGCAGGAGTTTCCCGGGCTTCAGGTGCGGCAGGGCAAGGGCCAGCAGCGAGCCCAGCGCGAACTCCCAGAGCCGCGTCCGGGTGTCGAAGTATGCGTAGGCCTGGTTTGTGGCCGTCTGGTCAATCGAGAACACGAGCGAGGCAATGAGGATGCCGGCGAACGCGGCGGCCACCACGGCCCGATAGCTGGCGTTGAACCGATGCCGGAGGAGCCGCCACACAACAGCGGAAGCGGCGAAGACGAGAGGCCACAGGATAAAGACCTGTCCTTGGATGGACAGGGACCAGAAGTGCTGCAGGGGGCTCGCCGCGGCGTGGTCCTGGGCGTAGTAGTCCACGGCGGTGTCCGCAAGCAGCCAGTTCTGCCGGTACAGCAGCGCCGCCCAGGCCTGGTCCAGGATGACGGGCCAGCGGCCTTGCGGGAGGACCAGCCAGGTGCCTGCCAGGACCCCGAGGATCACCACGACCGCGGCCGGCAGCAGCCGCTTGAAGAGGTGCAGCCAGTGCCGGAGGAGATTGAGGGACGCGCCGGCCTCCACCTTCCGGACGAAGGACAGCGTCAGCAGGAAGGCCGAGATCAGGAGGAAGATATCCACCCCGCCGGACACGCGGCCAAGCCACACATGGTAGGTCACCACCATCAGGACGGCGAGCGCGCGGAGGCCTTGGACTTCGGGACGGAAGGTCGGTTTCCGGGCAGGCTTCCGCTCGCCGGTCTTTGCGTCCAGCGCAGTGCGCGGAGCAGCCTCGGCTGGTGCACTGGACACAGAGGGCCTCTCCAAGCGGGTAAGCAAAGCATCAAGCCTACGGAGCCGCACGGCCGATGGCCAATCAACGGCCGCCTTCGAGCCCCGTCGGAGCGCGCCACAAACTATGCTGGCCAAAGGCCAGCGAAGGGAGACCACGTGATTGTCCAGCTGCGGATCTGTGTGCCCAGTGAACTGTCGGCAGTGACGCTGGACGCTTGCAAGGAGCACACGGGAACCGCCGAGGTAGCGCTCTTTCCAGGAGCATCCGTGTCGCCGCCGGGCGATGTCATCGACGTCCAGGTTGCCCGGGAAGCGGTGGAGGAACTACTTGAGAAACTCCACGTCCTGAAGGCGCAGGAGGTGGGATCCATTGCCATCTCCATGCCGGAACTCGTCCTGTCCCGGCTCGCGGACAAAGCGGAGGCGTCTGCCCCCGGAGACGGCGCAGACGCCTTGATCTGGGACGAGGTCACCCGCCAGACGGGCGAGGACTCCCGGCTCACGTGGAGCTACCTTGCCTTCCTGATACTGGCCACACAGCTCGCCGCCATCGGCATCGTGACGAATTCCACCATTGCCATCGTGGGGGCGATGGCCGTGGGGCCGGAATTCGGCCCCCTGGCGGCGCTGGCAGTGGCCTTGGCCCGGCGCCAGTGGGCACTCGGCCGGCGTGCCGCCCTGGCGCTTGGTGTGGGATTCCCGCTGGCCATGCTGCTGGCGGCCTTGACCACGTGGGTCTCCGCGGCACTGGGCCTCTTCGCGGACAACACCCTGGACACAGGGTCTGCGGTGGAGTTCATTTACCACCCGGGACCTTATTCCCTGATCGTGGCCGTTCTGGCCGGCACGGCGGGCATGCTGTCCCTCATCAGCCGGCGGTCGGCGGCACTCATCGGTGTCTTCATCTCCGTGACCACAGTTCCTGCTGCCGGGTTTGTGGCCGTGGCACTCGTGCTGGGCGAGTTTGAGAAAGCAACGGGGTCGGCCCTGCAGCTGGCGCTCAACCTGATGGGCATCGTGGCGGCGGCAGTTCTGGTGCTGGTCTTCTACCACTTGGTTTCCCGGCGCTTGCCCGAAGCCGCCGCCCGGCGCCTCAGATGGCAGCTGACGCGGACTCGCGGGTGACCGGAACCGGGATCCTGCCGGCCAGGTACCGGGCGTCACGGCTGGCACCCGGAAGGGTTGCCGAAAAGGCCGCGTACATAAACTCCTGGCCCAGGAAGAACAGCCCGGGCGAGTCAAGCGCAACGCCACGCTCCTGCCGGGGCAAAGCGCCGTCGTCGAGCAGTGCCGGATCTATCCAGCCGAAATCATCTTTGAATCCCGTGCACCAGATGACGTTGGCGACCTCAAGCCGGGTCCCGTCCGCCAGGACGGGCAGCCCGTTCTCCACTCCGGCGACCCGCGGCACGCGCCTGACGCCCGCGGCCGCCAAATCCTTGGTCTTCGTCCGGACCAGGGGTTCTGCGTGTGCCTTGAATTTTGGTGCCGCTATGCGCCCGAGGGGATTGCCTAGAGTGAGGACGTTCAACTCAATGAACCGCACCAACGGCAGGAAGTAGCGTGCCGCAGTCCGGCCATGCTTCACCGGGATTTCGCCACCGGGCTTGCCCGCCACGAACGTCGGATGCGTACGGCACACTTCGATGCCGATCTCCGCCCCGGAGTTCCCCAGCCCAACCACCAGGACCGGCCCTTCCTGCAGCTGCTGGGGGTTCCGGTAGTCGCTGGAATGCAGTTGGACGATGGATGGCGCCAATTCGGCCGCAAAGCCTGGCACCTTGGGCGCCTGGCTGCATCCTGTCGCCACGACGGCATTGTGCGCTTCCCAGCGGCGGCCGTTGGCGGCGGCAATATAGCGGTCGCCTTCCCGCCACAGGCGTTCGATGCGGACTCCGTTGATGACTGGCAGGTCAAACTGCGCGGCGTAGCCTTCAAGGTATCCGGCCACTTCATCCTTGGTAGGAAAGGTCAGCGGATCCGCCGGGAACGGCGCGCCCGGGAGTCCGTCGTACTTGGCCGGAGTAAAGACCCGGAGCGAATCCCACCGCTGGCGCCAGGCGTCTCCGGATCGCGGGTTGGCATCAAGGATCAGGATTTTCCGTTGTTGTTCTTTCAGGTAGTAGCCCATGGCAAGGCCTGCCTGGCCGCCGCCGATGATCATCGTGTCCAGCATGCCGGTCACGTCATTGTTGTTCATCACTGCGCTCCTTTTTCACTGAGGTGGATTCCTACGGCTGAACCTTCACGTCGGCCCGCAGCCGGGCCGCCTTCCACTTCGCGTCCTGTCTCCCTGTAGCGCAGCCACCACGCCAACATCAGCGCGGACGCGAGGACGTACGCAAGGTGGAGGACCCAGATGGGTCCGGCAGGGAGGTTGAAGACGTAGACGGAGTGAACGGCGTTGGCAACGTTGGTCAGCAACAGGTTCCCGAGGCTGTACGAAGCCAGCTCCTTCGTCCGGGCCGCCTTGACCAGCATCGGCAGCATTCCGGCGGCGAACAGCACCGTCGAAAGTGTGCCGGCGAGGACTGGAAGGTTCATGCTTTGAGGCTATGGCCGCGCAGCTGGTGGCCGCGTCGGCCGAATCATGCAACTTCAGCCACGGCGCGGCTGGGTATTTCAATGTAGTCAGAGCGGTCCTATGTGGTCCGTCAGCCTGCGAGCCCGTGTTCATAGGCATAGCTGGTGGCGGCTGACCGTGACGACAGGCCCAGTTTCAGGAAGATGTTGCTGACGTGCCGGGCTACGGTCTTTTCGCTCAGGTAGAGCTCGCCGGCGATGGCCCGATTGCCCTTTCCGGTTGCCACCATATGCAGGACTTCAAGCTCGCGGCGGGTGAGGAGACCCACCGTGCCAGGCGTCGCTCTGCTGTCCAACATGCCTTTGTGCAGGAGCGACGCCGCCCAGGTTGCCGCCGGCGCCGCGCCCAGGTCCAGGAGCGCAGCGTGGGCTGCCTCCAGGTACATCAGTGCGGAGGCCTCGTCGCCAAGTGCGCGGCAGGCACTGCCGGACAGCGCCTGGCAGCGCGCCGCCTCGTACGGAACACCGAGTTCCTGCCACAGCCTCCACGCCTCCCGGAGCGGTTTCAGGGCAGCGGAGGGGTCGCCGTCGGCCAGCCGGACCGCGCCGTCCGCCTGGCCGGCAACGGCCCGGATCATGGGCATAGAGAATTCACTGGCCAGGGCTTCCAGCTCCTGAGAACCTTGCCGCGCGGCTTCCAGGTCGGAGGCAGCCAACTCGATCTCCACCAGTGCCGGCAGCATGTTCCGGCGGGTTGCGACGTCTGCCGCGGCAGCTGCCCTACGGATCATCGCTTGTGCCTGTTGCGCATTTCCACGGGCAAGCCAGAGCAGCGCGAGGCCAGGCTGTGGCTCATAGCCTGATCGGGCGGCCTGCCGGTAGGAAGCTTCGGCGTCGTCCAGTTTTCCACTCAGCCGTTCCACCTCTCCCTGCTGGTAGTAGCCTCCATAAAGCGCTTGGGGATCACCCTTTACGGAAAGTCCCTGGGCGGCCGCAGCGGCCATCAGTGCCTCGGCCCAGGCCCCGTGAAGCCTGAAGAGTTCGGCGCGGTGCGACTGGCACTGGCCGCTGAACGACACCATGTCAGGGCGTGCACTGCACCAGCGGTCCAGGGCAGCCGTCCATTCCAGGGCCCTCTCCAGGTCGAAGACCAGGTGGCAGTTGCCGATTACTGCGCAGTAGATAATCCCTGAGGGGATCGGGGAGAGTTCACCTGCCGTGACGGCCACCATGACCTCGTCGAACATCTTGAGTCCCTTGTCAGGGTGACCAAGCATCAGGGTGGCCTGGCCTCTGCCGAGGAGGCCCAGCGCGGACACGTCTTTGTCGTGGAACCGCTGGCCGAATTCGGCAACGCGGGAGAAAGCCTGCAGGGCGCCCGCTGGATTACCGCCGTAAAGCTTGCCCAGGCCCTCCGGGAGAAGCAGGAGGCCCTGCACGGCGCTCGGCTCGGCCAGTTCATCCATGAGCCGCTGGCCGCGGGCAAACCACCCTCCGGCCCTAGCCTGCTCCCCCAGGAACATCAGTTGCATGCCCATCCAGCCCGCGCACCGTGCGGCACCCTCGACGTCGCCCATCACCAGGTACTCCTCGTGGGCACGGGTGAGGGACTCCAGCCCTGTGGCGCTTTCACCGATCAGGATCTCGGCCGTAGCCAGCCGTTCGAGGTCGGCAGCCGGCAACCCGGCGCGCTTATCGGCTTCACGGAAGGTCTGGTAGGCCTCGGTCCAGCGATGTTCCTGGAAGGCTGACCTGCCCTGGTCAATGCCTGTTTCAGCTGACATCTGGTCCCTTCCGGATACCAACCGCCCAACCTGTTGGCCCGCCGCACGCTGGGCGCGGCGGCACTTAAGCGCCACGGTACGCCCGGTGGAGAAGCGGCACAAGCTAGAGACGCAGCAGCGCGCGCAGCGTCTGAATGGTGTCGGCCTCCGCGGCTGTCTTGTCGTCGCGGTAGCGCTTGACGCGTGCGAACCTCAGCGCGATTCCGCCCGGATAGCGCGGGGAACGCTGCACGCCGTCGATCGCGATCTCGACCACCGTGACGGGCTCGACCCAGACGGTGCCCGCCGTGCTCCGCACCTCCAGCTCCTGGAACCTCTCGGTCTGCCAGCGCAGCAGGGCGTCGGTGAGGCCCTTGAATGTCTTGCCCACCATCACGTAGCCGCCGGGTTCGCCGAACTCGCCGGTCGGGTCGAGGGCTCCGAGGTGCAGGTTCGACAGGAGCCCGGTGCGCCGTCCTGACCCCCACTCGCAGGCAAGCACCACCAGGTCGTAAGTGAGTACCGGCTTCACCTTGATCCAGTTGGAGCCACGCCTGCCGGCCGCGTAGGCCGATCCCACCGCCTTCACAACCACGCCCTCATGGCCCGCGGCGAGCGCATCGCGCGACACTCTCTCAGCAACGGCCGCATCTGCCGTGATCTCCCCCGGGATCCGGTGTTCGGGCGCGATGCGCTCCAGCACGCCGAGGCGCGTCAACAAAGGTTCGTCGAGCAGGTCGCGCCCGTCGATGTGCAGCACGTCGAAGAACCACGGATGCAGCACCGTGGCACGCGCCGCATCCGCCCCGAACCGCGACATGGTCTCCTGGAACGGTCGCGGGCCGCCGTCCTCGTCGAGGGCGAGGGTCTCGCCGTCGAGGATCACATCGCGCACCGGCAGTCCGCGCACCACCTCCACCACCTCCGGCAGCCGGTGGGTCACCTCGGCCAGGGTGCGCGTGTAGATGCGAATATCGTCGCCGACGCGATGCACCTGGATGCGCGCGCCGTCGAGCTTGTATTCCACGGACGCCTCCCCCGTGACCTCCAGCGCCGCGGTAGCGCTGGCCGCAGTTGCGGCGAGCATAGGCTGCACGGGGCGGCCGACGACCAGGCCGACGGCGTCAAGCTCGGCTGCGGTGCCCGTGATCGCCAGCAGTGCGGTTTCGCCGAGATCGCCGGAAAGCATCGCCGCGCGGCGTACGGCGTCGACGGGCAGATCGGCGGCGCGGGCAACGGCATCCGTCAGCACCCCCTCGAGCGCACCGGTACGCAATTCACCAAGCAGCACGCCGGCGATGAAGGCTTGCTCGCGCTCGGTGGCTGCCGCCGTGAGCAGCCGGAGGGTCGCGGCGCGCTCCGCGGCCGATCCAGCGCCCGCGGTTCCCAGCAGCCGGTCCAGCGCGGCGTCGAGGTCGGCGACAGTAAGGCTCGGCTCGGCGGCCGGCTCCCCCATGGCCGCCGTCATGCCGCGCCAGCCGATCCCTACCCTGCCCTGCCGCGGCCGGGCGATGAGCAGGCCGACGGCCGCCGCGATATCCGCGGGCTCGAGCCGGCGCAGCAGATCGGCCAGTGCGTCGACCTTCGCGAGCCGTGAGCGGGTTGACGCGACGGTATCCGTGGTTTTCACGAGCTCGTCGAGCAGCATGGCATCAGTCTGCCACGCCCGCCGACGCTGGACAGTGAAGAACGCTGGACAGCACCGGGACGCCGTTCCAGAATGGACGCGTGGGCATCATCGTCGCGAACCTGTTCATCACTCTCGACGGCGTCTACCAGGCGCCCGGCGGTAGCAAGGAGGACACCGAGGGCAGTTTCGCCTTCGGTGGCTGGCAGATGCCGGTGTCCGACGACGAAGCCGACGCGGCCATTGGCGCCGAGATCGCCCTCATCGACGCCCTGCTCCTCGGCCGGAAAACCTACGACATCTTCGCGGCCTACTGGCCGCACCAGTCTGACGACATCGGCGGGACACTCAACCGGGTGCCCAAATTCGTCGTCTCCGGCACCCTGACCGATCCAAGCTGGGCGGGCACCACGGTGCTCCCTGATGCCACGGCCGCGGGACGGCTCCGCGAGGAGTACAACCAGGTGCACATGTTCGGCAGCGGCGTCCTCATCCGTTCACTGCTGGCGGCAGACGTGATCGACCGCCTCCATCTCTGGCTCTATCCGATCACTCTCGGGCAGGGCAAGCGCCTCTTCGACGCCGGGACTATCCCCGCCTCGTTCCGTCTCGCCGAGCCGGCGCGCAGCTTCCCGAAGGGGGCGGTGTCGCTGGTCTACGAGCGTGCGGGCGACGTTGAAACACAGGACATGCCGGGCGCATAGGGCGGGAAAGCTCACCGCGAATGATTTGTGGCACAAAAAACCGGCCCAGCGGAAGCTGGACCGGTTCTTTGTTTGGAGACTTTGCGCGGAGGCTCTAAGCCCTCACCGTCAGGGGACAGCGGGGATTAGTGGCTGTGGCCTGCGTGCTCGTCTTCGTTTGCGGGCTTCTCCACTACGAGGGTCTCGGTGGTGAGAACCAGCGCAGCAATGGATGCCGCGTTGCGCAGGGCTGCACGGGTGACCTTGACCGGGTCGATGACACCGGCGGCGATCAGGTCCTCGTACTCGCCCGTCTTGGCGTTGAAGCCGTTGTTGGTTTCGAGCTCTGCAACCTTGGCGGTGACAACGTAGCCGTCGAAACCGGCGTTCTGGGCGATCCAGCGAAGCGGCTGGACCAGCGCGCGGCGGACGATGCCCACAGCAGCGGCGGCGTCGCCTTCGAGTGCCTTGACTGCAGGGTCCTCGTCGAGGGCCTTCAGTGCGTGGATCAGTGCGGAACCGCCACCGGCCACGATGCCCTCTTCGAGGGCGGCGCGGGTGGAGGACACTGCATCTTCGATGCGGTGCTTCTTTTCCTTCAGCTCAACTTCGGTGGCTGCGCCGACCTTGATGACACCGATGCCGCCGGCCAGCTTGGCCAGGCGCTCCTGGAGCTTTTCGCGGTCCCAGTCGGAGTCGGTGCGGGTCAGCTCGGCGCGCAGCTGGGAAACCCGGGCTGCGACGTCTTCTGCGGAACCGGCGCCGTCAACGATGGTGGTGTTGTCCTTGGTGACCGTGATGCGGCGGGCGGTACCCAGCACCTCAAGGCCAACCGAATCCAGGCTGAGGCCCAGTTCCGCGGAGATGACCTGCGCACCGGTGAGGGTGGCGATGTCCTGCAGCATGGCCTTGCGGCGGTCGCCGAAGCCCGGAGCCTTGACGGCAACAACGTTCAGTGTGCCGCGGATGCGGTTGACGATCAGCGTGGACAGGGCCTCGCCCTCAACGTCTTCGGCAATGATGAAGAGCGGCTTGGAGCTCTGCAGCGCCTTCTCCAGCAGCGGCAGGAAGTCCTGCACGGAGGAGATCTTGCCCTGGTTGATCAGGATAAGGGCGTCTTCGAGGACGGCTTCCTGGCGTTCGGAGTCGGTCACGAAGTACGGGGACAGGTAGCCCTTGTCGAACTGCATGCCTTCGGTGAGGACCAGCTCGGTCTGCGTGGTGGAGGACTCCTCGATGGTGATCACACCATCCTTGCCGACCTTGCCGAATGCCTCGGCGAGGAGCTCGCCGATTTCGTCGCTCTGGGCCGAGATTGCTGCCACGCTGGCAACCTGCGTGCCTTCAACCGGGCGGGCGTTCTCGAGCAGGCGGGCTGCAATGGCTTCTACGGAAACCTCGATGCCACGCTTGATCTGGCCCGGAGCGGCGCCCGCCGCAACGTTGCGCAGGCCTTCCTTAACCAGGGCCTGGGCGAGCACGGTGGCCGTGGTGGTGCCGTCGCCGGCAACATCGTTGGTCTTGGTGGCTACTTCCTTGGCCAGCTGCGCGCCAAGGTTTTCGTACGGGTCATCAAGCTCAATTTCGCGGGCGATGGTGACGCCGTCATTGGTGATGGTGGGTGCCCCCCACTTTTTGTCGAGGACAACGTTGCGGCCGCGGGGGCCGAGCGTCACCTTGACAGTGTTGGCGAGCTTATCGATGCCGGCTTCAAGCGACCGGCGTGCAGCGTCGTTAAACGCAAGCTGCTTTGCCATGGTTTTGTCCTTTCAAAGACAGAACCCCGCACTGTTGTTCAGTCAGGGACGGAACAGCAGTACGGGGATCCAAAGAGTTACTTTACGACGATCGCCAGAACGTCGCGGGCGGACAGCACGAGGTACTCGTTGCCACCGGTCTTGACTTCGGTTCCACCGTACTTGGAGTAGATAACAACGTCGCCAACGGCTACGTCGACAGGGACGCGGTTGCCGTCTTCGAAGCGGCCGGGGCCTACTGCAACAACTTCACCCTCCTGCGGCTTCTCCTGTGCGGAGTCCGGGATAACCAGGCCGGAAGCCGTGGTCTGCTCGGCTTCGAGCGGGCGGACAACAATACGATCCTCAAGAGGCTTAATAGAGACCGACACTCGGACCTCTCCTTCTACGTCAGCGAAATTTGTGGACAGTTGAGCCGCTTCGCCGTGGCTGGCAAACCGTCGTCGCGGTGCCGGCAGCAGCCTGGCTGGCAGCTCGTCATGTGTTAGCACCCTCCTAGGGAGAGTGCTAATGATGACTCTATGTATTGGTTAGCACTCGGTCAAGGCGAGTGCCAGAATTATGTCGCCGGCGAACAGCCTGCTACCGGCCGGTGAGGTCCTCGAGATCGACGTCCTCGTCGCCGTCGTCCCCTTCCTCAACGGTGCCCCGCCGCAGGTACAGCACCACGGCGCCGCCCCCGGCAGCCAGCAGCGAGACCACCAGCAAGATGATGCCGCCTATGCGCGCCCCGGCGTAGAGGCCGCGGATCTCCCCTGCCTCGTCCGTGACGTCCTGGATATTCTTGCCGCCCACGGAGTAGACAGTGGCGTTGAACGTGTCCAGGAAGAAGATGATAATGAGCAGCGCGACGCAGACCACGGCCACTGCGGATCCTGCAATCAGCGCGGGGCGGGCGAACTTCACCAGGTCCGGGTTGCTGGCTTGGGGTAGTCCGGACGGCTGGGTGCCTGCGCTGTCTTCCATGCCTTCAACCCTAGCCGGATCTGGCCGCCGGGCCACCTCCACTAGGCTTGAACCCATGGCTCAAGCACCGCAGGACCAGATCGCCCCACTGCTCACGAGCGAAGGCTGGGAGCTCCTGGCGTCCCTGGGCCCGTACCGCGAGGACAAGTCCTTCGAGCTCAACGCGGCCCTCCGCAAGGCCGGGCACTCCCCCGCACTGGTCTCCGCCGTCCTCACCCAGTCCCGGCTCCGCACCAAGGCCGAGCTGAAGTTCGGCGAGTTCGCCCGGAGCATGCTCTTCACGCAGGCCGGGCTGGAACAGGCCACGCGCCTCACTGTTGCTGCTCGGCATGCCGAGCGCTTTGCGCAGGCCGGCGTCCGCCACGTGGCCGACCTCGGCTGCGGCCTTGCCGCGGACTCCCTGGCACTGGCATCGATGGACATCACGGTCACGGCCGTGGAAATGGACGAAACCACGGCCGCCTGCGCCACGGTCAACCTGATCCCCTTCCCCAACGCCACCGTGGTTCATTCGGACGCCACTACCGTCCCATTGGACGGGGTCGACGGCGTCTGGCTGGATCCTGCCCGACGGGTCACGTCCACGTCCGGCACCAAGAGGATCTGGGATCCTGAGGCGTTTTCGCCGCCGCTGTCCTTTGTGGAATCGCTCGCTGCCACCGGGCGCGCCGTTGGCGTCAAAATGGGACCCGGCATGCCGCACGAGTCAGTTCCCGCCGGCTGCGAGGCGCAGTGGGTCTCGGTAGGCGGCGACGTCACCGAGGTGGCCCTGTGGTTCAACTCCGTGCGCCGGCCCGGAATCCGCCGGGCCGCGCTGCTGCTCGGCCCGCAGGGCGCCGCCGAGCTGACCAGCGCTGAAGACTTCGACGGCGGTCCCGCCGCGCCGGTGGGTCCGGCAGAGGGCTACCTGTATGAGCCCGATGGCGCGGTGATCCGCGCCGGACTGGTGGCCGACGTCGCGCTTCAACTGCGCGGGCACCTGCTGGACGAGCACATCGCCTACATCTGCGCTCCGGAGCTGGTGGACACGCCGTTCGCCCGCGCCTACAAGGTCCTGGAAGTGATGCCGTACAACGTCAAGGCGCTCAAGGCCTGGGTGAAGGAGAACGGCTTCACGGTGCTGGACATCAAAAAGCGCGGCACCTCGGTAACTCCGGAGGAACTGCGCAAGCAGCTGTTCGCCGGAAGCAAGGTGGCCGGGAAAAAGGCCGGACAAAAAACAGCCACCCTGGTCCTGACCCGCATTGGGGAGGACCGGGTGGCCATCTCGGTGGAACCTGTCTAAGGCAGCGAACCGTCCTGAGGCCTGGCCTTACTGGGCGCGCATAAAGTCCTCGGCGGCCTGGACCTGCTCGTCGGTGGGCCGGACACCGGTGTAGAGCACAAACTGCTCGAGCGCCTGGATGGTGGCCACTTCGGCTCCCGTGATCACCTGTTTCCCGGCGGCGCGGGCCGCCTTGATCAGCGGCGTCTCTGCAGGCAGCGCCACGACGTCGAAGACCACCTTGGCTGCCGCGATCGCAGCTTCCGGGAAGGACAGCGAGTCCACTTCCGGGCCGCCTGCCATACCGATAGGCGTGACGTTGATGATCAGGTCCGCCGTGCCGCCGTCGAGCGTTGCCCGCCACTGGAACCCGTACTGCTCAGCGAGCGCCCGGCCGGTGTCTTCGTTCCGGGCGATGACGGTGACATCCGTGAAGCCGGCGTCCCGCAGGGCCGCGACGGTGGCCTTGGCCATGCCGCCGGCACCTTGGACCAGCACCGAGTAGTCCGTGGGCACGGCGTTGCTTGCGAGGAGCTGCTCGATGGCGGTGTAGTCGGTGTTGTAGGCCTTCAGATGCCCGTCAGTGTTCACGATTGTGTTGACCGAATCGATGGCTTTAGCGGAAGGATCCAGCTCATCGACGAGGGCCATCACGTCCTCCTTGTACGGCATGGACACCGCACAGCCGCGGATTCCCAGGCCCCTGACGCCGGCGATCGCCTGGGCCAGGTCGGCGGGGGCGAAGGCCTTGTAGATCCAGTTCAGGTCCAGCTGGTCGTAGAGGTGGTTGTGGAACCGCGTCCCGTTGTTGCTGGGCCGGGCCGACAGCGAAATACACAGGGTCATGTCTTTATTCAGAATGGGCACCTGTCCATTAAACCGCCGCTGACCGATTCGGCGATGTGTTGCGGGCCAAGTTACGGGCAGCCCGTCCCGGCTGGATAGCTTCCGACGGCGGCGGGCAGCTTTCCCGGGGCAGTTGCCTTGCCTGCCAGCACGGCAACGAGGGCGTCAAAAGCGCCAGGCGTGCGGCCGTACAGCGCAATCTTCACCGGGCCAGTGGAATCCTGCAGCGGCCACGGCGCATCCAGTGCCACGGCAATGTCGCCCCCAACCGGCCGACCGGCGTAACCGATGAGGCTGACCAGGGGGCCCGCCCCGGTGCCGAGCCCGGCCTTCGCTGCGGCAGCCTCAAACCGCGCCCGGTCCTGCGCTGATCCGCCGGCAATCCGGATGCTTCCCTCGACGATTGGCGCGCCGCAGTGTCCGGACAGCACCGTGACGGCGGCCGCGGAGACCCGCGCCGAGATGTCGGCGCCGCTGCCGGGGGCTGCGCTGGCGGGGGTCGACCCGGCAGGCGGCGACGTGACGCGGCCGCGCCAGGTCATCATGGTGGCCACGCGGACAGCTGCTTCGTCCAGGCGGGCCGCCGGCAGTGTTCCGGCCGCGACAGCGCTAACGATGGCTGCGTGGGCCTGCCCCACGTCCGTGGGCATCAGGAGCAGGTCCACGCCCGCGGCGAGCGCCGCGGTTGCTGCGGAGCCGCCCGGGTATTGCTGCTGGACTGCGCCCATGTTGAGGGCATCGGTCACCGCCACACCCTTGAAGCCCATGCCGCGCAGCGCAGCATAGGTGGGGCCGGACAACGACGCCGGGACGCCGGGTTCCAAGGCCGGTACGGCGATGTGCCCGGTCATGACCATGGGCATACCGGCGGCGATGGCCGCCCGGAACGGCTTCCAGTCCCGGGCTTCGAGTTCCGCGATGCCCGCGGGCTGCACCGGGAGGTCCTGGTGCGAGTCAACGGTGACGGAGCCGTGGCCGGGGAAGTGCTTGACGGCGGGCAGGACGCCGGCCTCCTGCATGCCCTGGGAAAACGCCACCGCCAGTGCTCCCGCTGCGTCCGGGTTGCCGGACATTGACCGGGCACCGATGGTGGGATCTGCTGGGCCGATGGTCACGTCGGCATCGGGGGCGAAGTCCACGGTGAAGCCCAGCGACGCGATCTCCGCGGCCAGAGCGCGGCCGGCGTCCTTGGCGAGTGGCGCATTGCCGGCAGCCCCGTAGCTCAGGGCCGTTGGCCATTCGGTCAGGGGCGCACCCAGCCGCGCCACAATCCCGCCCTCCTGGTCCACGCCGATGAGACCGGGCCAGGGCCTGCCGTCGGCCTTGGCGGCCTGGGCCAGCCGGGCGTTGACAGCAGTCATGGCAGCCGGATCCGCCTGACCGCGCGCGTCGAGCGGGATGTTGTCGCCCATAATGATGGACCCGGCAAGATGGAGGCGCTCAATGGTGGCGGCCTGGGCTTCGGCGTCCGTGCCGGCGTACACGGGCATCAGCACCTGGCCGGCCTTCTCCTCGACCGACATCGCCGCCACGGCGGCCCCGGCGACATCCTGGTCCCGCTGCTCGGGGCCCCAGCCCAGCGGCAGCAGCCCGGGGTCAGGTGAGGGAGAAGCGGACGGAGGTGCCGTCGTCGGCCGCTCTGATTCCGGGGTTGAGGCGGGCGCAGGGCCGGGGGTCGCCGGGGCGGTGGCGGGAACCGCCGTGCAGGCAGTCAGGGCGGCCACGGCAGCGGCCGCAATAAGGAGGGTGGTTTTGTGAATACTGTCACGGGTCCAAAGGAACAAGGCCATCAAGACGATGCTACCCCTGCATTAGACTTGAATGCGGCGCGTGCCCAGGGATATCTGAACAGTTAGGGGAACGCATGAAGATTGATTTCGCTTCATCGAAGCAATCAACTCTTGGTGTGGAATGGGAGCTGGCCCTGGTGGACGGCCAGACCGGCGAACTGGCATCAGTGGCCAACGAAGTACTCAGCGGCGTGGTTGCCAAGCACCCCGAACTCAACGAAGACGACGAACACCCGCACATCAAGCAGGAACTCCTGCTCAACACCGTGGAGCTGGTCACCGGCATCTGCGAGACTGCCGTCGAAGCCAAGGAAGACCTCAGCCGGTCCCTGGCCGCGGTGCGCGAAATCACCGATCCCATGGGCGTGGAGGTTTTCTGCGCCGGCAGCCACCCGTTCAGCCCGCCGCAGCTGCAGCCCGTGACGGACAAGGCCCGGTATGCCAAGCTGATCGACCGCACCCAGTGGTGGGGCCGGCAGATGGTCATCTACGGCGTGCACGTCCACGTGGGCCTGGACCGGCGCGAAAAGGCACTCCCCGTGCTGGACGGCCTGGTCAATTACTTCCCGCATTTCCAGGCACTCTCGGCGTCGAGCCCGTTCTGGGGCGGCGAGGACACCGGCTACGC
The DNA here is from genome assembly GCF_001484605.1 of Pseudarthrobacter sulfonivorans. NCBI lineage: Bacteria > Bacillati > Actinomycetota > Actinomycetes > Micrococcales > Micrococcaceae > Pseudarthrobacter > Pseudarthrobacter sulfonivorans. The sequence continues at coordinate 3,818,507 of NZ_CP013747.1, read as the reverse complement.
ATCGCACCGCGCCCTGATGTTCCAGCAGCTGCCGACGGCGGGCCTGCCCTTCCAGTTCCCGTCCTGGGACGAATACGAGTCCTACGTCCAGGACATGTTCACCACCGGTGTGATCGACACCCTCTCCGAGATCCGCTGGGACATCCGGCCCGTTCCCAACCTCGGCACCATCGAAATGCGCATCTGCGACGGCCTGGCCACGCTGGAGGAGGTGGGCGCGATTGCCGCGCTCACCCAGTGCCTGGTGGATGAATTCTCCACCACCCTGGACAACGGCGGCACCATCCCCACCATGCCGCCGTGGCACATCCAGGAGAACAAGTGGCGTGCCGCCCGCTACGGCATGGAGGCCATCATCATCCTCGACGCGGCCGGCAACGAACAGCTGGTCACCGACCACCTCCTGGAGACCCTGAACCGGCTTGAGCCGGTGGCAGCGAAGCTCGGCTGCCCCGACGAACTGGCCGACGTCGAGAAGATCATCCGCCGCGGCGCCGGATACCAGCGGCAGCGCCGCGTCGCCGCAGAGCACGGCGGCGACCTGCAGGCCGTGGTGCTGGACCTGGTCAAGCAGATGCGGAACGGGCCGACGGGCTAACCCCGCCCACGCTCGTTGAGTCCACCGGGATGGACTCAACGAGCGCAGGATAGCGCCGGGTTCGGCGGTTAGCCGACCCTCGCCGTGCCCAACGATGCCGTCTCCCGGGCCTGGGCCTGGAGGGCCTCCTGTTCCTCGGACTTGACCGCCTTCAGCAGGCAGACGATCATCGCGATCTTCCAGACCGGGAAGGCACATGCCGGGATCCACAGCGCGAACAGCCCGTTCCAAGACAGCGGCCCCTCGGTGAAGAGGTAGATGAAGACGCCCGGGAAGAACGAGAGTGCAAGGAAGAAGTTCAGGTAGCCGAACCAGCGCGGGAACACCGGATTGGCCCGCTTGTCGACCATTACCGCCAGACCGATCGAGGCAATGTTCAGCACGAATATCACGGCGACACCAACATAGGTGAGCCAGAACTGGTCACTCATCATCAGCATCAGCTCGGGGTTGCGGTCGGGCCGGTAGGCAGCTGTGGCCAACACTGCCATCGGGTACACCCAGCCGGTGGGTGCGACTACCGCGGTGGTCAGCTGGATCATAGAGAGAATTCCCCAGCCGCCCTCAATGCGCCTGATCTGGAGGCTGGTGATCACCGCGAAGGCATAGAAGAACGGGGCGAAGATGCCCATGATCACCACAGCCCACAAGATGCCCGAACGGTTTGCGGTCAGGAAAGCCGTCACCTCCGCGGCGGTGGCGGTGGGCGAGATCGGTGGAAAAAGCTTGCCGACGACGAAGTAGGCGATGAGGTTGGCAATCAACACGACGACGCCAGCCCAGACCGACATTCGGTGAAGCCTGAACTTGGTTTTCAATTCCATTTCGGTGTCCTTAAATCGGGTGTAAACAAGTGATGGAGCCAGGAGTTTGACTATGGCGCGGGAATTACTGCAGGCGCGAGGTCGAGCACGGCCTGGTAGCTGAACGCAATGGACGATCCAATCGGGGTTCCCGCGCCGGGATAAACGTGGCCCGACATCGCCGCCATGGTGTTGCCCGTGGCGTAGAGGCCCTCGATCGGCTCGCCCTCGAGTGTGAGCACCCGGGCATGTTCATCGGTGATCAGCCCGCCCTTGGTGCCAATGTCCGACAGGCGCACCGTTGCCGCATAGTAGGGGCCAGCACCAATGGGCGGCAGCAGCGGATTGGCCAATCCCTGTTCGGGCGGCACCATGTAGGCCATGACCGGGCCCGCAGGGAAGCCGACGATCTGGGAGCTGAACTGGTCCCAGGCACTCTCGCCCCGTTGGAACTGCTCATCCACACCTGATTGCGCATAGCCGTTGTACCGATCGATCGAGGCCTGCAGGGCCGCGGCCGGAACGTTGATGAGCTCGGCTAGCGCCGCAATGGAATCCGCCTTCACCAGGGCCCCGGACTCGAACCACTCGTCGTCCGGCGCCTTGTCGGGCGAACCACCAATGCTGTATCGGTCCAGGTGGTGCTCGTCGAAGACCCAGCGGACTTCAAGGTGCGAGACATCGGTTTGGGTGTGCCCATGGTAGATCGCGTGGCCCGACTGGTCGTAGGGGGCAGTCTCGTTGACGAAGCGCTCCCCGGCGGCGTTCACCCAGATCCCGCCGCGGGTGCCGGTGTGGAAGATCGGCAGGCCGTCGGGCCGCACCACTCCCGGAACGAACCACGCCTCGTCCATCAGTTCGGTGCCCGCCCCAATGGCGATGCCAGCCTTTAGCGCGTCCCCGGTGTTCTGTGGGGCGCCGTTGGACCATTCCCCCGTGATGTCCGGTGACTGGTGCTCGGCCCGCAGTGCGGCGTCGCGTTCGAATCCGCCGGCGGCCAGGATCACCCCGCGGTTCGCATGGATCGAGACCCGTTCGCCGTCCGCCAGTGCAACCACGCCGACCACCTTGCCGTCCTGATCGGTGATCAGGCTTTCCAGTGCGGTGTTGAGCCGTACTTCGCCGAACCCCGTTGCCAGGAAGGCCTTCAGCGCACGCCCTATGAGCGCGCGGCCGCCGGTGAGCAACGTGCCCTCATCGATGCCCCAGCGTTCGGTGAACAGGGGCTTGCGAATCAGTTCGGCTTCTTCTCCCAGTTCTTCGACGGTGACGGGTGCAGGGAAGATCGTCCGGCCGCTCGGCGAAGCCCCCGGAATCGAGGAATAGTAATCGGGCACGGGCATGAACTCGAACTTCCCGAACCACTCGTTGCGCTCAAGCTCGTCGATCACATCGATTCCCGCCTGGAGGTAGGCGTCCTGCCGGGCCTCTCGGGCGGGGTCGTTCACTGCCGTGCGCAAGTACGTGCGGCCTTCCTCCAGGCTGTTCGTTATCCCTGCCCGCTCGATCGGCGCCGAACCCGGATACCAGATGCCGGCTCCGGAGTAGGCGGTGGTTCCGCCCACCTTCTCGGTCTTCTCAATCACGAGGGTGCGCAACCCGCGTGACGCTGCCAGATAGGCGCCGACCAGGCCGCCTCCCGAACCCACGACGATCACGTCGAAGGTATTTACACCCGCTGTTTCATCTTCATTGATGGACATGCGAATCACTTTCTTCTTAAGGGCTGCAGCCTATCTACAGCCATAGAAAACAGGCGGTGAGAACCACCCAGAGAATGAGGCAATAAGCCTCGAACATAAGACGCATTGGCACCGGGGCCTTGCGCAGTTCCATGAAATCGAGTCCCACGAAGCGGACCTTCACGACGGCGATAGTGAGGATGGCCACCCCCAAGAGATGGACGCCTGTGCTTCCCGCCAGATGGCCTTCGATCCCTAGGACGGGATTGGCGATCGTCAGCACCACAAGCACGATCCACACGATGCCCGCCCGGGATTCGATCAGTGAGAACAGCCTGGTGGTTGGCTTTGCCTTCACCTGTTGTCCACTCATCACGCCACCAGGTACAGCAGCGGGAAGATGAGCATCCAGAGCAGGTCGACCAGATGCCAGAAGCACGCTCCCGATTCGATGACCATCATGCGTTTTTCGGCACCGTCGCCACTCTGCCGTGCCCTGGAAACCATCAGTCCCAGAACGCCGAGCCCGATCAGCACGTGCACCAGGTGCACGCCGGTGAGAACGAAGTACCAGGAGAAGAACGCGTTGAGGTCCAGTCCCGTCGTGCCGGAGGCTATGTGGGTATATTCAAAGGCCTTCAGCACCACAAAGAGCACACCGCAGGCCATGGCGCCGCGGAAGGCGCCGACGGCCACCGAACGCCCCTCGCGGCGCACGGCCCCCAGCCCCAGGACCACCAGCAGCGAGCTGCTCAGCAGGACCAGGGTGTTGGCCACGCCCATGGCCAGGCCCAGCTCCTGGCTGGATTGGGCAAAGAGCTCGGGGGCGCCGGCGCGATGCACCAGGTAGGCGACGAAGAAGATCAAGAAGATCACCATGTCGCCGAAAAAGAAGACCCACACCCCCGATTCGCCGGGGATCTGGCGACCCTCGGCCACCGGCTGGGACACCGTTGTCATCCCCATCCCAGATACCTGTCCTCGAGGCGCATCGAGTGGGGTTCGAAGGCACCGTAGACGCCCCGGAAAAACAGCAACGGGAGCTTTTCCGAGACGACCCGCAGGTCATTCACCTTTCCGATGGCGATCACGTGGTCACCTGCCTCAACGACCTGCTCGAGCGTGCATTCGATCCAGGCGACCACTCCGTCAAGCAGCGGCGCCCCGTTCTCCGAGGGCTGCCAGGCCACGTCCCTAAACCTTTGTGCACCCTTGGCCGCCATGGAGCGGCAGAGGCCGGCCTGGTCCGAGGCCAGGACGTTGGCCACAAAGTGACCGGCCGCCTGGATCTTCGGAAAGGTGTTTGATCCGCGATCGGCCAGGAACGCCACCATCGGCGGGTCCAGCGAGACCGACGTGAACGATCCCACCACCATCGCAATCGGTTCGCCGTCTTCGCCCGGGGCTGTGACCGCCACGACCCCGGTGGGGTAGTTACCAAGCACATTTCGAAAGTGCCGTGCTGGCTCGGCTCCTTCTGGCGTGCTCGGGAAGAGCGCTGTCACCTGGGCCATGTTCTCAGACCGCCCCGCGCAGGTTCTCCGGGAGCTCGAGACCCATCTCCAGCAGCGCCGTCGCGTGGAAGACCTGGCCCGGCACGTGGATGAAGTGCTGCAGGCCCATGTGGGCGTCGCGCCAGAAGCGCTGCAGCGGGTTGTCGCGCCGGCCGGCGTTGCCGCCCGAACGGGCAAAGATCTCATCCACGGCCCGCACTGCCCGCCATGCGCTCTGGATCTGGTTGCGGCGGACCTCGGCGGTCTGCACCGCGCTGACCGGGGTTCCGGCCTCCACATGGGCATAGGCCTTGGTGACCCCGTCGAGTAGATTCGAGCGCGAGGCGGCGATCTCTGCCGCGGCCTCGGAGATGGCGAACATCGAGTACGGATCGCTCTTGATCTGCACACCGCCGGCGTTGGAGCGTTTGCGCTGGTAGGCAAGGTGCAGGCCCAGGGCGCCTTCGGCGATGCCGATCACGGCCGAGGAAATCCCCAGCGGGAAGAGCACGTTGAACGGCAGCCTGTACAGCGTCTCGGTGCGGCCGGTGCGTTCGGCCGCGGCGCCCGATTGCACGTCCTCGTGCACCAAGGTGCGGTAGGTCGGGATGAACGCCCCCTTCACCACCACGTCCTTGCTGCCGGTGCCCTCCAGCCCGATCACGTTCCAGGAATCCTGGATGATCTCGTAGTCCGTGCGCGGCAGGATCACGTGCAGGTACTTGGGTGCTGCTGCCGGGCGGCCGGTTCCGTCGCCGGTGATGGCCCCCAGGAACACCCAGTCGCTGTGGTCGGTGCCGGAGGAGAACTGCCAGCGCCCGTTGAGGATGTAGCCGCCGTCCACGGGGTCCGCGATTCCCTGCGGCGTGTAGGGCGAGGAGACCCAGGTGTCCTGGTTCTCACCCCAGACTTCTTCCCCGACGCGTGGGTCCATCAACGCGATCTCCCACGGGTGCACCCCCACCACGCCGGCAACCCAGCCCGATGCCCCGCAGTGGCTGGCAGCAGCCATGACCGCCTCGCCGAATTCCGCCGGGTGCGCCTCGTCACCGCCGTGTTCCTTCGGCTGAAGAAGGCGCATCAGCCCGGCGGACTTGATGGCCGACACGCTCCTGTCGGAGAGCTTGCCGAGCTTCTCGCTCTCGTCTGCGCCCGCTTCCAGTTCATCGGCAACGGCTTCAACGCGAGCCACCGCATCCTTCACGGCCAAATCACTGAGGGTGCTAGCTCCTGCGTTCATCAGTGCTCCTCCTGCATTGTTGTCCCTGGCCCCCCGGTGGGGCTGTGGTGCGCTCAATACTGCGGCCAGTGAATGGTGGGTGGCGCGCGCCCATCCCACTGAACGGGAACCAAGCCCCGGGACGCCGATCCGCATCTGCTTGAGTCGAGTCACCAAAGAGCACCAATCACTAGGAGAGACACCCATGACGGCCACAGATGTTGGGCAAGAGCAGATCACCTATGAATCCACGCTGCGGGAAGTAGCGACCTCCTCGGGAGTGCTCCGCTACCACGAGGCAGGCAGCGGCCCACCGCTGATCCTGCTGCACGGCTCCGGCGCAGGTGTCAGCGGGTGGCGCAACTTCCGCGGCAACCTGGGCTTCTTCGCCCAGAACTTCAGGACCCTCGCCCTGGAGTTCCCGGGGTTCGGCGTCAGCGATTCCACCGGCGAACACCCGATGCTTTCTGCCCCTGCTTCGGTCATCCGCTTCCTCGACGCCCTTGGCATCGAGCAGGCCGACTTCATCGGCAATTCGCTCGGCGGCCAGGTGGCCACCCGGATAGCCATTGACCACCCCGAGCGGGTCCGCCGGCTGGTGACCATCGGGGGCGTGGGGCGCAACCTGTACTCCCCGATGCCGGGTGAGGGCATCAAGCTGCTGGTTGATTTCACCGAGGACCCCACCCGCGAAAAACTCATTCAGTGGCTCGAGGCGATGGTTTTTGACCCGGCGGTGCTCACCGAGGAACTCATCGACGAGCGCTTCGCCGTGGCCACCGACTCGGACACCCTGGCCAGCGCCCGGATGATGTACGGCCGGCACACCATCGCCCTGATCCTCGCCTCGGTCGAATCCGCCGATGCCCCGGACTGGACGCAGCTGGGCAAGATCAAGGCCCCCACTCTCTTGACCTGGGGCCGCGATGACCGCGTCACGCCGCTGGATTCCTCCATCCTTCCGATGCGCACCATCCCCAAGGCCGAGCTCCACGTCTTCCCGAACTGCGGGCACTGGGTCATGGTCGAGGCCAAGGCGGCCTGGGAATCGGCAGTCATGGCCTTCCTGACCCGGCCGGATCAGGCATGAGCGCCCCGCAGGCGGCGCAGGCCCAGGCCACGACCGTCACGCCCGAGGACCTGGATCAGGCGGTTGCCCGGCTTGAAGAGGCCGAACGCACGCGCGTCTCCGGGGCTCCGGTGCGCGATCTGCTCGGAGCCTCCAACATCAAAGATGCCTACACGGTTCAGCAGCGCATCATCGCCTCGAAGATCTCCGGCGGCGCCACGCACGTCGGGCGGAAGATCGGACTGACATCACTGGCGGTGCAGAAGCAGGTGGGCGTTGATACCCCTGACTTCGGTGTGCTGCTTGATGACATGGCCTATTCGGACGGTGCGTACATCCCGATCGAGCGGCTGATTGCACCCCGGGCCGAGGCCGAGATCGCCTTTGTGCTGGCCCACGACATCACCGATCCGGAGGTTTCACTGGAGGAGGTGGCCGGCGCCGTTGCCTACGCAAGCCCCGCGATCGAGGTGGTGGACAGCCGTGTCGCGAACTGGGACATCCAGATCAGCGACACCGTTGCCGACAACGCCTCCAGCGGCGTCTTTGTGCTGGGGGACGCGAAACTGTCCCTGTCTGACTTCGTGCCGCGAGGGAGCGAAATGCGGATGACCTCCAATGGACGCGAGGTCTCAACCGGCACAGGCGCCGCATGCCTCGGCGATCCGCTCGAGGCCCTGCGCTGGCTGGCCCACACCTCCATCGAATTCGGCGCTCCGCTGCGGGCAGGGGAGGTCATCCTTTCCGGGGCCCTCGGGCCCCTGGCCCCCGTCGAGGCCGGCAAAACACTCACGGCCTTCATCACCGGCCTCGGGGCCGTCACCGTCACCTTCACCCAAGGGGGAACCAAATGAGCATCAAAGTTGCCATCATCGGCTCGGGCAACATCGGCACCGACCTGATGTTCAAGATCATGCGCAGGTCACGCACCCTGGAAATGGGAGCGATGGTGGGCATCGACCCCGCCTCCGACGGCCTGCGTCGGGCCGCCAGCATGGGCGTGCCCATCACCTCCGACGGAGTCCAGGGCCTGATCGAGATGCCCGGATTCGATGAGATCGAGGTCGTCTTTGACGCCACCTCGGCCGGCGGCCACATCGCCAACGCCGCGGCGCTGGCGCCCTTCAACAAGCGCCTGGTTGACCTCACTCCCGCGGCCCTGGGCCCGTTTGTGATCCCTGCGGTGAACCTGGAGGAACACCTGGATGCACCTGACATCAACATGGTCACGTGCGGCGGGCAGGCCACCATCCCGATTGTCGCCGCCGTCTCCCGCGTTGTCCCGGTCCCCTATGCCGAGATCGTTGCCTCGGTCGCCTCGCGCTCGGCCGGTCCCGGGACCCGGGCCAACATCGACGAGTTCACCGAAACCACTGCCCATGCCATCGAGCAGGTCGGCGGCGCGGCACGGGGCAAGGCCATCATCATCCTGAACCCGGCCGATCCACCGCCCATCATGCGCGACACCGTCTATTGCCTGACCGGCGAGGTCGACCACGAGAAGATCCGTGCCTCCATCACCGAGATGGTCGCCGCCGTTTCCCAATACGTGCCCGGCTACCGCCTGAAGCAGGACGTGCAGATCACCCCCGTGGAGCCCGAGACCCTGGCATCGTTGCTCGGCAAGGACGCCGCAGGCATCCGATGGAAAATAACCACCTTCCTTGAGGTTGAAGGTGCAGCCGACTACTTGCCCGCTTACGCCGGCAACCTCGACATCATGACCTCCGCCGCCCTGCGGGTCGGCGAACTGGTCGCCGCCCGCGACATCATTGGAGTCTGAACATGGCCACCACCACACCTGGCGCCGTCCCTAGGCCGCTCTACATACAAGACGTCACCCTTCGTGATGGCATGCACGCCATGCGCCACCGCATCAGCGTCGATTCCCTGGTTGGCATCGTCAAGGCCCTTGACCACGCAGGGGTTTCGGCCATCGAGGTCACCCACGGCGATGGGCTCGCTGGCTCCAGCCTCAACTACGGCATCGGCAGCCACAGCGACTGGGAATGGATCGAGGCCGCCTGCGGCAACATCGAGCGTGCCGTTCCCACCTCCCTGTTACTCCCGGGCCTCGGCACCATCGACGACCTGCGCCAGGCGGCAAGGCTCGGCATCCGCTCGGTGCGCATTGCCACGCACTGCACCGAGGCCGACATCTCGGCCCAGCACATCGCCGCCGCACGCGAACTCGGGCTCGACGTCTCGGGCTTCCTGATGATGTCCCACCTGGCCGAGCCGGCTGACCTGGCCAAGCAGGCCAAGCTCATGGAGTCATATGGCGCGAATTGCGTCTATGTCACCGACTCGGCCGGCGCCCTGACCATGGACGGGGTGCGCGAGCGCATCCGCGCCTACCGCGACGTGCTCGATTCCGGCACCCACGTGGGCATCCACGCCCACCAAAACCTCTCGCTTGCCGTCGCCATCTCGGTGGTGGCCGTGCAGGAGGGTGCCTTCCGGGTTGATGCTTCCCTCGCCGGGCACGGCGCGGGAGCGGGCAACACCCCGATTGAGGCGTTCATTGCCGTGGCGGACAAACTTGGCTGGGAGACCGGATGTTCGGTGTTTGAGCTCCAGGATGCGGCAGATGACCTGGTCCGGCCCCTGCAGGAACGTCCGGTGCAGGTCGACCGGGAGACCCTCACCCTTGGCTATGCAGGGGTGTACTCCAGCTTCCTGCTCCATGCCGAGGACGCGTCCAAGACCTACGGCCCGGACGCCCGGGAGCTGCTGACCATTGCCGGGCAGCGCGCCCTGGTCGGCGGCCAGGAGGACATGCTGGTGGACATCGCCCTGGACCTCGCCAACCGGTAGCCAGGGCCTGGGGCACCACGAACGCCGGCCCGGCACCCCACGAAACAGGGGTGCCGGGCCGGCGTTGTTGTATGCGCTTTTTCTTAGGCCACGGCGTCGTCGGCTGCCATGGCAGCCTCGGCCAGGACCAGGTCGTTGGAGATGGCCTTGGCGGTGCCGATCAGCACCGGCACGATCCGCTCCAAGGGCACGGAGAAGTCGCCAACCACCGAGATGGCAGCAGCCGGCCCCCCGGTGTCACGGATTGCCGTGCCGACGCAGGCAATGCCCGGGAAGGACTCGCCGCGTTCGAAGGCCACGCCGTTGCGCGCCCTGATGGTTGCCAGCTCCCGGTGCAGGCCGGCCACATCGGCGATGTGGTGGCCATGATGCTGTCCGGCGAGCTCGGCGAACTGCTCATGGACAACCTCGGGCGGCAGGTACGCCAGAATCGCCTTGCCGACGGCGGTGCGGTGGGCAGGTGCGCGCCCGCCGACGCGCGAGGGAACCTTGGTCGCGCCGGCGCCGCCGAACTTGTCAAGGTAGTAGATTTCGGAGCCGTCGATGGCAGCCAGATGAACCACGAGCCCGGTCCGGTACGCGAGTTCGTTCAGCCGCGCGTTGGACGCCGAGCGAAGCTCCTCGTAGACGATGTCGCGGGCACCAAGCCTCATGGACTTGTACCCGAGGCTATAGAGGTTGCCGACGTGGGCAATCCACCCCGATTGCGCCAACTGCTCAAGGATGCGGTGGGTCGTCGAGCGGGGCAGGTTGCTGCGTCGTGTCACCTCATCGAGGGAAAGCCGTGCCATCGGAAGCCCGAAGGCATCCATGATGCTGCTGATCCGCTCCACCATTGATGGGGCAAAAGGGTCTTTTAATCCTTTGGCGGCTTCCTTGCCGCCGAGCAAACGTGTCATATTATCCGTCCCAAGACACCATTGTCGGGCACAACTACAAATGGACTTTATCGTTTTGACCACCATAGGGAAATAGCTGGATGCCTCCGACGGCGACCGCTTCGCGGTTCCGTCGGAGGCATCCAGCCGGTGGGCGAAGGTATCACCCGATGGTCAGACCCTCTCCGAGCAGAGAGGTCAGCGAGGCGGAATCCGTGGACGAGTACATCGATCCGTCAGGCCCCATCGGCAGCGGGTCGCCGAACCACGTCGCTCCGTAGTCCATGTTCAGCGGCGTCCACTCGAGTGCCTTCCAGTCGGGATCGAGGATTTGGTAGCCGCCCGCGTACAACTCCACGCGGTGTCCGGAGCCCGGGTCGCGCAGGTAGAGGTACATCGACTGGGCGATGCCGTGCTTGGCCGGGCCGACGTCGAAAACGACGTCGTGGTCCCGCAACACGTCGGCGGCAACAAGGAGGTCGCTGTGGTTCTCGAGGTTGAAGGCTACGTGGTGCAGCTGACCGTTCTTCTCCTCGGGGCTCATCGCGATGGCGAGGTCGTGAACCTGGGGGGTGACGGACAGCCACGAGGCGATGAGCATATCTGCCTCAGGTACGTGCACGTACTCGCGGCGCTTGAAGTCGAGGGTTTCGCGCAGCCACTTCTCAGCGGGAGCCACGTTCTGCGGCGCCGTCTGAACGTTGTAATGGTCAATCCGGCGCACGCCAAGCCCGCGCCGGCGTGAGCTGTTGCTGGGCAGCTTGGAGCGGATCTCCTCGGGCGCCTCGGGGGCGTCGATGTCGTAGTAGAACTCGAAGGGGTGGTCCGAGTACGGGGTCATGAAGCGGATGGCGGTGCCGCGGCCAGCCTGGTGGCCGCGTGGCAGCTCGAGCACCTCGATGTCCTGCTCCTTGAGCTCCTGGGCGTAAAGCTCCACGTCTTCGGGCCGTCCAACCCGGAAGCTGTAGGAATCAACGATCGGCTTCTCGCTGGCGAACAACACCAGCGAGTGGTGCTTCAGCTCCTGGTAGCCGCGCAGGTAGACCGTGTCGCCGACTCGCTGGACTTCCTCCATGCCGAGAAGATCCCGGAAGAAATTTAGCGAAGTCTCAAGATCCGGTGTGCCCAGCGAAATGGCACCGACGTGAGCGATGCGGGGACCTGGGGATGACGCAATAGCCATGTTTGTAGCTCCTTATGCCTGTCGTCGAGCGACGACCCGATGAGGGTTGAGCGGTGGGAACACCCAACCACTTGCCGCGAGTCTAGATTCGCTCGAACTGCCCATTCCGAGCCCATTCCACTCAGCGGGACGGAGCGCACTTGATCGCGGGCCATCGACGGGATCACCAGGATTTTCCGCCCGACGGCGGCGGGAGCGGCACGTCGGAACTCGCAGGCTCTGGTCCTACCGGGGTATCGACAGGCTCAACCACCGGAGGCTAGGGAGTCAGGCGGGGAGTGACACCGCGGTGACAGGCATCGAGGAATCCGGGGCGAAGCGGATGCCACTGGGCCCGATTCCTGCCATCACCAGCTGTGCCCCCAGCGCCGCCACCATGGCGCCGTTGTCCGTGCACAGGTCCAGCGGCGGCACGTGGAGTTTGATTCCGGCGGACGCACAGCGCTGGCCGGTGAGCTCGCGCAGCCGGGAGTTGGCTGCCACTCCCCCGCCCAAGAGAACGTCTTTGATGCCGTGCTCGCGGCAGGCCAGGACGGCCTTGGACGTGATCACATCCACCACTGCTTCCTGGAAAGCTGCGGCGATGTCGGCCACCGGCACGTCTTCGCCGCGGGCCTCGAACTGCTCAACACACCGCGCCACCGCCGTCTTCAGGCCGCTGAAGGACCAGTCGTAGCGGTGTTTTCCAGGCTCCTCGGCAGTACCCATGTACTTGGGCTGGCTGAGGCCGCGCGGGAAACGGATGGCTTTGGCGTTGCCGGTGCGGGCCAGCCTGTCGATAGCCGGGCCGCCCGGGTAGCCGAGGCCCAGGATGCGGGCCACCTTGTCGTAGGCTTCGCCGGCAGCGTCGTCGATAGTGGAGCCGAGGAGCTGGACGTCGCTGGTGATGCTGTTGATCTTCAGGATTTCGGTATGCCCGCCGGAGACCAGCAGGGCGCCCAGGTTCTCCGGGAGACGGCTGCCGTGGCCGAGCCCTGCGGCCAGACTGGCGGGACGGCCGGCCCCGCGGCCGGCGGCAGCACCGCCGTCGGGGTTTCCGTCCAGCAGTCCGACGCCGACATGTGCCACCAGGTGGTTGATGGCATACAGCGGCTTGCCGGTGGCCACGGCCAGGGCCTTAGCCGCGCAGACCCCCACCATCAGGGCGCCCGCAAGCCCGGGCCCGGAGGTGACGGCAAGGGCGTCCACGTCGTCCAGCGACACGTCGGCGTCGGCCAGGGCCTGGCGCAGGGTGGGCACAAAGGCGTCAAGGTGTGCGCGAGAGGCGATTTCGGGGATCACGCCGCCGAAGCGGACGTGCTCGTCCATCGAGGAGGACACCGTGTTGGTGAGCAGCGTGGTGCCGCGGACGATGCCGACGCCGGTTTCGTCGCAGGAGGATTCGATGCCCAGCACCAGGGGCTGCGAGCGGTTCATGGCTGGCCTGCTTCTGTTGTGTGATCCTGGGCTGGTGTGTGACCTGGTGCGGCGTCGGCTGGTGCGCCTTCGGGGGCCAGCTGCAACCGCATGATGAGGGCGTCAACGCCGTCGCGGTAGTACCCGCGGCGGACGTGGATCTGTTCGAAGCCGAAACGTACATACAACTGCTGGGCCCGCGGGTTGTCGGCCCGGACCTCCAGGAGGACGTCTGCCGCCCCGCGGAGACCGGCTTCCGTGATCAGCCTGGTCAGGAGCGTAGAGCCGATGCCCCGGCCTTCGAATTCAGGCACGACGGCGATGGTCTGGACGTCCGCGATGGGCTCGATGCACATCAGCCCGGCGTAGCCCACGATGCTCCCACCGCTTTCCGCCACCAGGTAACGGCGCGTTTCCGGCTGGGACAGTTCGGACAGGAACATGTGCAGCGGCCACGCGTCCGCAGGGAACAGCCGCTGTTCGAGGGCGTCCACAGCGGGCACGTCCTCCAGGGTCATGTCCCGGAACACCACTCCGTCAGCGCTGGTCGGCATGCTCATAGGGCCCGCTTCCGTGGGCCGGGGACCTGGGCATCCGATTCCCGGAGGTATAGGGGTGTGGAGTCGAGCAGCTGCCCGCCGGCTGCCAGCCGGGCCAAGGCGAACTGTCCGAGGTAGAGGGCGTCCGGTTGTTCGTTGCTGAAGCCCGGGTCTGCGCGCAGCACGTCACTGTAGAGTCCGGCGCCGGCGCCGTAGGCCGGGAGGTCCGGAAGGTCGGCCGCGAAGCTGACGTGCGGGCCGTCCTCGAGCTGCGGCAACTGGCCGTCGGCGAGGCTGTACCGCGCCCAGTAGACCTCTTTGCGCCGGGCATCCGTGACCACCAGGAATTCGGCCGCGGCATCGGTGGACTCAGCCACTTCCAGTGCCACGGCGTCCAGGCTCATCAGCCCGTACAGCGGTTTGTCCCAGACGAAGGCGAGCGTCCGGGCGGTTGCGATCCCCGAGCGCAGGCCGGTGAACGGGCCGGGGCCCACGCCTGTCACGATCGCGTCAATGTCCTGGCCGGTGACGCCCGCAGAGGCCAGCAGGTCCTCGATGCCGGGTGCAAGCACTTCGGCATGGCTGCGCGTGTCCTCGGTGGAGAAGCTGGCCACCACGCCTTCGAGTGCGTCGTCCGAGACCAGCGCAGCACTGGCAACGGCGGAGGTGTCGATGGCAAGAATAAGCATCAAGGTGTCCCTTCGAAGGCGCCGCCAAGGACAGGTTTCATGCTCCAGCGGGGACCGAAACCGCGCAGCACGATGGTGCGGGGTTCGTCGTCGTCCTCGGTGTCAAAGTCCAGGATTTCGGTGTGGCCGGGGATTGGTTCCGAGGCCCCCACCGCGTCAAGCCCGATCGCCCGGTGCAGGTCCACTTCCAGCCGGCTCTCGCTCAGGTGCTCCACCCGGCCGCGCCCCCACTCCACCACGGTCACGGACAAGTCCAGCGTGTTTTCCAGGTCAATGTCGTCAATTTCCGACGCCGATCCCAGCCGGTACGCGTCCACGTGCACCAGGTCCGGGCCACCTGGCCGAGGGCCGTCGGGCAGGTTGGGATGGATGCGGACCAGGACAAACGTGGGCGAGATGATTCCCGCGCGCACGCCCAGGCCTTCGCCGAGCCCCTGCGTGAAGGTGGTTTTCCCGGCGCCCAGCTCGCCGGTCAGCACCAACAGATCCCCGGCCTGCAGCTCCGCCCCTAAAGCGGCACCGAGCGCGTGCGTCTCATCCGCCGTCGTGACTCTCAGCGTCTGTTCCCAAGTGGGCATCTCTGCCGTGAGCACGCTCACGGCGTTGCCTGCCCGGCGTCGGGACTGTCGTTGATGAACCGGCGCGGCACCCGCGGGCTGATCCGAGTCACGATCTCGTAGTTGTTGGTGCCGGCGGCGATCGCCCAGTCATCCGCCGTGGGCCCGCCGTCGTCCCCGTTGCCGAACAGCACCGCCTCGGCGCCGAAGAGCTCCGCGCCGGCGGGGCCGATGTTGCCGAGGTCGATGACCATCTGGTCCATGGCGATCCGGCCCACCACGGGGTAGGTCCGGCCAGCCACCCGGACGGGCCCCCCGGTGGCAATGCGGGGCACACCGTCGGCGTAGCCCAGCGGGATCAGCGCCAGGGTGCTGGGGCCGCTGGTGCGGTAGCGCAGGCCGTAGGAGACGCCTTGCCCGTCGGGGACCTGTTTGCATTGGGACACCAGGGTGCGCAGCGTCATCGCGGGCCGGAGGCCCAGTTCGGCGGACGTCTGGCCTTCGAAGGGCGAGAGACCGTAGATGCCCAGACCCACGCGGACCAGGTCAAAGTGTGTATCGGGGCGGGACAGCGTGGCGGGGGTGTTGGCCAGGTGACGGACTTCAGCGTCCACGCCGGCGTCCTCGGCCACAGCCAGCACCTCGCGGAAGGCCGCCAATTGTTCATCGGTTTCCGGCCGTTCGGGTTCATCAGCCACGGACAGGTGGGAGAAGATGCCCACCACGCGCAGGAGGCCCTGGTCCTGGTACTCCATGGCTTCGCCCAGCAGCTGGTCCCAGGCATCGAGCGCTACGCCGTTCCGGCCCAGGCCCGTGTCCACTTTCAGGTGGATCCGCGCGGGACGTTCCTGGTCACGCGCGGCGGCCACAATCCGGTCCAGTTCCCAGCCGGAGCAGCCGATGTCGACGCCGGCAGCCACCGCTGCGGCGAAGTTGCTTTCCGCCGTGTGCAGCCAGGCCAGCAGGGGGGCGTCGATGCCCGCGGCCCGCAGCGCCAGCGCCTCGGAGATATGTGCGACGCCCAGCCAGGATGCGCCGGCTTCGAGGGCGGCCCGGGCCACCGGAACCGCGCCGTGTCCGTACGCGTCGGCCTTCACCACGGCCATGACCTTGGCGGGTGAGGCCGCGTCTGCCAGCCGCCGCACGTTGTGGCGGATGGCGTCCAGGTCGATGACGGCGGACCGCTCGTACAGAGGATCAGGTCCTGAGGCCGCGTTGATGTCACCGGTTGTTACGGGATAAGTCACCCTAGTGATTCTAGTGCGGGCGCTCAGGGCGGGATAATCGCGGCGCCCGGGCGCCTGCCTTGAGGCACCGCCGGCGCCCCGGCATAGGCCTCACGCGTCGGACAGGTGCGCGATGGTGGCGGTGGCGCGGCGCTGCGCGGCCAGCGGGACGTCACTGATAATGTCCGCCAGGAAACCGAAGCGGCGGAGCCACTGGCTGCTCTGGCGTTCGGGCCGGGAGTTGGCCCGCTTCCACCAGTCCGCGATGTCTCCCCAACCGGGCGCCGCCAGGGAACCGCCCACCTCCTGCACGGCCAGGGAGGCGCAAAGGTTGGCGAAGCGGAGCCGGTTTCCCAGCGGCCAGCCGGCCAGGCTGCCCACGATGAAGGCTGCATCAAAGCAGTCGCCGGCTCCGGTGGGATCGTAGGCGGTCACTGGCAGCGACGGCACCCACTCTTCCTCCCCCGTTTCCGAGTCCACGGCCATGGCACCTTGCGCGCCGAGCGTCACCACGGCCACGGGCACGCGGTCCGCCAGCGCGTACAGCGCGGACCACGGATTGTCCTTCCCCGTGAAGGCCATGGCCTCGCGCTGGTTGGGCAGGAAGGCATGGAAATACTGCAGGTTCTCGAGCCTGACCGGTGACCACTTCCCGCTGGGGTCCCAGCCCACGTCCCCGAACAGTTTCACGCCGGCCTGGTGCGCGGCCACGGCCCACGGTTCAATCTCCTCGTCGAGCGCGGCAATGCCGGCAAGCGCCTGCGGCGGCGAACCGATCAGTTCCGACGACGTCACAGGGGCCGGGTGGCCGTGCGTCACCAGGGAACGGTCGTTGTGGACGCTGAGCGAGACCGTAACCGGGGAATGCCACCCCGGGATGCGGCGGGACAGGCTCAGGTCCACGTGTTCCTGCCCGGCCAGGATTTTCCAGTTGTAGTCCCCGTAGCCGTCGTCGCCGAAGGCGGCTGCCAGTCCCGTGCGCAGTCCCAGCCTCGCCGCGGCAATGGCCTGGTTCGCGACGCCGCCGGGGCAGCTGCCCATGCCCTCGCTCCAGATTTCCGTGCCCGGCTCGGGCGCGTGCGGCAATCCGGTGAAGATGATGTCCTGGAAAACCGTGCCGGCCAGCAGCAGGTCGAACCCGCCGTCGGACGGTGCGCGGACGGTTGAGAGCGGATCGAAGCGGCGGTCCGGGATGGCGTCCATGTCCGGCAGACTACGCCCTGCCGCGGCCCCACGGTAGGGGCGCGCCCGGCGGCCCCCTAGACTGCTGACTATGCGGCTTATGATTGCCGGCGGCGGCGGATTCCGTGTGCCGCTTGTCTACCGGGCTCTGGCGTCCGGCGCGTTTGCGGGGCTGGTCAACGAACTGGTGCTGTTCGACGTCGACCCCGCCCGCCTCACCGCCATCAGCGCGGTGCTGCGCGCCATGCCCGAATCCGACGGCGGTGCTCAGGCAGGTGCCCAGCCGCCCGCCGTGCGCACCACCACGTCCCTGCCGGAGGCCCTGGCGGGTACAGACCTGGTGTTCGCGGCCATCCGTCCCGGCGGCACAGCCGGCCGGATCAAGGACGAACGCGTGGCCCAGGACCTTGGCCTGCTCGGCCAGGAGACCACCGGCGCGGGCGGCATCTCCTACGCGCTGCGCACCATCCCCGAGATGCTGCATCTGGCGCGGAAGATGAAGGAGTTCTGCCCGGACGCCTGGCTGATCAACTTCACCAACCCGGCCGGCATGGTCACCGAAGCCCTGCTGCCCGTCCTCGGCCGGAAGGTCATCGGGATCTGCGATTCCGCGGGCGGGCTGGTGCACCGGGCGGCCCGCGCCGCCGGCCTGCCGCTGCCGGACGGAACGCTCGACGGAGTGGGCTACTACGGTCTGAACCATCTGGGCTGGCTCTACCGGCTGGAGGCCGGCGGCCAGGATCTGCTGCCCGCACTGCTGACAGACGCCGCTGCCCTCACTACCTTCGAGGAAGGCCGGCTCTTCCCGCAGCCGTTCCTCAAAAACCTTGGCGCCCTGCCCAACGAATACCTCTATTACTACTACCAGCGGGACAGCGCCGCGGAGGCCATGCGCGCCATGGCCCAGACCCGCGGGGAATCAATCCACCACCAGCAGGCTGAGCTGTATCCGCGGCTCACCTCTGCCGGGGCGGATGCCTTCACACTGTGGGACGCGGCCCGGCGCTCGCGGGAGGAAGGCTACCTCGCCGAGGCGCGGACCCACGGCGAGCAGCGCGACGAGGACGACCTCGCCGGCGGCGGCTACGAACGCGTCGCCCTGGCCGTTATGCGCGCGTTGGCGGGGGCAGGCGACGCCCAGCTCATCCTCAACACGCCCAACACGCTTCCGTCCGATCCTGGCGGAGCGACCGCCCCCGCCAGCACCGCCCCGGAACCGGCCATTCCGGGACTGCCGGCGGACGCCGTCGTCGAGATCCCCTGCACCGTAACGCCCGACGGCGCGGTGCCGCTTCCGCAGTCAGCTCCGGGAGCGGAGCAACTCACCCTCCTCCGGCGCGTCAAAGACGTTGAGCGGCTCACCGTCCGGGCAGCGACGCACGGCGACCGGGCGGCCGCCGTCGACGCTTTCGGCCGGCATCCCCTGGTGGACTCCCCTGCCCTCGGCGCCAAGCTGCTGGCCGGCTACGAGCGCGAGTTCCCTTCGCTGCTGGGGCTTTGGCGCGGCTAGAGCTTCCGGTACATCACGTGCAGGCCCACGTATCCTAGCGTCGGGTGCTTGAACGCCTCGGGAATGGTGGCGAGGATTTCGAAGCCCATTGCCTGCCATGCGGCCACCGCGCGGACATTGCTTTCCACCACGGCGTTGAACTGCATGGCCCGGAAGCCCGCGTCCCGGGCCGCCTCCAGGGAGTAGGCGCACAAAGCCCGTGCCACGCCTTTGCCGCCGTGGCCGCTGTGGACCATGTAGCCGGCGTTGGCCACGTGGCTGCCCGCGCCGCCCTGGTTGGGATGCAGCTCGCCCGTGCCCATCACGCCGCCGTCGGCCGTCACGGCCACAAACGCCTGGCCGGGGGCATCCTTGAACCAGCGGGCCCGGGCGTCGGCCTCAGTTGTGTCCCGGTCCCAGGTGAACGTCTCGCCCGACCGGATGACTGGCTCCAATACGGCCCACATGCCGGGCCAGTCGGCGTCCGTGGCGGGGCGGATCGAATATTCTGCGGAACTGTGCGGTGTTGTGGCTGCATTCACCCGCGCCACGTTAGCAGCCGGCCACGTGCGGGGAGGCCGCCCGGGAGCGGCTGGAGTAGTGTTTTACCGAGTGGGCAACAGCGGGGCCCACGCCGCGCCAGCGGTGGGAGGAGAAGCCATGACATTGATCCGCAGGGTCGCGTTACTCTCCCTCCACACCTCCCCGATGGAGCAGCCAGGCTCCGGCGACGCCGGCGGCATGAACGTCTACATCCGGGAACTGGCCTCCGCGCTCGCCGAGACCGGCGTAGAGGTGGAGATCTTCACGCGCTCCACGTCAGCCAAGCAGGCCGCCGTCGAACATCCGGACCCCGGTGTGTGCGTCCACAACGTGCTGGCCGGGCCGCCGCGGAAGATCCCCAAGGAAGAACTGCCGGGGCTGCTGCACCATATGGTGGCCGAGATCGAGCAGATCCGCCAGCGCCAGCCGCACGGCCGCTACGACGTCATCCATTCGCACTATTGGGTGTCCGGGATCGCCGGCCTGGAGCTCTCGGAGCTCTGGGGTGTGCCGCTGGTCCACACCATGCACACCATGGCAAAAGTCAAAAACCTCCTGCTGGAGTCAGGCGAACAGCCCGAGCCGCGGCGGCGCGAAGAGGGCGAGCACCGGATCGTCGACGGCGCCGCCCGCCTGATCGCCAACACCACCGCCGAAGCCGAAGAGCTGGTGTCCCACTACGATGCCGATTACGACCGGATCGACGTCGCACCGCCGGGCGTGGACCTCAGCACCTTCACTCCCGCCTTCCGCGCGCGTTCCCGGGCCGAACGGGGTGTTTCGCCGGAGACATTCCACCTGGTCTTCGCCGGCCGCATCCAGCGGCTGAAGGGCCCGCAGGTCCTTCTCAAGGCCGCGGCCCTGCTGCGCGCCCGGCGGCCCGAGATCGATCTCCGGCTCACCATCCTGGGTGCCCTCAGCGGAAACAAGGACTTCAACCTCCGGCACCTCATCGCTGAGTCTGGGATGGACGACGTCGTCACGCACCTTCCCCCGGTCAGCGCGGCTGACCTGGCGTCCTGGTTCCGGGCGGCCGACGTTGTGGTGATGCCTTCCTACAGCGAATCGTTCGGGCTGGTGGCCATCGAAGCGCAGGCCTGCGGGACGCCCGTGGTGGGCACCCGGGTGGGCGGGCTGTCCCGCGCCATCTGCCATGGCCGGACCGGGCTGCTGGTGGACGGGCACCATGCCAAGGACTGGGCGGACGCGCTCGAAGCGATGTACGACGATCCGGACACCCGTGCCGATATGGGGCGGGCCGCGGCCATCCGGGCGGAGAACCTGGGGTGGAACCGCACTGCCGCCATCACGCTGGAAACGTACCACGCCGCCGTCGAACAACAGCTGGCCAGCCGGCTGATCCCGGCGGTGCCGGCACCTTAGCGACGGGCAGCCGCCGTCGGCCTTTAGTACCCGGCCCCCAACCAAAGGACAAGGATGTCTGAACGGAATTCCCTCAGTGACCTCGAGATCGCACGGCAGGCCACCATGAGGCCCATCGAGGAGATTGCGGCTGCCGCCGGCATCAACGCCGCCGCGCTGGAACTCTACGGGCGGTACAAGGCGAAGGTAGATCCTTCCCTCCTGGCGGCGCCGGAGCCCGCCGGGAAGGTAGTGCTGGTCTCGGCGATGTCGCCCACGCCCGCCGGTGAGGGGAAGTCCACCACCACGGTGGGTCTGGCCGATTCGCTGGCCCGGGCCGGGCACAAGGTGATGATCGCGCTGCGTGAACCGTCGCTGGGCCCCATCCTGGGGATGAAAGGCGGGGCTACCGGGGGCGGCTACTCCCAGGTGCTGCCGATGGACGAGATCAACCTGCACTTCACCGGTGATTTCCATGCTGTGACGTCTGCGAACAATGCCCTGATGGCGCTCGTGGACAACCACATCTACCAGGGCAACGAGCTGAACATCGACCCCCGGAGGATGACGTTCAAACGGGTCCTGGACATGAATGACAGGTCGCTCCGCGAGGTGATCATCGGCCTCGGCGGGCCCACCCAGGGTGTCCCCCGGCAGGACGGCTTCGACATCACGGTGGCCTCGGAGATCATGGCGGTTTTCTGCCTGGCCACCAGCCTGGCTGACCTCCGCGAGCGCCTGGGCAGGATCACGTTCGGCTACACGTACTCGCGGGATCCGGTCACCGTGGCGGACCTCGGCGTCCAGGGTGCCCTGACCCTGCTCCTGAAGGAAGCCATCAAGCCCAACCTGGTGCAGACCATCGCCGGCACGCCCGCGCTGGTCCACGGCGGGCCGTTCGCCAACATCGCGCACGGCTGCAATTCGCTGATCGCCACCCAGACGGCCCGGCGGCTCGCGGACATCGTGGTCACCGAGGCCGGCTTCGGCGCCGACCTCGGCGCCGAAAAGTACATGGACATCAAGGCACGGATCGCGGACGTGGCGCCGTCCGCCGTTGTGGTTGTGGCCACCGTCCGTGCGCTCAAGATGCACGGCGGCGTGCCCAAGGACCGGCTGACGGAACCCGACCTCGAGGCACTGCAGGCCGGCGTCGCGAATCTCCGGCGGCACCTACACAACGTGGAGAAGTTCGGGGTGGCTCCGGTCGTGGCCATCAACAGGTTTTCGTCCGACACCGAGGAGGAATTGGACTGGCTGCTGGAATGGTGTGCGGCGGAGGGGGTCCAGGCCGCCGTGGCGGACGTCTGGGGCCGGGGCGGCGGCGGAGACGGCGGAGACGAGCTGGCCGCGAAGGTAGCGTCCGCGGTTGCTGCGCCGAACAGCTTCCACCATCTGTATCCCTTGGACCTGCCAGTGGAGGAGAAAATCCGGACCATAGCGCAGGAGATCTACGGCGCCGACGGTGTGGAATTCTCCGTCCCCGCCCTGAAGCGCCTGGCCGAGATCGAAAAGAACGGCTGGTCAGGGCTTCCCGTCTGCATGGCCAAGACCCAGTACTCCTTTACGGATGATGCCTCCCGGCTGGGGGCTCCCAAAGGCTTCACTGTGCACGTCCGCGACCTTATCCCGAAGACCGGCGCGGGTTTCATCGTGGCCCTGACCGGCGCCGTCATGACGATGCCGGGCCTCCCCGCCGCCCCCGCCGCAATGCGCATGGACGTGGACGACGCCGGCAACCCGGTAGGCCTCTCCTGACCTATCCCTAACCAGGCGTCCCGGGTCGCAGCTCAGTCGGTAGAGCTGACTCTGCTGACCAGCAGAACCATCCGATACACATACTCCGGCTCCGCTGACCCGGGTGGAGCGTTCCAATCGCGGCCGATGGAAACATAGACCTGTGTCCGAAAGTCCCTAACCGGCGTGGTCTGGCATCCATAGTTCTGGATGCCGTTTTCGACGGGGCTCTGTTCGTCGACCGAATAGTCGAGGCACTCGGATAACTTCAGAAGATAGCCGGAGTCCGTGATCATCCGAATAACTGATTCAGCCTTCGGAGCATCGTAACGCTCCCAGATCCTTTGGATGCCCGGGCAGCGGACCGCGACGCAATACGCTCCCGGTTCCTTGATGTTCTCCGTCGTCAGCGTCCACCCGTCTGCGACGATGAACTGGTCCGCGGCTGCCCTGACTCGGGGGGCTGCGGCCGCGCTTTTGTTGTAGTCCAGGGCAAGAAACCCGGCAATAGCGGCACCGAGGATGACCAGGACCGACACCACCCCGATGACAAATTTGAGCCACCACTTCATGCTGCTCCCCAATTCAGCGACCAGTCCGGTCTCGGCTCAGTGTAGCGCCGGGAACGCCGGGGGCACCCATGCAAAACGCTCCCCCACCACGCAGGTGAACTGGTCCCCGGAAGTTGGACTGGCCAAATAGGATCCTAAGCTGCAAGGGCCTGGGCACGGTATTGCACCGGGCTTAGGCCCTTGAGCTTTGTTGAGATTCTTTTGGTGTTGTACCAGTGGATGTATTCCTCGATTGCAGCTGCCAGTGCGTCGGTGTTGAGGAATCGGACGCGGTGGAAGAGTTCTTCCTTGAGGTGACCGAAGAAGTTCTCCATGACGGCGTTGTCGTAGCAATTGCCCTTGCGGGACATTGATTGCACCCCGCCGGCGCCCTCGATGAGGGTGCGCCAGGACGCGTGGCGGTACTGGAAACCCTGGTCCGAGTGCACCAGCGGCTGCTGACCGGGCTGCAGGCAGGTCAGGGCCTCACGCAGGGAATCGTTGGTGAGCGCCAGGTTCGGCGACAAGCCCAGAGAGTAAGAAATGATCTGCCGGTCGAAGAGGTCCATGACCGGTGAAAGGTAAAGCTTCCGGTCGCCGACGCTGAACTCCGTCACATCGGTAACCCACTTCTGGTTCGGTGCATCAGCCTCGAACTCCCGGTTCAGCACGTTGGGCGCTACCGCGCCCTGTTCGCCCCGGTAGGAGTTGTAGCGCTTCCTGCGCCGGACCTTGCAGGCCAGTCCGAGTGCCTGCATCAGCTTCAGCACGGTCTTCTTCGCGACCGTCCATCCTTGCTTGACCAGCTCCGTATGGACCCGCCGGTGCCCGTACCGGCCATGGTTCGTCTCGAAGATCTCCGTGACCGCCGCTTTGAGCTTCTCTTGCGGGTCGGGCCCCTGGATCCGGGCCTGGTGATAGAAGAACGTGGATCTGGCCAGCCCGGCGACGTCCAACAGGACACCAAGCGGATAGTCAGCCTTGAGGGAAACGACGGCTTGAACCTTTACCGACGTCCCTGTTCCCTCAAGGCCCGCAGTTTTCCCAGGTACGCCACCTCAGCGCGCAGCCGCTCGTTCTCCCGCCGCAACCGCTCAAGCTCGGGCAGCTCCGCGGGTGGCGGGGAATCGGGTTTCCGCGGTCTGCCTTTGGGCTTTGGCCGCAACCCGTCCTCACCGTCCAGCCGATACGCCCGGACCCACTTCTGCAGCAGCTCACGCGAGGCCAAACCCGCCTCCACTGCCAGAGCCGGGCCGGACTCACCCGCGAGGAACCGCTCCACCAGAGCGCGCTTAAACTCAAACGAGTACGACTTCGCCGGCCTGCTCACCAGCACTCCTTGCCCATGAATCCTCCACCGCCCATACAGGGCCCTAACCGGCACACGAGCCGCATCGAGCGACCGAGCCGCCGACCCATACCCCACACCCTTCTCAAACAACGCTACAGCCGCCTCGCGCTGCGCCTCAGACAATGAACTACGTGCATGCATAAAACTGCTCCCCGGAAGTCGGAACTGAATTTCTCAGTCCAACTTCCGGGGAGCAGTTCAAGGTGAGGGAGCGTCCGCAATACGGGGTGGAGCTTGGTTAGCGCTCCAGGTCGCCGCGGATGAAGGCCTCTACCTTTTCACGGGCGAGGTCGTCGTTGAACTGCTCCGGCGGGGACTTCATGAAATAGCTGGAGGCGGAGAGCAGCGGGCCGCCGATGCCGCGGTCCAGGCCGATCTTGGCGGCACGGATGGCGTCGATGATCACGCCGGCGGAGTTGGGTGAGTCCCAGACTTCGAGCTTGTATTCCAGCGACACGGGGGCATCGCCGAAGTTGCGGCCTTCGAGGCGGACGAAGGCCCATTTGCGGTCGTCGAGCCACTGGACGTAGTCGGACGGGCCGATGTGGACGTTGCGCGGTGCAATGTCGGCTTCAACGTTGGAGGTCACGGCCTGGGTCTTGGAGATCTTCTTGGACTCGAGGCGGTCGCGCTCCAGCATGTTCTTGAAGTCCATGTTGCCGCCGACGTTCAGCTGGTACGTGCGGTCCAGGGTGACGCCGCGGTCTTCGAAGAGCTTGGCCATAACCCGGTGCGTGATGGTGGCACCGATCTGGCTCTTGATGTCGTCGCCCACGATCGGCACGCCGGCGGCGGTGAACTTGTCGGCCCATTCCTTGGTGCCGGCGATGAACACGGGGAGGGCGTTGACGAACGCCACGCCGGCGTCGATGGCAGCCTGCGCGTAGAAGTGCGCTGCATCCTCGGACCCAACCGGGAGGTAGCAGACCATAACGTCGGCCTTGGATTCGCGGAGCGCGGCGACGATGTCAACGGGCTCTTCGGCGGACTGTTCGATGGTCTCGAGGTAGTACTTGCCGAGCCCGTCCAGGGTGTGGCCGCGCTGGACGGTCACGCCGGTGGGGGGCACGTCGGCGATCTTGATGGTGTTGTTCTCGCTGGCCAGGATGGCGTCGGCGAGGTCCACGCCCACCTTCTTGCCGTCAACATCAAAAGCGGCAACAAACTGGACATCGTTGACGTGGTACTTGCCGAACTCCACGTGCATCAGACCCGGGATCGTGGCCTGGGGATCGGCGTCACGGTAATACTGCACGCCCTGGACGAGCGAGGCGGCGCAGTTACCCACACCAACGATGGCAACACGAATCGGATTTGCAGACACGGAGCTCCTTTGAAGACAACTTCAGCCGCCAGGACGGTCAGTACCTGAAAGTACGACGGCGGCACGCTGGCAGTGCGCCATTCGGCGCCTTTTCATCTTACCCAACCAAGCGGGGGCCGGGATTGTTCCCGGCCCCCGTCAGTTGAAGCGTTACGTTGTTACTTCTGCTTCCATAGGTTGATGTCCGACTCGACGGCGAACTCGTCGATGGCATTGACCTCGTCTGCGGTGAAGTCCAGGTTGTTGATGGCGGACAGGGTGTCTTCCAGTTGCCGGACGCTGGAAGCGCCGACGAGTGCGGATGTCACGGAGGAGCCCTTGCCCTGCTCGCGGAGGATCCAGGCGATCGCCATTTGCGCGAGGGTCTGGCCCCGGCCCTCGGCGATCCGGTGGAGCCCGCGGACGCGGTCCAGGTTCTCGGGAGTGATCATGGCTTCGTCCAGGGACTTGTGCTGCGCTGCCCGGGAATCCGCGGGCACGCCGTTGAGGTAGCGGCCCGTGAGCATTCCCTGGGCCAGCGGCGAGAAGGCGATGCAGCCGGCGCCCACCTGCTCCAGGGCCTCGTAGAGGTTGGGGCTGCCGTTCTCGGTCCAGCGGTTCAGCATGGAGTAGCTCGGCTGGTGGATCAGCAGCGGCGTGCCCAGTTCCTTCAGGATCCGCGCCGCCTCGAGAGTCTGGGCCGGGGTGTAGGACGAGATACCCGCGTACAGGGCCTTGCCCGAGCGGACTGCGTGGTCCAGCGCGCCCATGGTCTCTTCCATCGGCGTTTCCGGATCCGGGCGGTGGCTGTAGAAGATGTCCACGTAATCCAGGCCCATGCGCTCCAAGGACTGGTCCAGGCTGGCCAGCAGGTACTTGCCGGAGCCAAAGTTGCCGTACGGGCCCGGCCACATGTCGTAGCCGGCCTTGCTGGAGATGATGAGTTCGTCGCGGTACGGCTTGAAGTCGTCCTTGAAGTGGCGGCCGAAGTTGGTTTCGGCGGCGCCGTAGGGCGGACCGTAGTTGTTTGCGAGGTCGAAGTGGGTGACGCCCAGATCGAAGGCGCGACGCAGGATGGCGCGCTGCACTTCGAAGGGCTTGTCGTCGCCGAAGTTGTGCCACAGGCCAAGGGAAATGGCCGGCAGCTTCAGTCCGCTGCGTCCGACGCGGCGGTAGGGCATGGATTCATAGCGGTCTTCCGCGGCTGAATAAGTCATACATACCATCCTGCCATCTGTGACGCGCGCTACAGACCGCAAGGCCCCGGGTTACGGCCGCGGAGCCGGCAGCGCCGGCGGCGCCGGCGGATCAGGTGGAAATCAGGGCGTTCCTGGCCGTGGTGTACGCAGCCGTCGACAGATAATTCCCGTGAGTCGCAACTTCCTCCATGTAACCGTCGGGCTCAAACTCCTCGGCAATGCAGTCCCGCTGCCCCGGGCCGGTGCAGAAGGAATCGATGGGAAAACCCAGATAGTCGGTGCGGCGCCAGATATTGATCCAGTGATTTCGTGGCGCGCTGGGTTCCGCATTGCCCCAATCCCCGTTGAGCAGGGACGCCAGCGTGTATTTCCCATGCTCAGTCACGTGCACTTGGTTGGCCAGGACGAAATCCCGTGAAACCTGAGTGTTCCACGGATCTGCCCGACGTAAGGCGGGACCTGCCGACGGCGCTGTGCTGACAACGGCTGGTCCCAGCAATTCGGGAAAGAACCGCCCGAAGTAGGACCGGAGCTGGACCCCGTACGTGAGCAGGCGGATCCTAGTGAAGTCCGTTTCCGGCGACGTCGCCTTCAGATGAAACAAAGCAGCGATGGCCAGGACGGCACCGAGGCTATGTGCCGAAACCACAATCTGGGCGTCTTTCCGGTTTGCCGGCTGTAACCATGCGGCCATCCTGTCGCTGAGTTCCGGTACCACCCGTTCGCCATAGCAGGGGGGTGCAAAGGGATGCGCTGCCCGGGGAAGGAAACAGATGATGTCCCAAATGAGCGATAGCGGCCGGTCCTTGGAGGACGCGGCGTTTCCGATGGCGAGCCCCAGCACCAGGACAGCACCTGCCACGACTCCCCAGCCGGCGAGATTCAGGTTCACGAATACGGCAACGTCATCAAACCACGCCTGCAGTGCGGAATCGTTGGGCGTGCGGCCTCGCGCCGCGCTGGCGGCCAGGCTGACTGTCACGGCCAACCACACCAGGAGGACCACGATCCAGACGGCAGGCTCACCGCGCTGCGCCAAGGAGGACCACCTCTGCCTGTCTGCCACCCTTTGTAGGCGCGGCTCAAGCGATTCCGGCGTCTTGCGGGGCCTGAATTCCCCGGGCTCGCCGGGAGGCATCCCGACGCCGGAATCATAGGCGCTCGGGTACGCAATGATGCGGCGTTTGAACAGATGCACCACGGCCCAAAAGGCAACCACTGACACGGCAACCACGATGGCCACCAGCAGGACACCCGCAAACATCCGGTACGCCGTGGGCACAGTGATTTCACCCAGCGCGGTGCTCTCGGTGACAGATCGCCATACCGGATTCTGCGCGAGGACCTGGCCCACAGTTCGCGGACTCCGCAGAAATTCGGCGACGCCCACCACAAGGCTCCCGCTAAGGAACGAGGCAAACATGACCGCCAGGAGCATGAATACCCCGGGCCCAAAGCCGAACCAACCTTCGTGCTCGAAAACGGCAATGCTGCGCCGGCGCATTCTGAGGAGGTCCGCGGCCAGCACCAGCCCCGCCACAACTGGAACGAGAAGAATGAGGTCGTTTCCGGGGATGAGGGACCAGGCCAGCAAGGCTGCCGTGGAAATCGAGATCAGCACGAACGCCCTGCTCGCCCGCACCCCTGAGCGCGTCACGGCAGCCGACAAACTCAGGATGGTCAGCAGCGCGAGGAGTAATAGAGGCGCCACGCGGGTGCCGGCGAAGGCCCGGGTGACTGTGTCGTCCGGCGTCGCCAAGCAGGCGATGCCGAGTGTTACAGCCAGATGCAGCACCACAGCCACCATGACCAAGCCCGCGGCTTGCTTGCGCTTGAGCGCCGTTTCGACCGGTGCACGGACTTCCGATGACCACGACACAACCAAAACGACCACCATGAGCAGCAAAAGGCCGCCTGCCACGAGGAGCGCCATTTCCACCGCACGTTCACCCGTGCGGCGCAGGGGTTCAGAAATACAGCCGGGGTTGAACCACTGGCCTGCACCGGTGCATTCGGGTGACCGCACAGCGGCGACGGAGTCTGCGTTAATCAGCAGCGCTACGAACGAAAAGCACGCCGCGATGTGAAGGACTCCTGTGGACGAAGAAACGAACCTTCGATCCCAGAATCCGGAAGCGGCAAGAATGGGCGGCTTAACGGCGCCAGCTACAGTTTCCTCCGAGCCGCGAGCTTCGGCACGCAGTGTACGCCGTCGGTATTTGGCGTTGGACAAAAGGGAAATTGCGAACAGTAGACCCATGCCCAGCAACGGCACTGACGCCATAACGGTAAGTCGCTGCCCTCGAGTCATGTTCCGAAGCATGTCAGCAGGACCAGGAAGTTGGTTGCAGACCGACACGCCTGGCACACCCTCGAGGCGGCGGAAGCATTGCACCGCCAGCAGGTCGAAGGCCACCGTGCACAGCGCCGCGGTGTAGAACACACTCAGAAGCAAGGCAAACAGTCGCACCGTTCCCGCTCCGTTGCCTGCCGCTAGTTGGCTGCCTCCCTTTGGCCCGTCCTTTTGTAGTCGGCGCGCCCAGTAGGCCGCATTAGCCAGACCGAAGGGCAGCAGCAAAAACCAGGCCAGATTGCTTGCAACGGCACCGATCTTGCCAAAAGTACTGGCGACCGGCGCCGTCCGTGCCAGCTTTCCCCAGCTGTAGGCTTCCACATAAGTTGGCCCCGCAGAGGGAGCCTTTGTCGTAAAGAAACCGCCGAGTTCGTCGCCCTGAACCCTGGTGACGTCGGCGACTTCGCAGCGGAGGAGTTCATGGGGCGGGGTATTGCGGATGCCATGGATCCGGAGTTCAAGCGTGGCAGGAACCTTGGACGCGTTGTTCACCGGGTAACCCATGACGGCCTCCATCGCCCGCACACCACCGAGCCGCCCATCACGGCTGGTCAGTACGCGAATGGTACGCCCAGGTACCACCAGTGTCTACGTTAACTCGAGGCTACTTCTGCCCCAGTAGCCAGCACCGCCCCACTGTGCGCCGAGACCAGGAACGCATCCCCGTCCAGCGAAGAAGTCTGGTCCGTCGACAGCAGCACCGTGCCCCGCACACCGTCCACGCGCACAGGCGACGCCGAGAAGTTCAGCAGTACCTCCACGGACCCGCGCCGGAAACGCAACCAGCCGGCGTCGTCGTCGAACGTTACGTCCGTTTCCGCGAATCCCAGGCCGGCCAGTTCGGGGTAAGCACGCCGCAGCGCGGTCAACGAGCGGTACAGCGACAGGAGGCGCGCGTGGTCACCGTCGGCGGCCTCCGCCCAGTTGAGTTTGGAGCGCCGGAACGTTTCGGGATCCTGCGGATCTGGGACGACGGCGGGATCCCACCCCATGCGCTCGAACTCGCGGATCCTGCCCTCCGCCGTCGCCTTGCCCAGCTCCGGCTCGGGATGCGAAGTGAAAAACTGCCAGGGCGTGGAGGCCCCGAATTCCTCGCCCATAAACAGCATGGGCGTAAACGGCGAGGTCAGCGTCAGCACTGCGGCCACAGCCAGCGGCCCGTACGACAGGGACTGGGACAGCCTGTCCCCGATGGCCCGGTTGCCGATCTGGTCGTGGTTCTGGCTGCACACCACCAGGGCCGCGGGGTGGACCAGCGAGGTGTTGATGGGCCGGCCGTGATGGCGTCCGCGGAAGCTGGAATAGCTGCCGTCGTGCAGAAAACCGTCCTTGAGGACCTTGGCCAGGACGCCGAGCGACGCGAAGTCGCCGTAATACCCAGCGGTCTCGCCGCTGACGCTGACGTGCACCGCGTGGTGGAAGTCGTCGCTCCACTGCCCGGCGAGGCCGTAGCCGTTGGCGTCGCGGGGGTAGATCAGCCGCGGATTGTTCAGGTCCGATTCCGCGATGAGCGTCTTGGGAAGCCCGGTCTCCGCGGAGATCGCATCGCCCAGCGCGCCGAACTCTTCCAGGAGGTGCACGGCCCGCTCGTCGCGCAGCGCGTGGACGGCATCCAGCCGCAGGCCGTCCACGTGATAGTCGCGAAGCCACAGCGCAGCGTTGTCCAGGATGTATTCACGCACGACGTCGGACCCCGGGCCATCGAGGTTGACCGAATCGCCCCACGTGTTGGCGTCGCCCTGCTTGAGGTATGGGCCGAATCTGGACAGGTAGTTGCCGCTGGGTCCCAGGTGGTTGTAAACCACATCCTGGATGACTCCCAGCCCGGCGGCGTGGGCGGCGTCCACAAAACGCTGGTAGGCCGAGGGACCGCCGTAGCCTTCGTGGACCGCGAACCACTGGACGCCGTCGTAGCCCCAGTTGTGGGTTCCGTTGAATCCGTTGACCGGCAACAGCTCGACGAAATCGATGCCGAGGTCCGCGAGGTAGCCGAGCTTGTCCGCGGCTGCATCGAGTGTTCCCGCGGGCGTGAAGGTTCCCACGTGGAGTTCGTAGATGACCGAGCCGCGCAGTTCCTTCCCCTGCCAGCCGGCGTCCTGCCAGGCGTAGGAGGCGGGATCGTAGGTGCGGGACAGCGTGTGGACGCCGTCCGGGAGGCGGCGGGACCGCGGGTCCGGCAGCGGGTGGGCGTCGCCGTCGAGTAGGTAGCCGTAATCCACATCTGCGTCAGCCGGCGCTTCCGGCGCGGACCACCAGCCATCTGCGCCGGGGACTCCCGCCACCTGCTTCATGGGGTATTGGTGCCCGTTGGCGAGCAGCGAGACGGCCGAGGCGTCCGGGGCCCAGACATCGAACCGGCCGGAACCGTGGTGCGTCAGGCTCATGCGTTGTCTCCGATCACGGGCGCGAGAAGCGCCACAGGGAATTGCTGGAGGATGCCGGCCACCGGCACCGGGCCGGGGCCGTGCGTCCGTCCCGTGAGTTCGTCCCGCATGGCGGTGGAAAGTTCGACGGCGGTATCCCGCCACCCGCCGGCGCGTTCCAGTCCGACGGGAAGCCGCGTCGCAAGGGTCAACGCACCGGGCGCGCCGCCAGCGCTGTCCGCCCCGCGGTCGAAGGCCACCAGGTGGTCCGCCGCAGCGTGGGAAGCCAGAACGGGCCGGTAGCCCTCGAAGAGTTCGGGCCGATCCCGGCGGAGGCGCAGCGCCCGGGAGGTCAGCAGCAGTTTCGCGGCCTCGTCCCGGAAGTCCGCCGGACTTGTGCCGGCATCCAGTGCGGCAAGGGCGGTTTCACGGCGCTTGAAGTCAACTCCCCGCCTATTGTCCGGGTCGGCCAGCGAGCGGTCCCGGAATTCGGTGCCCTGGTAGACGTCCGGTACCCCCGGCATGGTCAGCTGGAGCAGCTTCAGGGACAGCGAGTTGGAAGCGGCAAAGTCATCCGTCCTGGCGACGAAGTCCTCGATCGCCGTGGTGACCTTGGCGTCGTCGAACACTGCGTCCACCGCTGCCTTAACCCGTGCTTCGAACTTTTCGTCCGGATCCGTCCAGGTGGTGGAATTGGCTGCTTCCCGGGCCGCCTTCTCCGCATAGGCATGCAGCCGTTCCCGCGACGCCGGCCACGCACCGATGACCGCCTGCCACAGCAGGTTCTCGAACGGGCCGTCGGGCACCGGGGCGAGCCCGCGAAGGGTGTCCAGGGTTGCGGCCCACTCGTCCGGCAGCTCAGCGATCACGGAGATCCGTGCCCGGGTGTCCTCGCTGCGTTTGGTGTCGTGGGTGGTCAATGTGGTCATGGACAGCGGCAGGGACTCCTGGCGCTCGGCCATCCGCCGGTGGAATTCTTCCGGGGCAAGGGAGAAGTGGGACGGGTCCGCTCCCACTTCGGTCAGTGTCCCCAGCCGGGTGTAGCGGTAGAAGGCCGTGTCCTCCACGCCCTTGGCCATCACCATGCCGGACGTCTGCTGGAAACGTCGGCCCAGTTCAGTCTCGGGCTTCAGCAGCAGGGGCAGCAGCACGTCCAGCACATTGGCCAGGTCAGGGCGCTGGCGGGCCGCCGCCGCGCAGGCCTCGCGCAGCACGTCCTCACCCGTGGGAAGGTAGGTGCGGTACACGGGGAAGGCCGCGATGACCTGCGCCAGGGCATCCGCCGCAACGTCCTCGGAAAGACCCGGCGGCGGGCCCGCGGAAGCGGGAACAAGGCGTGCCAGCCGCAGGATCTCGGACCGCAGCATGCCGTCCGCCACGGCACGCTTGGTCCCCAGGATCATGGCCGCATAGTCCGCAGGCTCGCCGGGGCGGAGCTGTGCATCCAACGCGTCCAGTGCAGCCTCGCCGGCCGGATCCACCAGCAGGCGGTCCAGGTCGGCCAGGGCGTCGTAGCCGGTGGTTCCCTCGCAGGCGAATTCCGGCGGCAGCTCCTCCCCCGACTCCAGGATCTTCTCCACCAGGACGTAGGCTCCGCCGCTGAGGTCCTTGAGCCAGCGAAGATACCCGGCAGGGTCCGCCAGGCCGTCCGGGTGGTCCACGCGCAGCCCGTCGACCAGGCCGGCGTCGAACCAGCGCTTGACCTCGGCATGGGCCTGGCCGAAGACCCAGGGGTCCTCCACCCGGATGCCCGCCAGGGTGTTGACCGCGAAGAACCGCCGGTAGTTCAGCTCACTGTCCGCCCGGCGCCAGGAGACGAGTTCGTAATGCTGCCGGTCATGCACAGCCCGCGGAGAGTCGCCGTCGGAGTATGAACCTGCGGCCAACGGAAAGCGGTGGCCGTAATAGCGGAGCTCACCATCGGCAACCTCCAGAAGGCCAAGGTCGTCTTCGCTACCCAGGACGGGGAGCCGGATCCGGCCGGCACCAAAGTCCCAGTCGACGTCGAACGCTTCAGCGTAAGGCGAGCCGCGCCCTTCCTGCAGCAGCGACCACCACCACGGGTTCTGCGCCGGCGAGGCCACGCCCACGTGGTTGGGGACGATGTCCACCAGCACGCCCATGCCCTGCTCCCGCGCGGCCCTCGAAAGGGAAAGCAGCCCTTCCGGGCCACCCCGCTCCGGATCCACCGACGACGGATCCGTCACGTCATAGCCGTGATCGGACCCACGCTCCGCCGTCAGGATCGGAGACAGGTAGACCCAATCCACGCCCAGTGATTTCAGGTACGGAACGGTCGCAGCCGCATCAAAGAGCGTGAAGCTGCTGCGGATCTGGAGCCGGTAGGTGGACGCCGGAGCCTTCACTTGGCGCCGCTCTTCCGGGCCCCGACTTTCGTGGTTTTCCCGGGTTCGGCCACCATGGGCGAGCTCAGGGACTCGGTCTCGCTGGTGGACGTCTGGGTCAGCGCCGCCAGCGACGCGGCCACGGAGTGGTCCGGTTCCACATCAGGAACACTGTGGGCGCGAAGAACCACCAGGGACTTTGCGTCCACAGGCAGGGCCCCGCCGGCCTGGACCGGCTCGGTGTCCGCGTTGTGGCCGGCGGTGTCGATGATGATGTCCCAAGCGGGCGCGTACTCGTCGGCCGGCAGCGTGAACTTGACCATGTCGTCGTGGGCGTTGAAGTAAAGCAGGAAGTTCACGTCCGTGATCCGGCGGCCGCGGGTGTCCTTGCCCCGGATGCCGTCACCGTTGAGGAAAACGCCAAAAGAGCGGCCCAGCCCGCTGTCCCAATCTTCGGGCTGCATGGTGGTTCCGTCCATGTCCAGCCATACGATGTCCGGCAGCCGCTCGCCTTCGCCTCGGCGAACGGGCCTGCCGTCGAAGAATTTGCTGCGGCGGAAGGTGGGGTGCTTGGCGCGGAGCGCGTTGACGGCGGCGGTGAATTCAACGAGGGGCTGGTCGATGTTCTCCCAGTTGATCCAGGTCAGTTCCGAATCCTGGCAGTAGCCGTTGTTGTTGCCCTGCTGCGTGCGGCCCAGTTCGTCACCGTGCGCCAGCATGGGCACACCCTGGGACAGCAGCAGCGACGCGATGAAGTTCCGCTGCTGGCGGGCACGCAGCCCCAGGACAGCAGGATCGTCCGTGGGGCCTTCCGCCCCGCAGTTCCAGGACCGGTTGTGGGATTCGCCGTCGTTGTTGCCCTCGCCGTTGGCCTCGTTATGTTTCTCGTTGTAGGACACCAGGTCAGCCAGCGTGAACCCGTCGTGGGCGGTGACAAAGTTGATCGACGCCACGGGGCGGCGGCCCGAGTGCTCGTAGAGGTCCGAAGAGCCGGTGATGCGGGAGGCGAATTCCCCCAGCGTGGCCGGTTCGCCGCGCCAGAAGTCCCGGACCGTGTCGCGGTACTGGCCGTTCCACTCCGTCCACTGCGGCGGGAAGTTGCCCACCTGGTAGCCGCCGGGACCCACGTCCCAGGGCTCGGCAATCAGTTTGACCTGGGACACCACTGGGTCCTGCTGGATGAGTTCGAAGAAGGTGGAGAGCTTGTCAACGTCGTAGAACTCGCGCGCCAGCGTGGAGGCGAGGTCGAAGCGGAAGCCGTCCACATGCATTTCTGTGACCCAGTACCGCAGCGAGTCCATGAGCAGCTGCAGCGAGTGGGGCTGGCGGACGTTGAGGGAGTTGCCGGTACCCGTGTAATCCATGTAGTGCTTCTCGTCGCCCTCCATCAGCCGGTAGTAGGACGCGTTGTCGATGCCCTTGAAGGACAGGGTGGGGCCCAGATGGTTGCCTTCGGCGGTGTGGTTGTACACCACGTCCAGGATCACTTCGATGCCTGCGCGGTGCAGGGTGCGGACCATCGCCTTGAAGTCCTGGACCTGATGGCCGGAGTCGCCGGTGGAGCTGTAGGTGTTCTGCGGCGCGAAGAAGCCGATGGTGTTGTAGCCCCAGTAGTTGCTCAGGCCCTTGTCCTGCAGGTTTCCCTCATTGACGAACTGGTGCACCGGCATCAGCTCGATCGCGGTGATGCCCAGCTTCTGCAGGTGCGCGATGACGGACGGGTGTGCCACGCCGGCGTAGGTGCCGCGCTGCTCCTCGGGGATC